>NZ_JAYFUH010000087.1:5498-22224 GCF_034961085.1 Stenotrophomonas capsici | reverse complement strand
ACCACCAGAATTACCGGCTCCCAAGGCTATGTAGCTCAGCCGGTTAGAGCACAGCACTCATAATGCTGGGGTCGGTGGTTCGAGTCCACCCATAGCCACCATGGGAACGCAGGTTCCACCTGCACTACAGCCCCGTCGCCAAGCGGTAAGGCATCTGACTCTGACTCAGACATTCGGAGGTTCGAATCCTTCCGGGGCTGCCAGACACAAAAAGGCCTGATCGAAAGATCAGGCCTTTTCTGTTCCACCCTCTCGCGCCAATGCCCAACCAGCGGGCCGGATGTGCGATAATCGCGCTGCACCACAGCCCCGTCGCCAAGCGGTAAGGCATCTGACTCTGACTCAGACATTCGGAGGTTCGAATCCTTCCGGGGCTGCCAGACACGAAAGACCCGATCGAAAGATCGGGTCTTTTTTTATGCATCGACCGGGCCCGGAAGATTCCAGCAAGGCGGATACCCGCGCCGGATCCACACCCCGGAAACGACAAAAGCCCGGCCGAAGCCGGGCTTTTGCTTTCCCAGGGGGATTCCGAAGAATCCCAACCCAAGGCGATTAACGCTTGGAGAACTGGGTGGCGCGACGTGCCTTGTGCAGGCCGACCTTCTTACGCTCGACTTCACGGGCGTCGCGGGTCACGAAGCCAGCCTTGCGCAGTTCAACCTTCAGGGTTGCGTCGTACTCGACCAGAGCGCGCGCGATGCCCAGACGGATCGCACCGGCCTGGCCGGTGGTGCCGCCGCCAGCAGCGGTGGCGATGACGTCGAAGCTCTCGGTGTTCTTGGTCAGTTCCAGCGGCTGGCGCACGATCATGCGCGCGGTCTCACGGCCAAAGAACTCGTCCAGCGGACGGCCGTTGACGGTGATGTTGCCGGTGCCCTTGCGCAGGAACACGCGGGCGGTGGAGGACTTGCGGCGGCCAGTGCCGTAGTTTTGAGTGATAGCCATGATTAGATATCCAGAACCTGCGGCTGCTGTGCGGCGTGCGGATGCTCAGTGCCGGCGTAGACCTTGAGCTTGCGGTACATCTGACGACCCAGCGGGCCCTTCGGCAGCATGCCCTTGACCGCGATCTCGATCACGCGCTCCGGGTGACGCTCCAGCGCCTGCTCCAGGGTTTCGGTCTTCAGGTTGCCGATGTAGCCGGTGAAGCGATGGTACTTCTTGTCCTTCAGCTTCTTGCCGGTGACGGCGATCTTGTCGGCATTGATGACGACCAGGTAATCACCGGTGTCAACGTGCGGGGTGTAGGTCGGCTTGTGCTTGCCACGCAGGCGGCGAGCCAGCTCGGTGGACAGACGGCCCAGCGTCTTGCCGGCGGCGTCAACGAGGTACCAGTCGCGCTGGACGGTCTCGTTCTTTGCAGTGAAAGTGCTCATAAAGAACTCAAGGTAGGTCGGGCGGATTGCGGCGGAGGATCCCACCGGAACTTTGCCACGCGTTGTGAATGGTGAAACAGAAGCGCGGGATTGTACCGGGGTCGCCGGGCCGGCGCAAGTTATCCCCAACCCCTGGCCCGGGTGCCCTTGGCAGGCCAGGGACCAGGGGCGAGAATCGGGCCACCCCACTCCACCGGCCCGCCATGACCGCTGCCCGCATACAGACGCCCCTGGACCACCTGCTGACCGAAGCCCAGCGCGCCCTGGACACGGTGTTCGGCAATCCGCCGGCCGCACGCCCGAACCCGGCCGGCGACACCCCCGAGGTGGTGCTGGACGCCGCCGAAACCCGCCATGCAGCGGGCCTGATGCGGATCAACCATGTCGGCGAGGTCTGCGCCCAGGGCCTGTACTTCGGCCAGGCGGCGGTCGCCCGCGACCCGTCCACGCGCGAACACCTGCTGGCGGCCGCACAGGAGGAGACCGATCACCTGAGCTGGTGCGCCGATCGCCTGCGCGAACTGGGCAGCCGCCCCAGCCTGTTCAACCCGCTGTGGTATGCCGGCAGTTACACCATCGGCACCCTGGCCGGCCTGCGCGGGGATGGCTGGAACCTGGGGTTCGTGGTCGAGACCGAGCGCCAGGTCGAAGCGCACCTGGACGAGCACCTGGAGACCCTGCCGCCGGCCGACCAGCGCAGCCGCGAGATCCTGAAGGTGATGAAGCTCGACGAGGCCCGCCATGCCGAACACGCCGAGCATGCCGGCGCGCGCAAGCTGCCGTTCCCGATCCCCTCGGTGATGGCCCTGGCCTCCCGGGCGATGAAGTCGGTGGCGTATCGAATTTGAGACATTCGTCAGGGGGGGATACAGCCCGGTCGACCGGTGTCATGCCTCGCTGCGACATGTCGGTGAAGCCCATGCCGAGCGTGGCTCGGCATTCCCTGGATTCCGGGTAGGGCGCGCCATGACCCGCCGTGGCATGCCCGCAGAACCTGCCGGGCCCGGCTCGGCACTGCGGGTCAGCTGACCAGCTTCAGGCCGATGACACCGGAGACGATCAGCGCGATGCACAGCAGCCGCGGCCACGACGTGCTGTCGCCGAACAGCAGCATGCCGGCGATGGCCACGCCGATCGCGCCGATGCCCGTCCATACCGCATAGCCGGTGCCCACCGGAATGGTGCGCAGTGCCTGGGTCAACAGCCACAGGCTGATGCCGGCCATCACCACGGTGATCACGCTGGGCAGCGGCCGGGTGAAGCCTTCGCTGTATTTCAGGCCCAGTGCAAAGCCGATCTCGAACACGCCGGCGAGCAGCAGGTAGATCCAGGGCATCGTTGTTTTCCTCATTCAAGAACAAAGCGGCCCGGTACTTCCGCACCGGGCCGCCGTCGGTTTCGTTCTGCAGTGACTGCAGGGCGGGCCGTCCCGCCGGTGTTGCCTGTGCTTACTCGGCCAGGTTGCGGCCGTGGAAGAGCTCTTCGATCTCACGGCGCAGCAGCGCCTCGATCTTCATGCGTTCCTTGAACGACAGGTTCTTGGCCTTCTCTTCGAACAGGTACTGGTCCAGGTCGAAGTCCTTCAGGTGCATCTTCGTGTGGAAGATGTTTTCCTGGTAGACGTTGACGTCGAACATCTCGTAGCGCGACTTGATGTTCTTGGCCAGGAAGTTCTGGATCGAGTTGATCTTGTGGTCGATGAAGTGCTTCTTGCCCTTCACGTCACGGGTGAAGCCACGCACGCGGTAATCCATGATCACGATGTCCGATTCCAGACTCTCGATCAGGTAGTTCAGTGCCTTCAGCGGCGAGATCACGCCACAGGTGGCCACGTCGATGTCGGCACGGAACGTGGCGATACCTTCCTGCGGATGGGTCTCCGGGTAGGTATGCACGGTGATGTGCGACTTGTCCATGTGCGCGACCACGGCGTCGGAGATCAGCTCCTTGCCGGCGGCCTTCTTGTCGATCACCGGTTCCTCGGAAATGAGGATCGTGACCGATGCACCCTGCGGGTCATAATCCTGACGCGCGATGTTGAGGATGTTTGCGCCGATGATCTCGGCCACATCGGTGAGAATCTGCGTGAGACGATCGGCGTTGTATTCCTCGTCGATGTACTCGATATAACGCTGGCGCTCCTCTTCGGTACGCGCATAGCAGACGTCATAGATGTTGAAGCTCAGGGCCTTGGTGAGGTTGTTGAATCCTTGCAACCTCAGGCGAGGCAAAGGCTTGACCACGGCGGTCGATCCTGTAGATGGTGGAAAGCGCGAATTATGGGGCAAAGTTCCCCCCCGCGATACGGTTCCCACGTAAGGCCGTTTGCCCCTTATGATCGGGCTCGTTAAGCTTGCCCATTAAGCAAGTTCATTCTTTTTGTGAACTCCGTCAAGTTCATTCATTTATGGACTCCAAACATGAGCCCTGGGAACACAAACACTGTGACCAATGTGCGCCTCGCCTCCAGCCCGCTTGCGCTGGATATCGCGACCATCGACCGCTTCCTGGCCCATAGCCACCGCCGGCGCTATCCGGCCCGCACCGATGTGTTCCGCCCGGGCGACCCCGCCGGGACCATGTACTACGTGGTCAGCGGCTCGGTCAGCATCATCGCCGAGGAGGAAGATGACCGGGAGCTGGTGCTGGGCTACTTCGGCGCCGGCGAGTTCGTCGGCGAAATGGGCCTGTTCATCGAGTCGGAAAAGCGTGAAGTCATCCTGCGTACCCGCACGCCGTGCGAGCTGGCCGAAATCAGCTACGAGCGGCTGCACCAGCTGTTCCTGGGGCCGCTGTCCACCGACGCGCCGAAGCTGCTGTACGCCATCGGCTCGCAGATCTCCCGCCGGCTGCTGCACACCAGCCGCAAGGCCAGCCGCCTGGCCTTCCTGGACGTGACCGACCGCATCGTCCGCACCCTGCACGACCTGGCCAAGGAGCCGGAGTCGATGAGCCATCCGCAGGGCACCCAGCTGCGCGTCTCCCGCCAGGAGATCGCCCGACTGGTCGGCTGCTCCCGTGAAATGGCCGGGCGCGTGCTGAAGAAGCTGCAGGCCGACGGGCTGCTGCATGCCCGCGGCAAGACCGTGGTCCTGTACGGAACGCGCTGAGCCCGACCCACCCCACCCGATGTTTGCTACAGGGGGCGAACATTGGGCGCCCCGTTGAATCTCACACCCTCACGCCCTTTGCCGCAAAGGGCCGACAGGTCCATCGCGCCGACAACCGCACCGCCCACGGTCGCTTGCCCGTAGGCCACGACCACGACGTTGCCGGAGCGTTACCCCCGGCCCGCCACTGTCACTGAAGCCGGTCAGCCTGGGCGCTGCACCTTGACCTGCCCTGCCCCAGCCCGCAGGCTCAGGGAATGGAATTCGGCACCGAGTTTTACTGGTTCATCCTGATCGGCCTGGGCGCCCAACTCGTGGACGGCGCGCTGGGGATGGCGTTCGGACTGATTTCGTCCTCGGTCCTGCTGAGCATGGGGCTGCCACCGGCGGCGGTCAGCGCCAGCATCCATACCGCCGAGGTGTTCACCACCGGCGCGTCCGGGGTCTCGCACCTGGTCGCCGGCAACGTCGACAAGCGGCTGTTCCTGCGCCTGGCCGTGTCCGGCGCGGTCGGCGGGGCGATCGGGGCCTATGTGCTCACCCAGCTGCCCGGCGAGGTGGTCCGGCCGTTCATCTATCTTTACCTGCTGGTGCTGGCGGTCTTCATCCTGGCCCGTGCGGCCGGCAGGTTCGCACCGCGCCAGGAAGTGAAGCGGGTACCGGTGCTGGGCTTCTTCGCCGGCCTGCTGGACGCCAGCGGTGGCGGCGGCTGGGGCCCGGTGGCCACCTCCACCCTGCTGGCCCGCGGCGGGCAGGCGCGCACCACCATCGGCTCGGTCAACGCGGCCGAATTCGTGGTGACGCTGTCGATCTCGATCACCTTCCTGCTCTCGATGGGGCTGCAGCACCTGTCCATCGTCGCCGGCCTGCTGGTCGGCGGGATGATGGCCGCGCCGGTGGCGGCGCTGCTGGTGAAGCGGGTCAAGGAGCGCTGGGTGCTGGTCGCCGTGGGCGTGCTGGTGCTGTCGATCAGCCTGTTCCAGATCGGCATGGCGGTGATGAAGCTGCGCGCCGGCTGAGCACAGAAGCCGCACATCCGCGCGTTGCGCACCTCGCTGCGCGCCCCGGCCACGCACTGCGCGCGTGGCGTTCGGCCATGCACGGGCCAACGGCTCGCAAGCCGCATGCCTTCACCCCGCGCGGGGGAATGCCGTTCGTTACTTCGGCAGCGGATCGCCGCCGCGGCCGACGCAGCCCCAGTTGAGGATCGGCGTGCCGGCCGGCAGCACCTTGCCGAAGTACGCCACGCGCGAATGCTTGGGATTGACCACCACCGGGGCCTTGGCGGCCTTGAGCAGCGGCAGGTCGGCGGTGCTGTCCGAATAGGCGATGGCGATGTCGCCATAGCCGCGCTCGCGCAGCATGCGCATCTTTTCCTCGTTGTGGCAGTGGCGGGTGGCACCCACCGCGCCCAGGCGCGGGCCAACCTCGCTGCCGATCACCGGCACGCCCTGCTGGGCGACGAAGGCCAGGATGGCGCGGGCAAGTTCCGGTGGCGCGCCGGTGGCCACCACCACCCGGTCGCCGGCACGGCGATGGGCGGCAAACACGTCCAGCGCGTGCGGCAGCAGCTTGCGGCGGATTTCCGCCTCGTGCCTGAGCACGTACTGGTCGATCACGCTGTTGAACTCGCGTGCCTTGTGCAGGCCGAAGGTGGCCACCCACACATAGGCGGAGATCCCGATGCGGCGGGTCGGCAGCATCGCCACCAGCGGGCCGGCGATGGGCGTGATCAGCAGCGCGGCCAGCATCCGCAGCGGGTTGCGCTTGATCAGCCAGGTGAACAGGTGGCTGCCGGAATCACCGTCGTAGAGCGTGTGATCGAAATCGAAGACGACCAGCGGGGCATCGTCGCGGGGAACAGGATAGGACTCGGTCATGCCGGGAAGAATAGCTGACGCAGGCCCTCGCCCGGCTCTTCGACCCGCATGAAGGCCTCACCGACCAGGAAGGCATTGACGCCTGCCCCGCGCATGGTCGCCACGTCGGCCGGGCCGAGGATGCCGCTTTCGGTGACCAGCAGGCGGTCACGCGGCACCGCATCCTTCATCGCCAACGTGGTCTGCAGCGAGACCTCGAAGGTGCGCAGGTTGCGGTTGTTGATGCCCACCAGCGGCACCGGTACCTGGATGGCACGCTCCAGCTCGTCGATGTCATGCACCTCGACCAGCACGTCCATGCCCAGCTGCATCGCCAGGTCGGACAGTTCGGCCAGTTGGCGGTCATCCAGCGCCGAGACGATCAGCAGGATGCAGTCGGCACCCAGCACGCGCGCCTCGACCACCTGGTAGGGGTCGATGACGAAATCCTTGCGCAGCACCGGCAGCGTGCAGGCCTCGCGCGCTTCCTGCAGGTAGGCGTCGGCGCCCTGGAAGAAGTCCACGTCGGTCAGCACCGACAGGCAGCTGGCGCCGCCGAACTCGTAGCTCACCGCGATCTCGCCCGGGCGGAAGTCCGGGCGGATCACGCCCTTGGATGGGCTGGCCTTCTTGACCTCGGCGATCACCGCCGGGTCGCCGTTGGCGATGGCCGCCTGCAGCGCATTGGCGAAGCCGCGCACCGGCGAGGCGTCGGCCACGCGCGCCTTCAACTCGGCCAGCGGCACGCGGGCGCTGCGCTGCGCCACCTCCTGCGACTTGCGGGCGAGGATGGTGTTGAGGATGTCGCTCATGGTTCTGCTTCCTGGAAGACGGGCGTTGCGGGCGCGGGTGATCGGGAGGACCGGGGCGAGCCGGGGTTCAAATGACAGCGGCCAGCCGGCGCGTGGCGGCCACGTACTGTTCCATACGGGCGCGGGCACTGCCATCGGCGATCACCGCGCGGGCACGGGCCAGGCCATCGGCGATGCTGTCGGCCACGCCGGCCACGTACAGCGCCGCGCCGGCATTGAGCGCGACGATGTCATTGGCCGGGCCCGGCACATTGTCGAGCACGCCGCGCAGCATGGCGATGGACTCTTCCGGGTTGGTGACCTTCAGGTTGCGGCTGGCGGACATGGCGATGCCGAAGTCCTCCGGATGGATCTCGTACTCGCGCACCTTGCCATCGCGCAGTTCGCCGACCAGCGTGCCGGCCCCCAGCGAGATCTCGTCCATGTTGTCGCGTCCCCACACCACCAGCGCGCGCTCGGCACCAAGCTCGCGCAGCACGCGCGCCTGGATGCCGACCAGGTCGGGATGGAACACACCCATCAGGATGTTGGTGGCCCCGACCGGGTTGGTCAGCGGGCCAAGGATGTTGAAGATGGTGCGCACGCCCATCTCGCGGCGCACCGGTGCCACCACCTTCATCGCCGGGTGGTGCATCGGCGCGAACATGAAGCCGATGCCGGTCTGCTCGATGGCCTGCGCGACCTGCCCCGGGTTGAGTTCGATGATCGCGCCCAGCGCCTCCACCGCATCGGCGCTGCCGGACTTGGAGGACACGCTGCGGTTGCCGTGCTTGGCCACCTTGGCGCCGGCCGCGGCCACCACGAACATCGAGCAGGTGGAGATGTTGAAGGTATGCGAGCCATCGCCGCCGGTGCCGACGATGTCGACCAGGTGGGTCTTGTCCTGCACCGCCACCGGCAACGCGAACTCGCGCATCACCGTGGCCGCGCCGGCGATCTCACCGACCGTCTCCTTCTTCACCCGCAAGCCGGTGAGGATGGCCGCGGTCATGGTCGGCGAGACTTCCCCGCGCATGATCTGGCGCATCAGGTCGACCATCTCGTCGAAGAAGATCTCGCGGTGCTCGATGGTGCGTTGCAGGGCTTCCTGCGCGGTGAGGGTCATGACAACTCCAGGAATCAGGAAATAACGATGTAGTCGCTTTGGCTGTGGATGCCGGCATGCGGGCCCGGCAGCAGCTGCACGTGCAGGCCGCCGATCGGGCCGACCGGCAGGCAGCTGTCCACGTCCAGCAGCGCGTCACGGTGCGGCTTGATCCACTCCGCTTCGGCCTGCGCCAGCGCCTTGCGCTTGGCATCGACGCTGTCGCCGGCGACCACCAGCAGGTAGCGATGGGCCTCGCCGAACTCGCCGGCAACGTAGCCACCGAGGTTCACGAAGTACAGCCGGGGTGCCTCGGCGGCGGGCGCTTCGGTGGACAGGCGCACCTGCCACTGCTCCACCCCATCGACGGTCATCCACGAATCCAGGTGCAGCCCTGCCGCATCGCCGAACCATTGCTGGCGCAGCTGCGGGTAGCTCTGCTCGATGCTGGGTGCCACGGCGAACACGACGTCGTGCACTTCGGTGTTGGCGCGGGCATGGCGCCCACCCAGCATCACCACGAACAAGCGCAGGTCGGCATCACTCACGGCACCGGCCTCGCGCTCAATGCCAGGCGCACGCCAAAGCCGATGAACAGCACGCCGGCCACCTTGTCCAGCCACTGCATGCCGCGCGCGGCCCAGCGACTGCTGCGCATGCGGTCGGCCGCCAGCACGTAGAGCGCGGTGATCGGCAGCGCGTTGACGGTGAAGATCAGCCCGAGCATGGCGAAGGCCAGCGTCTTGTTCTGCACCGACGGCGAGATGAACTGCGGCAGGAAGGCCAGGAAGAACAGCACCACCTTCGGGTTCAGCACATTGGTCAGGAAGCCACCGGCGAACACCTGCCACCACGAGCCCGCGCCGCCGCCGGCATCCACGCCTTGTTGCAGGGTGTCCGCGCCGCCCTTGGCCAGCAGCAGGCGCACGCCTACCCACAGCAGGTAGGCGGCGCCGACGCCCTTGACCACCATGAACAACGTCGCCGAAGTGGCCAGCAGCACGCCCAGCCCCAGTGATGCCAGCGCCACGTGGACCAGGCAACCGGTGCTGATGCCGGCCACCGCGGCAAAGCCGGCACGGCGCCCGCCACGCAGCGAACGGCTGATGATGTAAAGCACGTCCGGGCCCGGGGTCAGGTTCAGCACCCAGCCGGCCAGCATGAACAACAGCAGCTGGGACGGCTCGATCATCATGCCGTGCGGTCCAGGAAGTTCTTCATCAGCGCATGGCCGTGCTGGGTGAGGATGGATTCGGGATGGAACTGCACGCCTTCCACGGGATACCGGCGATGGCGCAGGCCCATGATTTCCTCCATCGAGCCGTCCGGGTTCTCGGTCCAGGCGGTGATCTCCAGCTCGGCCGGCAGCGTGGCCTTGTCCACCACCAGCGAGTGGTAGCGGGTGGCCTCGTAGCGGTCCGGCAGACCGGCGAACACGCCCTTGCCCTCGTGCCGGATCGGCGAGGTCTTGCCGTGCATGATGTTGCTGGCGCGGATCACGTCACCGCCGTACACCTGACCAATGCTCTGGTGGCCCAGGCACACGCCGAACACCGGGATGCTCGGGCCGAGCTGGCGGATCACCTCCAGCGACACGCCGGCTTCGTTGGGCGTCTTCGGCCCTGGCGAGACCACGATGTGCGACGGCTTGAGCGCGGCGATCTGCTCGACGCTCATCACGTCATTGCGCACCACCTTCACATCGGCACCGAGCATCTGCAGGTACTGCACGAGGTTGAAGGTGAAGCTGTCGTAGTTGTCGATCATCAACAGCATGGAAATAGGCTCATTGGGCGATCAGGAAGATCGCGTAGACATTTTCGGAAAGGGTGAGACTGCCGGCTTCCAGAGACTCCGAGAAAAAGCCATCTGCCGCGCGCGCATTGACTGCAAGGTCGGTTGGCGGCACAGGCGGCGATGGCAATCCGCCGGAGCCGCGCTCAAGTGGCCACGTGCCCGCTTGAACGCCATAGGCAAAGCTCGGCGCCACCTCGGAAATGGTGTACAGCCCACCCAGGCGCACACCGTAGGACTCGGCAAGCCTGCGCGCAGTCTCCCGCGTCTGTTCAGCCGCCTGGCGCTTCAGCCCGGCACGCACCTTGGCCTCATCCTTGAAGCCGGTGGTGATGCCGGACACCTGCAGCTCTTCGCTGGTCTTCAAGCTGGCGAGCAGGTGCCGCACATCCTCCAGCGAACCGAACTTCGCCGACAGCGAACGCTCGACCTTGGTCCCCACGAACACCTGTGCATTGTTTTCGTATCGATACTCCGGCCCGATACTCAGCGCCGATGCCTGCACGCTCTCGCTCAGCGCATGCTGTGCCTTGAATGCTGCCAGCACCTGCGCGGCGTTGGCCTGCGCTTTCTCTCTCGCCACCGAGGGGGCTTTGTCGATCGAACGCAGGACGATGCTGATCCCGAACTGATCCGGGACCACTTCCTGGCTGGCCTGCCCCTTCACCAGCAGGTGCGGTTGCGACGGCAGGCTATTGACCTGCGCCATGCCGGCCAACGGCAGCATCAACAGCACGGTGAAAAGAAAACGCGGCACTATCCGTGGCATCAACGTATCTCCTTGATGGTCGAAGTCAGACATCCGGGGAACGACAGAAGGCAGGCATCACAGCCCCTTCGCCGCCTGCGCCACCGCGCGGAACAACGCACGGCCCTTGTTCATGGTTTCGTGCCACTCGGCATCCGGGTCGGAGTCGTAGACCACGCCGCCACCGGCCTGTACGTACAGGTGGCCGTCCTGGATCACCGCGGTGCGGATGGCGATGGCGGTGTCGGCATCACCGTGCCAGCCGATGTAACCGACCGCGCCGGAGTACACGTTGCGCTTGACCGGCTCCAGCTCGCGGATGATCTCCAGCGCACGGATCTTCGGCGCGCCGCTGACGGTGCCGGCCGGGAAGGTCGCGCGCAACACATCGCTGTAGCTCAACCCGGCCTTCAGCGTGCCGGTGACTTCGCTGACGATGTGCATGACGTGGCTGTAGCGCTCGATCACGAACTGCTCGCCCACCTTGACCGTACCGGGCTCGGCGATGCGACCGACGTCGTTGCGGCCCAGGTCGATCAGCATCACGTGCTCGGCGCGTTCCTTCGGATCGGCCAACAGCTCGGCCTCCAGCGCCTGGTCCAGTTCCGGGGTGGCGCCACGCGGGCGGGTGCCGGCGATCGGGCGCACGGTGACCACGCCATCGCGCAGGCGCGCCAGGATCTCCGGCGAGGAACCCACCACCTGGGTGCCACCGACATCGATGAAGTACATGTACGGCGACGGGTTCAACGCGCGCAGCGCGCGGTACACGTCGATCGGGCGCGCGCGGAACGGCACCCGCAGGCGCTGGCTGGGCACCACCTGGAAGATGTCGCCGGCGCGCACGTACTCCTGCGCCTTGCGCACCACGTCGTGGTACTGCTCGCGGGTGAAGGAGGACTTGAAGTCCTGCTCGTCGATCGCATCGGACACCTGCGCCTGCGGGTAGCCGGCGCCGCCCTGACGCAGCCGGTGCGCCAGTTCGTCGAGGCGACGGTTGGCGCGCGCCCACGCCTGCGGCTGTGATGGATCGGCATGCACGATCAGGTACAGCCGGCCCTTGAGGTTGTCGAACACCGCCAGCTCTTCGGAGAGCATCAGCAGGATGTCCGGCGTGCCCAGCTCGTCAGGCTTGTCGCCGGCACCCAGGTGCGGCTCGATGTACTGGATGCATTCAAAGCCGAACCAGCCGACCAGGCCACCGGTGAAGCCCGGCAGGCCTTCGAACTGCGGCACCGAATGCTGGGCGCGCAGCACCTCCACCTCGGCCAACGGGTCAGCGACGTCGCGGCGCTCGATCACCTCGCCCAGCTCGCTGGTCTCCAGCGTGTGGCCACGGAAGCTGTAGATGCGGCGGGCCGGCAGGCCGATGATGGAATAGCGCCCGAAGCGCTCGCCGCCTTCGACCGATTCGAACAGATAGGTGAACGGGCCGTCGGCGAGCTTGAGGTAAACCGAGAGCGGC
This sequence comes from Stenotrophomonas capsici, assembly GCF_034961085.1. NCBI lineage: Bacteria > Pseudomonadati > Pseudomonadota > Gammaproteobacteria > Lysobacterales > Lysobacteraceae > Stenotrophomonas > Stenotrophomonas capsici. The sequence goes on along the minus strand of NZ_JAYFUH010000087.1, from coordinate 9,973 downwards.
GTGTCCAGGTCGGACAGCACTTCGCGGACGACGGGGATGCGGGTGTGGCCTTCAGCGGCCTGCTGCTGGAACTGCTCTTGCGAGATCAAGACGGCTTTCCTTCCGGGAAACGACGGTGGCGGGACGGACGACGGCAACGGGCCACCATCGCCACCAGCGGCGAGCGGAAGAAAGGGAACGCTTGGTCGTCAGAATGGGCACCGGGCAACTCTACCGCAAGAATGGGCCGCGGTGTGCGTCCGCAGCATGATCCATTGCTTGCAACGGAAACGGTTCATCCGGACAGCAGGGGGGTGTGAGCCGGCAGATGCATCCGTACCCGCCCCGCCTCGCAGCGCACATGGAAACGGCGCGCCTGCAGGGGTTCGCCGTCCAGGTTGAGGGTCATCGGCCGCTCGGCCTCGATCCAGACCTCACGCAGCCGGGCGCGTTCGGCCACCTGTTCCAGTGCAGCGTGCTTGCCGTCGCTGAACAGGGTGCCCAGGGTCGACACCAGCTCCCCGGACAGCTCGGGAACCACGGTCAGCTCCAGCAGGCCGTCATCCAGCACCGCGTCCGGGCACAGCACCTGGCCGCCACCGGCCTGGCGACCGTTGCCCAGGCCCAGCGCGATGAAGCCGCCTTCCCACTGGAAGCCCTCGCCATGGATGCGGGCGCGGATCGGCTCGATCCTGCCCAGCCGGGCGATGCCGGTGATGACGTAAGCCAGGCCGCCGAGCATCTTCTTCAGGCCGTCGTGGGTCTCCACCGTGACCTCGGTGCCGAAGCCACCGCTGGCCAGGTTGGCGCACCAATGCACCGCACCGTCGCCGTCCACCTGCAACAGGTCGATCGGCCGTGCGCCGCTGCTGCTGATCAGATCCAGCGCCGCCAATGGCTCGACCGGGATGCCCGTTGCCGTGGCGAAGTCGTTGGCCGTGCCCAGCGGCAACAGTGACAGCGCCGGCAAGGCGGCCGCTGCTTCGCCGGTATGCGCCAGTGCCTCGGCCACCTCGCTCAAGGTGCCATCCCCGCCGCCGGCAACGATCACCGCCGCATCCGCGGCGATGGCTTCGTGCACGTAACGCTCCGCATCACCGGCTTCCCAGGTCACCCGTACCAACAGTGGTTGGCCACGGTCACGTACGCGCGCGACCGCATCGCGCACGGCGTCATCGCCGGCGGACTTGCCGTTGAGGATCAGGAACCAGGGGGGCGTTGGCATGCGGCTCTCCATCGAAGGCGCGCAGGCTATCAGGCACCGGCAATGCATCCGGTGAATGTCACATGCCCGTCATCAACTCCCCGGAGAATGGGAGTCCATAGCAAGGACGACGGATGGAGGCAGGATCAGCCTCCGAATGAATTCCCCGGCCGCAGTGGCAGCACTGCGGCTTTCTTTTTGCCCCGCCCGGCAGCGCGCAGCCCTGCTGCACCGGACATGGCCGGGAAGGCCGATGCCGCGCACGGCCCCGGCACTCTCCCTCATTCGGATTGGGCGAACTGCCGCAGGGCATCCCCCTGCAGGCGGTAGACCGTCCATTCGTCCTGCGGCAACGCGCCGGCGGCGCGGTAGAACGCGATGGCCGGCGTGTTCCAATCCAGCACCGACCATTCGAAGCGCCCACAGCCCTGCGCCACCGCCAACCGCGCGATGTGCTTGAGCAGCGCCTTGCCGGCACCGCTGCCACGCTGCTCCGGGCTCACGTACAGGTCTTCCAGGTAGATGCCGTTGCGGCCGAGCCACGTGGAATAGTTGTAGAAGAACACCGCGTAGCCGATGGCCTGCCCGTCACGCTCGCACACCAGCGCCTGCGCCTTGGCGTCCGGCCCGAACAGGCTGGCGCGGATGCCGGCCTCGTCGGTCTGCACCGAGGATTCGGCTTTCTCGTAGATGGCCAGCTCGCGGATGAAATGCAGGATCAGGCCTGCGTCATCGGCGGTGGCCGGACGGATCTGCAAGCCGCGCGCAGCCACGGGTCAGCCCCGCGCCGCCGCGACGTTGCCGCGCATCTTCGCGATCACCTCGGCATAGTCCGGCGCATTGAAGATGGCCGAACCGGCGACGAAGGCATCGGCACCGGCGGCGGCGATCTGCCCGATGTTGTCGGCCTTCACGCCACCGTCCACTTCCAGCAGCACCGGCTTGCCGAGCTTGTCGATCATCGCGCGCACCGCGCGCAGCTTGTCCAGCGTGGACGGGATGAAGGCCTGGCCACCGAAGCCCGGGTTGACCGACATCAGCAGCACCAGGTCCAGGTCTTCCAGCACCCAGTCCAGCACTTCCACCGGGGTGGCCGGGTTCAGCACCAGGCCGGCCTTGCAGCCGTGCGACTTGATCAGCTGGATGGTGCGGTGCACGTGCCGGCTGGCCTCCGGGTGGAAGCTGATCAGGCTGGCACCGGCCTCGGCGAAGTCCGGCACGATGCGGTCCACCGGCTCGACCATCAGGTGCACGTCGATGGGCGCGGTCACGCCATGCTTGCGCAGCGCCTGGCAGACCATCGGGCCGATGGTCAGGTTGGGCACGTAATGGTTGTCCATCACGTCGAAATGGACCCAGTCGGCACCGGCGGCGATGACGTTGTCGACCTCCTCGCCCAGCTTGGCGAAGTTGGCCGACAGGATGGACGGGGCGATGATGCAGTTGGACATGGGAAAGCCTTTCAGCGCTTGCGCAGGGTTTTGATGCGGTCGTAGGCGGCGTTGATCTGCCGCGCCTTCTTTTCGGCCTGTTCGCGCAGTTCAGGCGCGGCGCCGGCCACTTTGTCGGGGTGGTACTGGGAGATCAGGCGGCGGTAGGCCAGGTCGATCTCGGCGTCGGTGGCGTCGCGGGTGACCCCCAGTTCACGGTACGGGAGGTCCTTGCCCAGCTTGAACCAGTCACTGTCGAAGGCATGCCCCAGCAACAGGCCGATCACCGCGCCAAACAGCGGATTGGGCCTGAAAAGCAGGGCCCCGGCGATGAAACCAAGCAGTTTTCCGTACCAGCGCATGGGCGGGGTGGCGATTCAGGGCGGGCGGGCCCTGCATTTTATGCCACAGCGGCCCAATCCGGCTTTACACTAGGCCGCCCGCCGTCCTGCCGCGGGCCCCAAGGGTCCCTCCGTGCCGGCGGCTTCATAGCCAAGTCCCAGGAGTGCCCGTGCCAACCACGCTGTTGCAATCCGATCTTCCCGGCCTGCCCTTGCGCCATCGCGGCAAGGTGCGTGATGTGTTTGATATCCCGCGCGAACGCCTGCCTGCCGGTACTCCCCCGGGCGACTACCTGCTGATCGTGGCCACCGACCGCCTGTCCGCGTTCGACGTGGTGCTGCCCGACCCGATCCCGGGCAAGGGCGAGATGCTGTGCCAGGTCTCCAACTTCTGGTTCGCCAAGACCGCCCACCTGATGCCCAACCACCTGACCGGCATCGACGTGGCCAGCGTGCTGCCCGAAGGCGTGGACCCGGCGCTGTACGCCAAGCGCGCGGTGGTGACCAAGAAGCTCAAGCCGGTCCCGGTGGAAGCCATCGCCCGTGGCTACCTGATCGGCAGTGGCTGGAAGGACTACCAGCGCACCGGCAAGATCAGTGGCATCCAGCTGCCCAATGGCCTGCAGCAGGCCGAGAAGCTGCCGGAGCCGATCTTCACCCCGTCCACCAAGGCCGCCGTCGGTGACCACGACGAGAACATCGACTTCGACGCGATGGTCAAGGCGGTCGGCGCTGACCTGGCCGAGAAGGTGCGTGACGCCACCCTGCGCATCTACAAGTTCGCCGCCGAGTACGCGGCCGAGCGCGGCATCCTGCTGGCCGACACCAAGTTCGAGTTCGGCACCGACGCCGACGGCCGCCTGTACATCATGGACGAGATGCTGACCCCGGATTCCTCGCGCTACTGGCCGGCCGACGAGTACCAGGTGGGCATCAGCCCGCCCAGCTACGACAAGCAGTTCGTCCGCGATTACCTGGAGACGCTGGACTGGGGCAAGACCGCGCCGGGCCCGACGCTGCCGGCCGAGGTGATCGGGTGTACCCGCGACAAATACGCCGAGGCACTGCAGAAGCTGGCCGGGATCCACCTCGACTGATCCCGCCCCGGGGGCGCGCCTGGGCAACCATGCGCGTCCGTAGGGAAGGCGCGCTATGCTCTGCCGGCCACATCCGGGAGGGAGTATGGACATGAGTACCGCGCGTCCGGTGGACCGCTATTTCGCCAGTTACTCCGGCGACCACCGCAATGAAACCAACCAGGCCATCCACGTGGTCGCGGTGCCGGCCATCCTGTGGTCGGTGATCGCCCTGCTGTGGTGCATCCCGCCGTTGATGCCCTGGTTCCAGCACGGGATCTGGGCCGCCCTGGCCATGTTCGGCACCTGGGCCTACTACAACCGCCTGTCCCGCCCGCTGGGCATCGGCATGCTGTTCCTGTTCTTCGTCAGCGGCTGCCTATGCCGCCTGCTGGAAGACCGGCTGGGCATCCCGATGCTGCTGCGCATCGCCATCGGCGTGTTC
>NZ_JAYFUH010000087.1:0-5478 GCF_034961085.1 Stenotrophomonas capsici | reverse complement strand
GCCGTTGACCTGCAGGTCGGCGCGATAGACACCGGGCAGCACCACGCTGCCCCGCTCGAAGCGGGAGATGTCCACGTTGCGGCCGCCACCGGCGACCAGGAACTCAGTGTCGAACTGGACCACGGCCGCGGCCGACATCGCCGTTTCCTGCCCCATCGCTTCCAGGCACTGCGTCGCGAGGATGGCAACGATCAGCGCCGGCAGGCGGCGGCGCACGGGGGTTGCAACGGGACGGTGGCAAGCGGCGGCAGGCAGGTTCACGGCAATCTTCCAGGTACGCACCAGGCGTCCCCATGCCGGGGCACCTGCTGATCGATTCGGGATCCGCCCAGCGGCCGCTCCGTGCCGGAAGCCGCTGGTGCGGGAAAGTGGGGGTCAGCGGGGTGCCGCCACTGGCGGCACCTGGTTCAACGCGTGGGCGCGCTGACCGGCTGCACGCCTTGGGACGCACTGCCCCAATCATTGATCGCGCTGTACTGCACTTCGGTGCGGGCAAGGACGGCGGCGTCCGAAGCGGCCAGCGGGAACAGCTTGCTGCTGCCCGGCGCGACGTGGCCTCCGCCGGCATCAAGGGTGCCGTTGCCGGTGCCCAGGCTGATGCTGCCGTAGTTGACGTAGTACGGCGTCGGGTTGCTGGCCTTGAGCGCGTAACCGGTGCCGTCTTCCTGCCGGCGCAGCTCCCAGCGAACCGCGGCGTGGGCATCGGCGGCCTTGCCGGGCAGGCCGGCGGGGCGATACATCACCTTGATCCGGGTGCGCACCGCCAGCTGCAGGCGGTTGGCATCGTCATTCACCTTCGGCGGCACTTCCAGCACATTGAGCCAGTACAGGCTTTCCCTGTCACTGGGCAGGGCCGCCCCGGTGTGCAGCAGGCGCAGTGCCTGGCCGTTGCCCGGGTCCAGCCGGAACATCGCCGGGGTCAGGGTGAACGGCACGTTGATCGTTTCCGGCGATGCGGCGGCATCCCCGTCATCCAGCCAGGCCTGCACCAGCGCCGGCAGCTGCCCCGCGTTGTTCAGTTGAACCGTTGCTTCCTTGTCCTGGCCCGGAAAGATCACGCGGGTTCCTGCAATCACCACGCTTGCGTCGGCCTGCGAGGCAAACATGGCCAGTGCGACACTGGTGAACATCATCAATGTACGGATACCGTTGTTCATGGTCGTTTCTCCTGGGGGCCGTGGGACCCGGTTGCCGCGCCGTCGTCCGAAGGAGACGGCGCAGCGGAAATCCGTGCGTGGCGGCAGTGCCGCCACGCGGCTTCGGCTTACTCGTAGGACATGGTGTAACGGACGCGGGTCGCCACCGCGCCGGCTTCGGCGCCACCCAGCGAGTAGTACTGCGCGTAGTAGTTCAGGACAGCCGAACCACCGGCCAGGTCAACCTTCTGCGAACCCTGATTGCCAGCGGCACCCAGCATGATTTCATTGTGACTGTCGTTCAGCAGGGCCACTTCGACGTTCTTGGCACCGCCGGTGTCGACGCGCAGACGGCCGTTCTCGTTCACCTGGGCATCGGCTTCGAAGAAGGCCGAGATCTTGCCGGTATCCGGGGTGCAGCCGCTCACTTCGATCTTGAACGGGGTACGGCCGGCGACAGCGCCACTGGTGGCCAGCGAAGCAGCCGAGACGGTCGGCAGGACCACGTTGAAATCGGCATTGCCGCCGTTGATGGTGCAGGTGACGGCGGTCACGGCGCCGGTGAACTCGATGGTGCCGTCGGCGGCCTGGGCGGCCGGGGCAGCGAACAGGGCGAGGGCGAGGGCCGAAGCAAGGGAGAACTTGTTCATTTCAGTATTCCTGGATTGAGGGATTGGATTTCAACAAGGGCCTGACTTCCGTCCGGCCGGTCGTGCCGTGCGCCGTCTTGTCAGGGCAGGGGAAGTCTAGGGAGCAGGTTGCGGCGAGATAATCAGCGATGTCCGAATCCATGCAGCCTTCAGATAAGACTTATCTGAAACAAATGAAATCGATTCGTTGAAAGGGTGCGCGATGCAATCGTGACGGGAATTACGCTATCGCCCGGGAGGAATCCCGACGCGCCCGCAAGCGACTCATTTGCACTGAAAAAGCCTTCCTCGCGAACCCGAACATTCCTACGACATCGTCTGCACTTGGCCTACCCCGCTTCGGTCGGCGACGTTGCACGGATGTGATGGCGTCACGACGCCTTCTGCTACTCGTGCACGATGCAGTGCGCTTCCGTCCGCAGGGCGCCCGCCATCGGCACACCGTTGCCGGAAACAAGAAGGGCCGGCGCAAGGCCGGCCCTTTCCAACGTGCGGCGTTGCCTGTCAGGCGTTGTCGCTACGCAGCACGTAACGCATGTAGGCGGCACGCGACATCGGCCGCGCATGCAGGTAGCCCTGGGTGACGTGGCAGCCCAGGTTGCGCGCCATCGCCAGGTCCTCCTGGTCCTCGATGCCTTCGGCCACCACGGTGGCCACCAGCTGCCGGCCCATGGCGATGATGCTGGCCAGCACGCTGCGCGCATGCACGTACTCGCGTGCCTGCATGATCATCCCGCGGTTGATCTTGATCTCGTTGAACGGCGCACGCATCAACCGGTCCAGCGACGAATCGCCGGTGCCGAAGTCATCGATGGCGCACTGGAAACCACGCAACCGCAACTGCGCGACCACGCCGGACAGGGCCGCATTGCAGGCCGCGCCACCGTCCTCGGTGATCTCGATGATCAGCTGCGACGGATCCACCCCGGCCACCTGGGCAAGGTCGGCCACGCTCTGGGCCCATTGCACCGAACAGGCGACGCTGGCCGGGACGTTCACCGCCACCACCCGGCCGGCACCGTGCCCGTCCATGGCCATGACCTCGAAGGCACTGGAGAGCATGTACTGGGTCAGGCAATCCATCATCCCGGCCCGCTCGAAGGCCGGCAGGAAGGCATGCGGCCCCAGCACCCGACCGCTCGGGTGATGCCAGCGGGCCAGGACCTCGGCGCCGCGCAGCGCGCCGGTCAGCACGTCGTGCTGGGGCTGGAAGTACGGCTTGATCTGGTGCGACAACAGCGCCCGGCGCAGATCCTCGGCGCTGAAGCCATGCATCGACGGTTCCTCCGGCCGGGCCGCCTGCGGTGCCTGCGCGGCGCGGATGGCCTGTTCCTCCAGCAGGTCCTGTACCAGCATCGCGTCCAGCGGCTTGCGCAGCGCAGCGACCACGTTGAGGCCGCGCGCGGTGGCATGGCAGGACGCGGCATGCAGGATGCGGCACGGATGGTTGCTCATGATCACCACCGCGGCCTTGCTGCCACGGTCGGCCAGCAGGTCGATCAGCTGCATGCCGGTGACATCGGGCAGGTCCAGGTCCACGAACACCACGCCCCAGTCATTGCCGCGCAGCGCCTCGATGCCCGCGGCACCGGCATGCACGCCCTTGACCCGGTCGGCGCCGGCGCGTGCCAGCATCTTCATCACCGACGCCAGATGGAGCTCGTTGGCGTCCACGACCAGCGCACTGGGGACCGGCAGGGCAACGGTGGCAGGAAGGACATTGCGGATCTGGGCGTTCATGAAGGCGTCTCCGGGCAGTGGGCGGGGTACCGTCTGTTGCGTCGGGGGACATTGTTCCAACCGCTCGTACCCGCCCATATCGGCCCAGTCTTATTCTTCTCCCCAGCAGGTAGGACATCCGCTCAGGCGTGCCCGGTTGACCCTATGATGGAGCGCCGTTCAGCCAAGGGGCACGGGATGACAACACCGCCGGAACGCGTGGGCCGGGGCCGCGACGCCCTGAGCCTGCTCAGCCGCCACCAGCGGCTGCTGCTGTTCGTGGGCGGGCTGGTGACCTCGCTGGTGCTGGCCACCGTCACCGCGGTGATGCTGTACGCGCAGGTCAACGACTACGTCGGCGAACGCCAGGCCGAGTTCGTCATGCGCCGCACCGCGTTGCGTTCGCTGTTCGCCGTGCACGAAGGCGCCATGCGCATCAATGTCCGGCAGGAGGAGTACGCCTGGGCCAACCGGCAGGCCCCGGACCCCGCGCTGCTGGCCGCCTTCAGCGCCCATCACGGGCGGATGGTGCTGCAGCGCAACCGCAGCTTCCCGGCGGTGCTGGTGCGTGGTGACATCGACGCGGCGCACCCGCTGCAGGTGCACGCGCCTTACCTGCGCCTGGCCGACGAAGTGAGCTACCAGGCCGGCGCCTATTCGCATGCCCTGCTGGCCTCGGGCTACTTCTACAACCCCGACGGCAGCTTCATCGGGCTGGGCCCGCTGCAACCGGGCGACACCGCCACGCGTTTCGACACTGCCGGTGCCGCCGAGCTGATCGGCCAGGTGGCGCCAGACCTGGGCAACCTGCAGGACCCGCACGTGGTCGCGCGCCTGCTCGACCCTGCCCTGCCGTTGTGGCTGCCGCCGTCCACCGATCCGCTGAGCGGACAACCCTCGGTGCGCCTGGTGCAGGGCGCGGCACAGGACGGGAAGCTGTTCGCGGTGTTCGTCGCCGCGTACCCTTCCGCGTCGTTCGCTTCGCGGCTGGCGACCACACGCCCGCACGAGGCGCTGCTGATCGCCGACCATGACGGCCGCATGCTGATGGGCCCCAACCCGGGCACGTTGCCGCCTGCGCTGCTGCGCACCGCGCTGGCACAGCCGCCGGCGGACGAGGCGTTCAGCTACCAGGACGGCCAGTTCATCGCCAGCGACGTGCTCTCGGCCAGCGGCTGGAAGCTGGTCCATGTGTTCACCTGGCGCACCGTCCTGGCCGATCTGTGGCCACGGCTGGCGGCCTACGCCGGTGCGATGCTGCTGGTGATCGGCTTCGTCTGGACGGTGCTGCTGTTGATCGACCGCAAGGTCTTCAAGCCCGGCTACGCCCGCTCGCTGCGCATCATCGAGAGCGAGGACCTCAACCGCACGATGGTGACGACCGCCCCGTTCGGCCTGTCGCTGCTGGCACCGGACACCGGCCAGGTGCTGTTGCAGAACGCGGTGATGGATTCCTATGCCGGGCAGGTACGCGCCGGCGATGCCCCGCTGCACCAGCAACTGCTGCGGTGGTTCGGCCCGGTCGGTGCGACGTCACCTGCCCGCGAAGCCGAGTTCACCCTGGCCATGGCCGATGGGTCGCACCGCGACCTGCTGGTGGTGGCCGTGCCCACCCGCTTCCAGGGACGGCAGGCACTGCTGTGCAACTTCAAGGACATCACGCTGCGCAAGAAGGTCCAGCAGGAACTGGAACAGGCGCGCCGCGCCGCCGACGCGGCCAACCAAGCCAAGTCGGCGTTCCTGGCCACGATGAGCCACGAGATCCGCACACCGCTCAACGCCATCCTCGGCAACCTCGAGCTGCTGGAACGCTCGCCGTTGTCCGGCAGCCAGCTGCAGCAGGTACGCACCGTCACCTCGTCCTCGTCCGCGCTGCTGGGCATCATCAACGACATCCTGGATTTCTCGCGGGTGGAATCCGGGCAGATGCAGCTGGAATCCATCGCCTTCGACCTCAGGGCCCTTGCCGTCGA
>NZ_JAYFUH010000086.1:0-17917 GCF_034961085.1 Stenotrophomonas capsici | reverse complement strand
CTTGGCGACGATACGGTTGAGCTGGCGCAGCTGGCGCTCGTTACGGCTGCCAAAAACGCGGGTAAGCAGGCTGTTGATCATTGAAGGAACCGGTTTGAATGAAATGCCGCGCGACGCAGGATCCCCCCCGGGTTCACCTCGTCACAAACGAAACAGGGCGCAATGCGCCCTGTCTATGGCAACGCCTATTGTAGCTTGGGGCGGGGGCTTGGCGATTCAAGCCACCCGCACCCGGCAAACATCAGCCCCGGCTGAGACGGCCGACCGGGGTGTTGCCACCCTCGCCCAGGAACTTGCGCGGGTTCATGACCTGCCCGTTCTGCCAGACCTCGAAGTGCACGTGGGCACCGGTGGAGCGGCCGGTGGAGCCGGCCTTGGCCACTTCCTGCCCGGCCCGGACCAGCGCACCTTCGCGCACGGTCAGGCGGGAGTTGTGGGCGTACAGGGTCTTGTAGCCGTTGCCGTGGTCGATCTCGACCACGTTGCCGTAGCCACCCTTGACCCCGGAATAGCTGACCACGCCATCGGCCACGGCCATGACCGGGTCGCCGACGCGGGCGTGGAAGTCCATGCCCTTGTGGTTGCCGGCACCGCGGCCGAACGGGTCGGCGCGGGTACCGAAGCTGGAGGTGATGTAGGTGTTGCTGATCGGCATGCGCGAGGGCACGGCGTTCTGCTCGAGCTGGTGGTCGAACAGCAGCGACTCCAGCACCGACAACTGCTTGCCTGAAGCAGCGAAACGCTGCTCCAGCACCTGTAAGTCGCTGCTGACCGCGTTGGCCGGGATGTCCTGGGTCGGGCCCGGATCGCCATCACCCATGCCGGGGGTTTCGTTGAAGTCGAACTCGCCGTCCTGCAGCTTGCCCATCTGGGTCAGGCGCTCGCCCAGGGCGTTCAGGCGCGTGGCCTGGGCCTGCAGCTCGCCCAGGCGGGCGGCCAGCGCATTGACCTGGGTCTGTGCGTCGGCACGGACCTTGGCCAGCTCCTGCTCCTGGTGGTCGACCTTGGCTTGCAGGGCCGAATCCCCGACCATGCCCAGCGCGAAGCTCATCGCCACGCCCATCAGGCACCCCAGTCCAAGTACGCCGCCCAGCAACGCCTTGGGTCGATCCTCGAAGTACATCTGAACGCGTGCGAGCGGCGTCTTGGCCTGCGGTTCACGCGTTTTGATTACGATCTTTTTGAATGCCATTGAAGAATTCTTATGTCTGAGCCGAAATCCAGCGTTCGTTCCCGTTCCGCGCCCAAGCAGGCGCTGGAAGCGGTGATGGCGGACAAAGCTGGAAACCCGTTGCGGCGAGCCCTGTGGCTCGATGCGCTGGACCGGCAGTTGCGCCCCCATTTGCCGCCGGCGCTGGCAAACCGTTGCCGGTTGGCCAATGTGGACGGCGAACACCTCGTTTTTCTCGTCGAATCGCCGGTGTGGCATGCCAAGGTAAGGCTTGCCGAAGGCCAGCTGATCGACGCGGCCCGATCCATCGGGCTGAAGGTCACACGGGTGACCGTCAAGACTGCCACTGCGCCACCGCACTCCCCAGTGCGTAACGACCAGCGCAGTACCGCAGTGTCGGAAGCCACGCACAAAGGCCTGCGTGACGCCCTGGCTGCCCTTCAGGATGTGAAACCCACGCGTTCCTGAAACCACCGGGGCCCTGGGGCCCCGGTTCCCGTCCGCCCCCGAGGGGGGACAAACAGGAAGCCGGCAGGAATCCTAGCCGCCGAATGCGACCGGGGAGTTAGTCTTTTGTTAATTTTTAGTTAAATTCAGGCTCGAACCCGCGCGAGGTTCACATTTCGACAACACAGCTGTCCGCCTGTCCGTGGGACAGAACAGGACACATGCGCGGGTGAGCGCCCGGCTCAGGCCAGGGCGGGGACACCGTAGACCACCGGGTCGGTGGCGGTGGGGGACGCGTAGCTGGCCCATTCCCAAGCGCTCTGGTCAGCCAGCAGGGCACGCACCAGCTTGTTGTTGAGCGCATGGCCGGACTTGAAGCCCTCGTAGGCCCCGAGCACCTGGCCACCGGCCAGGTACAGGTCGCCGATGGCATCGAGGATCTTGTGACGCACGAACTCGTCGGCGTAGCGCAGGCCGTCGTCGTTGAGCACGCGGAACTCATCCAGCACGATGGCATTGTCCATCGAGCCGCCCAGGCCCAGGTTGCGCTCGCGCATGTACTCCAGGTCGCGCATGAAGCCGAAGGTGCGCGCGCGGGAGATTTCCTTGATGTAGGCGGCCGTGGAGAACTCGACCTCGGCGCGCGACTGCTTGGCCGGGATCATCGGGTGGTCGAACTGGATGGTGAAGCCCAGCTTGTAGCCCTCGTACGGGTCGAAGCGGGCGACCTTGTCGCCGTCGCGCACTTCCACCGTCTTGAGGATGCGCAGGAAACGCTTGGGCGCGTCCTGCTCGATGATGCCCGCCGACTGCAGCAGGAACACGAACGGGCCGGACGAACCGTCCATGATCGGCAGCTCGGCCGAGGACAGCTCGACGATGGCGTTGTCCACGCCCAGGCCGGCCAAGGCCGACATCAGGTGTTCGACGGTCTGGATCTTGGCGCCTTCGCAGGTCAGGCCGGTGCACAGCGTGACTTCGGTGACCAGGTCGGCACGGGCCGGCACTTCGACCACGGGCTCCAGGTCGACGCGGCGGAACACGATGCCATGGTCCACCGGCGCAGGGCGCAGGGTCATGTAGACCTTGTCACCGCTGTGCAGGCCGACGCCCGTGGCGCGGATCGTGTTCTTGAGGGTGCGTTGCTGGATCATGGACTCGGAACCGGGAAAGCCGCGCATGCGCGGCCGGGGACAAACAAGAATAACACGCGTTCACACGCGGCCCTGGCCCACTGAAACGAGGCGCCTGCCGCGATTCAGGACGGAAAATGCCGCCGGGCCTGCCCTGGCCCGGCGACAAAGGACATGGATGTTGCCCGTCGGGGTGGACGGCCCCGACGTGTATTGCCTTGCCCCGGGCCAGGCCTGCCCCGGCCTGCCGTCATCGGCAGGCGCAGGGGCCGGCACGCCCGGTCATGCCGGCCGGATCAGTCCGCCTGGCGGCGCAGGAACGCCGGGATGTCCAGGTAGTCGCTCGGCAGTTCGGCGGCGGCCGGGGTCGAAGCCGATGCCGACGAGGCGGCAGCGGTATCGGCGCTCGGACGACGCAGGCCCATGCCCAGCGAGTTGCCGGCGGCCTTGGCCACGGCATCGGCCGGGCTTTCGTACTCGCCGAACTCGGCCTGGCCGGTGGTGGCGTTGCGGACCAGCTTGATCGGTGCGCGCTCGCCGGCACGCGGCGCGGCGCCCTTGGCAACGGCACGGTTCAGGCCGGTGGCCACCACGGTCACGCGCACTTCGTCCTGCATGTCCGGGTCGAGCACGGTGCCCACCACCACGGTGGCGTCCTCGGAGGAGAAGCCGTCGATGGTGCGGCCGATCTCGTCGAACTCGCTCATGGTGAAGTCCGGGCCGGCGGTGATGTTGACCAGGATGCCGTTGGCACCGGCCAGGTTCACGTCGTCCAGCAGCGGGTTCTGGATGGCGGCCTCGGCGGCGGCCTGGGCGCGGTCATCGCCGCGCGCGGTGCCGGTGCCCATCATGGCCAGGCCCATCTCCGACATCACGGTGCGCACGTCGGCGAAGTCGACGTTGATCAGGCCCGGACGCACGATCAGGTCGGCGATGCCCTGCACGGCGCCCTGCAGCACGTCGTTGGCGGCACGGAAGGCCTGCACCATGGTGGCGTTGCGGCCGAGCACGGTGATCAGCTTCTCGTTCGGGATGGTGATCAGCGAGTCGACGTGCTGGCTCAGTTCCTCGATGCCCTTCAGCGCGACCTGCATGCGGCGACGGCCTTCGAACGGGAACGGCTTGGTGACCACGGCCACGGTCAGGATGCCCATTTCCTTGGCCAGCTGCGCCACCACCGGCGCGGCGCCGGTGCCGGTGCCGCCGCCCATGCCGGCGGTGATGAACACCATGTCCGCCCCCTGCAGGGCATCCATGATGCGCTCACGGTCTTCCAGGGCGGCCTGGCGGCCGACTTCCGGGTTGGCGCCTGCGCCCAGGCCCTTGGTGACGTTGGTACCCAGCTGCAGCTGCAGCTTGGCACCGCAATTCTTGATGGCCTGCGAGTCGGTGTTGGCGGTGATGAACTCCACGCCATCCACGCTGCTGTTGACCATGTGCGCCACGGCGTTGCCGCCGCCGCCGCCCACGCCAACCACCTTGATCACCGCGTTCGGTGCCATCTTTTCAATCAGTTCGAAATGCGCCATGTCCATGTCCTCTCTATTGCCGTGATTGGGTCGGGCATCCGGGAAGCATCCTTCTCCTTCTGCGCCCGCCCGCACCGGCGAGTTTTAGTTGATGTACCGCCCGGGCTGCCCCTGCGCGGCGTTGTTGCCTGTATCAATGACTGCGTTACTGCACTTCGTCTTGCCCTGCCTACCACTTCACTGCACTACTGCCGCGACGCTCAGAACTCGCCGCGGAACCAGTTCTTCAATTTGTTGAACACGCTGCCGGCGCGCCCGGTGGGCAACGACGGACGACGCGGGTGCTCGATCTGGCTGCCCATCAGCAGCAGGCCCACGCCAGTGGCATGCACCGGGTTGCCCACTACCTCGCCCAGCCCGGTGACGTGCTGCGGGATGCCCACGCGTACCGGCATCTGCAGCATTTCCTCGGCCAGCTCGACCACGCCTTCCATCTTCGAGGCGCCGCCGGTGAGCACCACGCCGGCGCGCACCATCTCCTCGAAGCCGGAACGGCGCAGCTCGGCCTGCACCATTTCAAAGATTTCCTCGTAGCGGCCCTGCACCGCCTGCGCCAGCGAATGGCGCGGCATGCGACGCGGCGGACGGTCGCCGACCGACGGCACCTGGATGCTCTCCTCGGCGGTGGCCAGCTGTGCCAGCGCGCAGGCGTAGCGCACCTTGATCTGCTCCGCTTCCGGAGTCGGGGTGCGCAGCATGTGGGCGATGTCGTTGGTGACGTGGTCACCGGCGATCGGCAGCGAGGCGGTGTGGCAGATCGCACCCTGCACGTACACCGCGATGTCGGTGGTGCCTGCGCCGATGTCCACCAGCACCACGCCCAGCTCGCGCTCGTCGGCGGTCAGCACCGCCACGCTGGAGGCCAGCGAGGACAGCACCAGGTCGTCGACCTGCAGGCCGCAGCGCTGCACGCACTTGCTGATGTTGGCCGCGGCCGACTGCGCGCACACCACCAGGTGCGCATGCACCTCCAGGCGCACGCCCGTCATGCCGACCGGGTTGCGGATGCCTTCCTGCGAGTCGTCCAGCACGTACTCGCGCGGGATCGCATGCAGGATCTTCTGGTCGGCCGGGATGGCGACCGCCTTGGCCGCTTCCAGCACGCGGTCCAGGTCACCCCAGCTGACCTCGCCTTCGCGGATCGGAGTGATGCCCTGCGAGTTGCGGCACTGCACGTGGTTGCCGGAGATCGAGGCATAGACCGAACGGATCTCGCAGCCGGCCATCAGCTCGGCTTCCTCGATGGCGCGCTGGATCGACTGCACGGTGGATTCGATGTCCACCACCACGCCGCGCTTGAGGCCGCGCGATTCGTGCGAGCCGATGCCGATCACCTCGATCGGGCTGCCCGGCGAGTACTCGCCCACCAGCGCCACCACCTTGGAGGTGCCGATGTCCAGGCCGACGATCAACGATTTGTCACCCTTGCGATTCATGTCCTGTCCTGCGTCTGCTTTGTTGCCGGCGGCGGGGTTCCCCAGCTCAGCGTGAAACCGTTGGTATAGCGAAGGTCGGCGCGCACGATCGGCACCTGGGTGCGCGTGAGCTGCGGCAGCACCCGCACGAAGCGGGCCAGGCGCGTACGTGCGTCATTGCGGCCGACGATGATCTCGGTGCCGTTGTCCAGCGCCAGCGACCAGCTGCCACGGGCGTCCATCACCACCTGGTGCACGTCCACCCCGGCCGGCGCGAACAACGCGCGCGAGTCGTTGTAGAGCTCGACCACTTCGGCGGTCTTGCTGTCCGGGCCATCGAGCAGCGGCAGCGGCGCGTCCTCCAGGCCATGCGGCACGGCGAACAGGCGGCCCTGCTCGGACAGCAGCCGGTCCTTGCCCCAGCGGGCGAACGGCTTGTGCTCGACGATGGTCACTTCCAGCACGTCCGGCCACTGCTTGCGCACCTGCGCGCTCTCCACCCACGGCAGCTTCTGCACGGCGCTCTGCGCGTCCTGCAGCTCGACCGCGAAGTAGCCGGCGCGTGCATACGGCAGCAGGGCTTTCTGCAGCTGTTCGCCGGAGACCCGCTTGAATTCACCATGCACGCGCAGCTTGGCCAGCGGCCAACGCTCGGCGCCGACCCAGCCGTTGAGCACGGCCACCACCGGCAGCGCCACCAGGGCGATGGCCAGCAACCAGGCGAGCATGCGCAGGAGCGCGTTCATCGCGTGCCCTCCCCCGCATTCCGCGCACGCGCGGCCGGCACCGACCGCGGCGCGGCGATGTGGGCGGGCATGGACGGGAATGCGTGGCGGTTCATTCGGCCGGGTGCTCCCTGAAGCCTTCGGTCACCACCGTCTGGGCCACCGCGCCGATGTCGCCGGCCCCCATCATCAGCAGCAGGTCGCCGTCCTGCAGGACGTCCGGCAGCACCGAGGCCAGGTCGGCCGCCTGGCCGACCACCACCGGCTCGCTGCGACCGCGTGCGCGGATGGCGCGTGCCAGCGACTTGGAATCGGCACCCGGGATCGGCGCTTCGCCGGCCGGGTAGACCTCGCTCAGCACCAGCGCGTCCACTTCGGACAGCACCGCGGCGAAGGCATCGAACTGGTCACGGGTACGGCTGTAGCGGTGCGGCTGGAAGGCCACCACCAGGCGTTGCGACGGCCAACCGCCGCGGGCAGCGGCGAACACCGCCGCCAGCTCGCGCGGGTGATGGCCGTAGTCGTCGATCACCCGCACCTTGGCCCCCTTGTGGGTGGTCACGATGCCCAGGTCGTTGAAGCGGCGGCCGACGCCTTCGAACTTCTCCAGCGCGGCGGCGATAGCTTCCGGGGCCACGCCCAGCTGCCAGCCCACCGCAGCGGCGGCCAGCGCGTTGAGCACGTTGTGCTTGCCCGGCAGGGCCAGCTTGACCGGCACCGAGCTGCCTTCCGGCAGGCGCAGGGTGAAGCGCATGCAGGCGCCGTCCTGGACCACGTCCTCGGCACGCACGTCGGCATTGCTGCTCATGCCGTAGCTCATCACGTGGCGCGGGGTCTTGGCCGCCAACGCCGCCACTTCCGGGTCGTCGATGCACAGCACCGCCAGGCCGTAGAACGGCAGGCGCTGCAGGAACTCGGCGAATGCGGCCTGGACGCGGGCGAAGTCGTTGCCGTAGTTCTCCAGGTGGTCCGCATCGATGTTGGTGATCACCGCCACCAGCGGGTTCAGGCGCAGGAAGCTGCCGTCGCTCTCGTCGGCCTCGGCCACCAGCCACTGGCCACCGCCGAGCTTGGCGTTGGCGCCGGCGGCCAGCAACTGGCCACCGATCACGAAGGTCGGGTCCAAGTTGCCTTCGCTCAGCACCGCGGCGGTCAGCGAGGTGGTGGTGGTCTTGCCGTGCGTGCCGGCCACCGCGATGCCGCGACGGAAGCGCATCAGCTCGGCCAGCATCGCCGCACGCGGCATGATCGGGATGCGCTGGCTGCGCGCCTCCATCAGCTCCGGGTTGTCCTCGCGGATGGCGCTGGAGACGACGATGCAGTCGGTGCCCAGCACGTTGGCGGCCGAGTGACCGCGCATCACGCGCGCACCCAGCCGCGACAGGCGACGGGTAGCCGCGTTGTCGGCGTTGTCCGAACCGGAGACTTCGTAGCCCAGGGTCAGCATGACTTCGGCGATGCCGCTCATGCCGGTGCCGCCGATGCCGACGAAGTGCACGCGCGGGAACGCGCGGACCAGGTCGTTGGTGTCGTGGAGGCGACGGATCATGCCCGGCCTCCGGTGTGGCGGGCGCGGGTGCGCGGTGCCGTGTTCATGCTGCTTCCTCGAGAATGATGTCCGCGATGCGTTCGGCCGCATCGACCTTGGCCAGCGCACGCGCGGCTTGCGCCATCTGCATGCGGCGGGCCGGCGTATCGGCAAGCGTGCGCAGCACGCCTTCCAGGTTTCTGGCCAGCGCGTCGTCCTGCTTGAGCAGTTCGGCGGCACCGCGCTCGACCAGGTATTCGGCATTGCGGGTCTGGTGGTCATCCACCGCCGCGGCGAACGGCACCAGCACGCTGCCCACGCCCACCGCGCACAGCTCGGCCAGCGTCGAAGCACCGGCGCGGCACACCACCAGGTCGGCCCACGCATAGGCGGCGGCCATGTCCTTGATGAAGGCATCGACGCGGCCGTCCACGCCCGCGGCGCGGTAGGCCTGCTGGGCCTCCTCGTGCAGCTTCTCGCCGCACTGGTGCCAGACCTCGATGGCCACGCCGCCACCGAGCGCGGCCAGTGCCTGGGGCACGGCGTTGTTCAAGGCGCGTGCGCCCTGGCTGCCGCCCAGCACCAGCAGCCGCATCGGGCCACTGCGTCCGGCCAGGCGCACGTCCGGCGCCGGCAATGCGGCGATTTCCTCGCGCACCGGGTTGCCCACGGCTTCCTCGCGACCATTGGCGAAGCTGCCCGGGAAGCCGGTCAGCACGCGCCGCGCGAAGCGCGACAGGATGCGGTTGGTCATGCCCGGCGCGCGGTTCTGCTCGTGCACCAGCAACGGCAGCCCGTGCAGGCGCGCGGCCATGCCACCCGGGCCGGCGGCGAAGCCACCGAAGGCCACCACCGCGCGCGGGTTGCGCTCGCGCAGCACGTAGCCGGCGCCGCGGATGGCGCGCAGCACGCGCATCGGCGCACCGAGCAAGGCCAGCTTGCCCTTGCCGCGCAGGCCGGAGATGGCCAGCGTGTCGATCGGGATGTCGTGCTGGGGGACCAGCCGGGTTTCCATCGCGCCATCGGCGCCCAGCCACACCACCGGCACGCCACGCGCGCGCAGCACCTTGGCCACGGCCAGGCCGGGGAAGATGTGGCCACCGGTACCGCCGGCCATGATCATCACCGGGCGTGCCTGGGCAGTGGACGCGGCCATCAGGCGATCCTCCCGAAGGTCGGTTCGACCCGCTGCTGCATGCGGCTGGTACCGCGCGCCGAGCTGTCGCGCCCGTTGGCGGCCTGCAGCGCGGCGGCCACCTCGGTGGCCGAACGGCGCTCGGCGCTGTCGTCCTCGGCGGCGGCAACCACCACCGGTTCGATGTCCTCGCGAAATTCCTGGCGGCGCACGGCGCGGTTGTATTCGTAGGACACGCGCAGCAGCAGGCCCATCGCCACGCAGGTCATCATCACGCTCGAGCCACCGGAGGAGATCAGCGGCAGGGTCAGGCCCTTGGTCGGCAGCATGCCCAGGTTCACGCCGATCGAGACGAAGGTCTGCAGGCTGATCCACAGCGCGATGCCGAAGGCGATGTAGCCGGCGAAGTGGCGGCGCATCTCGATGCAGCGCATGCCCAGCCAGAACGCACGGCCGACCAGCAGCGCGTACAGGCCGATGATCGCGCACACCCCCAGGAACCCGAGCTCCTCGGCGATCACCGAGAAGATGAAGTCGGTATGCGATTCGGGCAGGTAGTTCAGCTTCTGGATCGAGGCACCCAGGCCGACGCCGGTCCACTCGCCGCGGCCGATCGCCATCAGCGCGTTGGACAGCTGGTAGCCCGAGCCGAGCTGATCCTGCCACGGGTCCATGAACGAGGTGACGCGGCGCATGCGGTACGGCTCGAAGATCACCAGCAGCACCAGCGCCGGCAGCATCAGCAGCACCGGCAGGATGATGCGCTTGATCTGCGCGCCACCGAGCACCAGCATGCAGGTGGTGATGCCCAGCAGCAGCATCGAGGAGCCGAAGTCCGGCTGCATCAGCAGCAGGCCGACCAGCAGGCCGACCACGCCGACCGGCTTGAGCATGGCGATCCAGGTCGCGTTGACCTCGTCGCGGAAGCGCACCAGGTAGCTGGACAGCCACACGATGTACAGCACCTTCACCGCTTCCACGGTCTGGAATTTGGACACGCCCAGGTTGATCCAGCGCCGCGCGCCGTTGACGCTGCTGCCCAGGCCGGGGATGAACACCACGATCAGCAGCGCGAAGCAGCCCAGCAGCAGCAGCTGGTTGTACTTCTCGATTTCCTTCAGCTCCACGCGCATCGCCACCGCGGCCAGCACCACGCCGATGGCGATGAACATCAGGTGGCGGGTCAGGTAGTAGAACGGACTCTGCGTCAGCGCGATGGAGCTGGAAGCCACCATCACGATCCCGATCGAAGCCAGCGCCATGGCGGCGCCCAGCAGCCACTTGTCGTAGGTGCCGCCGATGGCTTCCAGTCGGGTTGCCTGACGCGAGTAATCGTCCATCAGCGCACCTTGAGCGTTGCCAGGCCGATCAACACCAGCACCACCGAGATGATCCAGAAGCGCACGATCACGCGCGGCTCCGGCCAGCCCTTCAGTTCGAAGTGGTGGTGGATCGGGGCCATGCGGAACACGCGCTTGCCGGTGAGCTTGAACGAGGCCACCTGGATCATCACCGACAGGGTCTCGATCACGAACACGCCGCCCATCACCACCAGCACCAGCTCCTGGCGCACGATCACGGCGATGGTGCCCAGCACCGCGCCCAGCGCCAGTGCGCCGACGTCACCCATGAACACCATGGCCGGATAGGTGTTGAACCACAGGAAGCCCAGGCCGGCGCCGGCGATGGCCGCGCAGATGATGACCAGCTCGCCGGCGCCCGGGATCTGCGGGATCTGCAGGTAGCTGGAGAACACCGCGTTGCCGGAGGCATAGGCGAACACGCCCAGTGCGCAGGCAACCAGCACGGTCGGCATGATCGCCAGGCCGTCCAGGCCATCGGTCAGGTTGACCGCGTTGGAGAAGCCGACGATCCAGAAGTAGGCGATGGCCACGAAGCTGATGCCCGCCAGCGGCAGCGCGATCGACTTGAACATCGGGATGTAGAACGTCAGCGCCGCCGGCACGTCGGCGGTGTAGAACAGGAACAGGCCGGCGGCCAGGCCGAAGATCGACTGCAGCAGGTACTTCCAGCGCGACTTCAGGCCGTTCGGGTCGCGCTTGGCGATCTTGATCCAATCGTCGTACCAGCCGATGGCGCCGAAGCACAGCATCACCACCAGCACCAGCCACACGTAGCGGTTGCGCAGGTCGCCCCACAGCAGCACCGAGATCAGCACGGTGGTCAGGATCAGGCCACCGCCCATGGTCGGCGTGCCGGCCTTGGAGAAGTGCGACTGCGGGCCGTCCTTGCGGATCGGCTGGCCGCCCTTGAGCTGGGCCAGGCGACGGATCGCGATCGGGCCCAGCCACAGCGACAGCGACAGCGCGGTCAGCGCCGCCAGGATGCCGCGGAAGGTAAGGTAGTTGAACAGGCGGAAGAGGCCGTCCAACTGCTGCAGCCATCGGGCCAGTTCAAGCAACATGCGGGGTTTCCTCGCCGCGCGGCAACAGCGCGGTCACGATCTTGTCCATGGCGCTGCCGCGCGAGCCCTTGACCAGGCAACGCACGCCAGCATGAAGTTCGGTTTCCAGCGCGGCCGCCAGCGCGGCGTGGCTGTCGAAATGACGGCCGCCTTCGCCGAAGGCGGTCGATGCGGCCTCGCTCAACGGCCCCAGCGTGTACAGGCGCTTGAGGCCGGCCGCGCGGGCGCGCTGCCCGGCCTGCGCATGCAGCGCGCGTGCATCAGGGCCCAGTTCGCGCATGTCGCCCAGCACCAGCCAGCCTTCTTCCTGGCCTGCGGCCAGCGCGCTGATCGCCGCGGCCAGCGAACCGGGGTTGGCGTTGTAGCTGTCATCGACCAGCACCGCGCCGTTGGCCAGCACGTGGGCAACCTGGCGGCCGGCGACCGGGCGCGCCTGCGCCAGGCCCTGGATCACCAGCGGCAACGCGATGCCGGCGGCCAGCGCCAGCGTCGCGGCGGCCAGTGCGTTGAGCACGTTGTGGCGGCCCGGCAACTGCAGCGCCACCGCGGCCTCGCCCTGCGGCGCGTGCAGCTGGAAGCGCGAGCTACCCTGGCCCAGCACGATGCCGGTGGCGGTGACCTCGGCGCTGGCCTCCAGGCCGAAGCGCAGCACCCGATGGCTGCCGGCACGGGCCACGAAGTACGGTGCGAACGCATCGTCGGCATTGACCACCGCCACGCCGTCGGCGCGCAGGTCGTCGTAGACCGCCGCCTTGGTGTTGGCGATCTCCAGCAGGCTGCCCATGCGCTCCAGGTGCGCCGGCGCGACGTTGTTGACGAGCGACACGTCCGGCGCGGCGATGGCGGTCAGGTAGGCGATGTCGCCCGGCTTGCCGGTGCCCATCTCGTAGATGGCGAAGTCGGCATCGTCCGGCGCGTCGATCACCGCCAGCGGCAGGCCGATCTCGTTGTTGCGGTTGCCCGGCGTGGCATGCACGTGCAGGCCCTGCACGGCGGCGGCGTGCTGCAGGATCGCCAGCAGCAGGTTCTTGACGCTGGTCTTGCCGTTGCTGCCGGTGATGGCGAACACGCGCGTGGCGCGGCCCTGCTGCATGCCGGCGGCGATGCGGGCCAGGGCCAGCGCGGTGTCGGCGACCACGACCTGTGGCACGTCCAGCGGCTGCAGCGTGTCCACCAGCAGCGCGCTGGCGCCACGGGCTACCGCGTCGGCGGCGAAGTCGTGGCCGTCGAAGCGCTCGCCGCGCAGTGCCACATACAGGCTGCCGGCGGCGAGCGTACGGGTGTCGTTGCCAATGGCGTCGATCGCCACGTCCTCGCCGTGGATCTCACCGCCGGCCCAATGCGCGATCAGCGACAGCGGGGTGCGCTTCATGCGGTCACCTCCCCGTTCGCCGAGCGTGCCTGCAGCGCGCGCGATGCCACGTCGGTGTCATCGAAAGGATGTTTGATACCTGCAATCTCCTGGTAGGGCTCGTGGCCCTTGCCGGCGACCAGCACGATGTCGCCCGGGCCCGCCTGCGCGACGGCCGCGCCGATGGCGCGGGCACGGTCACGCTGCACGTTGACCCGGGACGGATCGGCGAAGCCGGCCATGATGTCGGCGACGATCACGTCGCCGTCCTCGCCGCGCGGGTTGTCGTCGGTGACGAACACCACGTCGGCCAATTCCTCGGCAATGGCCGCCATCTGCGGGCGCTTGCCGGTGTCACGCTCGCCACCGCAGCCGAACACGCACAGCAGGCGGCCATCGAGGTGGCCATGCAGGCTGCGCAGCGCCTGCTCCAGTGCGTCGGGCGTGTGCGCGTAGTCGATGACCACGGTCGGTTCACCGTGGCCGCCGAGACGGTTCATGCGGCCACGGATCGGCTGCAGCTGCGCCAGCACCTGGGCGATGGTCGCCGCCGGCTGGCCCAGGCCATGCAGCGCACCGGCCACCGCCAGCAGGTTGTCGACGTTGAAGCGGCCCAGCAGCGGCGAACGCAGCGCGAAGCGCGCGTCCCCGATCACCAGCTCGAAGCCGATGCCCTGCCCGTCCAGCACCAGTTGCTCGGCGCGCACGCTGGCACCGGCCTGGCCGGTCGAACTCAGGCCGATGGCCTGCACACCTTCGGCCAGGGTGGTGATCAGGTCGCGACCGAACGCATCGTCCAGGTTGATCGCCGCCGCCTTCAGGCCCGCGCGATGGAACAACCGGGCCTTGGCCGCGCCGTAGGCTTCCATGCTGCCGTGGTAGTCCAGGTGGTCGCGGGTGAGGTTGGTGAACACCGCCACGTCGTAATGCACCGCATCCACGCGCCCCTGGTCCAGGGCGTGCGAGCTGACTTCCATCGCCACCGCGGCGGCGCCGCCGTCGCGCAGCTGGGCCAGCACGTCATGCATCTGCAGCACCAGCGGCGTGGTGAAGCCGGTCGGCACGATGTTGCCGTACAGGCCCACGCCGAGCGTGCCGATCGAGCCACTGGCGATGCCCAGCAGGTGCCATGCCTGGGTCAACAGCTGCACGGTCGAGGTTTTGCCGTTGGTGCCGGTGACGCCGACCATGGTCATCGCACGCGACGGCTGGCCATGGAACTGGTCGGCCATCATGCTCATGCGCTGGCGCAGGCCCGGCACTGCGATGGCATCGGCCGGGGCTGGCAGCTCGGCCGGGGCCGGCGGCTCGAACAGCACCACCGAGGCGCCGTTGGCCCTGGCCTGCTCGACGAAACCCAGTCCATGCGCGCCGAAGCCGGCAATCGCCACGAAGGCATCGCCGGGGCGCACGTGGCGCGAGTCGAGCACCAACCCGCTGATCTGCGGGTCGTGCGGCAGGGCCAGGTCAGGCAGCAGGTGGGACAACAGCATCGTGCGGCTCACTGGCGCACCTCCGTCGTGGCAGGCGCAGGCGCACTGGCCGTTGGCAGTGCGGCGTCGAATTCGGTTTCAGCGTTGGTGGCTTCAGCGGCGTCCTGCGGGATCGGCAGCGGTGCCGTGCTGCTGCCCGGCTTGCCCCCGACCTTGCCCGCGGCCTGCGCCGCCAGCCACGACTGGATGTCGTCCGGCGGCACGTCCATCAGGCGCAGCGTGCCTTCCATCACGTGGTGGAAGACCGGCGCGGACACCAGGCCGCCGTACTGCAGGCTGCCCTGCGGGTCGTTGACCACGATCACCGCGGCATAGCGCGGGTTTGTGGCCGGCACCACGCCGGCGAACAACAGGTTGTAGTGGCCGCGCTCGTAGCCGTTGGGGCCGTTCTTGCGCGCGGTGCCGGTCTTGCCGGCGACGTGGTAGCCCAGGATCGCCGCCTGCTTGGCGCCGCCGTTGGTGACCACGGTTTCCATCATCCGCACCACTTCCTGGGCCACGGACGGGTCCAGCACCTGCCGCGCCTCGTTGCGCTGGCCCTTGATGAAGGTCGGCTGGATCACCTGCCCACCGTTGGCCAGCGCCGAGTACGCCTGCGCGATCTGCAGCGGCGTCACCGACAGGCCGTAGCCGTAGGACATCGTGGTCTTGGTGGTGCCGTACCAGCCCGGGCTGCCCGGCGACGGCACCACGCCCGCCGATTCGCCGGGGAAGCCGCTGTGCGGGGCCACGCCGTAACCGAAGCCACGCACCGAGTCGTAGAACATCTGGTCGGGGATGCGCGCGACGATCTTGGCCGCGCCGATGTTGGAGCTGCGGGTGATCACGCCGGTGACGTTGAGCACGCCGTTGTTACGCGGCACGTCGCGGATGGTGTAGCGGCCCAGCGACAGGTAGCCCGGGTTGGTGTCGATGACCGTGTCCGGGGTGACCACGTGGTTCTGCAGCGCGGTGGCGATGGTCAGCGGCTTCATCGTCGAGCCGGGCTCGACCAGGTCGGTCACCGCGCGGTTGCGGCGCGTGTCCGGGGTGGCGCCACTGACGGCATTCGGGTTGTAGGTCGGCAGGTTGGCCATGGCCATCACCTCGCCGGTGGCCACGTCCATGATCACGATCGAACCACCGGCCGCACGGTTGGTGGTCACCGCGTTGCGCAGCTCGCGCATGGCCAGGAACTGGATGCGGCGATCGATGCTCAGGGTCAGGTCCTTGCCCGGCTCGGCCGGACGGACCAGGTCGATGCTCTCCACGATCGCGCCCTTGCGGTCGCGGATCACCTTCTTGATGCCCGGCTTGCCGCGCAGCCATTCGTCGAAGGCCAGCTCCAGGCCTTCCTGGCCGTGGTCGTCGATGTTGGTGAAGCCCAGCACGTGCGCCATCGCCTCACCCTGCGGGTAATAGCGACGGAACTCGCGCTGCGAGAACACGCCCGGGATCTTCAGCGCCACGACCTGCTCGGCCACGTCCGGGTTCATCCGGCGGCGCAGGTACATGAACTCCTTGTCGGCCTTCTGCGTGACCTTGGCCGTCACTTCGTCCGCGGGCAGGCCCAGGGCCTGCGCCAGCTCGGGGATGCGCTCGGGCACGCGCAGCAGTTCCTGCGGGTTGACCCAGATCGAGGCCACCGGCGTGGACACCGCCACCGGCTCGCCGTTGCGGTCGGTGATCATGCCGCGCGAGGTCGGGATCGGCACTTCGCGCAGGTAACGGGCCTCGCCCTGCCGCTGGTAGAAGTCGCTGTTGATCAACTGCACGTAGGCCGCGCGCCCGACCAGCGTCACCCCGCACAGGCCCAGGCCCACGGCCACCATCATCAGGCGGTTGCGCAGGTTGAACTGGCTGCGGTTGCGGTTGCGCACGGGCTGGTTCATGGCCGGATCACCACGATGTCAGCGGCCTCGGGGAACTTCATCGCCAGCCGGCCCCGTGCCTCCTGGTCCACGCGCGTGGCCTGGGCCAGGGTTGCCTGCTCCAGCTGCAGGCGACCGAACTCGATGTTCAGCTCGTCGCGGGCGTGCTCGAGCCGGGACAATTCGACGAACAGCTGCCGATGGCGATGGCGCATGAACACCACCCCGATCGCCGAGGCGATGGTGCAGGCCAGCAGCACGATCAGCAGCAGGCGGCTCATGCAGCCACCTCGCGTTTCTGGGCAACCCGCAGCACCGCGCTGCGCGAGCGCGGGTTGACCGCCAGTTCGTCGTCCTCGGCCTTGATGGCGCCACCGATCAGGTCCAGCGTCGGCACGAAGGCCACCGCCTCGGGCAGCCGGCGGTTGCTCGGCGGGGCCTTGGCATGGCGGTTCATGAACTGCTTGACGATGCGGTCTTCCAGCGAATGGAAGCTGATCACCGCCAGCCGGCCGCCCGGCTTGAGCCGCGCCATCGCCGCGTCCAGCCCGGCCTCCAGGTCGGACAGCTCGCGGTTGATGTGGATGCGGATGGCCTGGAAGCTGCGCGTGGCCGGGTGGATCTTGTCCTTGCCACGCGGCATCACCGAGGCGATCACGTCGGCCAGTTCGGCCGTGCGGCTGAACGGCTGGTTGGCACGACGCGCAACGATGGCCCGGGCGATGCGGCGGCTCTGCCGCTCCTCGCCGTAGGTCCACAGCACGTCGGCGATCTCGCGCTCTTCGGCGCGGTTCACCCACTGCGCGGCGCTCTCGCCCGAATCCGGGTCCATGCGCATGTCCAGCGGGCCGTCCTTGCCGAAGCTGAAACCGCGCTCGGCCACGTCCAGCTGCGGCGAGGACACGCCCAGGTCAAACAGCACGCCGTCCAGGCCGGCAGCGGTCTGGTTCCAGTCCAGCAGGTCGGCGAAGCTGCCGCGGTAGATCGACACACGGCCGTCCGGCGCGAAGTCGCGCTCGGCCACGGCGATGGCCTCGGGATCCTTGTCCATCACCAGCAGGCGCCCGTCCGGGCCGAGCTGGCGCAGCACGCCGCCGGCGTGACCGCCACGACCGAACGTGCCATCCAGGTAAGTACCGTCTTCGATCACCCTCAGGCCCTGAAGGACCTGGGTGTACAGCACCGGCAGGTGAGCCGCCGGCGGCTGCGACACCGGAGGGTGACCGGCCTGCGCTTGACCGCGCACCCGGGCACCCCGGCTCACAACTTCAAGTCGAGCAGCCCATCGCCCAGATCCTCGTCAGACAATGTCTGCTGGATCAGTGCGCGATGCGCTTGCTCGCTCCAAAGTTCGAACTTGTCGCCCATTCCCATCAGCACGGCCTTCTTCTCGATGCCCACCGCATTGCGGTGACTGGAAGGCAGGCTGATGCGGCCATTGCCATCCAGTTCCAGATGGGCCGCCGAACCGACAAGCTTCTGCTGCAGGGTGCGCACCACGCGCTGCGTGTTGGGCTTGGCCATCACATCGTCCCGCACCCGTTCCCACTCCTGCTCTGAGTACAACCACAGGCAACCGGCTTCGAACGGGTTGTAGGTCAGTACCAGGCGATTGCCGCTCACGCGCGCGACCAGGTCGCGGTAGGCGGTTGGCACCGCCATGCGTCCCTTGTCGTCAACCGTGATGGCAGTCTCGCCTTGAAACACGACGGCTA
>NZ_JAYFUH010000085.1:0-215123 GCF_034961085.1 Stenotrophomonas capsici | reverse complement strand
AATCTGCAGCGTACCTTCGCCGGCATGCTCGACTGCACCGCCCTGGTTGTCCAGCGTGTCGGCGCTCAGGCTCAGGTCACCGCCTGCGGTCAGTCGGCCGCCGTTGCTGTTGTCCAGCAAGCCGTCCACCGTTACCTGCAGCTGCGCCTTGTCGGCGGCCACCACGGTGCCACCGGCATTGTTCAACTGGCCGGCTTGCAGCTGCACGTCCCCGTTGCTGGAGAGCGTGCCGCCACGGTTGTCCAATTGCTGCGTGACGCGAACGCTGGATGCGCCGGTGCCGGCCGCAATCAACTTGCCCTGATCATTGATGAAATGCGCGGCAGTCAGGTCCACCGCGCCATTGCTGCCGAGGGTGCCGCCGGTGTTGTCCAGGCGATTGCGTACCTGCAGCTGCAGCGTGTCGGTGCTGGTGGCAGAAAGCTGCCCACCCGCTGTGGTCAGATCGCCGGTGGTGATGCTGATGCGCTGCGCCGAAGTGGTGCCGTTGCTCAGGTCGGTGGTTTGCCCGGTGAGGGTCAACGTGCCGTTGCCCAGCAGCGTGCCGCCCTGGCCGTTCAACGTCGCTGCATTGATGCTCAGGCTGCCGGTACCGGCGTGCTGCACAGTGCCGCCGGCGTTGCCCAGCGTTGCCGCCTGCAACGACAGATCTCCATTACTGGCGATTGTGCCGCCCTGGCCATTGTCCAGCGTGCCCTGCACCTGGATCGTGTTCGCCTGCTGGCCGGTGGCCACCACGGTGCCGCCCCGGTTGTCGAAGCCGGCGGCATTGACCGTGAGCTGGCTGGCATTGAGCGTGGCATTGCGGTGATCCACCGCGCGAGCGGTCAACGCCAGCGTACCGGCCGTGGCGATGGTGCCGCGCCGGCCATCCAGTTGCCCGGTGCTGAGGGTCAGGCCCTGCGTACCGGCATGGCTGACGGTGCCGTCTTCGTTGACCAGGCGACCGGCGTCCAATACCAGCGAGGTTGCATTGCTGGCAATCGTTCCTCCGCTGTTGTCGAGCTGCCCGGCAACCGACCACTGCGCGGCACGGTTGGCGACCTGCTCAATGAGGCCGCCGCGATTGACGAGTGACTGCACTGCAAGTTCAAACGCGCCGGACACACTCCACTGCCCCTTGCTGTTGTCGACATTGGTAGCCAGCACCCTCGCATCGCCTTGCACCTTCAAAGTGCCATCCACGTTGCGCAGCTCGCCGCCCTCTACCCGCAGCGATTCAACCCCGATCCTGCCGCCGCTATTGTCCAAGCCATCACGCGTCGACAGCACCACCGCGCCCAGTGCATCGATGCGACCGGCGTCATTGTCCAGCGCATTGCCGATGTTCAATGCACCTGCCGCCAGCGGAGCGGTGATGGGCGGCGTACCGGTGCCCGTACCGCCGTTCCCCCCGCCTTCCGTTCCACCGGAACTACCCCCACCGGGCGTTCCTGTTCCGCCATTGCCATCCGTGCCGCCGTTGCTCCCGCCACTGCCAGCCAGCTCCACGGCGCCGATACGGCCGCCATCGCGGTTGCTCAGTGATGCCGTTCTGATTTCAAGCGCCTGCGCGCCCGTCTGTTCAATCGCACCGTCACGATTGCGCAATGACGCTGCGTTCACCTCAAGCCGCCGGCCATTGAGCGTGCCGCCGCTGTTGTCCAGATCAGCAGCCGTGTTGATGATGGCTTCGCGGGCCGCGCTTATGGTGCCGCTGTTGGCCACACCGGCAGTGGCGGTCAGTTTCGTATCCTGCTGCGACTGCAAGGCACCCGTGTTCTCGATGCGCCCGTCCACGGTAACCACCAGCTCACCGGCCTGTGCACCGATGTTGCCGGCGTTGCGCACGCCAAGGCCGTGTTCGTTGCCGACCAGCCAGATCTTGTTGGCATACATGCCACCCAGCGCACCCACGTCCAATGCGAAGGCTGGCGCTTGGCCATTGCTCTGCTGGGCGGTGACGCTGCTGTGATCGGCGCTGACAACATTGCTGCCCAAGCTGGCCTGCAGCTGGTTGGCCCAGATGCCGGCGTTGACGTCCAGCGAGCGGGTGATGATGTCGGTGAAGTCGGTACGGCTGGCGTCCAGGCCTGCACCGCTGATACGGATGGCGCCGCCATCCACGCGATACCCGTCCAACGCACCGCCGTTGACGATGGGCGTGCCTGTGGTCAGCGTCACCCGGCTGGCGTTGAGGAATCCACCTCCATCCACCTGGATGCCGGCCGGGTTGGCGATCACTACCTGCGCGCGGTCACCTGCCACTTCGACATAGCCGCGCAGCTGGCTGGGATCGGCGCTGTTGACCTCGTTGAGGATGACCCGTGCCGTGCCGGTCGCCAGGTAGGGATTGCCCTGCACCCAGCCGCCCAGTTCCGTCTGTACGTTGGTGCGTGAGTTGTTGAGGATGGCGCCGTCGCTGCCAACATCGAACTGCCGGTAGCTGTTGCGCGAAACCCCCTTGGCAGTGGGGGTGGTGATGTTGACCTGCGGCGTGCCATTGGCCGATGTCACCACGGTAGGCCGTTGGTTCGTCGGTGCGGTGGGGTCGGTGACGATGCGTCCGGCATGCTGCCCCGGTGCCTGTTGGGCGGGCAACGGCTGCACCAGCCCCACCCACCCCATGGCCACCCAAAGCGCGAAGCTCATCGGACGCAGCGTCGCCATCGAAAGGCCCGCGCCACTGCACAGCCCGCCTTGCGTTGCCTTTACCAGCTCGGACGCGACCTGCCAGACACCCAGGGTACGGTTGTAGACCAGACGGTAAACACGATTCATGGCATTGCTTCCTTTCTATGCTTGTTTTTTATGACCCGCCGACCCGCACACTGCAGATGCCTGCGGCCCTGTTGGCCGCAGACGATCAGAACGAGGCGCTCAGGCTGAAACCGAAGGTCGTATACGCGGTGGGGAAGCCGCGGGGTTTGTGCAACGGGCTGCCGACGAACACGTCCCACTGCGCGTGCGCGACACCGCCCCGAAGTCCCATCGCGGCACCGGCGAGGTAGTCGCCCATCTGCCAGCGCGTGGAAGGACCGCCCACATGGCCGTAATCGGCACCCAAGTACGCTTCCTGGCCACCGCCCAGTGCGAAGCCCAGCTCATTGCGCAGCACCCAGCCACGCTCGCCGGTCAGCGACATTTCGCCGTCGAAGCCACGCACCGTGTAGCGGCCACCAATCGAGAAACGGTCCTGCGGCACCAGCAGTGAGCGATTCCATTGCGCACGCCAGCTGCTGGTGTAACGGACAGGCTGCCTGCCCAGCTTGAACGGAACCATCAATTGCGCATCGGCGGTGATGACGCGGCCCCGCGCGGTGCCTTCGCCAAATGCTTCTTCCGGTGCAGGCAGCGCATCGAAGGCACGCGTTCCGCGCCGATAGGCCAAGCCAAGATCCAGCGTGCTGCTGCCAATGAAGTGCTTGTGCGACAGGCCCAGCTCCCAACCGGCCATGCGTCTGCGCTGCACTTCGATCTCTGCATCGTCAATGAAGTTGTTCGAGTCGCGATACCAACCCCGCGCATGGCCGCTGGTCTTGAAGCTGGCATTGCGGAACAGCATGCGCGTCAGCCGCACTTCCGCATTGCGGCTGGAGCCGCTGTAGACATAGGTTTCATACGCACCGGCGACCGATTGGCGGTAGTCGTAGTCACTGGTGTTGATCCCCAGCAACCATTGCCCGACGGGAACGCTGTAGTGCGCCGCCCAGCTTTCGGTATCGCGCCCGCTCCCGTTGAACACGGACTTGCCCGCGTTGAAATAGAACAGGTCGTTCAGGCGCGCCAGGTTGTCCAGCGATACCGTGGCACCGGCCTGCAGTTTGCCGGTCGATGTGCTGCCCGAGTCATCCAGCGTGAGGTTGACGCGGATTTGGGAGCGCTGCTTCCAGCTGATCAGCAGGTCGCTTTCACCCGGCTTGGCGGCAGCACCCTCGGCCGGTGGCGCGATCTGGATGTCGACCGTTGCGGTCGGTACGCGCTGGAAGTTCTCCAGGGCCTGCTCGATACCGCGCAGATTGAGCAGATCACCCGAACTGGCAGGCAGCGCGTTCCACAATGCCGGATGCGGCTGCACATCATCAGCGAAGCGGATGGCATGGATCCGCCCCGGCACAACGGTCAAAGCCAATGCGCCATGCTTCAGGTCCTGGGGTGCGGCAAGAATGCGGGTGGTGACATAGCCACGCGCGATGATTGCGTTCTGTACGCGCTTCATCACGATGTCCACACCAGCGGTGCCGAGGCAGCGCCCGGTGGCCGGATCGTCCCTGGGACTGGCCGCCTTCAACGCCCAGCCAAAGCGCTCAGCGTCTTCGCCATCCAGCGTGATGTGGTTGATGACGAAACATGGCGTCTCGTCCGAAGGCAATCTGCCCACCGATGCCTCGGGCGTCGGCTGCAGCCGCGCATCCGGCCGTGCCTCCTGCTGTTCACGCAGTACGCGCTCACGCTCCTGCTGCCGCAGCAGCTCCTGTGCGTTTGCATCGGCATTCTGTGCGTGGGCAGCACCGCCCCAAGCAACACACCGCATGCAACCGCCAGCAATCCCCTGCGCGCCTTCCATGGGCCACGCCCCTGCATTCCCTTGTTTTCCATGCAACCCACTGTCCTTGGTCAGCCGCAGCACGCGGCTGTACGGGATGGCTGGGGCGTGCGCACCATCCCGGAAAGCATCGGCTCTGCAGTCGAGGTCGGGAACGTCCTGCTTCCCGGCTGCAACCGCCCCCTGTGAACCAATTTGCAGTGCGGATGCTATCAAAAACATAGACATCATTGCCTCACGAAAAACAAAAGCCATATTCATGACAAGCCTTGCTGGCATGAACATATGCCGATCGGTTGTTGGCCATCGAATCGCCACTGGCCCAGCAAACCAATAAAAAAGGCCATGCGATGCATGGCCTTTGGCAAAACAGAACGTGCGATGGCTGATCAGAACGGAATATCGTCGTCGGCAAAATCGTCCATCGGCGGCGCCGACTGCTGGGCCGGTGCCGGGCGCTGCTGCTGGCGCTGGCCGCCGCCGTAACCGCCGCCCTGGTCCTGGTTGCCGTAGCCACCACCCTGCTGCTGGCGTGGGGCCGACTGGCGCTGCGGGCGATCGCCACCGAAGTTGCCGCCGCCACCGCCGCCGCCTTCACCACGGCCGCCGAGCATCTGCATCTCGTTGGCGACGATGTCGGTGGAGTACTTCTCCACGCCATCCTGGCCGGTGTACTTGTCGTAGCGCAGCTCGCCTTCGACGTAGACCTGCGAACCCTTGCGCAGGTATTCACCGGCGATCTCGCCGAGCTTGCCGAAGAACACCACGCGGTGCCATTCGGTGCGCTCCTGGTTGTTGCCATCGCGGTCCTTGCGGACGCTGGTGGTGGCAAGGCTCACGCGGGTGATGGCCATGCCGGCCTGGGTGTACTTGGTGTCCGGGTCGTTGCCGAGGTTGCCGACCAGGATGACTTTATTGATGCCGCGGGCCATAGGATTGTTTCTTCCGTTGGGAGCCAGGATCCGCGCCGACGGTGTTGCGGCCGGCGCAAAGGGGTCCTGACAAGGGGACTGGGGGATGCGTAACGCGGGATGTTAACACCGCGGCCCGCGTTCACCCGCGCTCGCGATCAATCCTCGGCCTCGGCCGACACGCTGCCGAGGTAATCGCGAAGGTCCTGCGGCCATTGGGCGATGGAGCGGGCAAAACCGGCCTCGTCGCCGGCGAACAGCAGGCGGCTGGCCTCCTCGAAGCCCGGCATGTCCCCGGCCAGGGTGGACATGGCCTTGTAACGGGCCTCCGGTGAGGCCGGGAGCCCCTGCTCCTGCTCGCGCCGGCGGGCTTCATCCACCAGCCGGCGCAACGCCTGCGAGGCCCCGCCGCGTTGGCTGGCCAGCCATTCCCAATGCCGCGGCAGCAGGGTCACCTCGCGGGCCACCACGCCCAGCCGGGGACGACCGCGTTCACGTGGGGCGGCAGCCTCCTGCGGCGCGGCCAGCGCAGGTGCCAGACGGGCCTGCAGGCGCTCCAGCACCTGAGCCAGCCCACCACGCAGGTCCAGGTCAACCGTTTCCCCGGAGCCATCGTTGAGCAGCAGCAATGGCCGTCCATCGGCCCCCACGCCAACGCGCGCCACGGCCTCGGCCACCACCTGCTGCAGCGGCCCCCTCGCCAGCAGCTGGTGCCCCTCGAACAGGGCGTGCGGCGCGTTCAGCGGATCGTCCATAGCACCTCTATTTTAATCCGGGTAATATCTACAACTGAATTACACCCGGGCAATATTGCCACATCTTCGAGAATCCCTCATGGACAAACAAACCCGCCGTCAGCAAAGCGCCGACTACAAGCGGCAGGAAGTACAAAGCGGCATCTACCAGATCCGCTGCACCGCCACCGATACGCGCTGGGCAGGCATCGCCCTGAACCTGTCCGCGATCCGCAACCGGCTGTGGTTCGGCCTGCGCCAGGGCAGCCATCCGCACCGGCAACTGCAGGAGGCCTGGGCCACGCACGGTGCCGACGCATTCCAGTGGGAGCCGATCCTTGCGTTGGAAGAAGACCCGGAGCGGCTGGATTTCGAGCGCGACCGCCTGCTGCGTGACGCGTTGGAACAGCATTGCGCACGGACCGGGGCCCTGCCGTTGCGCTGAGGAGCGACGGCAGTCAACGGCAGCATCGCGTTTGCGTGGCATGATGCCCGGCGACCTCTTCCCGCGGCACATGATGACCATCAAAGGCAAAGCCACCTCCCTGGATATCGCACACATGGCCGGCGTCTCGCAGCCGACCGTGTCGCGTGCCCTGCGTGGCAGCCCGATGGTGAACGCCGAGACGCGCAAGCGCATCCTGGAGATCGCGCGCCAGCTGAACTACAAGGTCGACAAGAACGCTTCCAGCCTGCGCTGCCAGCAATCCGGCACCCTGGCGCTGCTGTTCTTCGAGGACCCCACCCCGGACGATTCGCTGATCAACCCGTTCTTCCACTCGATGCTGGGTTCGATCACCCGTGCCTGCGCGCTGCATGGGCATGACCTGCTGGTGTCCTTCCAGCAGCTGTCCAGCGACTGGCATGCCGACTTCGAGGACAGCAACAAGGCCGACGGCATCATCCTGCTCGGCTACGGTGATTACCACGAGTCGGTGGAACGGCTGGAGCGGCTGGTCGAACAGGGCACGCACTTCGTGCGCTGGGGCGCGGCGCTGCCGGGCCAACCCGGGGTATCGGTGGGCAGTGACAACTTCCAGGGCGGGTTCGACATCACCGCCCACCTGCTCGACCAGGGCTGCCGGCGCATTGCCTTTCTGGGCCATGCCGACAGCCATTACCCGGAGTTCGCCGAGCGTTACCGCGGCCATGCCGAAGCCCTGCGCGCGCGCGGGCTGACGCCGGAGGCCGCGCTGCAGCACGATGCCATCACCACCGAGGATTCCGGCCATAACGCCTGCCTGGCCCTGCTGGACCGCGGCAAGCGTTTCGACGCGGTCTGCGCCGCCAGCGACCTGATCGCCATCGGCGCGCTGCGTGCGCTGCGCGAGCGCGGCCTGCGCGTGCCGGACGACGTGGCGGTGACCGGGTTCGACGATATTCCGCTGGCCGGTTCGGTATCGCCGGCGTTGACCACGGTGCAACAGGACACCAAGCAGGCCGGCCAGTTGCTGGTGGAAAAACTGCTGGGGCTGATCGCTCGCGAGCCGGTGGAGGGCATCAACATCCCGGTGAAGCTGGTGGTGCGGGAATCGTCGCGGCGACAAGCGTTGTAGAAGCGGCTTCCGTGGCGATGCCGAGAGCGAAGAAGCCAGTACGCTGGCCGTAGTTGCTGTTTTCCCTTGGGACTGACGACGTGGTCGGCTTCGCGGCTGAAGCCGCTCCTACCCAGGCACGTTGGTCAACTGAAGTCCTTGAGGATCTCCTGCAGGCCCGCCGGCGAGATCTCGAAGCCCAGCGAAGTACCGGGATTGACCACCACGCCATAACCGCCCGGTACGCGGCGCAGTACTTCGAACATCAACATGCGGATGTTGTGCGGCGCCTGCTGGGTGTGGAAACCGACGCGCGACATGTCGGTGAATACCGCCACATGCAGGACGCCCTGCTTGTCGAACAGCAACGGGTCGAAGCCACTGCCGTCGGGCGTGACCAGACTGCCGGTGAGCAGCACGACTTCCGAGGCGACAAACGCCTGCATGAAGGCCTTGATCGGCAGCTTGCCGTCCATCGCGGTCTGCAGCAGCGTTTCGATGGGGGTCTGCGGGGAAAGCTCGTTCATGGGTACTGCGTGGGGATGCGGGGATGTGGATTGTAGCGGGTGGCTGGTTGCAGCGGCCCTCTCCCCAACCCCTCTCCCGCTTGCGGGAGAGGGGCTTGGTTGGTCAGCGCTTCAGGTGCTGGTTGCGGGCCTGCTGGTCGGCCATTGCGGCATCCAGCTGTGCTTTCAACTCGGCCTGCTCTACCTCGCCTTCCAGCACGAACACCTTGATGCCATGGGCCGGCACGTCGGTCTTCAAGGTGCGCCGCACGGCCAACGTGCCGCCGTCCAACGCGTCGCGCCATTGTCCGGCCTGCAGGTAGCGGCTCACCTCGAACGCCTGCGCCGTGTTCCCCTTGTTGAGCAGCACCAGCGCAGTCTGCGCGGTGTCGCCCTGTTGCAGCACGCGGAAGAACACCGCCTGGTCACCCTGCAGGCGCTCGTTGACCTGCAGGCCGCGCTGCAGCGCCGGGGTGGCCTGGCGCAGCCGCGCGATGCGCTGCAGGGGGCCGAAGATCGGGCTCTGCGGCGCATGGGCAATGCGCTCCTGGCCGAAGTAGGCGCGGTTGCCGGCGTGCTCGGCGCGGCCACGCATGAAGCCGGTCTCCGAGCCGTAGTACAGCACCGGGATGCCGCGTGCGGTGAACAGCCAGTTGTGCGCGTCGATGAACCCGGCATCGGTCGCGTCCAGGCGCGCCATGTCGTGGTTGTCGTAGAAGCTCATCAGCTCGTACGGATTGGCGTACGGGCCGCCGGTCAGGTGCAACGGTTCGGACAGGGCCTCAAAGCCCTTCTGCTCCTTGCCGAATACCGCCGACATCGCGCCGCGTAGCGGGAAATCCAGCACGCTGACATTGGCGTTGCCTGGCCAGGTGTGCTCGGCGATCTTGCTGGCGTCGTAGTCGAAGGCTTCGCCGAACATGAACATGCCCGGGTGTTGCGCGCGGATGCGCTGCACGAACGCATGCCACCACGGGTGCGGCAGCCAACCGATGGTGTCGATGCGCAGCGCGTCCACGCCCTGCCCCGTCCATTGCAGGTAGGCACCGACCAGGTAGTCCATCACCGCCGGATTGTGCTCGTTGAAGTCGGACAGCTCGGCCAGGTTGCCATCGAAGATCGAGCCCTTGCTGCCATCGACCGGGCCGATATTGTTGTAGAACGCATGCAGCCGGTTGTGCGTGGGGTCGAGCTTGTCCGGCGGCAGGTTCTGGTGGTCAGCGACCAACCGGCCGTCCTTGTCGAAGATCTGGCCGAACTGCGGCTGGGCGGCCGGCATGGTCCAGGCCGGCGAGCCATGGTTGCCGACGATGTCCAGCACCACCTTCAGCCCGGCACCGTGCAGGCCCTGGGTCAGGCCGGCGAAATCCAGGCCGGCGCTGGGCAGGTGCTCGTCCAGCTTGTAGAAATTCACGCCCCAGTAGCCGTGGTAGCCGGTCTTGCCACGGTCGGTCAGCGTGCTGGTGCAGCTGATCGGCTTGCTGCCGGTGAAGGCCTGGTCCGGGTTGTCGACGATCGGGGTGATCCACACCGCGCCGAAGCCGAGCCCGCGGATGTAGCCGGCATTGTCGAGCAGGCCCTTGAAGTCACCGCCGAGGTAGCCGATGTTGCCGTCGATCTTGTCCGGGCACGGCACCGGGATGTCGAAGGTGCGGTGCGCGCCGCCCTGGTCACGGTGGTCGTTGGCGGTGTCGCCGTTGACGAAGCGGTCGGTGACCACGAAGTACACTGCATCGCTGGCGAAGGGCTCGGACGTACCCACGTAGTCCGGCCGCGCGGCCAGGACGGGAGCGGCGGCCAGCGCCAAGGAGACTGCCACCGACAAACGCATGCGCATCACACCACCTCCGGTTGCGACGGAACCCGCAGCACGCACAGGCCGGCGACGAACAGGCTGCAGCCGCCCAGCACCAGCACATGCATCGGCACGCCGCCCAGCCAGCTGCGCAGGGCAAAGCCCAGCGCACTGGCCGCGACCAGCTGCGGGATCACGATGAAGAAATTGAAGATGCCCATGTACACGCCCATCTTGGTGGACGGCACGCTGTCGGACAGCAGGGCGTACGGCAGCGACAGGATCGAGGCCCAGGCGAAGCCGACGCCGACCATCGACAGCAGCAGCCACGCCGGGTCGCTGATGAACATCAGCGAGACCAGCCCCAACCCTCCCAGCCACAGGTTGACCAGGTGGCTCCAGCGCAGGCCCATCACCCGCACCATCAGCGGGATCACCAGCGCGGCCAGCGCGGCGAAGCCGTTGTAGGCACCGAACAGCACGCCCACCCAGTTGGCCCCTTCGTTGTAGGCCGCCGATTGCGGGTCGGTGGAACCGAAATGGGTGCCGGCGACCGCGGCGGTGGTGTAGATCCACATCGCGAACAGGGCGAACCACGAGAAGAACTGCACCCAGGCCAGCCGACGCATGGTGGTGGGCATGGTGCGCAGGTCGCCGACGATGGTGGCCAGCATGTGCGTGCCCGGCAGCATCCGGGCCACGCCCAACAGCAGGCCGTAGGCCGCGCACAGGCCGGCCAGCACGTACAACATGCGGTCGCCCTGCCGCCAGGCGATCAATGCCGCCAGCAACACGCCCAGCCCCAGCCAGCCGAGGATGTGGTTCCCGCGCGGCGGGCCGATCACCGGCGCGGCCGCATGCAGCGGCGAGGGTTCGGCATCGTCGAAACCGGCCAGCTCGGCCGGCGAGTACTCACGGGTGCTGACCACCGTCCAGGTGATCGCGGCCAGCAGCACGGCGGCACCGAAGTAGAACGCATAGCGCACGGTGTCCGGCACCTGCCCCGGCGCGGCGGTGTTGGCCACGCCGAAGTGGGCCAGCAGGTACGGCAGGAAGCTGGCGACGATGGCCCCCACGCCGATGAAGAAACTCTGCATCGCGTAGCCGCTGGGACGCTGCCGCGGCGAAAGCTGGTCGCCGACGAAGGCGCGGAACGGCTCCATCGACACGTTTATCGAGGCATCCAGCACCCACAGCGTGCCGGCCGCGATCCACAGCGTCGGTGAATTGGGCATCACCAGCAGGGCCAGCGTGGTCAGCACCGCGCCGATCATGAAGAACGGGCGGCGGCGTCCCCAGCGCGTCCAAGTGCGGTCAGACAGGTAGCCGATCACCGGCTGTACCAGCAAGCCAGTCAGCGGCGCGGCGATCCAGAGCCCGGGCACTGCCTCCATCGAGGCCCCCAGGGTCTCGAAGATGCGGCTGGCATTGGCGTTCTGCAGTGCAAAGCCGAACTGGATGCCCAGGAAGCCGAAGCACATGTTCCAGATCTGCCAGAACGACAATTGCGGTTTGCTTTTCATCAAGCGGTTCCCCCCTCCGGGAATCACGGATGCGATGTACGGGCGCCGTTGCGCCGGGCCATGGTAGAGGCGTGGTGGCGGATGCGCACCGCCGGTGCATACGTATTCAGTGCCCCTGCCGGCCATGACGCCCTGCACCAACTGGAATAGTGGTGGCACCTGCTTCCCGTTCCTGCACCCCGGAGTTGATACCCGACATGGCACCGCCACGCCCGTCCTCCCGCCTGTTCCGCCTGAAACTCGCCTTCACCCTGCTGCTGGCCGGCCTGCCCGCCGCACACGCGGCCGAACTGGCCCGCGTCAGCTCGCCCGGCGACGTACTCAGCGTCACCCTCGAATCGCAGCATGAAGGGCGCCTGGCCTACCGGGTGGAGCGCAACGGGGAGGCGGTGATCGCGCCCTCGCGGCTGGGCTTCCTGCTCGACAGCGGCCGGCTGGAGCGCAACCTGGCACTGACCGGGCAGGCGCGCCGCAGCGTCGACGAAAGCTGGGAGCAACCTTGGGGCGAACGCCGCCTCACCCGCAACCACTACAACGAACTGCGCGCCAGCTTCACCGAGAAGGCCCCCTCGGGCGTCGCGCACGGGCGCCGCTTCGACGTGGTGTTCCGCGTCTACGACGATGGCGTGGGCTTCCGCTACGAGTTCCCGCAGCAACCGGCGATGCAGCAGGCACGGATCAACGCCGAGCTGACCGAATTCGCCCCGGCGCGACCGGCCACGGCCTGGTGGATCCCCGCCTTGGAGTGGAACCGCGAGGAGTACCTGTACCACCGCACCCCGCTCAACCAGATCGGTACCGCGCAGACCCCGCTCACCCTGCGCAGCGACAACGGCCTGCACCTGTCCATCCACGAAGCCGCGCTGGTCGACTACGCCGGCATGAACCTGGCCCGTGGCGATGGCGACGTGCTGCGCGCTGCGCTGACCCCGTCCAGCAACGGCGCGCCGGTGGTCCGCGCACTGCCGTTCAACACGCCGTGGCGTACGCTCCAGGTCGGCGAGAAGGCCGGTGACCTGGTCGAATCCAGCCTGATCCTCAACCTCAACGAGCCCAATGCCATCGGCGACGTGAGCTGGTTCAAGCCGGCCAAGTACGTCGGTGTATGGTGGTCGCTGCACCTGGAAACCGAAACCTGGGCGACCGGCCCGAAGCACGGCGCCACCACCGCCAACACCCGTCGCTACATCGATTTCGCCGCTGCCAATGGCTTCCGTGGCGTGCTGGTCGAAGGCTGGAACCCGGGCTGGGACGGGGACTGGTTCGCCAACGGTTGGGGCTTCGACTTCACCCGCCCCACCGCCGACTTCGACCTGCCCGGCCTGGCGCGCTACGGCGCGGACAAGGGCGTGCACCTGATCGGCCACCACGAAACCGCCTGCGCGGTCAGCCACTACGAGCGCCAACTGCCGGCCGCGCTGGACCTGTATGCGCGCAACGGCGTGGACGTGGTCAAGACCGGTTACGTCTGCGACGCCGGCGACATCCAGCGCCAGGACACGGCCGGTGGCCCAGTGGTGCGCGAGTGGCACGAAGGCCAGTGGATGAGCAACCACAACCTGCGCGTGCTCAAGCAGGCCGCCGACAGGCACATCGCGATCAACTCGCACGAGCCGATCAAGGACACCGGCCTGCGCCGTACCTGGCCCAACTGGGTCTCGCGCGAGGGCGCGCGCGGCATGGAATTCAATGCCTGGGGCAACCCGCCGAACCCGCCCGGCCACGAGGCCACGCTGGTGTTCACCCGCATGCTCGGCGGGCCGATGGACTACACCCCCGGCATCGTCAGCCTGAAGGGCCGCAACGGCCTGCCGCTGCGCAGCACCCTGGCCAAGCAGCTGGCGCTGTACGTGGTGCTGTACAGCCCGATCCAGATGGTGGCCGACCTGCCCGAGCATTACGCCCAGCACCCGGACGCCTTCCAGTTCATCAAGGACGTGGCGGTCGACTGGGAACAGAGCCACGTGCTCAACGGCGAGGTGGGCCAGTACGTGACGCTGGCGCGCAAGGCACGCGGCTCGGAGGAGTGGTTCATTGGCAGCGTCGGTGACGAGCAACCGCATTCCCTGCAGGCCTCGCTGTCATTCCTGGATCCCAAGCGCCGCTACCGCGCCGAGATCTACCGCGACGGCGACGGTGCCAACTGGGAGACCCGGCCATTTGCCTTCGTCCGCGAGACCCGCGAAGTGCGCAGCAGTGACAGCCTCGCCCTGCCGCTGGGCGCCGGCGGTGGCGCGGCGGTGCGGCTGGTGCCGCTGTACTGACCCGCGACGCCCCGCAGGAACGGCCCCGGCCGCGTGGCTGGCCAGACGGATCCGCAAGGACGGAGCGCAACTTCAGATGCCTGGTGGCGGCGTTGGCAATGGCTTCGCGGCCGGGGCCGCGCCTGCGGGCATCGCTCGCCTGCCGGAAGCGTTTTCACCGCCATTCCACCACCGCAAAACCCATTGAATACGTATGCAGGGCGATTCCGCGACGTTGCCCGCTGATTACCATGCGAGACATGTCGCAGGCAGCCCCATCGCACCGCCGACACGTGCACGGAGACCACTCCGGCATGCAGAAAAAAACAATCCGACGACATTACCTGGGAGGGGAGAATGTTGAACACCAAGCGCAACCTGTTGAGCGCGGCGCTCGCGTCCGCCATCGCACTGACCGCCACCGGCGTCCAGGCGCAAACCGCCGACGAAACCGCCAAGAAGGCCGACGCCACCGACCTGGACACGGTCACCGTCACCGGCATCCGCCGCGGCATCGAGAGCGCCATCTCGGTCAAGCGTGATTCCACCTCGATCGTGGAAGCCATCTCGGCCGAGGACATCGGCAAGCTGCCGGACGTGAGCATCGCCGAATCGATCGCCCGCCTGCCCGGCCTGGCCGCCCAGCGCGTCGCCGGCCGCGCCCAGGTCATCAGCGTGCGCGGCCTGTCGCCCGACTTCGCCACCACGCTGCTCAACGGGCGCGAGATGGTCAGCACCGGCGACAACCGCAGCGTCGAGTTCGACCAGTACCCGTCGGAACTGATCAGCGGCGTCACCGTCTACAAGACCCCGGACTCGGGCCTGGTCGGCCAAGGCCTTTCCGGCACGCTGGACATGCAGACCGTGCGCCCGCTCAGCTACGGTGACCGCGTGATCGCCATCAGCGGCCGCTACCAGAAGAACTCGCTGGGCGAAGCCGCCGGCGAAGACCCGTATGGCAACCGCATCAATGCCAGCTTCGTCGACAAGTTCGCCGACGACACCATCGGCCTGGCGATCGGTTACTCCCACTCGGAGATGTCCAAGCAGGAGAACCAGGTCGGCCTGTACGAGCCGTGGCAGGCACTGGGGGGCGATGACTGGCGCCCGGGCGTCGCCGCCGGCACCTACTATTCCGACGGCATCAAGGCACTGCGCCGCACCGGCCACTCCAAGCGCGACGGCGTGATGGCCACCCTGCAGTTCCGTCCCAACAACACCTGGACGAGCACGCTGGACGCCTTCTACACCAAGGCCAAGGAGTACGACACCGCCAACCAGCTGGAAATCCACCTGGGCGACTACAACGGCGGCTACGGCCGGCTGGATGTCACCGACGTGGTGGTCAACGACAACGGCAGCTTCGTCAGCGGCACCGCGCACAACGTCTACCCGCTGGTGCGCGGCATGTACAACCACCGCGAAGACAGCATCAAGGCACTGGGCTGGAACAACGAGTTCAACTTCGAGCGCGTGCGCGTGGTGGCCGACGTCAGCTGGTCCAAGGCTGAGCGCGACGAGATCAACCTGGAGAACAACCTGCAGCTGTTGCCGGCACCACAGCTGGATTCGGTCAAGCTCAACTTCGGTGGCGGCAGCTTCCCGCAGTTCACCCCGGGCATGGACTACTCCGACTACAGCAAGCTGTACCTGACCAACACCATCTATGGCTCGGGCTACGGCAAGACCCCGCACGTGGACGACGAGCTGAAGGGCGTCAAGCTGATGGCGACCTTCCCGGTGCCGGACGGCTTCAACTGGTTCTCCGACTTCGACGTGGGCGTGAACTACGCCGACCGCAGCAAGAACAAGACCCAGGCCGAAGGCAACATCAACCTCGGCGCGCAGGGCATCACCAGCATCGCCGGCGACCTGCAGTACAAGCCGGTCAACCTGGGCTTTGCCGGTGCCGGCTACATCCCGGCCTGGAACGTGCCCGCCGCCGTGGCACGCTACATGGTGTTCAACCCGACCACCACCGAGAGCTACCTGATCCCGAAGCAGTGGACGGTGGACGAGGAGATCACCACCACCTTCCTGCGTGCCAACATCAGCACCCAGATCGGCTCGATCCCGGTGCGCGGCAACGTCGGCATCCAGGCCCAGCACGTGCGCCAGTCTTCCAGCTCGAACTACTGGGATGGCGGGCAGCCGGTCGGCAGCCAGGTCATCCCGATCAACGAAGGCAAGAGCTACCTCGACTTCCTGCCGAGCCTGAACCTGGCCTTTGAACTGCCGGCCGAGAACACCGTGCGCTTCGCCCTGGCCCGCCAGGTCGCACGCCCGCGCGTGGATGAGCTGCGCGCGTCGATGGAATTCGGTGTGGACACCAACCAGGGCAAGCCCGGCGCCAGCGGTGGCAACCCGAACCTGGACCCGTGGGTGGCCAACGCGGTCGACCTGTCCTGGGAAAAGTACTTCGGCAACAAGGCCTACGTGGCTGCCGCGGTGTTCTTCAAGGACCTGAAGACCTATATCTACACCGAGAAGCGCGACGGCTATGACTTCACCCAGCAGGTCGATGCCTGGCTGGAAGCCAACGCCATCACCCTGCCGCCGGGCATCGTGGTCGACAAGACTGGCACCTACACCGCGCCGTTCAACGGCAACGGTGGCAGCCTGCGCGGCGCCGAGCTGACCGCTTCGCTGCCGCTGGACCTGTTCTTCGAAGGCCTGCGCGGCTTCGGCGTGGTCGCCAGCGCCAGCTTCAACGACAGCAACATCACCATCCCGCCGGACCCGGGCACCACCTCCAGCGTCGGCTCCGAGCCGATCATGCTGCCGGGCCTGTCCAAACGCGTGTACAACTTCACCGCCTACTACGAGAACAGTGGCTTCGAAGTACGCCTGAACCAGCGCAAGCGCTCGGACTTCATCGGTGAGATCGGCAACTTCAACGGCAACCGCACCCTGCGTTACGTCAAGGGCGAGGACGTGCTGGACGCGCAGGTGGGCTACAGCTTCGGCGACGGCACGATGTTCAAGGGCCTGAGCCTGT
The DNA here is from genome assembly GCF_034961085.1 of Stenotrophomonas capsici. Lineage (NCBI taxonomy): Bacteria > Pseudomonadati > Pseudomonadota > Gammaproteobacteria > Lysobacterales > Lysobacteraceae > Stenotrophomonas > Stenotrophomonas capsici. The sequence continues at coordinate 198,353 of NZ_JAYFUH010000085.1, read as the reverse complement.
TCCTGCAGGCCAGCAACCTGACCAACTCCAAGTACGAGACCTACGCCGGCAGCAAGGACCGTCCGCTGGAAACCGTGGAATGGGGCCGCACCTACCAGGTCGGCGTGAACTACAAGTTCTAAGCCGTTCTTGCCGGAAACACAGTCAAGGCCCGCTGCGTGTGCAGCGGGCCTTCTGCGTTGGTGGCAATGATGTCGTGGCGGGTTACCGGGATGCCGTGATGGGGTACCGGGGAAGTGTTTTCGGCCTGGCGGGAGTGCTGTCCAGGAGCAACCTGCTGGCACTGCACTGGTGCTGGTGCAGCAGCGGCGAACTCTACCTGGGAAGTTGTGTCCTGATCTCCCCACAGGTGGGAATCACTTTGGCTTTGGCTCTTGCTTTTGCTTTTTCTTTTGCTTTTGCTTTTGCTTTTGCTTTTTCTTTTGCTTTGCTTTGCTCTGGCCTTGGCCTTGGCCTTGGCCTTGGCTTCGGCTTCGGCTTCGGCTTCGGCTTTCGATTCAGCATTGGCCTTTGTCATTCCCTTCTCCCGCTTGCGGGGGAAGGTGCCCGGAGGGCGGATGGGGGAGCTTTGGCTTGGCTTCAACGTTGGATTGCAGCCGAGAACACCCTCACCCCAACCCCTCTCCCGTGAACGGGAGAGGGGCTTAAGCCACAGCCACAGCCACGGCAAAAGCCAAGCCAAAGCCGAAGCCACGACCAAAGAAAAGGCGGAGATGCCATCTCCGCCTGCATGAAAGAGAGAAACGGGAACTCAGCTGCGACGTGCGCAGTACACCGCGTTTCCAGCCAGTACCAGTTCGCCAGCTTCCAGCGCACCGGCCGCTGGACCCGGCAGCGCCAAGGCCTGCCACTCCCCGGCCGGCAGCGCATGCCGCACCGTATCCCCTGACAGATTGAACGCCAGCAGCAAGGTCTCATCACCCGCCTGACGTTCGAACAACAACACCGGCTCAGCGCTGTCCAGGAAGCGGATCGTCCCCTCCACCAACGCCGGATGCGCCTTGCGCCAGCGCAGGAAGTTGCGGAAGGCATGCAGTGTCGAATCACCGTCCGCTTCCTGCGCCTGCACTGACAGCGCGCGATGCTCGGCCGGAATCGGCAGCCACGGCTTGCCCCGGGTGAAGCCGGCCAGGGCCTGGTCCGTCCACGGCATCGGTGTGCGGCACCCGTCGCGGCCCTTGAAGTTCGGCCAGAAGGTGATGCCGTACGGGTCCTGCAGCGCCTCGAACGGCACGTCCGCCTCGCCCAGCCCCAGTTCCTCGCCCTGGTAGATGCAGACCGAGCCACGCAGCGAGCACACCAGCGCGACCAGCATCCTGGCCAGCTGCGGATTGGCCGGGTGGCCGCCCCAACGCGTCACTGCGCGCTGCACGTCGTGGTTGGACACCGCCCAGCACGGCCAGCCGTCGCGCATGGTCGCTTCCAGCTTTTCCACGGTGCTGCGGATGTACTCCACGCTGTAGTCGTCCACCAGCAGCTCGAAGCTGTAGCCCATGTGCAGGCGGCCCGGCGCGGTGTACTCGGCGGTGGTGGCCAGCGAATCCTCCGAGGAGATCTCGCCCAGCGTCACCGCGCCCGGGTACTGGTCCAGCAACGCGCGCAGGCGCTCCAGGAAGCCGATGTTCTCCGGGCGGGTGTTGTTGTAGTAGTGGTACTGGAAGGCGTATGGGTTGTCCGGGCTGAAGCCGCGGCCAACGCGCTGGTCTTCCGGCTTGGGCGGGTTGTCGCGCAGCTGCGCGTCGTGGAAGCAGAAGTTGATGGAATCCAGGCGGAACCCGTCCACGCCCCGGTCCAGCCAGAACTTCACGTAGTCCAGCGTCGCCTGCTGCACCGCCGGATTATGGAAATCCAGGTCCGGCTGCGAGGACAGGAAGTTGTGCAGGTAGTACTGGCGGCGGCGCGGTTCCCAGCGCCAGGCCACGCCGCCGAAGATCGACAGCCAGTTGTTCGGCGGCGTGCCGTCCTCGCGCGCGTCGGCCCACACGTACCAGTCGGCCTTGGGGTTGTCGCGGCTCTCGCGGCTTTCCTTGAACCAGGCGTGCTCCACCGAGGTGTGGCTGAACACCTGGTCGATCATCACCTTCAGGCCCAGCGCATGCGCCTTGGCCAGCAGGCGGTCGAAGTCGGCCAGGTTGCCGAACAACGGGTCGACGTCACGCTGGTCGGCGATGTCGTAGCCGAAATCGGCCATCGGCGACTTGAAGAACGGCGAGACCCAGATCGCATCCACGCCCAGCGAGGCGATGTAGTCCAGGCGCTCGATGATGCCCGGCAGGTCGCCCACGCCATCCCCATCGGTATCCAGGTAGCTGCGCGGATAGATCTGGTAGATGACGGCGCCGCGCCACCATGGAGTCTTCGACATCGAGCGCCCCCCTCCGGGCTTCAGGAGCCCCGCTGGGGGCTGAAAACAGATGCCGGTCAGCTTAGCGTCGCCACTTTGCCGGTGGTGTCGCTTGCATACGTATTCACTGGGCCGGAAGCGTTTCCGGCCTCCCGGGGCGCACACCGCCTATAATCGCCGGGTACCCCCAGAAGCAACCGTATGAGCCTCGCCGAAGACCTCCGCCCCGCGCTGGGCCTGCCCGCCATCCAGACCCTTGCCGCGCCGGACATGGCCGCGGTCGATGCGCTGATCCGCCGCCGCCTGTCCTCGGACGTGGTGCTGATCAACCAGATCGCCGACCACATCATTTCCGCCGGCGGCAAGCGCCTGCGGCCGATGCTGGTGATGCTGGCCGGCCACGCGGTCGGCGGTGCCGGGCCGGAGCACCACCAGCTGGCGGCGATCATCGAGTTCATCCACACCTCGACCCTACTGCACGATGACGTGGTCGACGAATCGGACCTGCGCCGGGGCCGTAGCACCGCCAACGCGCTGTGGGGCAACGCGCCGAGCGTGTTGGTCGGTGACTTCCTGTACTCGCGCAGCTTCCAGCTGATGGTCGAGCTGGACCGCATGCCGGTGATGCAGATCCTGGCCGACACCACCAACCGCATCGCCGAGGGCGAGGTGCTGCAGCTGCTGCACGTGCACAACCCGGACACCGACGAGGCGGCCTACCTGCGCGTGATCGAGCGCAAGACCGCCGTGCTGTTCGCCGCCGGTACCCGCCTGGGTGCGCTGGCCACCGGTGCCGACGAGGCGGTGCAGCAGAAGCTGTTCGACTACGGCATGCACCTGGGCTATGCGTTCCAGATCGCCGACGACGTGCTGGACTACTCGGCCAACGCCGACGAGCTGGGCAAGAACCTGGGTGACGACCTGGCCGAGGGCAAGGCCACGTTGCCCCTGATCCACGCCATGGCCCATTCGGACGAAACCACCCGCCAGCGCCTGCGCGAGATCGTGCAGAACGGCGATGCCACTGCCATGCCGGAAGTGCTGGCCGCCATCCATGCCACCGGCGGCCTGGACTACAGCCGCAAGCGTGCGATGGAATATGCCGACGCGGCCGAACAGGCGCTGGAAGGCCTGCCGGAAAGCGACGCCGTCGCCGCCCTGCGCGGCCTGGCCCGCTACGCCATCGAGCGCAGCCACTAAGCCATGGCGGTCGAAGGCTTCAGCGCCGAAGAGCGCGCCGTGCTGCTGGCGGTAAAGGGCGTGGGTGCCACCGTGGTGGCAAGGCTGGAGCAATTGGGCTTCCACTCGCTGGCACAGCTGGCCGACGCCGAGACGATGGACATCGTGACCCAGGCCTCGGCCATGCTGGGCAGCAGCTGCTGGCGCAACAGTCCGCAGGCCCGCGCGGCGATCAGCGGTGCCATCGACGCCGCCCGCCAGGCCCGCTGATCGCACGCGCTTCAGCGGAGCCATGCCCCGCTGAAGCCTTGCCGGGTACCCCCTGCCGAGCCTAGCCCGGCCCAAGCGGTCAATGCTCCAGGCGTTCTTCCAGGAAGTTGTCCATCATCTTCCATGCACGCTTGGCGGCGCGCGGGTCATACAGGCAGCCCGGCGGGCTGTTGGCATCGGATTCGGCGAAGCAATGCACCGCGCCGCTGAAGTTGACGAACTGCCAGTCCGCGCCGGCGCCGTCCATTTCAGTACCGAACGCAGCGATGTCCTCGCCACTGACGCCCTGGTCGGCCGCGCCATTGAGCACCAGCATCGGCACCTTGCCACTGCCCGCAGCGGCCGGGCTCGGCGTGGACAAGCCGCCGTGCAGGCTCACCACGCCGGCCAGCGGCATGCCCGCGCGCGCCATCTCCAGCACCGTGGTACCGCCGAAGCAGAACCCCACCGCACCGATATGGGCGACATCCAGCGGTGCCTTGCCGGCCTGTGCCTTCAGCGCCTCCAGCGCGGCCTGGGCACGCGCACGCAGTTCGGCGCGGTTCTCGCGCAGCGGCTTGGAGGCTGCGGCGGCTTCATCGTTGTCCTTCGGGCGCACCTGCTTGCCATAGACATCGGCGACCAGCACCACGTAGTCGTCGCCGGCGATCTGCTCGGCCTTGGCGACGGCCGAGGCATTCACGCCCCGCCAGTTCGGCACCATCACCACGCCCGGGCGGCGCGCATCACCGTCGTCGTCATAGACCAGCACCCCGCTGTAGGTGGCGCCGCCGTGCTGCCATTCGACCGGGCGCTGCTGCATTTTCGCCAAGGCCGGCATCGCCGCCGAAAGACTCAAAGCCAACGCTGCCAACTGCCACTTTCGTGCTGCTTGCATGGGAGTGCTCCGGGTTGGGTTGTGTCGCGGAGTCTACGGGCAAACGCGGCCCTCACCCCAACCCCTCTCCCGTGAACGGGAGAGGGGCTCGGATTGCTGCGGCTCGTAGCGCACTGGCCCCTCTCCCGCCTGCGGGAGAGGGGGGGTGAGGGGAAGCTTCTGGCCCAAGAAGCCAGCGCCCCGCTCAGCCCACGCCCAATCCGGGAATCGCGCTGATCAGGTCCGGATCAAACCCGGCCAGTTCAGCGAAATGACGACCACGCGCCACGTAGTCCTTGTAGGCACCAAAACTCGGTGCACCCGGCGACAGCAACACCACCCCGCCCTGCGTACCCAGTGCACCACGCGCCAGTTCCACCGCATGCGGCAGGTCGCCGCCGGCATGCAGGCCGAAGCGGCCCTCATCGGCCAAGGGCTGCAGCAGGGCGTGGATGCGCGGGCCGTTGGCACCCATGGTCACGATCTCCACCGGCGCGTCGTCGCGCATGTGCGCGGCGAAATCGTGCCAGTCCACGCCGCGGTCATGCCCGCCCACCAGCAGCGCGATGCGTTGCCCGGCAAAGCAGTCCAGCGCGGCCAGCGAGGCATGCGGCGTGGTGCTGATCGAATCGTTGACCCAACGCAACCCGTCGCGCTCGCCCAGCGTCTGCAGACGATTGGGCAGCGGACGGAAGCCCTGCACCGCCGGGGCCAAGGCCACCGCATCCAGGCCCATCGCTTCCAGCGCGGCCAGCACCGCGCACAGGTTGCCGCGGTTGTGCCGACCAGGCAGCGGTGTACTCGAGGTATCGAACACTGGCTGCGCACCGCGATGCACCACCTCGCCCACCATGTGCCAACCCTCGGGTTGGTTGAACCACACGATCTGGCTATGCGGCAGCTGCAGCGCGCGCAGGTGTTCGTCGGCGGCGTTGAGCACCGCGACACGCGGATGCCCGCCAGTCACCAGCGACAGCTTGTCGTCGATGTAGCGCTGCTCACTGCCGTGCCAGTCCAGGTGCTCGGGAAAGAGGTTCAGCACGATCGCCACGTCCGGGCGCGCGCCACTGCGCGCCACTTCGCCGGTCTGGTAACTGGACAGCTCCACCGCCCAGTAGTCCGGCGTCGGCTGCGGGTCCAGCACTTCCAGCAGCGGCAAGCCGATGTTGCCCACCAGGCCGGTGCGATGCCCCGCCGCGCGCAACAGATGCGCCAGCAGCGAGGTGGTGGTGCTCTTGCCCTTGGTGCCGGTCACGCACACCGTGTTGGGCAGGTTGCCGTCGGCATCGGCGTGTTCGCTGAACCACAGCGAGGTGCCGCCGATGAACTGCGTGCCCTGCGCGATGGCCTGCTGCGCCGCGGGCGCGTACGGGCTGATGCCCGGCGACTTGATCACCACCTCGAAGCGCGACAGTGCCGCGCCCGTGATGTCGGTTTCCACCTGCAGCGCGCCAGCGGTCTCGGCACGCGCCTGCTCGGCCTCGGCCGGCGGGCAGAACAGCGTCAGCGGCAGCCGTGGCAGGCGCTGGCGCAGTACCGCGAACGCGGCACGGCCCTCGCGCCCCCAGCCCCACAGCGCGACACGCTTGCCGTCAAGCTGCGAAATTCGCACGCAGACGCTCCCACAGTGCTGCCGGGATGCGGTGTTCGCCGTCGATGACCAGCAACGGCTCGATCTTCAATTCTTCCGCCGACAGCGTCGGCTGGATCAGGTTGGCGAAGCGCTTCACCAACACGTCTTCCTTCCATTCCGGACGCGCGGCCAGGGTGGCCATCGCCGCGCGCGATTCCTTGCCCTCGCCCACGCATTCGAACGGCTTGTGGTCCTGGAACTCCAGCAGCGCGTCGTAGCCACCGGCCTGCTCGCTGTCATCGAGCAGGTTGCGGCCGAAGATGCGCACCAGGCGCGTCTTGGGCATGAACGGGGCCAGCGCCAGGAACACGAAGTGACACTTCGGGCACACGCCGCACCAGCGGTTCACCGGGCGCTCGCCGAGGATGTGGAAATTGCGGTTGCAGCTGGAGAAATGTGCGTCGTAGAAATCGGTCTTGGCGAACTGGCGGGCCACCGCCAGTTCCGAGAGCGGGCGCAGCAGCGAGTAGTACTGCAGGTCGGCGGCCACGTGCTGCTGCACGTACTCACCGAACGCCTTCTCGAAGGCCCAGCCCTTGGACCACTGGTGGTTGACCTCGCCGGTGCCGGCGATCTGGCTGCCGTAGCTGGCCGAACGCTCGTTGGAGAACACCACCTGGTCCACGCCCTGTACCAGCGCGGCCAGCACCATGATCGCCGAGTTCACCGCGGTGACCGGGATATGCCCGTTCCACGCGCCCTGGCGATTGAGCTCGAACAGCTCCGGGGCCAGCGTGCGGCCGATGTTGAGCATCGGCAGGCCGGTGCGTTCGGCACAGGCGCGGATCAGCTGCGAGCCACCGATCCAGGTGACGGTTTCGGCCACGCCGGCATTGCGCAGGGCTTCGATGCTGACCAGCGAATCCTTGCCGCCGCCGATGGCGACCAGGGCGTGGTGGGTGAGGTTGAGATTGGGAGCAGGCCCCCCCTCACCCCCTGCCCCTCTCCCGCTGGCGGGAGAGGGGAGCGAAGCTACTGGCAGCTTGAACCTGCCGCGCAGGTTCAGGCCATTGCGGTAGGCGAACTCCCCCAGGCCGTTGAGGTAGACGGTTTCCACCAGTGCGGCGGTGTCGGTATCGATGGCATAGCTGTCGATGCTGACCTGCGCGGGTACGCCAGCCTTGTAGTAACTCACGCCGGCGATCAGGTGCAGCAGCTGCAAGGCACGCTGCACGGCTGCGGCGCGTTCACCCTCCAGCTGGAACGGCGCACCCGGCACGGTGACGGTCTCGGTCATCTCCGGGCCGTCGTCGAAGGCGTAGACCAGCCGCGCCACGCCGGTGTCCGCGGCGAAATCGCAGCGGACGAAGCGGAAACGGGAAACCTGGTGTTTATCAAAAGCTGTCATGGCGTATCCGAATCAAACGAACCGTTTTCGCGCGGGCGCGCGGCGGGACGACAAAAAAAGGTGGGCGTCAGGCATTGACCACGCCTTCGCGCGGCAGGACGCGCTGGTTGTAGGTACTGGCCATGCTGAAACCATAGGCACCGGCATCGGCGATCAGCATCACGTCCCCCGGCGCGGTGGCGCCGGGCAGCTTCACCCGTTGCGCGAACACGTCGCTGGATTCGCAGATCGGGCCGACCACGCTGAAATCAACATCGCGCGCATCGTCCAGCCGCGACAGGTTGGCGATGTCGTGCCAGGCGTCGTACAGCGCCGGGCGCAGCAGGGCGTTCATGCCGGCATCCAGGCCGACGCGGCGCACGCCGTCCTTCTCCACCACCTGCGAGGCATGGGTGAGCAGTACGCCGGACTCGGCCACCATGAAGCGGCCGGGCTCGACCGCCAGCTGGAACGCCGGGTGCACCGCCTTGATCGCGGCCAGGCCGGCGGCCCAGGCGTCCAGGTCGAACGGCTCGTCATCGTCGCTGTACGGCACCGGCAGGCCACCGCCGATGTCCAGGATCTCCACGCTGCCGATGCGGCGCGCGAAACCGGCCATTTCATCGACCATCTGCTGCCAGTGGCCGGCGTTCTCGATGCCGCTGCCCAGGTGCGCGTGCACGCCGGTGATGCGGATATCCAGCGCGCGCGCGGCGGCGATGAACTCGTCCACGCGCAGCGCCGACAGGCCGAACTTGGAATCCTTGCCGCCGGTGTTGACCTTCTTGTGGTGGCCGTCGCCATGGCCCAGGTCGATGCGCACCCACAGCTTGCGGCCGCGGAATACCTCCGGCCAGTGCTGCAGCAGCTCGACGTTGTCGATGGTGACATTGACGCCGCGCGCCAGCACCGCGGCGTACTCGCCGATCGGCGCGAAGCTCGGGGTGAACAGCACGCGCTCCGGCGCCAGGTCCGGCACCGCCGCGAACACCAGCTCCACTTCCCCTTGCGACACGCATTCCAGGCCGAACCCTTCGGCGGCCAGGGTGCGCAGGATGTCCGGGTGCGAGTTGGCCTTGATCGCGTAGAAACGGCGGTCGATGGCGCTGATGGCGTTCAACTGGCGGGCGCGCTCGCGCACCTTGTCCAGGTCGTAGATGTAGGCCGGCGTGCCCTGTGCGGCCAGCTCCAGCAGCTTCTGGCGCTGCTGCGGCGCCTGCCACCACGGCGTCTGCCGGGGGCGGATGGTGCCGATGATCTCCCGCCAGCGCGGACCGAACACCTGCTCTTCGTAGACCGGCATCGCGCCGCTGCCGATCAGCTCGTCGTGCAGGATCGGCAGCAACCCGTCGGCGTCGGCCTCGTCGATGACGAAGGTCAGGTTCAGGTCGTTGGACGACTGCGAGATCATGTGCACGCGCTCCTTGCCGAACGTGGCCCACACGTCGGAGAGCTTGTACAGCAGCGAGCGCATGCCACGGCCGACCAGGGTGATGGCCGCGCACGGCACGATCACCTTGACCTTGCAGATCTCCGACAGGTCGGCCGACAACGCGGCCAGCACGTCGGTGTTGACCAGGTTCTCGGACGGGTCCAGCGACACGGTCACGTTGGTCTCGGCCGAACCGATCAGGTCCACCGACAGGCCGTGCTTCTTGAACAGGTTGAACACGTCGGACAGGAAGCCGACCTGCTGCCACATGCCGATGCCTTCCATCGACACCAGCACGATGCCGTTGCGGCGGCTGATCGCCTTCACCCCCGGCACCGGCTCGGCGTTGCCGTCGATGCTGGTGCCCGGCATGTGCGGGCGCTCGGTGTCGAGGATGGCCATCGGCACGCCGGCGTCACGGCACGGCTTGATCGAGCGCGGGTGCAGCACCTTGGCACCGGTGGTGGCGATTTCCTGCGCCTCGTAGTAGTCCAGCCGGGTCAGCAGGCGAGCGTCGGGCACGTCCTTCGGGTTGGCGCTGAACATGCCCGGCACGTCGGTCCAGATTTCCACGCGGCTGGCACCGAGCAGCGCGCCGAAGTACGCGGCCGAGGTATCCGAGCCACCACGGCCCAGGATGGCGGTGCCACCGTCGCCATGGCGCGAGATGAAGCCCTGGGTGATCAGCATGCGCGTGGGCTGCGCGGAGAAGCGCGGCTTGAAGTCGGCATCGCCCTGCCACTGGCAGTTCACCGACAGGCGCTGCGACCAGGCCGTCTGGTTCGGTGCCGGCGGCTGCGCATGCAGCCACTGGCGGGCGTCCATCCAGCCGAAATCCAGGCCGTTGCTGCGCAGGTAGGCGGCACCGATGCTCGAGGACAGCAGTTCGCCCTGCCCCAGCACCTCGGCCTGCCAGTCCAGCGGACGGGTGGCGGCGCGCGGGTCGTCCAGCAGCGACTGCAGCGCGGCCAGCCGTTCGGCCAGTACCTCGCTGCCGAGCCCCAGCTCGGCGAGGAAGTCGTTGTGCCGCTGGACCAGCGCGGCCACGCGTTCACGGCTGTCGGCCGCGCCGTCGGCGATGGCGGTCAATTCATTGGTGACGCCGGACAGCGCCGACACCACCACCAGAACACGCCCACCGGTCTCGTCCGCACGTTTTTTCGCCAGTTCCCCGATCGTGTTCCAACGATGCCGACGGGACACCGAGGTGCCACCGAACTTGAGGACGATCCAGCGATCAGCGATTGGGGAAGCGGACATTGGCTTTGGAGGTTCACAGTGGGAGAAAGACCCGGCAATGCGGGCGGAACCCCCGATTCTATGCCAAGGCCCATGGGGCCGGACCGCTGATTTCGGGAGATACCATTCCAGCCCGCCCCCTCCCGGGGCGAAGAAAGTAGCACTTGCAACGATCCGGGTCATCCACCTGAACAGCCACCCCGTAGGAGCGCCCTCGGGCGCGAAGCCGATGGATCCCCCGGTTGCGCGATTCGGGACACGGATGCCTGGCCAGCTTCGCGGCCGAGGCCGCTCCTACCCGTGCTGCGACATTTGGTGGTGCGACATTTGCGTGCGGCTTGCCTAAGCTAGCCTGCCCTGTTCCCCACACCGCAATGACCGTTCGCCGCTATCTGCAGTTGGATGTGTTCTCCGCCCGGCCCGGCGCCGGCAACCCGTTGGGCGTCGTTCTCGACAGCGATGGGTTGGACAGCCAGGACATGCAGGCCATCGCGGCCTGGCTGAACCTGTCCGAGACGGTCTTCCTGCTGCCCTCGGATGACGAGGCCAGTTACCGCGTCCGTATCTTCACCCCATGCTGCGAGCTGCCGTTCGCCGGCCACCCCAGCGTGGGGGCGGCATGGGCAGCGCTGACCTGCGGGCGGGTGCGCCCGCGCAACGGCCTGCTGGTCCAGCAATGCGCCGCCGGCCGGCTGCCGGTACGGGTGTCCGGCCCGCCGCAGGCACCGCTGATCGAACTGGCCAGCCCGCCACCGCGGCGGCTGCCGGATCCCCCCGGGGCGGTCCCCGCGCAACTGCGTGCACTGGCCGCCGCCGGCCAGCCGCCGGAGCTGTGGGACAACGGCCCGCGCTGGTGGCTGCTGCCGGCGCGCGACGCCGCCAGCCTGCGTGCGCTGGTCGCGGACATGGCCGCGCTGCGCGACTGGAGCATCGCTACCGCTGCCACCGGCGTGGCCCTGTTCGCCCCCGAGCCCTGCCCGACGCATGCGCTGGTGGTGCGCGCGTTCTGCCCTGCCGATGCGCCTGACGTCCCCGAGGATCCGGTCACTGGAAGCGCCAATGCCCTGATCGCGGCGTGGTTGCGGGAGCGCGCCCAACTGCCGGGCACCGATGGCTGCTATGTCGCCAGCCAGGGCCGCGAAGTCGGCCGCGACGGTCAGGTGCAGCTCCGCGTGGAGGCGCAGGGCGAGATCTGGATCGGCGGCCAGGTCCAGCGGGTGATCCAGGCAAACCTGCACTGGTAAGCTGACCGGCCCCCTTCCTGGAGTGTCCCCCGCGATGGCCGTACGCCGTTATCTGCAGCTGGATGTGTTTTCCGCCCGTCCCGGCGCCGGCAACGCGTTGGGCGTGATCGTCGACAGCGACGGCCTGGACAGCCAGGGCATGCAGGCCATCGCCGCCTGGCTGAACCTCTCCGAGACCATCTTCTTCCTGCCGCCGGACGAGGGCGCCAGTTACCACGTCCGCATCTTCACCCCGAAGGGCGAGTTGCCCTTCGCCGGCCATCCCAGCGTGGGCGCGGCGTGGGCGGCGGTCGAACTGGGCCTGGCCACGCCGGACGAGGACGGCCGGCTGGTGCAGCAGTGCGCCGCCGGAATGCTGCCGGTCCACGTGCAGGGCGGGCGCTGGTTCCGCCAGATCAAGGTCCGCAGCCCGCAGGCCGAGCGCCGCGAGCAGCCCGTCCCGGTCCTGCCCGATGGCCTGGCCACCCTGGCCCATCCTGGCCAGAGCCCGGTGTTGTGGAACAACGGGCCGGACTGGTGGCTGCTGCAAGCCTCCAGCGAGGCCGCGTTGCGCCGCTACACCCCGGAGCTGGCGGCCATCGGCGCCCTGCCCGGGCGCGGCAAGCTGGCCGTGTTTGCCCCGGCCGACCGCCCGGACGTGGGCTACCAGTACGTCGTGCGCGCCTTCGCGCCCGGCGTGGGCGTCAACGAGGACCCGGTGACCGGCAGCGCCAACGCGCTGGTCGCCGCGCACCTGCTCGCGCAGGGCCGGATCAAGCCCGGCGACCAGTACCTGGCCAGCCAGGGACGCGAACTGGGCCGTAACGGCGAAGTGCGGGTGCAGGTGGATATCGATTCCCAGATCTGGATCGGCGGTGAGGTGCAGCCGGTGATCTCCGGCCAGATCGAGTGGTGATGTCGTCCCCTCTCCCCCACCCCGCTCCCGCCACGCGGGAGAGGGGCTGTCTACCGCATTGCTTCTCCACGGATTGCCCATGACCACCCGTCGCTTCCTGCAACTTGATGTCTTCGCACCCCGTCCCGGCACCGGCAACCCGCTGGCGGTCGTGCTCGACGCCGACGGCCTGGACGATGCCGCCATGCAGGCCATCGCCCGCTGGACCCGCTTGCCCGAGACCACCTTCATCAGCGCGCCGACCGTTCCCGGCGCCAGTTACCGCATCCGCATGTTCGCGCCGCAGAAGGAAGTGCCGTTCGCCGGCCACCCCAGCGTCGGCAGCGCGCATGCGGTGCTGGAAGCCGGGCTGGCCACGCCGGTCGATGGCCAGCTGATCCAGGACGGCATCGCCGGCCCGTTGCCGCTGCGCATCCACACGCAGGACGGCGTGCGCACCATCGCCATCCGCACCCCGCGTGCCTCGGTGGCCGAAGTGGTCACCGCCGATGACGCGCGCCTGCAACCGGCGATCCATGGCTGGCCGCTGGGCGAACTGCCGCCGGCGCTGATGGAGGGCGGCCGCCGCTGGTGGGTGGTCGAGGTGGCTGACGAAGCCAGCCTGCGCGGCCTTGCACCGGACTGGGAGGCGATCGCCACGCTGGCCGAAGCCACCGGCGCAATGGGCGTGTTCGCCTACGCCCGCAGCAGTGGCGAGGGCTACCAGCTGGTCGTGCGCGCCTTCGTCGGCAACGGTCGACGTTTCGAGGATGCCGCCTCCGGCGCGGCCAACGCCGTGCTCGCGGCATGGCTGGACGAGCGCGGCGCCCTGCCCGGCAGCGGCAAGCGCTACACCGCCAGCCAGGGGCGCGAGGTCGGCCACGACGCATTGCTGGAGCTGAGCATCGACGAACACGGCGAGGTCTGGTCCGGTGGCCAGGTGCAGACCGTCATCCAGGGAACCATCGACTGGTAAGCCAGGTCACAGCGGCCTGGTCTCCTGAAGGGAAGCACGCAATGCGCAGATGGATCCTGTTGGCCGCGCTCTGGTTGTCCGCCGTCACCCCGGCCTGCGCCGCGCCACCCGCGCCGCCCCAGCGCATCCTGTTCGTGGGCAACAGCCTCACCTACTACGGCAACCTGCCGGCGACCTTCGCCGCGCTGGCCCAGGCCAACGGCCATGCGGTCGAGGCCGAGATGATCCTTGAGGGCGGCGCCACGCTCAGCGAGCGGCTGGCCGATGGCAGCGTGCAGACAGCGCTGGCCGGACGACGACCGCAGGTGCTGGTGCTGCAGGAACGCGGCGGCGACCTGCTCTGCCTGGGCGGGCGGCAACGGTGCGAGCAGTCGCAGCATGCGCTGCAGGGACTGGCCGAGGCCGCCCGCGCCGTGCAGGCACGCGTGCTGGTGCTGGGCACCTACCAGGCCAATGCGCAGGCCTCGGCCGCGCTGGTGGAAAAGGAAGCCGCGGCCGCGCGCCAGGCCGGTGCGGAATACGTCGAGATCTCGCAGACCCTGGCCGACCTCTCGCGGCACCAGCCGGACCTGCCCTGGTATGCGGAAGACGGCATGCACCCCGGCCCGGCATTGACCCTGCTCGATGCAATCAAGCTCCATCACGCCCTGTACGGCATGCCGGAGGCACGCACGCTGGAGATCGACGCCCCCCGCTATGGGGCCAACAGCGGGCTGCAGGCAGTGCTGCGCCGCGCCGATGCCGCCGCGCCCAACGCCGGCACGCCGCCGCATATCCACTACGAACATGCCCAGGTCGAGCGCCTTGTCCGTGCACTGGATCACGCGGCGCGCGCCACCGACCCTGCCCCGGCAACGCCGTCATCGGCGCATTGATCCGGCTGCCGCAGGCGATACTGCAGGCCTTCCTTCCACGCCGCCCCGTCCAGGCCCTGAATGCCACATCTCACCCTTGAATACAGCGACAACCTCGGCACCGCGATCAGCCCGGCCGTGCTGCGCGGCTTGAACCACGCCCTGGTCGCCACCGGCCATTTCGACGAGGCCGACATCAAGACCCGTGCGCTGGCGTTCAATTGCGTGGCGATCGGCACCGACGACGCGCCCCGCGCCTTCCTGGCGGCAACGCTGTCCCTGCTCTCGGGGCGCTCGCTGCAGGTTCGCCAGGAGATCGCCCAGGCCTTGCTGGCAGCGCTGGAAGCGGCCGTGCCGGCCAATGGCAATGCCCTGCAGACCAGCGTGCAACTGGTCGAGATCGAACGCGACAGCTACGCCAAGTCCCACCGCGCCTGAGCCACCGGCGCCCTATCCACACCGCCAAGGACAGCCATGCCCCCCCTCCAGGCCCTGTACCACGCCATCGACGCGCACAACGGTACGTTCCTGTGTGAAGCACTGGACGATGCCAACATCACCCGCACCATCGACTTCCGCCATCAGCTGGCCCCGGCGCTGGGCATCGAAGGCGTCCCTGACCTGGCGGGCCTGCGTGACTTCTACCGGCAGTTCGGCGGTGTGTTGTTCTACGGCGACGAGGACAGCGGTGAAGCTGCCGTGCGGCTCGCCGCGCCGTCGGAGTGGGCGCTGCTGCGTTCCGGGTTCGATGGCTGGACCGAGGACATGGCCGAGGACGAACGCGAGGAGTACCTGCCGGAATGGGCCGATGATGCGCTGGTGGTCGGCGAGGAACCCCGCACCGGCAACTACCTGCTGATACCCACCCACGGCGCCGATGCCGGGAAGGTCTTCCTGTTCGACCATGATGGGTTCGAGTTCACCGAACAGGCCCCGGACCTGCTGGGCTACGCCTGGAAGCAGCTCGACCCGGATGACGGCGCCCTGCTGGCGATGGCCACCCACCTGCGTTTCATCAGCGATGCCACGCCGCACCAGTGGTGGATACGCGAACTGCGCGACAACCGCGGCAACATCGCGCGCACCCACGCGTGAGCCACGCCTGACGGACTAGACCGGTCGTCGTCCCAAGCGATAGCCCAGCCATGCGAATGGCAGGTAGGCCAGCACCACGTCCAGCACCTCGAACCAGCGTGGCGCCGGCAGCATGAAGCAACTGGCGATGCCACCGGCCAGGAACAGCACGCCGATCACGGCCGCCGGCACCCGGCTCACGCGGCCGGCGACCCAGGTGGCAAGCAGCGCGCCGGCGAACGTGCCCAATGCGTGGGCCAGGAAGGGAAAGACGAAATGGGCCGGCCCCAGCAGCGGCATCGCCGCCGCCAGGCCTTCGCTGGTGGTGGTATCCACGCCCGCCGGCGCCGGTACCACCCGTGCGCCCAGCAGGATCAGCCCCATGTTCACCGCGCTGCCGACGACCAACCCCACCACCACGGCCAGCAGCCCTTTCAGGAATGCACGCATCGCCCCTCTCCCATGACGCCCGATGATGCGCCAGTATGGTCCGCCCCGCGCGGCCAGGCACCTAGGCGCGCAGCATGACCCAAACGGAGCCCCGCATGCCCCACCGCCCCCTGCAGACCTACCGTGGCAGCTGCCACTGCGGTGCGGTCAGCTTCCGCATCCAGACCGAATTCCCCGAGCTGACCACCTGCGATTGCTCCATCTGCCGGCGCCGGAACGCGCTGATGGTCAAGGTGCACGAATCCGCGTTCGAACTGCTGTCCGGGCAGGAACAACTGGTCGAGTACCAGTTCCATACCCGCACCGCGCACCATTACTTCTGCGCCACCTGCGGCATCTACCCGTTCCACCGCAAGCGGGTGACGCCGGATTTCTACGGCATCAACGTATTCTGCCTGGAGGACTTCGACCCGACTGGAATCCCGGTGCGCGCCACGGTCGGAGCCGGCATGGCGTAAACCAACCGGCGTTCGCAGGGCTTGGTTTGCTTTTGGCTTTGGCGGTTCCCTTCTCCCGTTGGCGGGAGAAGGTGCCTGCAAGGCGGATGAGGGGCTGCGCGCAGCGTGCTTCCCGCACCGTCCAGGTGCGATACCTCCGCGGAGTGCCCTCTCCCCAACCCCTCTCCCGCACGCGGGAGAGGGGCTCAAGCAGACAATGGCGCCCGCGAGGCGGATGAGGAGCTGCGCGCAGCGTGCTTCCAGCATCGTCCAGTCGCGATACCTTCGCAGAGCGCCCTCACCCCACCCCCTCTCCCGCACGCGGGAGAGGGGCTAAAAACACGAGTCGCCATCAGGCCCCGTTGAACACTTATCGCCAGTTGTAGTTGAACGAGACGCCGATGATGCGCGGTTCGTTGTACACCGCAGCCATGTAGTTCTCGATCACGCCCTTGAGGTTCTTCTCGTTGGTGATGTTGCGCGCGAACGCCGCCACTTCCCAGGCACCGTAGCCGCCGGTGTAGCCCACCCGCAGGCCGCCTTCGAAGTTGCCCTTGGAATGGAACTCGTCGCTGCTGTACAGCACGAACTGGGTCTGCCCCTGCTTGTTCCAGTCGGTGGCGAAGAACAATGCACCGTCATCCCCCATCGGGACGTCGTAGCGGGCGGCCAGATTGAGGTTGTACCTGGGGGCGTTTGGCAGCGGGTTGCCGTCGATCTGCGCGTAGACATTGCTGCCGATCTTGATGGTCGGGTCGTTGACCGTGCACACCACCACGCCGTTGAGCGCACAGACCTGCGCATACACGCGCTTGTCCTGGATCTTGCTGTGCAGCAGGCTCAGGCCGGCGGTCAGCGACAGGTTCGGGATCGGGCGCCAGTCCAGGTCGGCCTCCAGGCCGTAGGCCCGGGCCTTGTCGGCGTTGAACAACACGCCGTTGCCGTTGGAGTCGTTGCCGTTGAGCTGGATGTCATCCACCGCATACGTGAAGCCGCTGACGTTCAGGCGCAGGCGGTTGTCGAACAGGCTGCTCTTGATGCCGGCTTCCCAGGACAGGATGGTTTCCGAATCGGCGGTGGTGAAATCGGCGTTGAACACCGCCGAGCGGCCCTGGATGGTCGGGCCACGGAAGCCACGTGCCACGCGGGCGTACACGCTCAGTTCGGCGCTGACCTCATACATCGCGCTCAGGTCCCAGCTGGGCTGGGTATCGGACATCGCCACATCGCGACGCCCCTTGTAGGTCACCGCCCCCGCGGCGGTGTCGGCGGTCTTGAGCAGGCGCGTGCGCTTCTCGTCCTTGGTGGCGCGGATGCCGGCGGTCAGGGTCAGCGCGTCGGTCGCCTTCCAGCTCACCTGGCCAAAACCAGCCCAGGAGGTGTTGGTGTTGCGCAGGCGCACCCAGTTGTTCGGGTTGTGCGCGGCCGTCTGCAGGAACCAGGCGCGCTGGTAGAAATCGGTGGTGTCGCGGCCATCGAAGTAGAACCCACCCACCTGCCATGACCACGGGTCGGTGCGGTTGGAAGCCAGGCGCACTTCCTGGGTGAACTGGTCCAGGTCGCGCACCTGTCCCATCGACTGGCCGTACCCGTTGGGCACGCCACCGACCGGGTAGTCCGCCGCGGCGCCGCCGTCGGTATCACCGCGGCTGTAGCCGGAGGTGGTTTCGTAGGCGCTGATCGACGTCAGCGTGGTGGCACCGAAGTCATAGGTCGCCTTGATCGAGCCGCCGTGGGTCTTGTAGGCCTGCGGGTTGTTGCCGGCTTCGTCGTAGGCCACCTTGTCGCGCGCCACGTCCACGCGGTTGCTGCCCTTGGTCAGCGCATTGCGCAGGAACAGGGTCGAGGTGCCTTCATAGTCGCGGGTGTGCGCCGAGGCCAGCAGCGAGAACTGCTCGTTGGGCTGCAACAGCAGCTGCAGGCGCAGGTTGCGGTCGTCGTAGCCGCCCATCGCGTCCTTCTTCGGCGTCACCGTGCCATCCGCGCTCGGGCCGTCGTAGGTGTTGTCGACCCAGTCGTCGCGGTGCTGGTACAGCGTGGAGACACGGTAGGACAGCACGTCGTTGATCGCACCGCCCATGCCGCCGTCGATGGACACGGTGTTGTAGCTGCCGTAGCTGACGTTGACCCGGCCGCTGCCCTCCTGGCTCGGCTTGACCGTGTCGAACTTGACGATGCCGGCGGTGGTGTTGCGCCCGAACAGCGAGCCCTGCGGGCCGCGCAGCACTTCCACCTGGTCCACGTCATAGACGGGGTTGGACTTGAGGACCACGTGTTCCAGCACCACGTCGTCCTGGATGATCGACACCGGCTGCGAGGCCCCCAGGTAGAAGTCGATGTTGCCCAGGCCACGGATGTAGAAGCGCGGGAAGATGCGCCCGGTGGTGGTCTCGGCATAGAAGCTCGGCACCCGGCCGGACAGCGCCAGCAGCGTGTCGTCGGCGCCTTCGGTGTAGCTGCGCAGTGCTTCGCCCTGGACCACGCCAACCGAGACCGGGACGTCCTGCAGGTTCTGCTCGCGGCGCTCGGCGGTGACGGTGATGGTGTCCAGCGCGGTGGCCGCGCTGCGCTCGACGCCTGGCGCGGCGTCCTGCGCCAGCGCGGACTGTGCGGCCAGCGGCAGGACCAGCAGAGCGCAAGCCTGCGCCAGCAGCGAGCGGCGCGGCAGCGTGCGGATGGAACGATTGAAAACACGTGAAACAGGGTGAAGCTGCATGGCGTTGCCCTTGGTTGGCAGGTGATGAGTCCGTTCGGCCCGGGTCGCACCGATGGCGCGGCATGAAAGCGCGCAGATCATCACTGCACAACATTGCAGTTGCGTAACACGGTCGCCCGCGTACGCGCCGGCCGACGGCCCGCCGTCCTCCATGCACCGCCGCCACCCGGGCCTGCATCAGGTCCGGGATGGCGGCAGGCAGATCACCAGGTGCCAGCACTCAGCGCTGGTAGCCCTTCAGGAACAGCCAGGTGATCAGGGTTGCGTCCGGGCCCTTCGGGTCGGTGAACGGCAGCCCGGAGGTACTGCCACTCCAGGCATGCCCCATCCCATGGATGACGTAGTGCTGGGCCAGCAGTTGCCCGCCATAGGTGTAGTTGTAGACGGTGTAGGCACGCCCGCCCGGCACTTGTCCGGCAATCGTGCTGGTGGGCACGTACTTGACCGAGTCGTTGTCGATGCCGTCATCGGCCAGGTCATTGGTCTGCAGGAACTGGCGCACCGCCTGCTGGCCATTCACCGGGTTGACCGTGGCATCGGCGCTGCCATGGAACACCAGCAGCGGGATCGGCCGTGGCGACGGCGAGCCCGAACACTCCCAGGCGCTGCGCCCGTTGCCGTCCGGGGAGTAGATGCTGCCGGCCAGCAGCGCGTAGGCGCTGCCGGAAACGGTGGTCGCGCCCTTGTACATGCCGCCGGAGTGCACCGCGCCGGCGGCGAACACGTCCGAGTAACAGGCCAGCATGATCGAGGTCATCGCACCGCCGGCGGAGATGCCGGTGACGTAGACCCGCCGCGCATCCACGTTGTAGTCGCCTTTCACCGCATCCACGATCCCGGCCAGGATCGACGCTTCGCCGCTGCCGCGCGCCTGGTTGACCGGCAGTTGCCAGTTCCAGCAGCGTGCCGGGTTGGCGGTGACGTTCTGACGCGGGTACACCGTGATGTAGCCCTCCACGTCGGCCACGTCGTTGAAGCCGGAAGCCTCGCCCATCAGGTTCGGCCCGTTGACGCAGCCGTGCAGCACCAGCAGCAACGGCCGGGGTTGCGCCGGGTCGTAGCCGGCCGGCACCCACACCTGGTATTCACGGGCACCGTAAAGATTGCCGTATACGCCGAAATCCCAATGCCCCACCGCCTGCGCGTGCGCGGGGCCCGCCACTGCAAACCATGCACACAGGGCCAGCAGGCCCGCCTTGATCATCTCGATGCCGGGTTTCATAGCCAGATCCTCATGCGTGAGTCGTGGATGAAGTCGTGCCGAAGTCACCACGGGGAGAAGCTCGCCCGCGGGTGTTGCCCCGCGGGTGTTGCCCCGCGGGTGTTGCCCCGCCGCCGTCACACCCAACCGGTGGCGTAATGGATGCCGATCACCACGAACACCGCGACCGTCTTGATGATCGTCACCGCGAAGATGTCCTTGTAGGCCTGTCGATGGGTCAGCCCGGTCACCATCAGCAGAGTGATCACCGCACCGTTGTGCGGCAGGCTGTCCATGCCACCGGAGGCCATCGAGGCGACCCGGTGCAGCACTTCCATGGGGATGCCCGCCGCCTGCGCGTTGGCGACGAAGGTCTCCGACATCGCCGCCAGCGCGATGCTCATCCCGCCGGAGGCCGATCCGGTCACGCCGGCCAGCCCGGTGACGGTGACCGCTTCGTGCAGCAGCGGATCCTTGATCGAGCCCAGCGCATTGGCCACCACCATGAAGCCCGGCAATGCGGCTATCACAGCGCCGAAGCCGTACTCCGAGGCGGTGTTCATCGCCGCCAGCAACGCGCCACCGATGGCGGCCTTGGTGCCTTCGGCGAACAGGGTGACCACCGGCCGCCAGGCCAGCACCAGCACCGTGGCGATGCCGACCAGCAATGCGCCTTCCACCGCCCAGATCGCGGCGATCTTCGGCACCTCCTGCACCACCGGTGCGGCCTTGCCGAGCACCGCGGGCACGAAGCTGTGCTCGGCACCGTACCAGTGCGGGATCCCCAGCGTCAGCAGCTTGTTGGACACGAACACCAATACCAGCGGCAGCACCGCCACCCCGGCGTTGGCCAGCGTGGTGCCGGCGAACGGCGCCGGCTCGTTGACCAGCGTCGCCGGGTCGCCATACCCCTCGCCATGACGCGCGGCCACGCGGCGGCGCCATTCCAGGTAGGCCATGCCGACGCCGAGCACGAAGAGGCTGCCAAGGATGCCCAGCACCGGCGCGGCCCAGGTATCGGTGCCGAAGAACGTGGTCGGGATGATGTTCTGGATCTGCGGCGTGCCCGGCAACGCATCCATCGTGAAGCTGAAGCCGCCCACCGCCAACGTGGCCGGGATCAACCGCTTGGGGATGTCGCTCTGCCGGAACATCTCCGCGGCGAACGGGTACACCGCGAACACCACCACGAACAGGGACACGCCACCGTAGGTCAGCAGCCCGGACACCAGCACGATCGAGAGCATCGCCCGTTGCGGCCCGAACAGGCCGATCGCCGCCTGCACGATCGACTTGGAGAACCCGGACAGCTCGATCAGCTTGCCGAACACCGCCCCGAGCAGGAACACCGGGAAGTACAGCTTCAGGAAGCCCACCATCTTGTCCATGAACAAGCCGGTGAACATCGGCGCCACCAGCGACGGGTCGGTCAGCAGCACCGCGCCCAGCGCGGCGATGGGCGCGAACAGGATGACGCTGTAGCCGCGGTAGGCCACCAGCATCAGGAAGCCCAGCGCGGCAAGCACGATCAGCAACGACATACGGCGCTCCCGGAAGAGGAGGCGCCAAGTATCCGGATCTGGCCGCCGCTGCCGACTGGACCTAGGTCCACTCGCTGGGCCGGGGGCTACGCCGCTAGCCTAGGCTCCACGGGTGGCAATGGGCCATCCGCAACGCACCTGCCTGGGGAGGACCGAATGAAGCGGAACTGTTTGAGCCTGATGATCGGCGCGCTGCTGGCCTCCGGGCCGGCACTGGCACAGGAGGCGCCGCAGGCCGCGCCGGCGGCGGACAGGGGCGCTTCGGCCACCAACCTGGACACCATCATGGTGACCGCGCGCAAGCGCGAGGAAACCCTGCAGGAAGTGCCGGTGGCGGTGACTGCGTTCACCTCCGAGGCACTGGACAAGTTGAACGTGCAGGACATCGGCGACCTCGACGCCCAGGTGCCCAACCTGACCATCTACGCCGCGCGCGGCGCCAGCAGCACGGTCACCGCCTACATCCGCGGCGTCGGCCAGTCCGACCCCACCTGGGGCGCCGACCCGGGCGTGGGCATCTATCTGGATGACGTCTACATCGCCCGCCCGCAGGGCGCGCTGCTGGACGTGTTCGACGTTTCGCGCATCGAGGTGCTGCGTGGCCCGCAGGGCACGCTGTACGGCAAGAACACCATTGGCGGTGCGATCAAGTACGTTTCGCGTGGCCTGCCGACCACCACCGAGGGCTTTGCCCAGGTCACCGTGGGCAACTACAACCAGCGCGATGCCAAGGCCGCCATCGGTGGCCCGCTGGGCGGGCCGGACAGCGGCCTGCGTGGCCGCATCGCGGTGGCCAGCATGAACCGTGACGGCTTCGGCGAGAACACCTACAACGGCCAGCCGGTCAGCGACAAGCAGGTCAACGCCGCGCGCCTGAACCTGGGCGCCTACGCCGGCGACGATTTCGACGTGCAGTTCGCGCTGGACTGGATCGACGACCAGTCCGGCATGCGCGGCTCGAAGATGCTCGCGCGCAACCCGTTCACCCCGGCCTACCCGCCGATGGACGATCGCTACGACATCCGTTCGGGCATGCCCAACGTCAACAGCGTGGAAACCAAGGGCGCCTCGGCGACGGTGAACTGGCGGCCCAACGAAGACTGGGCGCTCAAGTACGTGGTCGCCAAGCGCGAGTCCGACTCGCACTCCAACATTGATTTCGACACCACCCCGGTCAAGCTGGCCGATGTCGGCGGCTTCTACGAGGACAACCAGGTCAGCAACGAACTGCAGGCCAACTACGACGGCGGCGGGCGCGTGCGCGGCGTGGTCGGCCTGTACCAGTTCAGCGGCGAGGCCGGTGGCCAGATCCGCAACAACTTCTTCAACCTGCAGTTCGGCGACACCCGCGGCAAGGTACTCACCGACAGCGTCGCGCTGTACGCGGACTGGACGTTCGACCTGACCAGCAGGCTCAAGCTCGACGTCGGCGCGCGCTACACCGACGAGGACAAGCGCGCGATCGTGCTCAACCGCTTCTACGCCGATGCGACCTTCACCCGGCCGATCGCGGTGGCCGCCGACTTCGACAAGACCACCAACTTCAAGAACGTCTCGCCGAAGGTGTCGCTGGACTACCAGATCACCCCGGACATCATGGTCTACGGCCTGGCCACGCGTGGCTTCAAGTCCGGCGGCTACAACATCCGCGCCAATGCCGTGGCGGTGCCGCGCTCGGCCGAACCGTTCGACGACGAGACCGTGGACAGCTACGAGATCGGCAGCAAGATGGCCTTCCTCGACCAGCGCCTGTTCCTGAACCTGTCGGCCTTCCACAACAAGTACAAGGACATCCAGCTGTCGGTATTCACCGGCATCGATACCAACGGCGATGGCGTGAACGATGCCTTCTTCGGCGACTTCACCAACGCCGGCAAAGGCACGGTCAACGGCCTGGAAGTCGAGTATCAGTACCTGCCGACCCAGAACTGGCTGATCACCGGGAACCTGGCCTGGCTGGACACCAAGTACGACGAGTACATGGACCGTGGCGTCAACGTCGCCGACCAGATGAAGTTCACCAATGCACCCGAATTCTCCGGCGCGGTGAACGTGGAGTACCGCACCGACCTGGCCAACGGCGGCAACCTGTCCGCGCGGGTGGGCTACAGCTACCAGAGCGAGGTCTGGCCGACCACCGACCTGAGCCCGGTGATCCGGCAGGATGGCTACGGCCTGGTCAATGCAGGCGTGATCTGGAAACTCAACGATGCCTGGACGTTCTCCCTGCAAGGCACCAATCTTGCCGACAAGGAGTACCGCACCACCGGTTACAACATCCCGGCGGTGGGCACGCTGATCGGCTTCTACGGTCCGCCGCGCCAGTACAGCCTCAGCGTCCGCTACGACTTCTAGGAACCCCTGCATGACCCGGTCTTACGATGACCTGTACTGGAACAGCAGCGACGGCCTGCGCCTGCATGCACGTGACCACCGGCCGGCAGCAGGGACATCCCCCCGCGGCACGGTGGTGTGCATTCCCGGGCTGACCCGCAACGGCGCCGACTTCGACGCGCTGGCCACGACGCTGTCCGCGCGCGGCTGGCGCGTGCTGGCAGTTGATCTGCGCGGCCGCGCGGGCTCGGCGCGCGCACCCGACCCGTCCAGCTACAACCCCCGCACCTACGCCGATGATCTGGTCGCGCTGCTGCGCGCGCAGGGCATCGACAGGAGCGTGTTCATCGGCACTTCGCTGGGCGTGCTGGTCACCATCACCCTGGCCACGCGCGCCCCCGGGCTGATCGCCGCCGCCGTGCTCAACGATGCCGGGCCGAAGGTGCCACGCCAGGCGCTGGCACGGATCGGCAAGTACGCCGGCAAGCACCTGCCGCCGATGGACCTGGCGCAGGCAGCCGCCTACGCCGAGTCGATCGGCAAGGCATCGTTCCCGCGCTTCGGCGCCGACGACTGGCGGGACATGGCCACGCGCATGTTCCGCGAGCGCGACGACGGGCTGCTGGAACTCGACTACGACCCGGCCGTCATCCGCACCACCCGGCCCTGGGTGTTGTGGCTGCTGCGGCCGCTGCTGTGGCGCGCGGTCCGCACGCTCACCGGCCAGGCTCCGACCCTGATCGTGCGGGGCGCGCTTTCGGACATCCTTCCGCCCGACGTGGCACGGCAGATGGCCGCCACCTCGGCGAACGCCCGCCTGGTCGAAGTGCCCGAGGTCGGTCACGCCCCGACCCTGTCCGAGCCGGAAGCGCTCCAGGCCATCCTGGCCTTGCTGGAGCGCGTGGCATGAGCACCATTGACGACCACCTGCCGCCGGCAGTGGCGGCACTGCAGCGTTGGGCCGAAGCCGAGCGGTTGGGGACGGGCGTGCAGGTGGGGCAATCCCGCATCGATGCGTTCGCCGATGCCACCGGCGACCACAACTGGATCCATGTCGATCCGGCGCGGGCGCAGGCCGAGCTGCCCGGCGGGCAGACCATCGCCCATGGTTTCCTGCTGCTCTCGCTCACCGTCCAGGACGACGTGGCCGCGCTGGCCGCGCTCCCCGGCATCACCCGGGTGCTCAACTACGGCTTGAACAAAGTACGCTTCCTGGCCCCGGTGCCCAGCGGCGCGGACGTGCGCGTGCGTTCGCGGCTGCTGTCGCTGCAATGCCGCCAGCCCGGGCAATGGCTGCTCACCCAGCACAAGACGGTGGAACTGCAGCCGACCGGCGACGTGGCGCTGGTGGCCGAACAGCTCGCCCTGGTCCTCATCGACCCCTAGCCCGCCACGCCCTCGCCGCGACCGCGCCACCGTGCCGACCGGCACCTGCCTGGCGGCCGGCCGGGTCCCTACACTGGAGCGATGTTGACGCCCTCCATCGTCCTGTTGGCCTGCCTTGCCTGGACCGTGCTGCTGTTCGGCGTGGCGCTGTGGGGCGAACGCCAGGGCCATCGCCTGGCACGTGCCTGGCCGGTGATCTATGCGCTGTCGCTGGCGGTGCACTGCACCGCCTGGACCTACTACGGCGCCGCCTCGCAGGGCGCGCAATGGGGCTTCGCGATCCCGCCGACGCTGATCGGCATGGCGTTGATCTTCGCCTTCGGCATGCCGTTCCTGGCGCGGCTGGGCCGGCTGGCAAAGC
The DNA here is from genome assembly GCF_034961085.1 of Stenotrophomonas capsici. Lineage (NCBI taxonomy): Bacteria > Pseudomonadati > Pseudomonadota > Gammaproteobacteria > Lysobacterales > Lysobacteraceae > Stenotrophomonas > Stenotrophomonas capsici. The sequence goes on along the minus strand of NZ_JAYFUH010000085.1, from coordinate 172,625 downwards.
AGCACAACAGCGCCACCATCGCCGACCTGGTGGTGGCACGGCTGCGCACCGACCAGGGGCTGGGCATGACCATCACCCTGGTCGCGCTGATCGGCATCATTCCCTACATCGCCTTGCAGCTGAAGGCGATCAGCCAGGGTCTGGGCGCACTGCTCGGCGACCAACTGGCCAGCGGCGGCGCACCGCCGGACGTGTCGTTCTGGTTCGCGCTGACGATGGCGGCGTTCACCCTGCTGTTCGGCGCGCGCAAGGCGTCAGCCACCGAGCACAACCGCGGCATCGTGGTGGCGCTGGGGCTGGAGTCGCTGCTCAAGCTGGCCGCACTGCTGGCCATCGGCTTGTATGCGGCCCTGTCAGTACAGGCCGACAGCCCCTTGCTCGCACGCATGACGCAGCTGCCGCCGCCCGCAGTGGTCCCGGACTTCCTCACCATGGTCGCGCTCGGCGCGATGGCGGCCTTCACCCTGCCCCATCAGTTCCACGTCGGCGTGGTCGAGCTGCGCCAGACCTCCGACCTGAAGACCGCGCGTTGGCTGTTCCCGCTCTACCTGCTGCTGATCGGGCTGCCGTCGGTGCCGATGGCGCTGTCCGGCGCGGCCCAGCTCGGGCAGTCGGTATCGCCGGACGTCTACGTGCTGATGCTGCCGCAGGCCGCCGGCCACCATCTCCTGGCCCTGCTCGCCTACCTGGGCAGCCTGAGCGCGGCCACCGGCATGATGATCCTGTCCGGCCTGACCCTGTCGATCATGCTCGGCAACCACGGCTTCGGCTCGCGCCTGCTCGGCGGCGTGCATGGCGACACCGGCGCCGACCTGCGCCCGCGCGTGATCGCGTTCCGGCGCGCCGGCATCCTGGCCGTGTTCCTGATGTCCTGGCTGTACAGCCGGGCGATGAGCGACACCGAAGCGCTCAGTGATTTCGGCCTGATGTCCTTCACCGCGCTGGCGCAGCTGGCACCGGCGGTGCTGCTGGCGGTGTACCGCCCGCGCACGCCCTCGCCGGCCATCATCGCCGGCATCGTGACCGGCTCGCTGGTATGGCTGTGGCTGGTGCTGCTGCCGATGATCGTCTCGCCGCCGGCCGCCTCGGAAGGGCTGCACTGGGTCGTGTTCTTCCCGCTGCGCGTGCAGCCGGGCCACATCGCGATCAGCATGGGCGTCAGCCTGCTGGTCAACCTGATCACCGTCGCGGTGATGGCGCGCGCGGTGCGTCCGTCGTTGCCGCAGCAACGCGAAGGCGTGGCCGCCGCCTCCATGCGCAAGACCGCCGGGCGCTTCCTCGGCCAGGAACGCACGCGGCAGCTGATGGCCGGGCATGCCGGGCAGATGCTGGACGACCAACGCGTCACCGCCATCGAGCGCGAGCTCACCGCCGTGGTCGGTGCCGGGATGGCGCGGTTGCTGGTCGAGGCCGCGCGCGATGGCGGCGCCGCGCCACTGGAAGCGGTCACCCGCGCGGTCGGCGAAGCCACCCAGGTACTGCGCTTCAACCAGCGCCTGCTCGAAGCCGCGCTGGAGAACATGAGCCAGGGCATCAGCGTGGTCGACGCGCAGCTGCAGCTGGTGGCTTGGAACAGCCGCTACGCCGCGTTGTTCAAGTTCCCGCCCGAGCTGCTGCAGGTGGGCCAGCCGGTCGCCCATCTCACCGAATGGGCAATGGGACAGCTGAAGATCGGCCAGGGCGGCGCCGATACCCCGGCCAAGGCGCTGAACCGGCGCGTGGCGCATATGCGGCGCGGCACGCCGCACCTGTCCGAGCGCATTTTCCCCGATGACACCATCGTCGAGATCCGCGGCAACCCGATGCCCGGCGGCGGCTACGTCGCCACCTTCACCGACGTCACCGCGTTCCGCCGCGCCGAGGATGCGCTCAAGCGCAGCAACGAGACCCTGGAGCGCCGCGTGCAGGACCGCACCGCGCGCCTGGAGCAGGCCGTACACGAGGCCGAACGCGCCAACGTGGCCAAGACGCGCTTCCTGACCGCGGTCGGCCACGACCTGATCCAGCCGCTGCATGCCGCCCAACTGCTGACCGACGCCATGTCGCAGCACCTGGAGTCCGAATTCCTGGACAGCTTCCTGCGCCAGATCCGCGGCGCGCTGGACTCCACCGACGACCTGCTCTCCGGGCTGCTCGACATCTCGCGGCTGGAAGCCGGTGGGCTGGTCGCCGACCCGCGCCCGTTCGCGCTGTCCAACGTGCTCGACCCGCTCGCACAGGAATTCTCGGTGCTGGCCGCCGCACGCGGCCTGCAGTTCCGCTACGTGCCCAGCCGCGCCTGGGTGCACAGCGACCCGCTGCTGCTGCGCCGCGTGCTGCAGAACTTCCTGGCCAACGCCATCCGTTACACGCGCAGCGGCGGCGTGCTGCTTGGTGTCCGCCGGCGCGGCGAGGCGCTGGTGGTCGGCGTGCACGACAGCGGCCCGGGCATCGCCGCCGACCAGCAGGGCGTGGTGTTCGAGGAGTTCCAGCGCGGCGACCGCAGCAACGGGCAGGGATTGGGCCTGGGCCTGACCATCGCGCAACGCATCGCCGCCCTGCTGCATGCGCCGTTGTCGCTGCACAGCGCGCTCGGCCGCGGCTCGGCCTTCGCCATCACGGTGCCGCGTGCCTACCCGCCGCGTGCGCCGCGCAACGACGCGCCCGCGGCCACCAGCACCATCAAGGGCACCCGCGCGCTGGTGGTGGACAACGACCCCGATGCGCTGGCGGCGATGCGGCAGATGCTGCTGGCCTGGGGCTGCGAGGTCACCGCGCTGGCCGATGGCGCCAACGCGGGCACCGCGGCGCGCGAGGCCGGGCTGTGGCTGTTCGACTACCACCTTGATGACGGTGACACCGGCATTGCCCTGTACGCGCGTCTGGCCGCTATGCACGGCCCGCGCCCGACCGTGATCCTCAGCGCGGACACCGGCAGTGACACGCGCGAGGCCGTGCGTGAGGCTGGCTTGTCACTGTTGAACAAGCCTTTCAAGCCGCTGGCGCTGCGCTGGGCGATCAACCACCTGCTGGCCGCGCGTGCCACCGGCGAGGACGCCGGCGCAACGGGGGCCTACGGCTGACCGGTGCCGGCTCAGGCCTCTTCGGCGGCCTCGCGCTGCACCCGCGCGTCCGCGTCCTCGATCTGCCGGGAGGGATCGGCCAGGCCGAGCTCATGCAGGACGCGGATCGCCTGCGCACGGTTGCGCACGCCCAGCCGGCCCATGATGCGCGTCATGTGTGCCTTCACCGTGCGCAGCTGCACCCCCAGGCGGTCGGCGATCTGCTTGTTGAGCAGGCCTTCGGCGACCAGGCTCAACACCCGGTACTGGTGCGCCGACAGGCTGGACAGCCGCGCGGCCAGGTCGGCATCGCGGCTGAACGGCGCCACCCGCGCGACGGTATCGCGCAGCATCGCCGGTATCCAGCGCTCGCCTTCAAGCACGGTGAGCAGCGCCTGCTGCAGGTCCGCCAGCCCCGAACTCTTGGGCAGGTAGCCGGCCGCCCCCAGGTCGATGGCACGCCGGATCACATGCGGTTCCTCGTTGGCCGAGACGATGATGATCGCCAGCCCCGGCTGCAGCGCGCGGATCGTCGCCAGCCCGGCCAGGCCGTGGTTGCCCGGCATGTGCAGGTCGAGCAGCATCAGGTCGATCGACTGGCCGTCGATGGCTTCCAGTACCCCGTCCAGTGAATCGGCTTCACTGATCTGCAGGTCGACCACCGCTTCATCGGCCGCGCGATGCAGCGCGGCTCTGAACAGGGGGTGGTCATCGGCAATGAGCAGGGTTGGCATCTCGGGCCGAGGTTAGCAAATCCCATTGCAGCTGAGCACGGGGACCTAGGTACGCTGGTATCCCCGGACCGGATTGATAGTGTGGAGCGATGAACATTCCCTGCCGTGCTTCCCTGCTTTGTGCCGTGCTGCCGATCCTGCATGGCTGCATCCCCGTCGCGAACGCCGCCACCGCCCCCGTGCCTGCCGCCGCCCCGGTGTTCGAGCAATGGCGCGAGACATCCCATCGCGGCAGCGATGACCTGATGACAGCCGGGCTCGGCCTTGAAGGCCTGCGCGCCAGCGCGCCGCCGGCATTCGCCAAGCCCACCGCAGAGCAAGCGCGGCGCCGTGCGATCTGGAGCAGCTGGCGGGGCATCGCCGACCTGACTCCGGGTGGCGGCTTCGGTGAAATCTACGGCACGTTCCAGCCCGCACCGGGGCGCGAGTTCTCCGCCTACGGCCGCATCCCTGGTGCCCGCCAGCCGCACCGCGTGCTGGTGCAGATACCGGACAACTTCGACCCCGCACGCCGCTGCCTGGTCGCGACGGCGTCTTCCGGTTCGCGCGGGATCTACGGCGCGATTTCCGTGGCCGGCAGTTGGGGACTGGCCCACGGTTGCGCGGTGGCCTATACGGACAAGGGCGCCGGCAGCGATTACTACGATCTGGACGCAGGTATCGGCTTCCAGGCCGATGGCACCCCGGCTGCAGATGGCACGTTGGCATTCGTCCCCGCGAAGGGAAGCGCTGCGCATGGGGTCGCGTTCAAGCACGCACATTCGGGCGACAACCCGGAAGCCGACTGGGGCCTGCACCTCGTGCAGGCCGTGCAGTTCGGATTGCAGGCGCTGGACCGTGCCTTTCCGCAGTCGGCACCCTTCACCCCGGCCAACACACGCACGTTGGGCGTCGGGGTATCCAACGGCGGCGGCGCGGTATTGCGCGCCGCCGAAATTGAAGGCGATTGGTTTGATGCGATGGTGGCCGGTGAGCCCAACGTATCGGTCGCTGGCGCCCCTCCGCTCTACGATTTCGTGACCCAGGCCGCGCTGCTGATGCCTTGCGCATTGCTGGCCATCGATGATCTGCCGCAGCCACCCGCGCAGGCCCAGACACGACCGGCCGGAATCCAGCGCTGCGCGGTGCTGGCATCCATTGGACAGGTGCAAGGCGCGGACACAGAGGCCCAGGCGCGATCGGCATGGCAGCAGTTGGCGAACGCAGGCCTGAGTGAACCCGCCCTGCGCGCAGCCGCGTTCTCGACCGGATTTGATCTGTGGCAAGCGATCGCCGCCACCTATGCGTCAGCCTATGGTGGCTATGCCGCAGGCAATCACCCCTGCGGGTACACCTTCGCCGCCGCCGGCCCGGATGGCAGGCCCGGCATCGCGACACCCGAGGTCCGTGCAGCCTGGTGGAGCGATGCCAGCGGCATCCCGCCAGGCAATGGTGTGACGCTGCTCTACGACGATCACGCGCTGCCCGCAGCGGATCCCCTGCCTGGCCTGTCCTGCCTGCGCTCGCTCTGGACCCACGATGGTGCAGGTGCCGAGCGCGTGCGCGCCGGCATTGCCCGTGCAGCCGCCAATCCGCCCCGCCCGGGCCTGCCGATCGTCGTCATCCATGGCATCGACGACGGACTGGTGCCGATCAGCCTGACCAGCGACCGCTACGTGCCGCAGGCGCGTGCGGCGGGCGCACGGATCGCCTATTGGCGGGTAGCCAACGCGCAGCATTTCGACTCGCTGCTGGCGTTCCCGGATTACCGCAAGCGCTATGTGCCGCTGCTGCCCTACCTGTTCGCGGCCATGGACCAGGTCTGGAACCACCTCGAAGACCCGGCGCAGCCCCTGCCCCAGGATGCACTGATCACCCCCACCCCGCGCGCGGAAGCACCGCTGCAGCCCGCACAGTTGTCGCTCCCGGCGGCCTCCCGTCGCTGACACCCCGTTGCCTTGCCCCCAGGAATCGCCGATGCCCGCCACCACGCCGCCCGAATCCGGTCCCTACGCCTACCCGCTGTTGATCAAGCAACTGCTGCATACGCCGCTGGCAACCCGGCCCGGGCAGGAGATCGTCTACGGCGACGTGCGCCATGACTACCGCACGCTGCAGGCACGCATCGGCCAGCTCGCCGGCCTGCTGCAATCGCTGGGCGTGAAGCCCGGCGATACCGTCGCGGTGATGGACTGGGACAGCCACCGCTACCTGGAAAGCTACTTCGCGGTGCCGATGATGGGCGCGGTGCTGATGATGGTGAACATCCGCCTGGCCCCGGAACAGATCGCCTACACGCTCAAGCACAGCGGGGCCAGCGTGATCCTGGCCAACCGCGAGTTCCTGCCGGTGCTGGACGGCATCGCCGGGCAGTTGCCGGCGCTGCGCACGCGCATCCTGCTCGACGATGAAGGCGGCGCGTTGCCCGATGGCTTCGCCGCGGAGTACGAGGCCGGCCTGCGACAGGCCACGCCGGTCACGCGCTTCCCGGATTTCGACGAGAACACCCGCGCCACCACGTTCTATACGACCGGCACCACCGGCCTGCCCAAGGGCGTCTACTTCAGCCATCGCCAGCTCGTGCTGCATTCGCTGGCGGCGATGGCCACGCTCGGCAGCGCGCACCAGCAGGGTCGCCTGCACCGCGACGACGTGTACATGCCGATCACGCCGATGTTCCATGTCCACGCCTGGGGCCTGCCCTACGTGGCCACGCTGATGGGCATCAAGCAGGTCTATCCGGGCCGCTACCTGCCCGGGCGGCTGCTGGCGCTGATCGGCCGCGAGAAAGTGACCTTCTCGCACTGCGTGCCGACCATCCTGCACATGCTGCTGAACGACCCGGCCTCGGCGCAGACCGACCTGCGCGGCTGGAAGGTCATCATCGGCGGCGCCGCACTGCCACGCGTGCTCGCCCAGCAGGCGCTGGCGCGCGGCATCGACATCTTCGGTGGTTACGGCATGTCCGAGACCTGCCCGGTGCTCACCGTCGCCCAGCTCGACGGCGACGCGCTGGCCGACGGCGAGGCCGATGTCGCGCTGCGCACCAAGGCCGGCATCCCCATCCCGCTGGTGGACCTGCGCATCGTCGACGAGGACATGCACGAGGTCGCCCACGACGGCCAGGCCACCGGCGAAGTCGTGGTGCGCGCGCCATGGCTGACCCAGGGTTACCTGCACGATCCCGCCGCGTCGGCCACCTTGTGGGCTGGCGGCTACCTGCACACCGGCGACATCGGCAACATCGACGCGGGCGGCTACCTGCGCGTGACCGATCGCATCAAGGACGTCATCAAGACCGGCGGTGAATGGATTTCCTCGCTCGCGCTGGAGGACATCATCGCCATGCACCCCGGGGTCGCCGAGGTCGCGGTGATCGGCGTCGCCGATCCCAAGTGGGGCGAGCGACCGCTGCCATTGGTGGTCACGCATGCCGGCCGCGACGTGACCGAGCAGGAGATCATCGCGCTGGTCACCGCGCGCAGCCAAGCCGGCGACATCTCCCGTTATGCCATCCCCGAGCGGGTGCGCTTCGTCGACACCATCGCGCGGACCAGCGTGGGCAAGATCAACAAGCGCCGGCTGCGCGACCAGCATGACGCGCCGGCCGAACCCGGCGGCGCCGCATCCCCTTGAGGGAAACCGCGCCCTTCACCGCGGGATCGGACCTGTCCTCCCGCGGCAGTGCCAGCGGCGCGCGTGGGCCGCTGGCACCTTGCCGGCAGACGCCGGCTCAACCCGCCGGCGCGGCCTCGGCGGTGTAGACCGGCTCGCCATCCACCCAGGTCGACAACACCTTCAGGTCATCCAGCTGCGCGGCATCCACCGTCAGCGGATCACGGTCGAACACCACGAAGTCGGCGCGCAGGCCCGCCTGCAGGCGGCCCACCTGCGCTTCGTCATGCCCGGCCCAGGCCGCATCGCTGGTGAAGCCGCGCACCGCTTCCTCCGCGCTCAGGCGCTGGTCGGGCTGCCAACCGCCCGGCGGCTGGCCGTCGCGGTCCTGGCGGGTCACCGCGGCGTACAGGCCCAGGCGCGGATCGACGTTCTCCACCGGGAAATCCGAGCCCAATGCCAACCGCGCCCCGCTGTGCAGGTAGCGCTGCCAGGCATACGCACCCAGGATGCGCTCCGGCCCCACCCGCTGCGCGGCCCACCCCATGTCCGAGGTGGCATGCGTGGGCTGCATCGAGGCGATCACGCCCAATCGGGCGAAGCGCGGAATGTCCTCCAGCGACACCACCTGCGCGTGTTCCACGCGCCAGCGGTGGTCACTGCCCTTGCGCGCGCCCAGCACCTTTTCGTAGGTGTCCAGCACGATGCGATTGCCGCGATCACCGATGGCATGCGTGGCGACCTGCACCTTGCAGCCCTCGGCCTTGCGCACCGCCACCTCGAAATCGGCCGGCGAAGTCACCAGCAGGCCGCGGTTGTGCGGGTCATCGCTGTAGTCGGCGAGCAGGGCCGCGCCGCGGCTGCCCAGCGCACCGTCCATGAACAGCTTCACGCCACGCATTTCCAGGCGACCGCCCGGATGCTGGTACAGGCCATCACGGCACAGGTCATCCAGCGCGGCCTGGTTGCCGTCGGCATAGGCATCGATGCGCAACGGCAGCTTGCCGGCGTCGGCCAGGCGCTTCATCAACGCCAGGTCCTCGCGCGAAACACCCATGTCGTGCACGCCGGTCAGGCCGTTGCTCACCGCCGCCTGCAACGCGGCCAGCAGGCGCTTCTCGCGGGCGGCGTCATCCAGTGCGGGGATCTGCGCGGTGACCAGGCTGGAGGCCGCATCGACCAGCACGCCGGTCGGCCTGCCGGCGGCGTCGCGCACGATCCGTCCACCGTCCGGCTGCCAGTCCCCGGCCAACGGCTTGCCCGCCTTCTCGGCGATGCGCAGCGCGGCGCTGTTGACCCAGCCGGCGTGGCCGTCGACGCGGTCCAGGTAGACCGGCCGTTCCGGGAAGGCGGCATCCAGGTCGGCGACGGTGGGAAAGTCGGTGTTGTCCCACCGGTTCTGGTCCCAGCCACGGCCCTGCAGCCACTCTCCCGGCGCCAGGGTCTTCTCGAATGCCTTGAGCCGCTCCACCACCTCGCCGCGGGTGCGCGCGCCGGACAGGTCGGCCTGCGCCAGCGTGTTGCCCAGGTAGACCAGGTGCGCATGTGCGTCGATCAGCCCCGGCACCACCGTGGCCTTGCCGGCGTCGATGCGGGGTGCCTGCGGATGCTGCTTCAGCACCGCCTCGCGCGTGCCCACGCTGAGCACGCGGCCAGTCTGCGCATCCCAGGCCATCGCGCCCACCACCGGCTGCGCCGGGTCTCCGGTACGGATGGTGTCGGCCACCAGCACCTTGACCTCGGCCTGGGCCGGGCTCAGGGACAGGCAGGGAAGCAACAGGGCAAGACAGGCGACACGGCGCATACGATCACTCCTGAACGGGACCCGGCGACTATGCCGCCATCCCGCAGGCATGACAAACCGCGGCCTGCGGCGTGCGCCGCAGGCTTGCCTCAGTCGGCGTTGACGTCCACCCGTACCCGGATGCGCTCGCCCGGGTGGTAGTCACGGCGGGTGTGGTATTCGCGGCCGGCGTACTCGTAGGTCACGTCATAGCCGTCCACGCGTTCGCTCTCGCTGCCATAGCCACCGGGCTCGCAGACGCGCACGTCGCCGCGGCGGTAGTCCGGGCCACGGTTGCTGGCTTCGTAGATGGCGCGCCCGGCCGCGCCGCCGGCGATCGTTCCCACCGCGGTGCCGAGGTAGCGGCCGTCGCCACCACCGATGCGACTACCGATCATCGCGCCGGCCAGGCCACCGATCACCGTGGCGATCTGACGCCCGGTCTCGCTGCCCTGGCGGTACTGGCCATTGTCATTGCCGCGGTCGTCGTAACCGTCATTGCGATAGCCATTGCCGTTGTAGCGGCCGGTGTCGCGGTAGCCATCCTCGTTCACGTAGCTGCCATCGCTGCGCTGGTAGCAGCGCTCGTTGCGGCCGCCGTTGCCACTGACGATGATCGGGTCAACGCGCACCACCCGCGCGTAGTCGTAGGCCGGCCCGTTGTCGCCGGCATAGCCGCCGTCGCGGTAGCGGCCATCGTCATCGCGGTAGCCGGGACGGTACTGGCCGTCGTCGTAGTTCTGTGCGGACGCGGCAAAACTGGACAGGCCGGCCATGATCAGGACACCGGCGATAGGCAGCGAACGAAACATGGCAACAGGTCCCCGTGGTTGGATGGCGCGATGCTCGGGCGCGCCGGGTGAAACGTCCCTGAACCGGACCGGCGGGCCCTTCCCCGCCCGCCAGCCCCTGCCTGGATCAGGCGGAAAACTCGCTTTCCAGGCTGATCGGCACCGCACTCAACGCCTTGGACACCGGGCAGTTCTGCTTGGCGTCGTCGGCGATCGCGCGGAAGCGTACCTCGTCCAGCCCCGGCACCACCGCCTTGACCTTCAGGCGGATCTGCGAGAACTGCGGCCCGCCTTCCATCGACAGGTCGACGTCGGCACGGGTATCGAGCGAAGTGGGCGGGAAGCCGGCCTCGCTGAGCTTGGCTGACAGCGCCATGGTGAAGCAGCCGGCGTGCGCTGCGGCGATCAGCTCCTCGGGATTGGTGCCCTTCTCCTCGCCAAAGCGCGTGCTGAAGGCGTAGCGCGTGTTTTCCAGCAGCCCGCTCTGCGGCGTGGCTAGGCGGCCCTGGCCGGTCTTGAGGTCACCTTCCCAGTGCGCGGTGGCATGACGCGAAATACCCATGGTGGAACTCCTCGTGGTGGTTGGCAGCCCAGCCTAAGACAGCGTTCGTTAGCGCATTGTGCGGTGCGTCGCCGATCACCTGGCCTGCCGTGGACATGCCGGGTGACGCCGCACTGTATCCCTATCGATGCTGTTTTCCCCTGTGTTTTGGCATGTGGAAGCATGCACAAACCGGCCAGAAGCAATTTTTATGGGCTTTTTTGTCGATTGCCTATTGGCGGCATGCAATTCATGCCCTACATTTCGCTTGCCGACGGGGTCGGCACGACCAAACAACCAACCGTTCACGGAACAGGAAATCATGGCAAAGACCGCTAAAAAGGCTGCCCCGAAGAAGGCAGTGAAGAAAGTCGCCACCAAGGCTGCCGCCAAGCCGGCCGCAGTGAAGCCGATCAAGGAAGCTCTGACCAAGTCGGGTCTGGTTGCCCACATCGCCGAAGCCACCTCCGTCGCTGCCAAGGACGTGCGCGCTGTGTTCGCCGCCCTGGAAGGCGCCGTTGCCGCCTCGGTCAACAAGAAGGGCGCTGGCTCCTTCACCCTGCCGGGCCTGCTGAAGATCAGCACCGTGAACGTTCCGGCCAAGCCGAAGCGCAAGGGCATCAACCCGTTCACCAAGGAAGAGCAGTGGTTCGCCGCCAAGCCGGCCACCACCAAGCTGAAGGTTCGTCCGCTCAAGAAGCTCAAGGACGCCGCGCTCTGATCAGCGCGCCCCTTGTGGCGAACCGGACGGGACGGCGAAAGCCGTCCCGTTTCTTTTTGGGGGCGCCCATGGCGCGTAGGCGGACCACTGCGTTCCATCCACGCCGTACCCGGGCACACTGGAACACAGCGTCATGGTCCGGCGCCTCGCAACACCCCGATGGCGGGCCTATGGTGGGGCCATCCCCCTACCCCCACGCCATCATGTCCAGCAACACGCACCGCTATCGCATCACCGTCACTCCCATCGAAACCGATGGCCAGCAGTGCACCGGGCGCTGCACGCTGGAGTTCGACCAGCGCACCACCTACAGCTGGATGAAGCAGTTCGAGCAGGCCCAGCGCCAACGCCGCCTGCCCTCCAACGACGACGCATCGCTGGTGGTCGCAACCGGCCTGCTGCACAGCTTGTCGGCCGCTTCGGGCCGGCACGGCAACGCCCTGGAGAACCTGCAGCCGGAACTGGACCAACTGCTGTTGAAGCTGGAAAAGCTGCAGCAGCCCGGTTGAATGGCTGGCAGCTCCTGAACGGCAGCACGTAGACTGGCCTCCACTTTTTGCAGAGGGTGCGCCGATGCGTGGTTTTCCGCTGTTGATCCTGGTCCTGCTGACGGCCGGCTGCTCCTGCCAGCGCACGCCCACCGATGATCCTGACAGCAGCATCCCGACCACCTCCGCGACCGACACCGGCACCACCGCGCACGCAACCACCGCCATCGACGCCGCACCTGCCCCGGCGCGGCAGGCCGACCCGGACACCTCGCGCGGTGAGCAGACCACCCCGGAGATGACCGTGCACCGCTACCTGGAGTTGCTGATGACCGACCGTGCCAATGCCGACCGCATGTGGGCCGGTGGCCAGCCGGCACCGCAGCCCGATGATGCCGCCCTGCGCAGCATGCTGGTTGATGCCGGGTCATTGCGCATCCTCACCCGCGCCGCCGTGCCACTGGATCGCGAAGCGCCACATCGCGCTCTGGAAATCCCCGTCGACCTGCGCATGACCAAGGACGGGGCACCGCTGCGCTACAAGGGCTGGTACCGGGTCCGCCGCACCATCGACGGCGCGGGCTGGGAACTGAGCTCGGCGTCCGTACAAGTGGAATTGCAGTAAAAGCCGCTAACCAGGTATTCACCTGCAGCGGGTATCGTGCTCACCCATCACCGTCCCCTCACGAGTTGACCCCATGAACCTGCGCCACCTGCTCCTGTCCGCCGTCGCCTGCATGGCCCTGGCCACCACCGCCCACGCCGCGCCGCAGGTCAACGGACGGCAGTTGACCGTGGGCGCCAGCGACGTGCAGGACTATCTGGACGGCAGCTTCCCGCGCACGCAGAAGGCGCTCGGCGGCCTGTTGGCGCTGACCGTCAGCGAGCCGCACCTGACCCTGCCGCAGGGCAACCGCCTGGACCTGGGCTTCGCCTTGGCCATGGCCGCCGGTGGCACCTCGATGCCGGTCGGCAAGGTGCAGATCAGCAGCGGCCTGCGCTACGACGCGCAGACGCAGGGCTTCCACCTGGACCAGCCGACCGTCGACCGCTTCAACCCGGCCATGGCCGGTGGCGAACTGGATTCCAGCACCCGCAGCCTGCTCAACAGTTGGCTGGCCGATTACGCCCGCCGCGAACCGATCTACAAGATCGACCCGACCATCGCGCGGGTGATGGGCGCCTTGCAGGTACAGTCGGTCGGCATCGAGAACGGCCGCATCGCGGTGACCTTCAACCAGGGCCTGGGCAACCTGGTGCCGCAGGGCCTGCTGGGCAAGTAAGCCCCTCCTGCATGCAGGCAGGAAGGCCGCGAAAGCGGCCTTCCGCGTTTGTGCGCCCCCGCCGCCAGCATTCCCTCCCGGCCCACGCCACAACGGGAAAGGGCCGCGCAGGCGGCCCCTTCATTCACCCAATCGATGTGCGGATCAGCGCTTGGGCTGCAGCATCGTGCCGGTGCACTTGGGCGAGCCGCAGCGGCATTCCCAGATCTTCTTCAGGCGCGCGGTGTGGCGCTCGGCCAAGGTGATGCCGTAGTTGTAGGTCAGCTCCTCGCCCGGCTTGATGTCGCGGACGGCTTCGATGAACACCTTGTCGGCGGTGCGGTCGTCGCCCTCGGCTTCCTCGATCATCGCCTCGCAGTTCGGGTCGCAGCTGTGGTTGATCCAGCGCGCATCGTTGCCCTTGTGGTTGGCGTCGATGACGTAGTCCTCGTTCAGCGTGAACAGGAAGGTATGCCCGCTCTCGACGTCGCCGGTGTCATCGGCATCCACCTCGGCATGGGTCCGGCGCTTGCCCTTGTACTCGATGACGCGCTCGCCCTGCTTGATGTCGGCCACGGCGAACACGCCGTTGCCATGGATGCTGGATTTGCGCGCCTGGATCTTCTTGGGCATGTAAATGACCGGAAACGAATGAGAGGCGCAGATTCTCTCCCATCTGCGCCAATGACCCAAGTACGCGCCGGACCGGGGCCGGGCCATCGCGCCCCTCCGCGGACACCGCCCCGCCCGGCGATCACGTCCCGGTGCCGGTACCCGCCGCCGGCCACGGCAGCCACCGCCGTCACCTGCCCCGCCCCTGCCTGAACAGGGCGCTTGGACTCGACCGGCGACAAAGCGTACAATTTTGGTCCGCTTTGAACCCACCTGCCGAGATGCTCCGCGTCACCAAGCTCACCGATTACGCCACCGTCGTCATGACCGTGCTCGCCGCACGGCCGGACGAAGTGCTGAGCGCGACCGAGCTGGCCGAGGCCGCCGGTCTGGAACCGCCCACCGTCAGCAAGCTGCTCAAGCCCCTGGCCCAGGCCGGGCTGGTGGAAGGCCTGCGCGGCGTGCGTGGCGGCTACCGGCTGACCCGTCCGGCCAGCGAAATCACCCTGATCGAGGTCGTCGAGGCGATGGAAGGCCCGCTGGCGATCACCGAATGCAGCCAGGGCCAGAGCCATTGCGGCATCGCCAGCCAGTGCGGCGTGCGCTCGAACTGGCGGCTGATCAACGATGTCGTCAGCGACGCCCTGCGCGCCGTCACCCTGGCCCAGATGCTGCATCCCTTACCGCTTGCCGACCGTCGACGGATCACCGCCGACGTCGTCTCCTGAACCACCGTAGGCAGCCCCATGGCCACCGAGACCATTGAAAACGTCGGCATCGCCGACACTCCGAACCGTGAAATCCACGAACAGCTGGGTCGCAAGTACGACGCCGGTTTCGTCACGGACATCGAATCCGATTCGTTCCTGCCGGGCCTGAACGAGGACGTCATCCGCGCCCTCTCGGCCAAGAAGGAAGAGCCGGAATGGATGACCCAGTGGCGCCTGGATGCCTACCGTCACTTCCTCACCCTGCGCCAGCCGGACTGGGCCAAGCTGCAGATCGGCCCGATCGACCTGCAGGCGCTGAGCTATTACTCCGCGCCCAAGGGCCCGAAGTACAAGTCGCTGGACGAGGTGCCGAAGGAACTGCTGGACACCTACGACAAGCTGGGAGTGCCGCTGCACGAACGCGCCAAGCTGGCCGGTGTCGCCGTCGATGCGGTGTTCGACTCGGTCTCCGTCGGCACCACCTTCCGCAAGGAACTGGCCGAGAAGGGCGTGATCTTCTGCTCGATCTCCGAGGCCATCCGCGAGCACCCCGAGCTGGTCCGGAAGTACCTGGGCTCGGTGGTGCCGGTCGGCGACAACTACTTCGCCGCGCTCAACTCGGCGGTGTTCTCCGACGGCAGCTTCGTGTTCGTGCCCAAGGGCGTGCGCTCGCCGATGGAACTGAGCACCTACTTCCGCATCAACGCCAACAACACCGGCCAGTTCGAGCGCACGCTGATCATCTGCGAGGACAAGGCCTACGTGTCCTACCTGGAAGGCTGCACCGCACCGATGCGCGATGAGAACCAGTTGCACGCCGCGGTGGTCGAGCTGGTGGCGCTGGAAGACGCCGAGATCAAGTACTCCACGGTGCAAAACTGGTACCCGGGCGACGAGAACGGCGTGGGCGGCATCTACAACTTCGTCACCAAGCGTGCCGAATGCCGCGGCGCGCGCTCCAAGGTGACCTGGACCCAGGTGGAGACCGGTTCGGCCATCACCTGGAAGTACCCGTCCTGCGTGCTGCTGGGCGACGACTCGGTGGGCGAGTTCCACTCGGTGGCGCTCACCCACCACCGCCAGCAGGCCGACACCGGCACTAAGATGATCCACTTCGGCAAGCGCACCAAGAGCAAGATCGTCTCCAAGGGCATCAGCGCCGGGCGCGGCCAGAACACCTACCGCGGCCTGGTCAAGGTGGACCGTAACGCCGAGGGCGCGCGCAACTACACCCAGTGCGACTCGCTGCTGATCGGCAAGAAGTGCGGCGCGCACACCTTCCCCTACATCGAGGTTAAGAACCCCAGCGCCACCGTCGAGCACGAGGCCACCACCTCCAAGATCTCCGATGACCAGCTGTTCTATTGCCGCGCGCGCGGCATCGACCAGGAGAACGCGGTGTCGATGATCGTCGACGGCTTCTGCAAGCAGGTGTTCAAGGAACTGCCGATGGAATTCGCGGTGGAAGCCAAGAAGCTGCTGGAAGTGTCGCTGGAAGGCTCGGTCGGATGAGCCGCCTGCCCCTGCTCCTGCTGGCATTGCTGCCGGTGGCGGCCTCGGCCGCCTCGCCGGGCAAGGCCTGCGACGATGCCCGCACCCAGCTGGACATCAACGAATGCGCCGCGCGTGAAGCCGACACCAGCGATGCCGAGCTCAACGCCGTGTACCGGCAGGTGATGCAGAAGCTGCAGGGCCAGCCGGTGGCCATCGACAAGCTGCGCAGCGCCCAACGCCTGTGGATCCAGCTGCGTGATGCCGACATCGACGCACGCTACCCGGTGGGCAAGGACGAGAACCCGCGCGTCCTGTATGGCTCGATGTACCCGATGCTGTATTCGGCCAACAAGGCCGAGCTCACCCGGCAGCGCACCCAGTGGCTGCGCGCCACCTTCCTTGATCGCGCCGAAGGCGAGCTCTGATCGCCCCGCCCCACATTCAAATTTGAAGACCGCACCCTCATGTTGAAGATCGAAAACCTCCACGCAAGCATCGGCGACAAGGAAATCCTCAAGGGCCTGTCGCTGGACGTGAAGCCCGGTGAAGTCCACGCCATCATGGGCCCGAACGGCGCCGGCAAGTCCACGCTGGGCAACGTGCTGTCCGGCCGCGATGGCTACGAGGTCACCGAAGGCAGCGTGCAGTTCGAAGGCAGCGACCTGCTGGAGCTGGAACCGGAAGCGCGCGCCGCCGCCGGCCTGTTCCTGGCCTTCCAGTACCCGGTGGAAATCCCCGGCGTGAACAACACCTACTTCCTGCGTGCCGCGCTCAATGCACAGCGCAAGGCGCGCGGCGAGGAAGAGCTCGACTCGATGCAGTTCCTGAAGCTGGTCCGGCAGAAGCTGGCCGTGCTGCACCTGAAGGACGAGTTGCTGCACCGGGGCGTCAACGAAGGCTTCTCCGGTGGCGAGAAGAAGCGCAACGAGATCTTCCAGCTGGCCGTGCTGGAGCCGAAGCTGGCGATCCTGGACGAGACCGACTCGGGCCTGGACATCGACGCGCTCAAGAGCGTGGCCGACGGCGTCAACGCGTTGCGTTCGCCGGAGCGTTCGTTCTTGGTCATCACCCACTACCAGCGCCTGCTCGACTACATCAAGCCGGACGTGGTGCACGTGCTGGCCAACGGCCGCATCGTCAAGAGCGGTGGCCCGGAACTGGCGCTGGAGCTGGAAGCACACGGCTACGACTTCCTGAAGGACCGCGTGGTGCGCGAGGCGGCCAAGTAATGAGCGTCCTGCTGGATTCCCTGGCCGCCGGCTTCTGCGGCAGCAACGAACGCGCCGAACTGCTCGAGGCCGCGCTGAAGACCGGCCTGCCGGCCGCGCGCAGCGAGGCCTGGAAGTACACCTCGCTGCGCCAGTTCGAACGCCGCAGCTTCAGCGCTGCTCCGCTGCGGGCACCGGCTATCGATGCCGCGCAGGTGGCCTACATCCCCACCCCCCGCCTGGTGTTCGTCAACGGCCGCCCCAGCAGCGACCTGAGCGACCTGGAAGGCGTGGATGCGGGCGTGCAGGTGCGCACCCTGTCGGCGGTGAAGCAGCAGGAGCCGGAAGCCGTCCGCTTCCTTGGCCGCCGCTTCGACCGCGCCGAGGAGATCTTCGCCCAGCTCAACGCCGCGCTCGCCGATGAAGGCGTGCTGGTGCAGGTGGCCAACGGCGTCCACAGCGATACCCCGCTGCACCTGGTGTTCATCAGCACCGGCGACGGCAGCGACCGCGTGTGGCACCACCGGCACCTGGTGGAACTGCGTCGAGGGGCCTCGCTCAGGCTGGTCGAGCATCACCTGCACGACGGCGACAGCGCCAACTTCGACAACACCCTGGTCCACGTCCACCTGGCCCAGGATGCCCAGCTGGCGCACGCCCGCGTGCAGGCCGGCAGCAGCCGCGACACCCACCTGCTGCGCACCGACGCCGTACTTGCGCGCGACGCGCAGTACCGTCGCATCGACCTGGAACTGGGCGCGGCGCTGACCCGCCATGAGCTCAACGTGCGCCTGGAAGGTGACAACGCCAGGCTGGTCGCCAACGGCGTGCTGCTGGGCAATGGCCGTCGCCACATCGACACCCGCCTGGGCATCGACCACATCGCCCGCGACACCAGCGCCGAGCTGGTCTGGCGCGGCGTGGCCGCCAACCGCAGCCGCGTGGTGTTCCATGGCGGCATCAACATCCGCGAAGGCGCCGATGGCACCGATGCCAACCTGTCCAACAAGAACCTGCTGCTGTCCGCCGACGCCGAGATCGATACCCAGCCGACGCTGGTGATCGACGCCGACGAGGTCAAGGCCGCGCATGGCGCCACCGTGGGCCAGCTCGACGCCAATGCGCTGTTCTACCTGCGCACCCGTGGCGTGCCGGCCGAGCAGGCCCGCGCCATGCTCAGCGCGGCGTTCTGCCACGAGCCGCTCGCCGCGGTCGATGGCATCCTCACCGAGAAGCTGGCCCGGCACCTGGACCAGGCACTGCAACAGGCTGGCATGGCATGAACCTTTCCTCCCCGCGTCCGATCCACCCTTCGGCCACCGCTCCGGACTGGGACCGCGTGCGCGCCGATTTCCCGCTGCTGATGCGTGAAGTCAACGGCAAGCCGCTGGTGTATTTCGACAACGCCAACACCGCGCAGAAGCCGCTACAGGTGATCGGCGCGGTGGATGAGTTCTACCGCCGCTACAACGCCAACGTCAGCCGCGCCGTGCACGCGCTGGGCACCGAAGCCACCGAAGCGTACGAAGGCGCGCGCGCCAAGCTGGCGCGCTTCCTCAACGTGCGCAGCGACGAGCTGGTGCTGTGCAGCGGCACCACCTTCGCGATCAACCTGGTGGCCTACTCGTGGGCCTTGCCGCGCCTGAAGACCGGTGACGTGATCCTGGTCTCGCGCATGGAACACCACGCCAACATCGTGCCGTGGCAGTTGGTGGCGCAGCGTACCGGCGCGACCCTCCGCGTGGCCGAAATCCTGCCCGACGGTTCGCTGGACCTGGATGCCCTGCACGCGGCGATGACCCCCGAGGTGAAGCTGCTGGCGGTGACCCACGTCTCCAACGTGCTGGGCACCATCAACCCGGTGCGCGAGATCTGCCGCGAGGCACGCCGGCGCGGCATCGTCACCGTGGTGGATGGCTCGCAGGCCGCCCCGCACCTGCGCGTGGACGTGCAGGCCATCGGCTGCGATTTCTACGCCATCACCGGGCACAAGATGTGCGGCCCGACCGGCACCGGCGCACTGTGGGCACGCCGCGAGCTGCTGCAGGAAATGCCGCCGTTCCTGGGCGGTGGCGAGATGATCAAGGAAGTCAGCTTCGACGGCACCGTGTTCAACGATGCCCCGCACAAGTTCGAGGCCGGCACGCCGAACATCGCCGGCTTCATCGGCCTGGGCGTGGCGGTGGACTACCTCGACGCGCTTGGCCGCGACCACATCGCCGACCGCGAGCAGGCGCTGCTGGCGCATTTCACCGAGGAGCTGCAACGCATCGACGGCGTGCGCATCTTCGGCACCACGCCGCACAAGGCGGCGGTGGTGTCGTTCCTGGTCGAAGGCGCGCATTCGCACGACCTGGCCACCCTGCTCGACCTGCAGGGCGTGGCCGTGCGTTCGGGCCAGCATTGCGCGCACCCGCTGCTGCAGTACTACGGCGTCGCCGCCACCTGCCGCGCCTCGCTGGCCTTCTACAACACGCATGACGAGATCGAGTCGTTCATGGTGGCCCTGAAGAAGGTCCGCACCCTGCTGGGCTGAGGCCAGGAGCGGCCGCGAAAGCCCTCCCCCTTCGCCGCGCGAAAGGGAGGGCGCAATGCGGTAGTGCCGAGCCACGCGCGGCGCTGTCTCCGGACACCCCGGCCACGCGCCGCCTCCTTCCCGGCCGCGCCGTGCACCGCCGCTTCCCCTTCGCCTCGCGCGCACTAGAATGTGCCGATGAACGAGCTGACCTTCCGCACCGCGACCGCCGCCGACATCCCGGCCCTGATTGAACTGGTGACTTCCGCCTACCGTGGCGATGCCTCCCGCGTCGGCTGGACCACCGAGGCCGACCTGCTCGATGGCCAGCGCGTGGACGCCGACGGCATCCTGGCCGACATCAACCGCGCGCGCAGCGTGGTCCTGCTGGCCGAACAGGACGGCCAGCTGATGGCCTGCTGCCATGTCGCCGATGAGAACGGCCACGGCTATTTCGGCATGTTCGCGGTCAACCCCAAGGCGCAGGGCGGCGGCGTCGGCAAGCAGGTGATGCAGTACGCCGAGCGCTTTGCCGCCGAACAGTGGCAGCTGCCGACCATGCAGATGACGGTGATCGACTGCCGCGACGAACTGATCGCCTTCTACGAACGCCGCGGTTACGTCCGCACCGGCATCAAGAAGCCCTTCCCCTACGGCGATGCCCGCTACGGCCTGCCCAAGCGCGATGACCTGCAGTTCGAAGTGCTGGAGAAGCCGCTGGGAGCGGCGGCATGAGCGAGACCTGGACCTTCATCTGCGCCAGCGAGGAACTGCTGCCCGGGGAAATGAAGACCGCCTTCGACGAGGTCACCGGTACCCCGCTGGTCGTCTTCAACCTCGATGGCGAGCTGTACGCCCTGGAAGACCAGTGCAGCCATGAGGAGTTCGAACTGTCCTCCGGCGTGATCGACGCGGCCGAGGGCAGCATCGAGTGCATCCTGCACGGAGCCCGCTTCGACATCCGCGATGGCCGCGCCCTGTGCGCGCCGGCCTATTCCCCGGTGCCCAAGTTCCCGGTCAAGCGCGAACACGGCGGCATCTGGTCGCGCGACGACCGCGACTGAGCCCGCAGGCCTCACCCGCCGACACGGCGGAGGCCGCTCGCCCGACAGGGCACCGGGCAACGGCCGTCTGGCCGCCGGCCCCTGACGCGGGGGCCAGCACGCGGCTGGCGGCCGTCGGCTGCTTGCCGCGCCCCCTTCCCCACTCCCCCTTTGGCCTACCGGCCGGGCAGCGCCTGCCCGGGTGATTCGCCTGGCGTCATGGCCCGGCCGGCCCACTCAATATTGATAACGCAAACAATTCTCAATAAGATGCGCATCCATTGCGTCCTGCAATGATTTCTTAACACGCCTGTCTTCGATGCCCGCTTCCAGCGCCATGGCCATTCAGCGATTCGCCGCCCAGCTGCGGCAGCGCCAGCCGTGGCTGATGCTGGCACTGGGCCTGCTGATCGCCTGGGCGATGCTCGGCCATGCCGTGGCCGCGCCCGGCGCGTTGGCACCCAGCGCGTCCGTCGACCTGGTCAGTGCCCTCCCCGGCGGTGGCCAGCCCGGCGACCTGCCGGACATGGCCGCCATTTCCGAGTCCGGGGCCGAAAGCCTGCGCAGCGCGCGGCCACGCCCCGCGTCCACCGGCAGCCTGCCGCTCCGGCCCCTGCCGGCACCGCCCAGCCGCACGTTCCTGAACGCAGCGACCGATACCCGCCTGCGCCAGGCACTGGAAAGCGCACATCGCTATCCGCGTGCGCCCTACCTGCTGATCAATCGCGGCCACGCCCCTCCGCGGGCCTGAGCCCGTATCCACGCCGGTTCCGGCTGTCGCCGGCCACGCGTCTGCCTGATCCCCCGTTTCCGCTTTCCGCGCCGGCTCCCTGCCGTCGCCATCCTTTCGCCTACCCACAGAGTCTTTGCAATGAACCCTGCTCGCACTCCGCTGACGTCCGCCCTCCTGATCGCCATCGCCCCGTTGGCTGCCCACGCCGCCGACAGCGCCGACAATAGCGCCGACCCGCGCAAGGCCACCGACCTGGACAAGGTGCAGGTCCGCGGCAGCTGGTTCGCCCCTTCTTCGCCGAAGTTCACCGCTGACCTGCTCGACACCCCGAAGTCCGTGTCCATCGTCTCGGAGAAGCTGATCCAGCAAACCGGCGCGACCAGCCTGCAGGATGCCCTGCGCATGGTTCCGGGCATCACCTTCGGTGCCGGCGAAGGCGGCAATCCGACCGGCGACCGCCCCTTCATCCGTGGCTTCGACTCGCAGAGCAACATCTTCGTCGACGGCCTGCGCGACGTCGGCTCGCAGACCCGCGAGATCTTCGACCTTGAGCAGGTGGAAGTGGTCAAGGGCCCGAGCTCGGCCTACGGCGGCCGTGATTCCGGTGGTGGCAGCCTCAACCTGGTCAGCAAGACCCCGAAGCTGAAGAACGAGACCAGCGTCAGCATGGGCGCGGGCACCGACAGCTACGCGCGCGGCACCGTGGACAGCAACTACGTGCTCGGTGACGGCATCGCTGCCCGCCTGAACCTGATGAAGCACCAGTCCGACATTGCTGGCCGTGACGCCGCCAACGTCGATCGCTGGGGCATTGCGCCGTCGATCGCGTTCGGCCTGAACAGCCCGGCGCAGCTGATCGTGGGCCACTACCACATGGAAACCGACGACCTGCCCGATGCCGGCGGCTTCCCGTACAGCAACCCCTTCAGCAGCGGCCCGAACGTCGCCAAGAACGGCGACGGCAGCCCGCTGGTACCGGACCGCAACAACTACTACGGCCTGAAGGACCGCGATTTCCAGCGCACCCGCGCCGATATCAGCACCATCGACGCCAGCTACGACTTCGGCGACCACAAGCTGCGCAACATCGCGCGCCTGGGCAACACCAGCAACGACTACCTGTGGACCCAGCCGGACGACAGCAAGGGCAACCCGAACCTGTACGGCACCCTGTGGCGCCGTACCAACGCCCGCGCCGTCGACCTGAAGAACTTCACCGACCAGTTGAGCCTGACCGGCAGCTTCACCACCGGCTCGCTCAAGCACAGCTACAGCACCGGCGTGGAGTACAGCGACGAGAAGATGACCCGCGGCACCTACCAGATGACGCCGGGCACCAACAATCCGCTCACCGGCAGCACCGCCTGCCCGACCACCGGTCCGGCCACCGGCTACAACTGCACCGACTTCAACAACCCCAACCCGAACGACCCGTGGTCGGCCAACCAGATCGTCTACCGCAGCAACAAGGCACTGGACGTCCGCCAGACCACCAAGACCAAGTCGGTCTACGCGTTCGACACCATCGAGTTCAACGCGCAGTGGTCGGTCAACCTGGGCCTGCGTTACGACGACTACTCCACCGAACAGGTCACCCCGGTGCTCGGCAAGGCCCCCACGGTGTTCAACAACGACAACGACTTCGTGAACTACCAGGCCGGCGTCGTGTTCAAGCCGGTCTCCAACGGCAGCATCTACCTGTCCTACGGCACCTCCTCGACCCCGCCGGGCATGGACGGTGGTGACGGCTCGGACGGCATCAATGCCGCCAACGCCGACCTGAAGCCACAGGAGACCAAGAACCTCGAACTGGGCACCAAGTGGGACCTGTTCGACAACCGTCTGAACCTGACCGCCGCCCTCTTCCACACCGAGCTGAACAACGCGCGCGTGGTGATCGACAACGGCACCACCCAGAACGCAGGCAAGAAGGTCATCGACGGCTTCGAGCTGGGCTTCACCGGCCAGCTGACCGACGCGTGGAGCATCTACGGCGGCTACACCTACCTGGATTCGGAGCTGAAGGACAATGGCTTCACCTGCTCGGTCTCCAGCCGCACCGGCTGCCCGGCACCGGGCGTGTGGATCCCGTCGCCGAACAACGGCAACCAGTTCCCGAACACCGCCAAGCACAGCGCCAACCTGTGGACGACCTACAGCTTCCCGTTCGGCCTGACCCTCGGCGCCGGTGCCACCTATTCGGACAAGCAGTACGGTGACGCTGCCAACCTCAAGTGGATCCCCAGCTACACCCGCTGGGACGCGATGGCCAGCTACGCCATCCAGGAGAACATCAGCCTGCAGTTGAACGTACAGAACCTGAGCGACAAGGTGTACTTCACCAAGGCGTATGCTTCGCACTACGCCAGCATCGCCCCGGGCCGCTCAGCCACGCTGGCACTGAACGTCACGTTCTGATCGCGCTGGACCGCTCCACCCGCCCCCGGCCTCGTGCCGGGGGCTTCGCATCAAGGGAATACTCATGCTGCTGCACATCCCCGACGTACTCACGCGTGAACAGGTCGCACTCGCCCGCCAGCGCCTGCAGGATGCGGGCTGGGCCGACGGCAAGGCCACCGCCGGCTACCAGTCGGCGCAGGCCAAGCGGAACCTGCAGCTTCCCGAATCCGATCCGGTCGCACGTGCGCTGGGGTCGATGGTCCTGGATGCCATCGGCCGCAACGACACCTTCTTCGCCGCCGCCTTGCCGCGACGCGTGTACCCACCGCTGTTCAACTGCTACCGCGAAGGCGAAACCTTCGGCTTCCACGTCGACAACGCCATCCGCTACGACCACATCAGCCGGCCCGATGACCCGCAACCGGTCCGCACCGACCTGTCGGCGACGCTGTTCCTGTCCGATCCGGATGAGTACGACGGGGGCGAACTGGTCATCGAGGACACCTACGGCAACCAGCGGGTCAAACTTCCCGCCGGGCACATGGTGCTGTACCCCGGGACCAGCCTGCACCAGGTGACCCCGGTGACGCGCGGTGCGCGCCTGGCATCGTTCTTCTGGATCCAGTCGATGGTGCGCGACGACGGCCATCGCCGCTTGCTGTGGGAGCTGGACCTGTCCATCCGTGGCCTCACCGGCGACCATCCCCAGCACCCGTCATTGGTCAGCCTGACCGGCGTTTACCACAACCTGCTGCGGCAATGGGCCGAAGCGTGAGCACCGCGCTGCAGGACCTCCAGTCGTTGCTGCGGCAACTCCCGGACAACCCGGCCATGGTCATGGCCGAGCTCGAGCAGCGCGCGCAGCGCGGTGAGGTACTGGCCCAGTTCCTGCTCGGCCAAGCCTGCATGGAAGGCCGTGGCCGCGACATCGATGCCGGAGCGGGCATGGCCTGGTTCGAGCGCGCCGCCAATGGTGGACTGGCGCAGGCGATGAACATGCTCGGCCGCTGCCACGAGCTCGGCCACGGTACACCGGTCAACCATGAACTGGCCGCGGTCTGGTATCGCCAGGCCGCCGATGGCGGCTTGGACTGGGGGATGTACAACCTTGCCAATCTGCTTGCCACCGGACGCGGGCTGGCCAGGGACGAGGTCGCCGCCTATGCGCTCTACCTGCGTGCCGCCCAGGCCGGCCACGCCAAGTCGATGAACCTGGTCGGCCGCTGCCTGGAGGAAGGCCGCGGCGTCGCCGCCGATCCCGCCGCCGCACCTGCCTGGTACCTGCGCTCGGCCGAAGCCGGCGACTTCCGTGGCCAGGCCAGCCACGCTTCCCTGCTGCTGGCGGCCGGCGAGGTGGATGCCGCCGTGCACTGGCTGAGGAAGGCATTGGCCAATGGCAGCCCCTCATTCATGGCGGCAATCCGTCCACAACTGGCGGCCTCGCCCCATGCGGCGATCCGTGCCCTGGTTACAGGTCAGGCGATGTGATGGCCAACAGCCATCATTGATAGTGGTTATCATTTGCAAAAGCTAACGCGTCCCATCTAAAATTCCCGCCCGAAACGCATGGCCTTCCTGTCGTGCGCATCACCGGGGATTTCACGTGTACCAGCTGCAGCGCCAACAGGACGTGGCCATCGTCGCGCATCGCGCCAGCGCGATCCGCCCGGTGGCGTTGTGCGCGTTGCTGCTGCTGTCGCTGCTCGCCTCGCTGTCGCAGCACGGTACCCACCTGCCACGCCTGGGCGGCGCCCAGAGCACCTGCACCACGGCGGGCGAGGAACGTGGCGAAACCCCGCTCGAAGAACAGGGCCCGGCCAAGCTGCGCCGGGCCGCCCCCCTGCATGCGGCGCGTGCCGCCCTGCCCCATCCCGGGTTCCTGCCGCGTCGTGCCGCCGTTGCACGCGCCGTCGCACCCCTGCCGATCCCCGCCGCATCGCATCAAGCCCCGCCCGCCCTGCACAGTCCGCGCCAACAGCGCGGGCAGGCACCGCCACTGGCCTGACAGCGTCACCACTGGCCGGGTCCGGCCCTGGCTCCCTGCTCCTTCCTGCCGCAGCAGCGGCCGCACGCCAACGCGTGTGGCACCGGCCTGCGCACCGCTCATCCATCTTTCCCGAGGTTGCTTCCATGGCTGCCAGCCATCGTCGTCGTGCGTCCGTTTCCCGCCACCTGCTCACCGCCGCCGTGCTCGGCGCGCTGTCCGTCTCCGCCCACGCCAGTGGCACCGGGGCCCCCACCACGCTGGACAAGGTGGTGGTCACCGCCGCCGGCTTTGAACAGAAGATCGTCGATGCGCCGGCCAGCATCAGCGTGGTCAGCCGCGAGGAACTCGCGCTGCGCCCCTACACCAGCCTGATCGACGCACTGCGTGACGTCGAAGGCATCGACGTGGGCATGGAAACCACCGACAAGAACGGCCGTGCCACCATCTCCATGCGTGGCATGCCCTCGGAATACACCCTGGTCCTGATCGACGGCCGCCGCCAGAGCAACGTCGGCAACCTGTACCCCAACAACTTCGGCGGCGGCCAGTTCGCCTACCTGCCGCCGCTCGATGCCATCGAACGCATCGAAGTGGTGCGAGGCCCGATGTCCACGCTGTACGGCGCCGACGCGATGGGCGGCGTGATCAACGTCATCACCCGCCGCAACAAGGGGCAGTGGAGCGGTTCGTTCACCCAGGGCTTCACCGTGCAGCAGGACAGCCAGTTCGGCGACGCCCGCACCAGCGACCTGTATCTCAGCGGCCCGCTGGTCAAGGACACGCTGGGCCTGACCGTGCGCGGCAGCTGGTATGACAGTGACGAATCCTCGCCGGAGTGGTCGGCCCTGCCGCTGCCCGATGGCAGCAGCTGGGAGCGCGCGCTCGGTTTCGGCGGCGGCGGCAAGGCCGTGGCCAACACCAACTGGAACACGGGCATGCGCCTGGACTGGAGCGTGTCGGAAAACCACAGCCTGTGGCTGGACTATGACCTCTCCCGCCAGAAGTACGACAACAGCAAGGGCCAGACCGGCACCCTGGACGGGCTGGAGAGCCTGTGGCGCAGTGGCGTGGCCACCATTCCCAACGGCAGTGGCGGCACCACCAGCCGCCGCGTAGTGCAGCCGCGCGTGGGCTATACCGCCTACCAGCGCTACGAACTGGACCAGCTCGCCCTGACCCACCAAAGTCGCTATGACTTCGGCACCTGGCAGACCAGCCTGGCCCGCACCCAGAGCAACAACCTCGGTCGCTCGCTGCCGTTGACGCTGGAAGAGCGCGCCGACCTGCAGACCCTGTGGAACGACGTCTGCAGCCGCCGCGGCCAGGCCGCCAACTGCAACATGACCAACGGCAACGTCTCGATCCTCAACGATGCCGAACGCGCCCGCCTGCAGGCCTTCCTGCCGCGCCCGCTGCGCACCATGGAACTGGACGCGCTGGTGCTGGACACCCTGCTGGACCTGCAGTTCGGCGCACACCAGCTCACCCTGGGCGGCCAGTACAACAACACCGACATGACCGACGGCGTGTTCGGCATGGACGGCGGCGGCTACAAGGACAACGTCAAGCAGAAGCACCGCACCTGGTCGGTGTTCGCCGAGGACAACTGGTCGCTGGCCGAGCGCCTCACCGCCACGCTCGGCCTGCGCTATGACCACCACAACATCTTCGGCAGCCATGTCAGCCCGCGCGCCTACCTGGTGTGGAACGCCAGCGATGCCTGGACCGTGAAGGGCGGTATCAGCACCGGCTACAAGACCCCGCGCCCGGACCAGCTGTTCCCCGGCGTCACCGGCTTCGGCGGCCAGGGCGTGATCCCGATGGTGGGCTCGCCCAACCTCAAGCCGGAAACCAGCACCAACTACGAGATCGCCAGCTACTACGAGGGTGAGCGCTGGGGCTTCAACGCCACCGCCTTCTTCAACCGCTTCGAGGACAAGATCGCCAGCGGCGGCAGCTACCCGAACTGCGAGGTCGCCCCGGCCGGCGGTGGCTATTGCGTCGATGTCGGCCCGGGCTGGGCAGCGCTGGGCTACAGCGTCTTCGGCCAGAGCGTGAACCTGGACAAGGCCGAGACCCGCGGCGTCGAGCTGGCCAGCCATGTCGACCTGCTCGCCAACCTGCAGTTGCGCGGCAACTACACCTGGACCAAGAGCGAGCAGACCAGCGGCACCGGCAAGGGCCTGCCGATCGCCGGCAACCCCGCCAAGCACATGGCCAATGCCAGCCTCAACTGGCAGATCAGCGATGCACTGAGCCTGTCGCTGATCGGCGAAGGCCGCTACGACCGCTACCGCGACACCCTGCCGGACGCCAACGGCACCCCGCAGACCCGCTATTACGAGGACTACACCCTCTTCCATCTCGGCGGCAGCTGGAAGGCCACCCCCTGGCTGACCTTCAACGCACGCGTGAACAACCTGTTCGACAAGGACTTCGTTTCGCAGTCGTGCCTGCTGACCTCGCCCAGCGAGTACAGCTGCGTGGACGACTACGCGGTCAAGGAGCAGCGTCGCAGCTATTGGATCTCGCTCAACGCGCGCTTCTGAACCGTTGCCTGCCGCCGCCCCACCACAGGCGGCGGCAGGGCCCGTGCCGCACCCGTACAGGCACTGCTCCGGCCGCTGAACCGTGACGGCCGGCGGCGCCGTCCACCCTCAACACGCGGCGCGGGCACGATGCTAGAGTCCGCACACTCTGAGCTTCCCCGTCGTGATGGCCACCCGCCCTTTTCATTCCATCCAGGCGTTGCGCGCCATTGCCGCCCTGCTGGTCGTGCTGTTCCACCTGCAGATCGTGGAGGCCAAGTACACCGCCGGCATGCCGCTGCTGCCGGGCTTCATCCGCCATGCCGACAGTGGCGTGGACCTGTTCTTCGTGCTGTCCGGTTTCGTGATGACCACCATCGCCGCCGGCAGCTATGGTTCACCGCGTCAGGCCGGGCGTTTCCTGGTGCGACGCAGCTGGCGCGTGCTGCCGCCCTACTGGTTCTACACCACCGCAGTGGTGGTGCTGATGCTGGTCGCCCCGGGCATCGCCAACAGCGCCTACCAGGAGCAGAGCGTCCTGGCCTCGTACCTGCTCTGGCCACAGCCGCAGTTGCCCCTGCTGACCGTCGGCTGGACCCTGATCCACGAGATGTTCTTCTACCTGGTGATGGCCGGGATGATCGCCTTCGCGCGCGAGACCTGGTTGCCGGCACTGCTGCTTGGCTGGGGTGCCCTGACCCTGGCGGCACACTTCCTGCTCGATGCCGGTGCGCCATGGCAGCAGGTCGCCAGCAGTCCGCTGACACTGGAATTCATTGCCGGCGCACTGGTCGGGCTGTACTGGAGGCACCTGCCTGCACCCATGGCCTTGCCGGTGGCCGTTGCCGGCGCGCTGGGCCTGGCCGGCGCGATGCTGCTGTTGTCCGAAGCCGGCGGCCCGCCCCCTTCCATGGCAATGCGCCTGTGTGCCTTCGGCCTGCCGGCGGCCCTGCTCACGCTGGGGCTGGTGCGCTGGGAACGTGCCGGATCGCCCCGGGTCCCGCTTCTATTGCTGCGGATCGGCGACAGTTCCTACTCGCTGTACCTGAGCCATGTGTTCGTGATCTCCGCCGCCGGGCGGCTCTGGCAGGCGAGCGGCTGGAACCACGGCCCCTGCCAGTCCGGGGCCTTCATCGCGCTCACCGTCCTGGCCTGCATCGGCGCCGGCTGGGCCTCCTGGCGCTGGCTCGAGCAACCCTTGCAACGCCTGCGTCCGGGCCGACGCACGCCGCGGCCCGATACCGCGGCGGCCAGCGGGTGAGGCCGCGATACAATTTGATACAAATTGCGAATCATTCTCATTAATGATCTAATTCCCGGTCTCCCATCCGCTTTGTTCCCGTGTCCGCAGACCGCGCTTCCACCAACACCGTGCAGCAACAGGCCAGCCGCGGCTTCTGGCTGCGCACGCTGCACCAGTGGCACTGGATCAGTTCGGCGGTCTGCCTGATCGGCATGTTGCTGTTCTCCATCACCGGCATCACCCTCAACCACGCCTCGAAGATCGAAGCCAAGCCGCAGGTACAGAACCTGCAGCTGGAGCTGCCGGCGCCGGTGCTCAAGGCGCTGGGTACGCGCGAGGATGGCAACGCGCCGCTGCCGGCGCGGGTCTCGGACTGGCTGTCGGCGCGGCTGGACGTCTCCATCGGCCAACGCCCGGCCGAGTGGTCGCCCGAAGAGATCTACCTGTCCATGCCCGGGCCCGGTGCCGATGCGTGGCTGAGCATCGACCGCCAGACCGGCGCGGTGGAGTTCGAGAAGACCCGCCGTGGCTGGGTGTCCTACTTCAACGACCTGCACAAGGGCCGCAACGCCGGACCGGGCTGGGGCTGGTTCCTGGACCTGTTCGCCGTGGCCTGCCTGGTGTTCTGCATCACCGGCCTGTTCCTGCTGCATCTGCACGCGCGGCAGCGGCGCATGACCTGGCCGCTGGTCGGCCTGGGCCTGCTGATCCCGCTGCTGATCGCCCTGCTCCTCATCCACTGATCGTCATTCCTCCCGGAGTCGCACCATGCGCGTCACCCTGACCATCGCCCTGAGCGGCCTGATCGCCACCGCCCCGGCCGCCTACGCCGCCAGCCTCGACGTCAACGTTGAAGTGCCCAAGCTCAACGTCGCCGAATACCACCGCCCGTATGTCGCGGTGTGGATCGAGGGTGCCGACCAGAAGGTCGCCGCCAACCTGTCGGTCTGGTACCAGCTGCGCGACACCGCCGAGGGCCATGGCACCAAGTGGCTGCCGGACCTGCGTCAGTGGTGGCGCAAGAGCGGCCGCACCCTGCAGGTGCCGGTCGATGGCGTCACCGGCCCGACCCGCCCGGTCGGCAAGCACCAGCTCAGCTTCAACGACCGCCAGCCGCAGCTGCGCGGCCTGCCCGCCGGCCAGTACACCCTGGTGGTGGAAGCCGCCCGCGAGGTCGGTGGCCGCGAGCTGCTCAAGATCCCCTTCACCTGGCCGGCGCGCAGCGTCCAGAACGGCAGTGCCCAGGGCACGTCCGAACTCGGCGCCGTCACCCTGTCCGTCAAGCCCTGATCCGCACCACCGCACTGGAGCCCACCGAATGAAGCGTTCCCTCCTGATTGCCGCCGCCATCGCCGCGCTGGTTCCGTTCACTGCCTCGGCCCACAAGGCCTGGCTGCAGCCGTCGCAGACCGTCATCTCCGGCACCAACCCGTGGATCACCGTGGACGCGGCCGTCTCCAACGACCTGTTCTACTTCAACCACGTGCCGCTGCGCATCGACAACCTGGTGATCACCGCACCGGACGGCAGCACCGTGCAGCCGCAGAACGTGGCCACCGGCAAGTACCGCAGCGTGTTCGACGTCGAACTCACCCAGCAGGGCACCTACCGCCTGGCCAACGTCAACGCCGGCCTCTCGGCCACCTGGCAGGAAGACGGCAAGCCCAAGCGCTGGCGCGGCAACGCCGAGAAGTTCGCCACCGAAGTGCCGAAGAACGCACCGGAGCTGAAGGTCTCCGAGACCGCCGGGCGGGTCGAGACCTTCGTCACCAACGGCGCACCGAACGACACCGCGCTCAAGCCGACCGGCAAGGGCCTGGAGATGGTGGCCGTGGGCCACCCGAACGACCTGTTCGCCGGTGAGGCCGCCAGGTTCCGCCTGCTGGTAGATGGCAAGCCGCAGGCCGGCCTGGAAGTGGAGATTACCCGCGGCGGCACCCGTTACCGCAACGCGCAGGAGGAGATCAAGGTCACCACCGACGCCAACGGCGAGTTCTCGGTGACCTGGCCGGAGGCCGGCATGTATTGGCTGGAAACCGGCACCGAGGACAACAAGACCACGGTCGCGCAGGCCAACGTGCGTCGCCTGACCTACGTCGCCACGCTGGAAGTGCTGCCGCAGTAAGCAATTGCTCAAAGTCCCTCTCCCGCCTGCGGGAGAGGGGCTGGGGTGAGGGCACGAGGAGCGGCCCCGTCGCCGATCAACGTCAGCAAGAACGCTCCCCCATACGCCCCTTCGGGGCACCTTCCCCCGCACACGGGAGAAGGACAAAAGGTCCCTCGATTCCCGACACTGATGTCCCCCAACGCCGACATCGCCGCCCTTGGCGGCCACACCATGGGCACCACCTGGAGCGTCAAGCTGGTCGCGCCACGCAGCCGTGACCTGCATGCGCTGCACGCGGGCATCCAGGGGGAACTTGATCGCGTGGTCGCGCAGATGAGCACCTGGGAACCAGACTCGGACATCAGTCGCTACAACCGTGCCGCTGCCGGCCACTGGCAGCCGCTCCCCGAGGACTTCTGGACCGTGCTCAGCGCCGCGCACGACATCGCCCGGCGCAGCGACGGTGCATTCGATCCCAGCATCGGCCCCTTGGTCGCGTTGTGGGGCTTCGGTGCACAGGCGCGCGCGCAGCGCGTACCCGACGCTGCAGAAAGGACAGCGGTCGCCCGCCACTGCGGCTGGCAGAAACTTCAGTTGGATCAACCGGCACGCGCTGCGCTGCAACCCGGCGGCCTGCAGTTGGATCTGTCCGCCATCGCCAAGGGCTATGGGGTGGACCTGGTCAGCCATTGGCTGCGTCGCAACGGCGTCGAGGCCGCGCTGGTCGAAGTCGGCGGCGAACTGCACGGCTACGGTCGCAAGCCCGACGGCCAGCCCTGGCGCGTGCTGGTCGAGTCCGCGCCCGAGGAGGATGCCGGTGCAGAGTACCCACCGCGGGTGCTGGCACTGGACGATCTGGCCATCGCCACCTCCGGCGATCGCTGGCACCACTATGACCACGATGGCGTGTCCTACAGCCACACGCTGGATCCCCGCACGCAGGCCCCGGTCACCCGCGCCGCGGCCGCGGTGACGGTAATCGATCGCCAGGCCATGCACGCCGATGCCTGGGCCACCGCATTGACCGTGCTGGGTGCCGAACAGGGCTTGGCCTTTGCCCAGGCGCAAGGGCTGGCCGCACGCTTCGTCTCGCGCGATGGCAGTGGCCTGCAGGAAGCCATGACCCCCGCCTTCCAGCAATACCTGGACGCAAACGCCACATGAGTACCCCCCGCTTCAATCGGGCGCTGTTCGGCAACCTGGCCGTGATCGCGGTGCTGGTGGCCGTCGCCGTGCTGCTGCTGCGCCTGCACCTGGGCGAGGGCTGGTGGCTGGCCTCGCCACTGCCCTGGCAATGGTGGAGCGCGGCGGGCGTGGGCGCGGTCTATGCGTTTGCCTGTTTCGTCCTGTGGTGGCGCGTGCGCCCGCGCAAGGAGCTGGCCAGGGACACCGGGCAACCGCCGCTGCTGATCGTCTGGGCCAGCCAGACCGGCTTTGCCCGACAACTGGCCGAACGCAGCGCCCAGAGCCTGCGTGCCGCCGGCCATGCCACCCGCCTGCGCGCACTGGACCAGGTCGACGCCGCCCTGCTGGGCAGCAGCCACCAGGCGTTGTTCATCGCCAGCACCACCGGCGAAGGCGACCCGCCGGACCATGCACTGGCCTTCCTGCGCCGGGTGATGCCGCAGGCAAGTGCGTTGCCGGGGCTGCAGTACGCGGTGCTTGCTCTGGGCGACCGCAGCTACGAACACTATTGCGCCTTCGGCCACCAACTCGATGCATGGCTGCGCGCACATGGCGCGCAACCGTTGTTCGACCTCGTCGAGGTCGACAACGCCGATCCCGATGCCTTGCGCCATTGGCAACAGCTGCTCGGCCAACTGGGCGGCACCACCAGCAACGTGCCGGACTGGAGCGCGCCCGAGTACCAGCCCTGGCGGCTGCAATCGCGCCAACTGCTCAACCCCGACAGCGTCGGTGGCCCGGTGTTCCACCTGGCACTGCAACCGGCCGAAGGTGCGCTGCCATCCTGGCAGGCAGGCGACATCGCCGAGATCGGGCCACGCCAATCCACCGCGGCGGTGCAGGCCTGGATGCAGGCACATGGATTCGACCCCGGCACCCGCTTGCCGGACGGTCGCCTGCTGGGCGAACTGCTTGCTGCCTCGCAGTTGCCGGAGCATGCCGCCGACATCGACATCGCCGCCCTCGCCGCCCAGCTCAGGCCGCTGCCGCATCGCGAATACTCCATCGCCTCGATGCCCGGCGAAGGCAACCTGCAACTGATGCTGCGCCGCCAGCTGCGCCCGGACGGCCAACCCGGCCTGGCCAGTGGATGGCTATGTGACTACACCCAACCCGGTGACCGCATCGACCTGCGCCTGCGCAGCAACGCCAACTTCCATCCGCCGGCCGCGGACGTCCCGCTGATCCTGATCGGCAACGGCACCGGCATCGCCGGCCTGCGCGCGCACCTGCGTGCGCGCATCGATGCGGGCGCGCGGCGCAACTGGTTGTTGTTCGGCGAGCGCAACCTCGCCCATGACTTCCACTTCGGCGACGAGCTGCAGCAGTGGCAGCGCGAAGGCTGGATCGAACACCTCGACGCGGTCTTCAGCCGTGATGGCGGCGCCTTCCACTACGTGCAGGATGCACTGGCCGCTCACGCGCCGCGGTTGCGCGAGTGGATCGACCACGGCGCCACCGTGCTGGTCTGCGGCAGCCTGCAGGGCATGGCCCCGGCGGTGGACGCGGTGATCCTCGATGCCCTTGGCAGCGAGGCCCACGAGGCCCTGCGCATCGCCGGCCGCTACCGGCGCGACGTGTACTGAGTACTCCCAACGGGTAGCGCCGGGGCTTTCCCGCCAGCGCCTCAGCGGAGCAGGGCCCCGCTCTACCGCGTCACTGCCGGAGCCACCCGGATCGCCAGCAGCTCGCCGCCACCGTGCAGCGTGAAGCGCTCGCGTGCCCCGGCACCCAACCAGGCGGTATCGCCCGCTGCCAGCGCCGGCAGCACATCGCCTTCGAAGCGGGCCTGCCCGGCCAGCAGGTGGATCGCCCAGGCCGCCTGTGGCTCGGTGAAGAACAGCATGTTGCCGACCAACGGACGATGCAGCAGCTCGGCATTCACCTCATCGCGCCGCCACATCAGGTTGAAGTCCTGGGTGAAGCCATCGACCAGCTCGCCGGTGATCACGTCCTCACCCGCGAAACGCAGCCGCTGGTAGGGCGGCAACAGGGTTTCGCAGCGACCATCGGCAAAGCGCAGGCGCAGGCCTTCGCCCTGCAGCAGCACCAGCTCGCGCTCGATGCCCGGGAAGGCGGAAAACGCGGCGTCCTGCTCGATCTCGGCAATGGACAAGCGCAGCTGCCAATCGCCCTGCTCGGGCAGGCGCAGGATCTCGCGGGTCCAGCCCAGCCCGTTGCGCCAGCGCTCGCGCTGGTACTGGGCGGCGGGAATGACACGGGAAGAAAAATTCAGAAGGTCCATGCGCGCATGATGCCATCGCCCGCGCGCGGCAGGGCGCCAGGACGGCAGGAGCGACTTCAGTCGCGAAACCAACAATGCACGCATGAACGCAGAAGCCTGCCATCCGAGAAATCAGATGACAGGCTTCATGCGCCCCGCAACCTCAACCGACCTCGTGGCCAAAGCCGCTCCTGCCGTGGGGTCAGCGCGGCACGGCCAGGTGCTCGGCGGTCAGCGGCTGGCCGGCACGCGGCGTGGTCGCGATCACCGCATCGGCCGGCAACGCGGTGCCGTTGTCCAGGCGCGCTTCCACGCGGTCCAGCGCGGCATACACATATGGCAACAGCGGCAGGTAGCGCGCGCCGTAATCCGGCAGGCCCAGGAACCCGTCGAAGTGCTGCACGTGCTGCACCTGCCAGTAGCTCACCTCACGACCGGCCGCCTTGGCGGCAGTGGCGTAGGGCTTGCTGCTGAAGGCCGGCGGGATCAGCCCATCGTCGGTGCCATGCACCACCATCACCGGCAGCCCCTTGCGCGGCAGCCCGGCGCGGGTGGCCTGGATGCCGGCCTGCACGCGCTTGGCATCCTCGCCCTGCCCGTCCCACAAGCCGCGCAGGCATTTCAGCCCGGCGTAGGTCAGGTCCGGCAACTGCACCTTGCTGTCGAGCAGGCCGACGCCGGCGCCCGGCGGAATACCGCTGCCGTCGGAAATCCATGCCGCACGCTCGGCGGCGCTGGCCACGCGCGGGGAGAAGTCCGGGTTCTGCGCGGCAAAGTTGAAGCTGCACGGATGCTCGCCCACGCCATAGCGGCCATAGGCCGAGGCGTAGGTCGCGGCGATCGCACGCCACAGATCGAAGCCGGTGGACAACGCGCCCGCACGCAGCGCGGCATCGGTCCAGCCCTTGCTCAGCATCAACGCGTAGGCCGACTGTGCCTGCGCGGCCGGCGTCGCCCCACTGATCACGCCCTCGCTGGCCAGCGTGGCGCAGCGCACCGCAGCGCCCGCCTGCAATGCGGCGGTCAGCGGCGGTTGCGGCAGGTTGCTCATGTGCAGCTGCGCGCACGGCATCAGCAGCGCGGCTTCGGTGGTGTAGTCGTACAGCGCACGCGCGCCAGGGCCATCGGAATAGATGCTCGGCTCACCGGCCACCACCGCATCCAGCCAGTCACCGTCCATCTCGGCCGCGCGCAGCACTGCGCCGCCGCCGTTGGAGATGCCCACCGCGATGATGCGGGTGTTGTCGAAGGTGAACGGCGCCGCCTGCGGATAGGCCTGGCCCAATGCCAGCAACGCGAACTCGGCCGCCTGCTTCACGTGCCGGCCCCAGTCGGCCTCCGGGTTGTCCTTGGAATGGGCGTGCTTGAAGGCCACGCCCGATGCATTGACCGGCGCATCCGGCGCGAACGCCAGGTCGGCGGCCTCGCCCAGTGCACCGACGCTGCCATTGGCGCGCACGCCCTGCTGTGCGTCCAGGTCGTAGTAGTCGCTGCCGGCGCCCTTGTCGGTGTAGACCACCGCACAGCCCTTGGGCAGGCCCCAGGCCGCTGCCACCGACACCGCGCCGTAGATGCCACGCGAGCCCGAGGCCGGGGCCACCAACACGCAGCGCTTGGCCAGGTCGAAGTTGTCCGGCACCTGCGCCAGCACCCGGTGCGGCTGCCTGGCACCCGGCAGGCGGGCATAGGCCGAGTACTCACGGCCCGGCGCCGGCGCCAGGCTGCCGAACAGCTCGCCATAACCCCCGCCCGGGGCGAGGTCGGCGATGCCACGCCAGCTGCCCCACAGGGCGCGGCGACGCAGCTCCTCGACGGTCGGCGCGGTAGCGTCGGCGAAGGCCGGCGGGGCCACGCTGCGCAAGCCGGCCAGGCCGAGGCCGGCGGTGAGCAGGTCGTCGCTGCCGCGGTGTTCGCTGCGGAGTTCGTTGCTGAACATGGAAGGCTCCACGGACTGGGAGGCGGGGCCGCTGGCGCAGGAGGCCAGGCTCAGTCCGACGAATAGGCCGCAGGCGGCGCGCAGTAGGGATTGGCTCATGGGCGCACACTAGCAGAGGCCCACGGGCCGGCTCATCGTACTTTCGTACCACACGCTTTTAGCACCCCGGCTGCTACGTTTTCCGTACTTTCCCCACTGTTCTACGGAGTCCCCCATGGACCGCTTCCTGCAAGGCCGCACCGCACTGGTGACCGGCAGTACCTCCGGCATCGGCCTGGCCATCGCACAGGCGCTTTCGGCGGCCGGCGCGCGCGTGGCCATCAACGGCCTGGGTACGCCCGAGCAGATCGACGCCGCGCTCAAGAGCGTGGCCGATGCCGGTAGCGAGGCCCGTCACTTCGGCGCGGACCTGCGCAAACCCGACGAAATCACCACCCTGCTTGAAGCCG
Source organism: Stenotrophomonas capsici (assembly GCF_034961085.1). Lineage (NCBI taxonomy): Bacteria > Pseudomonadati > Pseudomonadota > Gammaproteobacteria > Lysobacterales > Lysobacteraceae > Stenotrophomonas > Stenotrophomonas capsici. Next base: position 135,296 of record NZ_JAYFUH010000085.1, on the reverse strand, counting down.
TGCAGGCCTGGGGCCAGGTCGACGTGCTGGTCAACTGCGCCGGCATCCAGCATGCCGCACCGCTTGCCGAGCAGCCGTCGCAGAAATGGGACGACATCATCGCCATCAACCTCAGCGCCGCCTTCCACACCATGCAGCACACTCTGCCGGGCATGGCCGAGCGTGGCTTCGGCCGGGTGATCAACATCGCCTCGGTGCACGGGCTGGTGGCCTCGAAGAACAAGGCCCCCTACGTGGCCAGCAAGTTCGGCATCGTTGGCCTGAGCAAGGTGGCCGGCCTGGAATACGCCGCCGCCGGCAGCCGCGACAGCGGCGGCGTCACCGTCAACTGCATCTGCCCGGGCTGGGTCGAAACCCCGCTGATCGAGCCGCAAATCCAGGCCCACCGCAACGGCGGCAGCCGCGACGACGGCGTGCGTGCCCTGCTTGAGGAGAAGCAGCCTAGCCTGCGCATGTCGCTGCCGGAGGACATCGGCGCGATGGTGGTGTGGCTGTGCCGCCGCGAGGCACACAACGTCACCGGCGCGGCGATGCCGATGGATGGCGGCTGGACGTCGCAGTAAGTGCATGCACGCCGGCGACACCGGCCAACCGCATCCGCGCATGCTGCGCGTTGATGCGGTTGCGTTTGTCGCCGCTTCAGCCTTTACTCACCGCTTCCGTCGTCCACACGCCCCCGCCCGAGAATGCCCAGCCTGCTGATCGCCGACGACCACCCCCTGTTCCGCGCCGCGCTGCGTCAGGCTGCCAGCGACGCGGTCAGCGGCATGCAGGTGCGCGAGGCCGAGTCACTGGAAGGCGTGCTGGCCGCATTGGATGACGCCCCGGAAACCGACCTGATCCTGCTCGACCTGCACATGCCGGGCAACCACGGCCTGGCCGGTCTGGCGGCGATCCGCGCCCAGCACCCGGGCGTGGCGGTGATCGTGGTTTCGGCCAACGACGACCCGCGCGTGGTCCGGCGCGCCCTTGACCACGGTGCCGCCGGCTACCTGCCCAAGAGTTCGGGCCTGAACGAACTGCACGACGCCATCCGCAGCGTGATGGCCTGCGAGCAATGGTTGCCGGCCTCGTTGCGCGCCTCGGTGGCACGCGCGCAGTCCTCCAGCCACGACAGCGAGCTGGCCGCACGCCTGGCCAGCCTGTCGCCACAGCAGTTCCGGGTGCTGGTGCTGGTCGCCGAAGGGCTGCTCAACAAGCAGATCGCCGACCGCCTGGACGTGCAGGAACGCACGGTCAAGGCGCATCTGTCCGCCATCTTCGAACGGCTGGGCGTGCGCAACCGCACCCAGGCCAGTGTCGTGCTGCGCGAGCTTGAACTCAGCGACCCCGCCCGCCAGGTGCTCTGACCCACGCGTACAGGAGCGGCCTCGGCCGCGAAGCAGGAATCGCGTGACTGCAATTGCGCGATGTGGCCTGGCGCTGGAACGGGATCGGCTTCGCGGCCGAGGCCGCTCCTACCGCCCACCCAGCCAACGATGCAGGTACATGCCCAGCAGCATCGCCGGCACGAACCACAACGCTTCCGGCGACAACACGCCCAGCCCCACCAGCGCTGGCCCCGGGCAGTAGCCGGCCAAGCCCCAGCCGATACCGAACAACGCCGCGCCGAGCAGCAACGGCCGGTCGATCTGCTTGAGTGCCGGGATCTGGAACCGCGCCGCCAACACCGGTGCCGGCCGGCGCAGCACGAAGCGGAACAACACCAGCGCGGTAAGCACCGCACCGCCGAGCACGAACAACAGGGCCGGGTCGAAGTCACCGGACACGTCCAGGAAACCGAGGATGCGCTGTGGATCGGTCATGCCCGACACCGCCAAGCCCAACCCGAACAGCGCGCCGGAAAGCAGCGCCGCCAGGGTGATGCGTGCATGCGTGCTCATGCCACGTGCCTCACGATGAAGGTGGTGATCACCGCGGTCAGCATGAAGGTCAGCACCGCTGCCAGCGACCGCAATGACAGCCGGCCCAAACCGCACACGCCGTGCCCGCTGGTACAGCCATTGCCCATCCGCGTGCCGATGCCAACCAGCACGCCGGCCACCACCAGCAACAGCGGCGGAAACCCCTGCCGTGGCACATACGCACCGGGCACCGACCACAACCAGGCCGCACCGGCGCCGACCAGTCCGATCAGGAAGGCCAGCCGCCACGCGATTTCGCCCCGCTTCGGCAGCAGCACACCGCCGAGCATGCCGCTGATGCCGGCGATGCGGCCGGTCAACCACAGCAGCAGGCTCGCCGCCATGCCGATCAGCACGCCGCCCAGCAGCGCGCTCATCCACGTGTTCATCGCGCATCACCCATCTGGTCCAGCGGCAGGCGGAAGTAGCGCACGCCGTTGGCATCGGGTTCGGGCAGGCGGCCACCGCGGATGTTGACCTGCAACGCGGGCAGGATGAGTCGCGGCACCGGCAAGGTCGCATCGCGCTGTTGGCGCAGTTGCACGAAGGCCGATTCGTCGACGCCGTCCTTCAGGTGCGCATTGCCGGCACGCTGCGCGGCGATGCTGGTCAGCGGTTCGGCCTCACGGCGCGTGCCGGGGTAGTCATGACACAGGAAGATCCGCGTATCCGCCGGCAACGCCAGGATCTTCTGGATCGAAGCGAACAGGCGATGCGCGTCACCGCCCGGGAAGTCGGTGCGCGCCGTGCCGGTGTCGGCCGCAAACAGGGTGTCACCAATGAAGGCCGCATCGCCGATCACATACGTCAGCCCGTCATCGGTATGCCCGGGCGTGGCGATCACACGCACCGGCAGGGCGCCGATCGCGAACTGGTCCCCATCGACGAGCAGCCTGTCGAACTGGCGCCCATCGGCGATGAATTCCTCGCCCAGCCCGAACAACACCTTGAACCGCTCCTGCACCTGCACGATGCCGCGCCCGATCGCCACCTGCGCCTGCAGGATGTCGGCCAGGTATCCGGCCGCGCTGAGGTGATCGGCATGCGCGTGCGTCTCCAGGATCCACGTCACCTGCAGCGCCTTGCCGCGCACGAACGCCAACAGCGCATCGGCCGATGCCGTGCTGATCCGTGCGCCGGCCGGCTCGTAGTCCAGTACCGGGTCGATGATCGCCGCGGCGCCGCCCTCGCCTTCGTACACCACGTACGTGAACGTGCCGGTGTCCTTGTCGAAGAACGGTTCCACCTGCGGATGAAGCCGGATTGCGTCGCTCATGGCTTGCACCTTTGTAATTTAGATTTTTCTAAATTAAACTCCTCTCACCTGAAGCGCAACCCCCCGAAAGCTGGCCCGATGAACACGCCCGACATCGATGCTGCGGACATGCAGTCCCACGCCGAGCAAGCCGCCGCCCTGCTCAAGTCACTCGCCCACCCGGCACGCCTGCGCGTGCTGTGCCACTTGGTGGACGGCGAGGCGTCGGTGAGCGAACTGCAGGTGCAGGTGGCGTTGTCGATGTCGGCGCTGTCCCAGCACCTGGCACTGATGCGCGACGCAGGCCTGGTCAGCACCCGCCGCGAGGCGCAGACCATCTACTACGCGCTGGCCGACAGCCCCGCACTGGGCGTGATGCATGCGCTGTATGAAGCGTATTGCGGCAAGGGAAAGCGCCGGTAGTCCGCGGGACGGACTCCCGGCGCATTCCCGATCGCGTTGGGCCGGGGTTTCATCCCGGCCTGCGCCGCATCGCTATCGCTGCGTCACCGTCCGCGCCGCCAGCAGGCGGTCCAGGATCGACTTCAACGCCAACGGCCGCGCCGGCTTCTGCAGCAGGGTCAGCCCCTGCTCCAGCACGTCACGCCGCGTGGCCAGGCTGTCGTCCGCGCTGAGGATCAACGTCGGCCGGGCGCCGTAGCGCTCGGCCAGGCGCGCCTGCAGCGCCGTGCCGGTATCGCCGTCATCCAGGTTGTAATCGAACAACCACAGCGCCACGGCCTGCCGTTCCATCGCCGCGACCGCATCGGCTTCACCGGATCCCTCGGCCACCGCGTAGCCCCAACCGCGCAATAGTCCCGCCAACGCCGCCAATGCCGCCGGATCGTTGTCCACCACCAGCACCGGCGTGGCCTCGCCTGCGGGCGCTGCACGCTCGTGGAGTGCAACCGGCGGCGCCGATGCCACCAGGACCGACACCGAGAAAACCGTGCCGCGCCCCCTGTCACTGCGCAGCCCCAGTGGTGCATGCAGCAGGCCGGCGATGCGGTCGGCGATCGCCAGCCCCAACCCCAGCCCCTGGCCGCTGGTTTCCTCACCGCGCCGGAACTCCTCGAAGATCCGCCGCTGCTCGCTGCGGGCGATGCCGGGCCCGGTGTCATGCACCTCGATGCGGATCCTGTCCGCTTCCCGCCGCACGCCCAGCAGCACGCCGCCGCGCGCGGTGTAGCGCACCGCATTGGCCAGGAAGTTCTGCAGCACCCGCCGCAACAGCTGCGGGTCGCTGTTCACCCACGTGCGGGTGGGTAGGTAATGGAAGGCCAGGCCGCGTGCTGTGGCCAGCGCGCGGAACTCCGAGGCCAGCGGGTCGAGCACCTCGGCCAGCGGCATGTCGCGCGGCTGCGGCACCAGTCCGCCGGCCTCCAGCCGCGACATGTCGAACAAGCCGGTCAGCAGGTCCGTGGTCGAATCCAGCGCCCCCTGGATCTGCACCACGGCCTGCTGCTGCTCCCCATCGTCCACCTGCTGTGCCAGGCGGTCGGTGAACAGATGCGCCGCGTGCAACGGTTGCAGCAGGTCATGGCCCACCGCGGCGAGGAAGCGGCTCTTGGCATCGTTGGCACGCTCGGCCTCGCGCTTGGCCGATTCCAGCAGCGCGGTACGCTCGCCGACGCGCTGCTCCAGCGTTTCGTTGCTGCGCTTGAGCTCGCGCTCGCTGCGCCGGAAGGCGGTGACATCGGTGAACGTGGCCACGAAGCCCCCCCCCGGCATCGGGTTGCCGCGGATCTCGACGATGCTGCCATCGGGAAACACGCGCTCGGTCAGGTGCGGCGTGCCGGCACGCATGAAGGCCAGGCGGCGGTCCACCGCGCGCTCGTCGCGCCCGCGCTGCGGCATGGCCTGCAATGCCCAGCGGGTCAGGTCCATGATCGGACGCCCCACCTGCAGCAGTTCCTCCGGGAAGCCGAACATCCGCGCATAGGGCCGGTTCCATGCCACCAGGCGCTGGTCGCGATCGATCACGCTGATGCCCTGGCTCATGTTCTGCAATGCCGCCTGCAGCACCTGCTGGCTGAAGCGCAGGTCCTGCGAGGCCTCGCTGACGATGGCGGCCACCGCCGCCAGCTCGCTGCTCTCCCGGCGCGCGGCATCCAGCAGCAGGCGCGCCGATGCCGCGCCGAGCACGGCGGACAGTTCCCGTTCGACCCGCGCTTCAATCGGGGTCGGCACCGGGCCGCTGCGCGGCGCATCGGCAAGCAGCCGCTGGACCTGTTCCAGCGGCAGGAAGCGGCGCCCCGCATCGCGCAGTGCGTCGGCATCCAGGCTGCGGCTGGCGCGGTCGGGCGTATCACGCCGCCATACCATCGCCAGCAACGTGACCGCGGTGCCCACGAACAGGCTGGCCCCCACAGCCCGCCCCAGCGGTGTCCATCCGGTCAGGCCGAACAGGCCCTGCGGCGCCAGCCACTGCCAGCCGAACGGGCCGGCCACCAGCCAACCCGGTGCGCGGCCGCTGCTTTCCAGCAGTGACGGCAACAGCAGCACCCACGCCCAGGTGAGGAAGCCGGCCAGCACGCCGGCGATGGCCGCACGCGGGGGCGTCTGCGGTCGCCAGATCGCAAAGCCCAGCACCGGCACCAAGGTGGCCAGCGCCGAGAACGAAATCCCGCCGATGTCGGCCAGCACGTTGCCGCCACCGATCAGACGGCTGTACGCCCATGCCAGCAGCATGATCAGGCAGATGCCGGCACGGCGCAGCCAGACCAGTTCGCGGCGATGGTCGCGTCCACCGGCACGCCGCCACGCACCGCGCAGCAGGCCCGGCGCGAACCAGTGGTTGCCGATCATCAGGCTCAGTGTCAGCGTGCTCACCACCACCATGCCGGTGGCCGCGCTCAGGCCGCCGAGGAAGGCAAACAGCGCGATCCCTTCGTGCCCGGCCGAGAACGGCAGCGCCAGCGTATACATGTCCGACGGCACGCTGTTGCCCAGCAGCGCGGTGCCCGCGCGTGCCAATGGCAGGATCGGCAGCGCGATCAACAGCAGGTAGAGCGGGAACAGCCAGCGCGCGGTGCGTACATCGGCCGGGTCGCGGCACTCAACCACGCTGACATGGAACTGGTGCGGCAACAGGAACATCGCCAGCCCGCCCAGCAACATCAGCGGCACGAACCCGCCCCCGTGGGCATCGGCGGCCGGGGCTGGCATCGACGGCAGGCCCTTCAGCCCGAACCACACGAACAGGCCCAGTACCAGCATCGCGCACAGCTTGAACACCGACTCCACCGCCATCGCCAGCACCAGCCCGCGGTTGTGTTCGGACACATCCGCGCGCCGCGCACCAAACAGCATCGCGAACAGGGCCATCGCCAGCGCCACGTACAGGGCGCTGTCCTGCCAGGGCGAACCGCCCTGCCCGGCATCGACCGCACGCGAGGTGATCATGCCGAAGCTCATCGCCACCGCCTTCAACTGCAGCGCGATGTAGGGAATCAGGCCCAGCGCCGCGACCAACGTCACCGTCGCCGCCAGCCAGGCATCGCGCCCGAGCCGCGCGGCGATCAGGTCGGCCAGCGAGGTGGCATTGGTCTCGCGCGCAAGCCGCACCAGGCGCACCATCACGCCCATCGCCAGGGCGTAGAACAGGATGGCCCCGACGAAGGTCGGCGGCAGCGGCCAGCCATAGCGCGCGGCCTGCGTCACCGTGCCGTAGAAGGTCCACGAAGTGCAATGCACGGCCAACGACAACGCATAGACATGCCGCCAATGCCGCGCGAATGCGGTCGGTCGGCGCTCGCCATACAACGCCGCGCCGAACATCAGCGCCAACCAGGCCAGGCCCGCCAGCGCCACCGTCACCAGACTCAACATGTACGCCGCTTCCCCGAATGCATCGGCGCAGGATACGGAGTAAGCCCGCACCGCAGAAGGGCCATCCCTCACCCCAACCCCTCTCCCGCACGCGGGAGAGGGGCTCAGGTTTGCTTGGGCTATGGCTTTGAAGCCCCTCTCCCGCAGGCGGGAGGGAGGGGCTCAGGTTTGCTTCGGCTGTGGCTTTAAAGCCCCTCTCCCGCAGGCGGGAGAGAGGGGCTCAGGTTTGCTTCGGCTGTGGCTTTAAAGCCCCTCTCCCGCAGGCGGGAGAGAGGGGCTCAGGTTTGCTTGGGCTGTGGCTTTGAAGCCCCTCTCCCGCACGCGGGAGAGAGGGGCTCATGTTTGCTTGGGCTGTGGCTTTGAAGCCCCTCTCCCGCAGGCGGGAGAGGGGTTGGGGTGAGGGCCGCTCTGGCACACGTACCCAAGAACGAACAAGGCCCTTCCCGCTACTGCGGGAAGGGCCATCGCTTCTGCTTCGATTCGCGTCCCGGTGCCGTCACCGGCCCTGGCGCTGCATCAGAAGTTGTAACGCACCGACACATACCAGTTGCGCGGCAGACCGTAGTACGCGGTCTGGATGTTGCCCACGCTGGCGAACTCCTGGCCTTCGGTCATGTACTGCTTGTCGGTCAGGTTGCGCACGCCCGCGCGCACCTGCCAGCTCATCTGCGGCGAATCCCACACGCCGTAGGCGCCGAGCAGCGTGTACGCGTCCTGGCTCAACACGGCACGGTTGTCCACCGACAGCCAGGTCTCGCTGCGGTAGGACACATCACCGCCCAGCGTCAGGCTGCCGCTGTCACCCAGCGGGAACACGTGCTGCAGTGCCACGCGCGCGGTCCAGTCCGGCGAGAACGGCACGTGTGCGTGGCTGACGTTCGGGTCGAAGCCCGGGTAGGACGGATCCAGGCGGAAGTCCTCGAACTTGTCGTACTTGGCGTCCATCCAGCCCACCTGCGCGCTCAGCGTGGTGGACTCACCCAGCAGCGCACTGCCTTCCAGCTCGATGCCCTTGATGTTCAGCTTGGCGGCGTTCAACACCGGGAAGGTGCCCACGTCCTGCGACACACGGGCCTGGAAGTCGCTGTAGTTGCTGTAGAACGCCGCCGCGCTGCCGCGGAAGCGGTGGTCGGCCGAGCTGCCCTTCAGGCCCAGCTCGTAGGTCCACACGTATTCCGGATCGAACTTGGCATGCTCGGTGTCATACACGGTGTTGGCGCGACCATTGAAGCCGCCCGACTTGAAGCCGCGGTTGGCCGACACATAGCCCATCAGGTTGTCGCTGAAGGCCTTCTGCAGGCTGATCGACGGGGTCACGGCGGTCCACGATGCCTTTGCATCGAAGGCCACGGTTCCATTCAGGCCGGCGAACGGCGCGCCCCAGAACGTGCTGGTGGAACGCTCGTAGTCCTTCTTGTCCTTGGTCCAGCGCACGCCGGCGGCCACGGTCCAGCTCGGCACGAACTCCCAGTTCACGTGGGCGAAGGCGGCGGTCGAGGTAGTGGTCAGGTCGTCGTCGATCGTGCGCAGGAACGGCACCTTGGCGCCCAGGAACGAGAACAGGTCATCGGCATACGCCTCTTGGTACGACGGCACGTTCTCCTTCATGTAGTACGCGCCGAAGGTGGCATGCAGGTTGGAACCATTGTCGTAATGGAGCTGGAATTCCTGGCTCTTCTGGTTCTGGTCCAGCGCCACCAGCACGTCGCCCAGCTCATACTCGGATGCATCGATGTCGATGTACGACTCGGTCTTGAGCTTGCGGTAGGAGCTGATGCTCTTCAGCGTCCATTGCTCGTTGATGTCCCAATCCATCGCCAGCGACGCACCGGAGTGCTTCAGGTACTGGCCCTGGCCATCGTCGAACGAGGTCCGCGCGCGACGGTTCCATTCGCCGGTTTCACCCGGCTTGAGCACGATCGCGCCGCCCGGCGCCAGGCTGGTCTGGACCAGGTTGGCCATCGGCCGGCCCAGGGTCAGCGCCGCATCCTGCTTGGTGGTATCCAGCGACAGCACCGCGCTGAAGTTGTCGGTCGGCTTGAAGGCCAGCTTCAGGCGCAGCGCTTCGGTGTCGTCGTCGTTGTAGCGCTTGCCGGTGTCGGCGTCCTTCACGTAGCCGTCGTTGGTGATCTTGGCACCGGCGATGCTGCCGGCCACCGTATCGCTCAGCTGGCCTGACACGTAGAAGCGGCCCTCCAGGCGACCGTAGTCACCGGCGGTCACTTCCACCGCGCCGCCCTCGTTGTCGAACGGGTTCTTGGTGGTCAGCTTGATCGCGCCGCCGGTGGAGTTCTTGCCGTACAGCGTGCCCTGCGGGCCGCGCAGCACTTCCAGCTGCTGGATGTCGAACAGCGAGAACAGCGCGCCGTTGATGCGCGAGTAGTACACGTCATCGACGTACATGCCCACGCCCGGGTCGAAGGTCTGCAGTGCATCCGGCTGGCCGATGCCACGGATGAACACGTTGACGCTGTTGGCCGAACCACGGCCCTGGGCGATGTTCATGTTCGGCACCGCGCCCTGCAGGCCCTCCACGGTCGAGGCCTGCAGGTCCTTGATCTGCTCCTCGCCGAAGGCGCTCACCGCCACCGGTACGTCCTGGATGGACTCGCTGCGACGGCGTGCCGTCACGGTCACTTCGTCCAGCTGCGTGGCCTGGGTGCCCGCCGCCGTGGCCTGCTGCTCCTGGGCCTGCACGAATGCGGCCGGCGCCAGCAGAATGCCGCCGATGGCCATGCTCAGATACTTGCGCTTCATTGGTCTCCCTCCTCCCGGGTATGACGCAGCGGCAATGGGATGCCGCCATGCTGCGCACGTTAACGACGCGTTAGCCGGCCGCGTATCGTCCCTTCGTACAGTGGGCCGGCCGCCCGCGCGTCCCGATACTCGCCGGCAACGTATTGGCCGGGAGCCGTGGATGTCGTTTCTGATCGTACTGGCGGCCCTGTGCTTCCTGATGTTCGTGGCCTACCGCGGCTACAGCGTCATCCTGTTCGCCCCGGTGGCCGCGCTGGGCGCGGTGCTGCTGACCGACCCGACCCTGGTCCAGCCGATGTTCACCGGGCTGTTCATGGACAAGATGGTCGGCTTCCTCAAGCTGTACTTCCCGGTGTTCGTGCTCGGCGCGGTGTTCGGCAAGCTGATCGAGATCTCCGGCTTCTCCAAGTCCATCGTCAGCGCCACCATCAAGCTGGTCGGCGCCCAACGCGCGATGCTGTCGATCGTGCTGGTCTGCGCCGTGCTGACCTACGGCGGCGTGTCGCTGTTCGTGGTGGTGTTCGCGGTCTACCCGTTCGCGGCCGAACTGTTCCGCCAGAGCAACATCCCCAAGCGACTGATCCCCGGCACCATCGCGCTGGGGGCCTTCAGCTTCACCATGGATGCCCTGCCGGGCACGCCGCAGATCCAGAACATCATCCCGTCGGCCTTCTTCGGCACCAACAGCTGGGCCGCCCCATGGCTGGGCGTGATCGGCACCGTGGTGATCATGTTGCTGGGCATGAGCTACCTGGAATGGCGCCGCCGTACCGCCATCGCCAAAGGCGAAGGCTATGCCGGCACCGGCGAGGAGCTGCGCAACGAGCCAGAGGCCTTCCGTGGCGACAAGCTGGCCCATCCGCTGCTGGCGATCCTGCCGCTGATCCTGGTCGGCGTCTCCAACTTCCTGTTCACCCGCTGGATCCCCGGTTTCTACGGTGAAACCCAGTCCTTCCTGCCGGCGGTCATCGGCAATCCGGCCCCGGTGGTGCAGGAGGTCTCCAAGATGGCCGCCATCTGGGCGGTACAGGGGGCGCTGCTGCTCGGCATCCTCAGTGTCATCGCCTTCGCCTGGAAACCCGTGGTCACGGCCTTCGCCGAAGGCACCAAGTCGGCCATCGGCGGCGCCATGCTGGCCTCGATGAACACCGCCTCGGAGTACGGCTTCGGCGCGGTCATCGCCGCCCTGCCCGGCTTCCTGGTGGTCTCCAACGCCCTTGGCGCCATCCCCAACCCGCTGGTCAACGAAGCGGTGTCGGTCACCGCCATGGCCGGCATCACCGGCTCGGCCTCGGGCGGCATGAGCATCGCGCTGGCCGCGATGGCCGACAGCTTCATCGCCAATGCGCACGCCGCGGGCATCCCGATGGAAGTCCTGCACCGCGTGGCGGCCATGGCCTCCGGCGGCATGGACACGCTGCCGCACAACGGCGCGGTGATCACCGTGCTGGCCGTCACCGGCCTGACCCACCGCCAGTCCTACAAGGACATCTTCGCCATCACCCTGATCAAGACCCTGGCGGTATTCGCGATCATCGCGGTGTATTACATGACCGGGCTGGTTTGATACCGGGACAGGGAACTCGGAACTCGGAACTCGGAACTCGGAACTCGGAAAGGCTGCCATGTGATCGCAGCGCCGTGTCATTGCCCGCTCTGGCCCTGTACCTCTTGCGGCTAGCGGCGTCAGCCATCACCACCAGCGCTCAACAAGCGCCCCTCTACACCTCCCCTTCGCTGCACGGCAGGAAAGGAGCAGAACAGCAAAGGCAATGGCGGAAGCCAATTGCTCGCCACTGTTCGCGCCGCAGAAGGCAGGGAGAGGACCGTTTGCACGCCTTTGGCATGCGGCCGGATGAACGCCGATGGCCATGTCGCAGGGCCGGAGGTTTGCTCCGGAGGATCGCGAAGGGATGCCCGGATTGGCGACAAGCCACGCCTTTCCTGCGGCATTCCAGCATTCAATATTCCAGACACGAGAAAGGCGTCCCACGAGGCGCCTTCTGCTCTAACCAAGCCCAAAAAGAACGCCCGGCTGCACGTCACTGTGCAACACCGGGCGATCTCACTTCCCTGTTGGCGTCCTGCCTATCCCCAGCGTCCTGGCCCTTTTGGGTTCCTGGTGGTCCGCCCTCCTGGCGGAACACGAATAAGTCACGTCCTTGTCAGCGCCTTTCGATCGGTTTGACTGCCGGTGTTCCTGCCGGCCTCCTGCTGTCGGCGGGGGCAGCTCCAGCCCTCGCCTCGATCAGGTCTCGATTCCGTTCGACCGTCTTCAGCCCGATTCCCTTCACCAGCGCCAGTTCCTCGACACTCTTGAAGGGGCCGTTTGCCTGTCGATGATCGATGATTGCCTGCGCCTTTGAGGGGCCGACATTCACCATCACCTGATCCAGCTCCGCCGCGGAGGCGGTGTTGATATCGACCTTGTCCGTGGCTTTCGCCGATAGGGTCAACACCAACGCCAGAACCAGTGACTTCAGCATCACGGTGAAAAGCTTCATCACTACTCCTTGTGGTTTGGGACCGCTCCCCGGCATTCCCGCCGGTGGAACAAGTGTTCCGCACCACATGAACATAGGCTATCCGTCACGCCTCGTTTACACAGCCGGCGAACATCCCGACGTCTTGTAGGAAAACCCCTACAAGGCCCATTCAAGGGCAGCGGGCGTAGAATGGTTACACCTGACATTGCTACCGGAGATCCAGATGGACAGCGCCAAGATCGGCCAATTTCTCAGCGACAAGTGGGACAACGACATCGTCCCGCAATTGGTCGATTACATCCGTATCCCCAACAAGTCGCCGATGTTCGACGCCAACTGGGTCGCCAACGGCTACATGGACCAGGCCGTGGGCCTGATGGAGACCTGGGCCAAGGCGCAGAAGATCCCCGGCCTGCAGGTTGAAGTGGTGCGTCTGGAAGGCCGTACCCCGCTGATTTTCCTGGAAATCCCGGCCACCGGCCCGGAGACGGGCGACGACACCGTGCTGCTCTACGGCCACCTGGACAAGCAGCCGGAAATGACCGGTTGGGACGACGACCTCGGCCCGTGGAAGCCGGTGCTGCGCGGCGACAAGCTGTACGGCCGCGGCGGCGCCGATGACGGCTACGCCATCTTCGGCTCGCTGGCCGCCGTGCTCGCCCTGCAGGAGCAGGGCCTGCCCCACGCCCGCTGCGTGATCCTGATCGAAGCCTGCGAAGAATCCGGCTCCTACGACCTGCCGGCCTACGTCGACCACCTGGCCGACCGCATCGGCCAGCCGTCGCTGGTGGTCTGCCTGGATTCGGGCTGCGCGAACTACGACCAGCTGTGGTGCACCACCTCGCTGCGCGGCCTGACCGGCGGCAACTTCACCGTGAAGGTGCTCAACGAGGGCGTGCACTCCGGCGATGCCTCCGGCGTGGTGCCGTCCAGCTTCCGCCTGCTGCGCCAGCTGCTCTCGCGCATCGAGGACGAAAAGACCGGCCGCATCCTGCTCGACGGCCTGCACACCGAGATCCCGGCCGAACGCCTGGAGCAGGCCAAGCGCGCCGCCGAGGTGGTCGATACCGCCATCTTCGACAAGTTCCCGCTGGTCGATGGCCTCAAGCCGATGAACGACGACCTGGCCGAGCTGGTGCTCAACCGCACCTGGCGCCCGGCGCTGTCGGTGACCGGCATCGGCGGCATGCCGCCGCTGGAATCGGCCGGCAACGTACTGCGCCCGGAAACGGCGGTGAAGCTGTCGCTGCGCCTGCCGCCGACCGCCAACGGCAAGGCCTGCGGCGAGCTGCTCAAGGAAGCGCTGCTGCGCGACCCGCCGAACGGCGCGCACGTCAGCCTGGACCTGGAAAAGGCCTCCACCGGCTGGAATGCGCCAGCGATGGCGCCGTGGCTGGAGAAGTCCATCGACGACGCCAGCCAGGCCTTCTTCGGCAAGCCGGCCATGTACATGGGCGAAGGCGGCTCGATCCCGTTCATGGGCATGCTGGGCGAGAAGTTCCCGGGCGCGCAGTTCATGATCACCGGCGTGCTCGGCCCGCACTCCAACGCGCACGGCCCGAACGAGTTCCTGCACATCCCGATGGGCAAGCGCGTGACCTCGTGCGTGTCCAAGGTGCTGTTCGACCACCACGCAGCCAGCCTGCGCGGCGAGACCAGCGGCTCCAAGGTGCATGCCGACAGCGGCACCCGCCACGGCGGCCACGGCTGCTGCTGAGCCCGGCCGGCTTGATGACGGACGCAGCCCGGCCTTGCTAGGCTGCGTCTTTCCTTCTGGCAGGCACGCACATGAGCGGACTGTTTGGCAGTGACAGCTGGCTGTACATCATCCTGATCGGCTTCTTCGTCGGCCTGCTGGGGCGGTTCTTCATGCCCGGCAACAACCGCATGGGCTGCCTGTTGACCATTGTGCTCGGCATTGCTGGTGCCGTGTTCGCCGGCTGGTTCGGCCGCGAGATGGGCTGGTACTCGGCGGGACAGCCGGCCGGCTTCCTCGGCGCCATCATCGGTGCAGTCGCCATCCTCGCCCTGCTGCGGCTGATCAGCGGCAACAAGCGCTGAGCCTTCCCGCCGCATTCCCTGATTCCCGGCGTCGCAAGGCGCCGTTTTGACGTACCCGTCCATGACCGATCCCGCTACCGACCCGCTGCGCGCGCAGCAGCGCCTGCACTGGGCACGTACCGCCCTGGGCGATGCCGATGCCGCGCTGGAGCGCGCCTCGGTCGACGCCGGCTTCCGCAGCTACTGGCGTGCCACCGGCGCACGCGGCAGCCACATCGTGATGGATTCGCCGCCTGGGCTGGAAGACGTCACGCCCTGGCTGCGCATGCATGACCTGCTCGCCCCGCATGGCGTGCGGGTGCCGCAGGTGCTTGCCCGCGACGTCGACAACGGCTTCCTGCTGCTGGAAGACCTCGGCGTGCCCACCCTCGCCCGCCACATCAACGAAGACAACGCCGATGCCTGGTTCGAGGCGGCCTTCGACCAGTTGATCCGGCTGCAGTCGATCCCGGTCCCGGAGGGGCTCGGCGCGTTCGGCGAAGCGCTGTTGCAACGCGATGCCGGCCTGTTCGACGAGTGGTTCCTGCGCAAGCACCTTGGCCTGCAACTGGACTGTGGTGAGGTCGACCAGCTTCAGCGGGTCCAGCGCCGCCTGATGGACAACGCGCTCAACCAGCCGCAGGTGCTCACCCACCGTGACTTCATGCCGCGCAACCTGATGCCGGTCGACGACACGCTGGCCGTGCTGGATTTCCAGGACCTGGTGCGCGGGCCGATCGCCTACGACCCGGTCAGCCTGTTCAAGGACGCGTTCCTGAGCTGGCCGCTGGCACGCGTGGATGGCTGGCTGGCGCGCTACCACGCCCGCGCACAGGAAGCCGGCCTGCCGGTGCGGCCGTGGCCGTTGTTCCTGCGCGATGCCGACTGGATGGGCGTGCAGCGCCACCTCAAGATCCTGGGCCTGTTCGTGCGCCTGCGCGACCGCGACCACAAGCCGCACTACTACGCCGACGCACCGCGCTTCCTCCGCTACCTGGACGAAGTGCTGCCACGCCATCCGGAGCTGGCGCCGCTGCACGACGTGTTCGAGCGCCGCATCAAGCCTGCGCTGGCCGCCAAGGGCGAGGCATGAAGGCGCTGATCTTTGCCGCCGGCCTGGGCGAACGCATGCGCCCGCTGACCGACCACACGCCCAAGCCGCTGCTGCCGGTTGCCGGCACACCATTGATCGAATGGCACCTGCAGCGCCTGGCCGCATTGGGGATCAACGAGGTGGTGATCAACACCAGTTGGCTCGCCGAGCAGTTTCCCCGGCAGCTGGGCGATGGCAGCCGCTGGGGTCTGCGCCTGCATTTCAGTTACGAAGGCCCGACGCCACTGGAGACCGGCGGCGGCATGTGCAACGCACTGCCCCTGCTCGGCGATGCGCCGTTCATCGCGGTCAATGGCGATATCTGGAGCGATTTCGATTTCGCGCGCCTGCCGTCCACGCTGGACGGCCTGGCGCACCTGGTGATGGTCGACAACCCGGCGCATCACCCACGCGGGGACTTCATCCTTGGCCCGGATGGCCAACTGCGCGATGACGGTGATGCCGTGCGGCTGACGTTCTCCGGCATCGGCCTTTACCGGCCAGCGCTGCTGCAGGATTGGCGGGCCGTGATCGGTGATGGCGAGCGCAACGCGGAAACGCCTCCCCGTTTCAAGCTCGCCCCCTTGTTGCGTGCGGCAATGGCAAAGGGAGCAATCAGCGGCCAGCGCCACGCCGGCGCCTGGACCGACGTCGGCACGCCGCAGCGCTTGCGGCAACTGGATGCGGAACTCCGCGGTACTGCCGGCTGAGTTCAGCGCTGCGGAAGTTGCCTGGCAGGCTTTTCGGGTCAAACGCGAAGCGCTTACCCCTCCCCAGCCCTCCCTTTCGCGCAGCGAAGGGGAGGGCTGCGCTCTCCAACGGCCAATAGAACAACAACACGGGAATTCCATCCCAGCCCAGGCGGTCGGGCTTACTCGCCGCTACCCGCTTCCAGCACGCGCTTGAGGAACGGCACGGTGATGCGCCGCTTGGCCGCCAGCGATTCGCGGTCCAGTTTCTCCAACAGCGTCACCAACCCGCTCAGGTCGCGGCCGGTGCGGTTCAGCAGCCAGTCCAGCGTGGCCTCGTCCATCACCAGCCCACGCCGCACCGAACGCTCGCGCAGCACCGCCGCGCGGCCTTCGTCGTCCAGCGGGTCGAGCATGATGCGCCCGCATTGCGACAGCCGCGAGCGCAGGTCCGGCAGCACCAGCCCCAGCGCGTCGGGCGTGCAGCGCGCGGTGTACAGCAGGGTCACATCGGCCGCGCGCGCGCGGTTGTGGAACTCGAACAGGGTGACTTCCTGCTCGCGGCGGCCGGCGATGTACTCCAGCCCGTCCAGCGCCACCACGTCATGGCCTTCCAGGGCTTCCAGCGCCTCGTTCAGGCGCTTGCCGGCCGCCTGCAGCGGCAGGTAGGCCGGGCGACGCCCAGCTTCCAGCGCGGCGGCACAGGTGGCCAGCGACAAATGCGTCTTGCCGGTGCCACCGGCACCGGCAAGGAAGATCCAGTCGTGGCTGCTGCCGACGGCAAGCGCGCGCAACTGGGCCAGCGCGCCATCCGGCGCGCCGATGAACGTCTCGAATCGCTGGTCAGGCGGATAGCGCAAGGCCAGCGGCAACTGCGGCACACTCACTTCGGTTCTACATCCTTCGACACGATGGCCAGTTCCGTCGGGGCATCACTGCTCCGCGGGTCCAGCACGATCGTCGGCCCATGGCCTGCGTACAACTCACTCTGGCGATAACGTTCGTGCGCGTAGCGCAGCAGCACGTTGATCACGGCTGCCGCCGGCAGGGCCAGCAGCATCCCCAGGAAACCAAACAATTGGCCACCGGCCATCACCGCGAAGATCACCGCCACCGGGTGCAGGCCGATCTTGTCGCCGACGATACGTGGGGTCAGCACGTAGCTTTCCAAGAGCTGGCCGACGGTGAACACCACGCCCACCAGCACCAGCAGCTTCAGGTCGAACCCCTGTGCCTGCACCAGCGCGGCCAGCACCGCCATGACCACGCCGGTGGTCGCGCCCAGGTACGGGATGAAGCTGATCAGGCCAGCCACGATGCCGATCAGCAGGCCCAGCTTGAGCCCCACCACCGACAGGCCCACCGCATACACCACGCCCAGCGCGATCATCACCGCGATCTGCCCGCGGATGAACGCCCCGAGCACCTCGTCTGATTCCTTGGCCAACCGCGAGACGGTTTCGATGTGGTTACGCGGGATCACCGACGCCACCCGCTCCACTAGCTTGTCCCAGTCACGCAGGAAGTAGTACGCCAAGATCGGCAGCAGCGCCAGGTTGACCACCCAGGCCACCATCGCGAAACCCGAGCGCGACAGGTAGCCGAAGAAAGTGCTGGCCACGCCGCCGGCCTGCTGCCAGTGGCTGCGGATCCAATCGATCAGGCGGTCCGGGTCCAGCCAGCCCATCAGCTCAAGGCCGGTCTTGGCCTCGATCCACGGGATCGCCGTGCCCATCAACCAGGCCTGGCCCTGCGGCAACGCGGCCACAAGGGTGGTGATCTGCCGCTCGATCATCGGCACCAGGATCAGCAGCGCCAACACCAGCAACAGCACCATCAGCGCGAACACCATGACCACCGCGGTATTGCGCGAGCGGCCACGTGCCTCCAGCCGGTCCACCAGCGGGTCGCCCAGCCAGCCCAGCATCAGCGCGACCACGAACGGGGTCAGGATCGGCGCCAGCAGCCACATCACCCACAAGCCGAACGCGGAGACCACCATCCATTTCAGGCGGCGCAGGAACAGTGCGATTTCTGCTTCCGGGGTTTCGGTGCTCATCGAATGCGGTACTCGCCCTGCTTGCTGCCGGTGTCGGTGCCTTCGGTCGCATCGCCGTCCTGGACCGCCTGGCCAACCGGCTGCAACGGCGAATTCTGGCCCAGCATGCGGTTCAGGCCCGGCAGGCCGGTCATCAGCTCCACGTCCAGCTCCAGCCGGTCACCGTTGGCCTGGATCGGGATGATCGACTTGACCACGGCCGCGCCCTGCAGCGCGGAGGCTGCCCGCAGGTAGTCGTCGGCACCGCGGATGCCGTTGATCGCGATGCGGTACGTGCCCGCCGCGCCGGCCACCGGGGCCTTGGCATAGCGACGCACCAACGCATCGGCGACACCGTCGGCGCCACCGGCCATCGCGCGGCGGGCATCGCCATCACGGGTGGTCCACTTGGACAGTTCGCGGCCGTTGTCGACGAACACCCAATCGGCCTGCCAACCACCACCGCCGGCGCGGTAGAGCTTGCCCACCAGCTGCATCGGCGGCGCGTAGCGCGCCGAGGCGCGTGCGACCGCGGCGGTGTCCTGGCGCCAGATCGCGCCGACCAGCGCCTGCTCGGCGGCGCCGCCGGCCGGCAGTCCCAGCCGGTAGCCGCGCTCGATCGCGCGGTCCAGCAACGGGCGGGCCGCATTGGCCTGCTGGGTGCCGACCAGGCGCGGGCCGCTGCCATCGTCGATGGCCAGCCAGATCACCGGCTTGGGCCGTGGCTGCGGCCAGACCGGCAGGCCCAGCGCGGCGACCAGCCCGTCCACGTCGTCCTGGCGGAAGCGCGCGACCAGCATGGTCCGGTAGCTCGGCGCACCGCTGGCGCCGATGCTCTGGTCCTGGCGGTAGTCGTAGCTCTCGACCATGTCCTTGGCGCTGCGCAGCGCCTGCGCCACGCCCGGGCGGGTCATCGCGGCGCGGTCACCGGACAACTTGCCCAGCACCGCGCCCAGCGCGCGCGCCAGCGCACCGCCACGGTCGGCGTCGCTCTGGCTGTTGACCGGCACTTCGGCCTCGTAGGTGCCGCTGGCATTGGCGACGTCCCCTTCGGTACGCATGCCCGACTGGGCCAGCGCACCGCCGCCCAAGGGCAGGCAGAGCGCCAGAAACAGGATTGTGACCAGGCTGCGACGCATTGAATATTCCATTGCTCGACGGTTCCGGGGGGAATTGTTGCCCGAATGGGGCCTTCGCGCCAACGTGGCCTGTTAAAATCGACCGTTCACCCCGCCAGCGCAGCCGACCGTGACCAGCACCCCGACTTCCGCCAACTCTCCCCTCACCTACCGTGACGCCGGTGTCGACATCGACGCGGGCAATGAATTGGTGGAGCGCATCAAGCCCTTGGTCAAGCGCAGCTTCCGCCCGGAGGTGATGGGCGGGCTGGGCGGCTTCGGCGCCCTGTTCGACCTGTCCAACAAGTACCGCGAGCCGGTGCTGGTGTCCGGTACCGACGGCGTCGGCACCAAGCTGAAGCTGGCCCAGCAGCTGGGCCGCCATGACACGATCGGCATCGACCTGGTTGCCATGTGCGTCAACGACGTGCTGGTGCAGGGCGCCGAGCCGCTGTTCTTCCTGGATTACTTCGCCACCGGCAAGCTGGACATCGACACCGCCGCCGCGGTGGTGGGCGGCATCGCCAATGGCTGCACCGAAGCCGGTTGCGCCCTGATCGGCGGTGAAACCGCCGAAATGCCGGACATGTACGCCCCGGGCGAATACGACCTGGCCGGGTTCACCGTCGCGGCCGTGGAAAAGAGCGAGCTGAAGGACGGCTCGGCCGTGCAGCAGGGCGACGTGCTGATAGGCATCGCCTCCTCCGGCCCGCACTCCAACGGCTACTCGCTGGTCCGCCGCATCTACGAGCGTGCCGGCAGCCCGGCCGAGCTGGTGCTGGAGAACGGAGTGAAGCTGGTCGATGCGCTGATGGCGCCGACCCGCCTGTACGTCAAGCCGCTGCTGTCCCTGCTCAAGGAACACGGCACCGCCATCCACGGCATGGCCCACATCACCGGTGGCGGCCTGACCGAGAACATCATCCGCGTGGTACCCGAAGGCCTGGGCCTGGACATCGACGCGCGCAGCTGGACGCTGCCGCCGGTGTTCCAGTGGCTGCAGCGCGAAGGCAACGTCGCCGACAGCGAGATGTGGCGCACCTTCAACTGCGGCATCGGGTTCGTGCTGCTGGTGCCGGCCGAC
Source organism: Stenotrophomonas capsici (assembly GCF_034961085.1). Taxonomy (NCBI): domain Bacteria; kingdom Pseudomonadati; phylum Pseudomonadota; class Gammaproteobacteria; order Lysobacterales; family Lysobacteraceae; genus Stenotrophomonas; species Stenotrophomonas capsici. The sequence goes on along the minus strand of NZ_JAYFUH010000085.1, from coordinate 115,001 downwards.
CAGGTCGCCGCCATCAACGCCTCGCTCGACGCCCTGGAACTGGCGCACTGGCAGGTCGGCGAGGTGGTCGCGGCCACCGGCACCGAACGCGTGCGCATCGGCTGAAGCCCCTCCCGACCCACAAGGTGCCACTCATGGACGCAGTGAACGCCCCCGTTCCGCCACCACTCGACCTGCCCGCAGAGGACGCCAACCACCTGCGCCTGCTGTCGATCTTCCACTACGTGCTGGCGGGCTTCACCGGCTTGTTCTCGCTGTTCCCCGTCCTGCACCTGGTGCTGGGGCTGGCCATGGTGTCGGGCAAGTTGCCGGTGGACGCGAACAACCCCAACGCGGAGCTCGAGCCGCAGCTGGTCGGCTGGTTCTTCGTCGCCTTCGCCGGCATCTTCATCACCTGCGGGCTGACCCTGGCCGGCTTCATGGTCTACGCCGGGCGCTGCCTGGCGCAGCGCCGGCGCCATACCCTGTGCCTGGTGGTGGCCGGCATCTCCTGCATGATGATGCCGTTCGGCACGGTCCTGGGTGTATTCACCCTGATCGTGCTGTTGCGCCCCCAGGTCAAGGCGGCCTTTGCTTGAACCCTGTCCTGTCGCTGCCTTCCCCGCTGCGGGGCCGCCTCGCATGAACACCGCCAAGAAACTCGCCTTCGGCGCTGTGCTGGCGGTGTTCGTTGCCACCTGGATAAAGCCGTTGTGGCCGCTGGAGCAGTCACTGCACAGTTCGCTGACCGTCCTTGGCCTGGCCGGCCTGTGGTGGGTGGACCGGCGCTGGCGCCTGGGCAATGGCGCCTTCGCGGCGATCTGCGGCTTCATCGCCATCCACTGCATTGCCGCCCGCTGGCTGTACTCCAACATTCCCTATGACCAGTGGCTGCAGTCGCTGGTGGGCTGGTCGCCGGACGCCGCCTTTGGCTGGAAGCGCAACCATTTCGACCGGTTGATCCATTTCCTGTACGGGGTGTGCTTCACCCCGGCGCTGGTCCAGCTGGTCCGCCATGCCTGGCCGCGGCTCCGTTTCGGGCACGCCTTCACCCTCGCGGTGATGACGATCATGTGCTCGAGCCTGGTCTACGAGTGGTTCGAATGGGGCATCGCGCTGGCGCTGTCCCCCGACGCGGCCGAGGCCTACAACGGCCAGCAGGGCGATCCCTGGGATGCCCATGCCGACATGCTGCTGGCCACGCTGGGCAGCCTGCTGGTCTGGCCATTGGCCCGCAAGGCGCTTGCATGAACACCCGTTCACGCATCGCCGTGCTGGCGTCCGGTCGCGGCAGCAACCTGCAATGCCTTCTGGACGCCATTGCCGGCGGCCAGCTGGATGCCGAGATCGTCGGCGTGCTGTCCGACAAACCGGCCGCGGCCGCCCTGGGAAAGGTACCGCCAGCCCTGCGCTGGGCACGCTCGCCGCGCGAATTCGACAACCGCGAGGCCTTCGACGCCGCGCTGGGGGATGCCCTAGCCGCCTGCCGGCCCGACTGGGTCATCTGCGCCGGTTACATGCGCATCCTCGGCGCCGCGTTCGTGGAACGCTTCCAGGGCCGCTTGGTCAACATCCACCCGTCGCTGCTGCCATTGCACAAGGGCCTGGATACCCACGCCCGGGCAATCGAGGCCGGGGATGCCGAGCACGGCGCCAGTGTCCACTTCGTGGTTCCTGAACTGGATGCCGGCAACGTCATCGCCCAGGCACGGGTACCGGTGCTGGCCGGCGACAGCGCCGAGCAGCTGGCCCGGCGCGTGCTGGCGGTCGAACACCCACTGCTGCTGGCAACCGCCCGGCTGCTGGTCGCCGGACGCGTAGCTGAACAGGGAGGCATCATCCAGTTGGATGGTCAGTCCCTGCTCAGCCCGCTGCGCCTAGATTCCGACGGCACGCTGGCTGGCTGATCCCGACATGGCGCTGACCCGCGTGCTGGCATGATCCCTCCCTTCCCTTTCGCCTGACGGCTGCGCATGACCCTCAAACCCTTCAAATGGCTGGTGTTGAGCTCGTTGCTGGCGACCGCCGGAGGCCAGGCGCAGGAACAGGCGCCGGCCCCGCCGACGGTCGTCGCGTTGCCGGCGATGGAATGGACCCCACCGCCGCTGGAGCCCTTCGTAGCCACCTACCAGGCCTTCTACAAGGGCAAGGAAGCCGGCGATGCCACCATGCGGGTGGTGCGCGGCGAAGGCACGCAGTGGCGCGTGGACATGGGCGTGCATGGCAAGCGCGGCTTCGCCAGCGTGCTCGGCCTGAACCTGGAGCAGAGCACCGTCTTCAACAACGAAGGCAACGTGTACACGCCACTGAGCCAGAGCACGGTCAAGAAGGCGTTGTTCCTGGGCAAGAAGGTCACCGGCACCTACAACTGGCAGACCGGCACCGCGCAGTGGCAGGGCGACCTGAAGAAGGAACGGCAGCAGCCGATCCCGCTGCAGCGGGGTGACCAGAGTGCGCTGCTGCTCAACCTGTCGCTGATGCGCGATGCCATGCCCGGCAAGACGCTGCAGTACCGTTTCGTCGACGTTGGCCGGGTACGCCAGCACGAGTACCGCGCCGCCGACGCCACCGAGAACGTGCAGGTCGGCGAGCTGAGCTACGACGCGCTGCGCGTGTACCGCACCAACGGCGGCAACGACGAGATGATCATGTGGATCGCAAACGGCGTGCCGACGCCGGTGCGTATCCTGCAACGCAAGGATGGGCAGGATGAGATCGACCTGCGCCTGATCGAATACACAGGAGCCTGAGCATGAAGACCCTCTTCCGTATCGCCGCCGCCTCGGTGCTGGCCATCGCCAGCCTCCCCGCCCTGGCGCTGGAGCCATTCACCGCCAACTACCAGGCCAGCTACATGGGCATGCAGGCCAGTGGCGTGATGACCCTGGCCAGCGAGGCGAACAACCGCTGGCGCTACAGCCTGCAGATCAAGAACCCGATGGCCGACCTGAGCCAGAGCACCGTGTTCGAGGAACAGGGCGGCACGCTGCGCCCGCTCTCCAGCCATGACCGCTCGGTGCTGCTGATCAAGCGCAAGCAGGTGGACGCGCGCTATGACTGGAACACCCACCAGGCCACCTGGACCGGTGACGTGAAGGCCGACCGCAGTGGCCCGATCAGCCTGCGCGCCGGTGACATGGACGCCCTGCTGATCAACCTGGCGATCGCCCGCGACCTGGCCGCCGGCAAGCCGCTGACCTACCGCATGGTCGACGACGGCCGCATCAAGCCGATGACCTACCGCGTCATCGGCAAGGAAAACGTCACCGTCGATGGCCGCTCGCAGGAAGCGACCAAGGTGTCGCGCGTGGACGGCAACAAGGAACAGATCGCCTGGATCGTCCCCGGCATGCCGGTGCCGGCGCGCCTGCTGCAGCGTGAGAACGGCAAGGACGCGCTGGACCTGACCATCCGCTCGATCCACTGAGTCTCGCCCGCGGCTGGCCCCTCCCGGGCCGGCCGAAGGTCGCACCGCACGGTGACGACCGCCGCCCGGTCACCGCGACATGCAGAAATGCAAAAAAGAAGCCTCCTGTCCGGAGGCTTCTTTCATTCGGCGGCGTCCTTCTTGAACACCGTGCGGCAGTCGCGGCGGAATTCCTCACCGCTGCTGCGCCACACGAAGCTGCGGCATTGCCGGTTGCCTTCCTCGGTGTCCTTCACCTGCACGGCGTAGAAGGCCTGGAAGAACTCCTCGCCACTGACCTGGCCATCGCCGTTCCAGTCCATCTGTTCTTTTTCCACGCCACGGGTGATCGCAACGCCGCTGTACCAGCCCCAGCCCAGCCAGGCCAGGGCCATCAGCACCAGGACCAGCAATGCCTTGCGACGCGGGGTGAAACGGCCCTTGAGGATCATGACACGCGCCGGATGCTGGCACCGAGGGCACCGAGTTTTTCCTCGATGTTCTCGTAGCCACGGTCAAGGTGGTAGATGCGGTCGATGGTGGTGTCGCCCTCGGCCAGCAGGCCGGCCAGGATCAGCGAGGCCGAGGCGCGCAGGTCGGTGGCCATCACCGGCGCACCGCTCAGCCGCTCGGCGCCGCGGACGATGGCGGTATGCCCTTCCACCTGGATGTCCGCGCCCAGGCGCAGCAGCTCGTTGACGTGCATGAAGCGGTTTTCGAAGATCGTTTCCTTGATCACGCCCACGCCGTCGGCCACGCAGTTCATGGCCATGAACTGGGCCTGCATGTCGGTCGGGAAGGCCGGGTGCGGCGCGGTGGTGATGTTCACCGCCTTGGGCCGCTTGCCGTGCATGTCCAGGGTGATGGTGTCCTCGGTGGTGCTGATCTCGGCACCGGCCTCGACCAGCTTCTGCAGCACCGCGTCCATCGTGTCCGGGCGCGCGTTGCGCACGACGATGCGGCCGCCGGTCATCGCCGCGGCGACCAGGAAGGTGCCGGTCTCGATGCGGTCCGGTAGCACCGCGTGGCGGCCGCCGTGCAGGCGCTCCACGCCCTCGATCACCAGCCGCGCGGTGCCGATGCCCTCGATCTTCGCGCCCAGCGCGATCAGGCAGTGCGCCAGGTCGGACACCTCCGGCTCCATCGCCGCGTTTTCCAGGACGGTGGTGCCTTCGGCCAGCACCGCGGCCATCAGCACGTTCTCGGTACCGGTGACGCTGACCATGTCGAACGTATAGCGACCGCCCTTCAGGCGACCGTCGACATGCGCCTTGATGAAACCGTTCTCGACGTTGATGTGCGCACCCAGCGCCTGCAGGCCCTTGATGTGCTGGTCGACCGGGCGCGAGCCAATGGCGCAGCCACCCGGCAGCGACACTTCGGCCTGCCCGAACTTGGCCAGCAGCGGCCCCAGTACCAGGATCGAGGCACGCATGGTCTTGACCAGCTCATACGGCGCGACGTGCTGGTCCACGCTGCGCGGGTCCACCACCACCGCGCTGCCGCGCGACAGCGTGCCCTGGTCGATGGTGACCTTGGCGCCCAGCTCGCCGAGCAGCTTCACGGTGGTGATCACGTCGTGCAGGTGCGGCACGTTGGTGATTTCCACCGGCGCATCGGCCAGCAGGGTGGCGCACAGGATCGGCAGGACGGCGTTCTTGGCGCCGGAGATATGAACCTCACCGTTCAGCGCCTTGCCGCCGGTGACTACGATTTTTGCCATGGATGTGGAAGCCGGAATAGGGGAAATGGAGGTGCGCCGGCTCAGCCGGCTTCACCCGGGGTAACGGTCTTGAGCGCCAGCGCGTGGATCGCGCCGCCCATCAGGTCGCCCAGCGTCGCATAGACCATGCGGTGGCGGGCCAGCGGCAGCTTGCCGGCAAAGGCCTCGCAGACCACCATCGCTTCGAAGTGAACGCCGTCTTCACCCTGCACGTCGGCACGGGCGCCGGGCAGCCCGGCTTCGATAAGGTTTCGGATGGTCTCGGCGTCCAAAGCGCTTTCCTAATAAAATGAACGTCCATTCTACTATTCCGAGTGGCGCCCGCATGGCTGCTTCCCCGCTTTCTCTCGATACCCTGCGTGATACCGACCTGGTCGCCAGTGGCCGGCGCGTGTTCGAGATCGAACGTACCGAGCTGGACCGCGTGGGGGGCCGCATCGGCGCCGAATTCGCCGCCGCCTGCCGGCTGGTGCTGGCCTCCCCGGGACGGGTGGTGACCACCGGCATGGGCAAGTCCGGGCATATCGCGCGCAAGATCGCCGCCACCCTGGCCTCCACCGGCACCCCCTCCTTTTACGTGCACCCCGGTGAAGCCGGGCATGGCGACCTGGGCATGATCACCGAGGACGACGTGGTACTGGCGCTGTCCTACTCCGGTGAGTCGGACGAAGTGCTGATGCTGCTGCCGGTGCTCAAGCGCCAGGGCAACCCCCTGATCTCGATGACCGGCCGGCCCCAGTCCAGCCTGGCCAAGGCCGCCGACGTGCACCTGGACGTGAATGTGGACCACGAGGCCTGCCCGCTGGCCCTGGCCCCGACCTCCAGCACCACCGCCTCGCTGGCGATGGGCGACGCACTGGCCGTGGCCCTGCTCGACGCGCGCGGCTTCACCGCCGACGATTTCGCCCGCTCGCACCCGGCCGGCAGCCTGGGCCGGCGCCTGCTGCTGCACATCACCGACGTGATGCACAGCGGCGCGGACCTACCCAGCGTGCCCGAGGACGCCAGCCTGAGCCAGGCGCTGATGGAAATGAGCCGCAAGCGCCTGGGCATGACCTCGGTGGTCGATGCCGACGGCCGCCTGGTCGGCCTGTTCACCGACGGTGACCTGCGCCGTGCCCTGGACACCGACGTGGACGTGCGCACCGCCGGCATCGCCCAGGTGATGACCCGCGGCCCGCGCACCATCGGCGCCGACCAGTTGGCCGTGGAAGCGGCACGTTTGCTGGAGAAGCACAAGATCAACGGCCTGATCGTGGTCGATGGCGACAATCGCCCGGTCGGCGCCCTGAACATTCATGACCTGTTGCGGGCAAAAGTGGTTTAAACCCCGCACAATCCCCCATCTACCCCGAAATGCCCGCCGCAACGGACCTTGCCCGCTGATGCCCTATTCCCCGCTCGACCACTTCCCCGCCCCGCTGCACGCCGTGGCCGCACGCATCCGGCTGGCCTGCTTCGACGTGGATGGCACGCTGACCGACGGCCGCCTGTACTACGACCATGCCGGCAACGAGAGCAAGGCGTATTACGTGCAGGACGGGCTGGGGCTGAAACTGCTGCAGCAGCACGGCATCCATCCGGTGCTGATCACTGCCCGCAACAGCCTGTCGGCCCAGAAGCGTGGTGCTGACCTGGGCATCGATACCCAGATCGCCGTCGGCGACAAGCTGGCCAGCGTGCGGGCGTTGTGCGAGCAGCACGGTATCGGCCTGGACCAGGTGGCCTTCCTCGGCGACGACCTGCCGGACCTGGCCCCGCTGGGCGCGGTCGGGCTGGCCGTTGCCCCGGCCGACGCCCACCCGTGGATCGCCGAACGCGTGCACTGGCAGACCCGCGCCGCCGGCGGCCGCGGCGCAGCGCGCGAGCTGTGCGACGCCCTGCTGGCGGCGCAGGGCCAGGTGGAAGCCGTGCTGGCGAGGTACGCCTGATGAACTGGCGCACCGTCCTAGGCGTCGGCCTGTTCATCGCCGCGCTGGTCACCGGCATTTCGGCCTGGCGCCATCGAACCGTGGCCGGCCCGGAACAGATCAGCGAGAACGTCAACGACTTCGTGCTCTCCAACTTCGAGATCATCAGCCTGGACGAGGAAGGCAAGGAGTCGGCCACGCTGCGGGCACCGGCGATGCAGCGCAAGCGCGCCGACCAGACCTCGACCATCACCCAGCCGTTGTTCCTGCTGCCCGATGATGCGGGCAACCACTGGGAGTTGCGCGCCGACACCGGCTGGGTCAGCCCCAAGGGCGAGGAGCTGCGCCTGCGCGGCAACGTGGCCGGTGACAGCCCCAAGGACGGCAAGACCCCGCCCACCACCTTCCGCACGACCTCGCTGGATATCTTCCCGAAGCAGAACCTGGCCCGCACCGAGGCCCAGGTCACCCTGACCCGGCCGGGCCTGAGCCAGACCGGCGTCGGCTTCCAGTCCAACCTGAAAACCCAGCAGTACTCCCTCCAATCCCGAGTCAAGACCCGCTATGAACCCAATGCTGCCCGCTAAGCTCGCGTCGATCACCCTGCTCGCCGCCCTGCTCGCACCTGGCCTGGCGTGGGCCAAGAGCTCGGACCGCAACCAGCCGATGACGATCGACTCCAACAACAACGACTGCAACTTCAGCGACAACGGCAAATGCCAGTTCCGCGGTGACGTGGTGATCGTCCAGGGCACGCTGGAGATCCACGCCGACAGCGCCGACGTGATCCAGCGCAACGGCGAGACCGAGCGGGTGATCCTGACCGGCAAGCAGGCCACCCTGAAGCAGCAGATGGATGACAACACCTGGATGAACGCCCGTGCCGACAACATGGACTACAACATCAGCAGCGAAGTGATCATCCTCACCGGCAACTACAACGTCGAGTCCGAGCGCGGCACCAATGCCGGCCAGCGCATGGTCTACAACACCCGCACCGGCGCGATGCAGAGCGGCGGCGACGGCACCCGCGTGCGTACCGTCATCCAGCCCAAGGCCAAGGCACCGGCCGCGCAGGGAGACAAGAAGTAATGCTCGTCGCCCAAGGCCTGCGCAAGCGCTACAAGAACCGCGAAGTCGTCAAGGACTTCGGGCTCACCCTGGAAGCCGGTGAAGTGGTCGGCCTGCTCGGCCCCAACGGTGCCGGCAAGACCACCTGCTTCTACATGATCGTCGGCCTGGTCGCCGCCGATGCCGGCAGCATCGTGCTCGATGGCCAGGACATCACCGCCGACCCGATGTACTCGCGCGCCAAGCTGGGCGTAGGCTACCTGCCGCAGGAGCCGTCGGTGTTCCGCAAGCTGAGCGTGGCCGACAACATCCGGCTGGTGCTGGAGCTGCGCGACGACCTCGACGCCGAGGGCCGCGAGCGCGAACTGTCGGCGCTGCTGGAAGAACTGCAGATCAGCCACGTCGCCAGCCAGGCCGGCGCCAGCCTGTCCGGTGGTGAGCGTCGCCGCTGCGAGATCGCCCGCGCGCTGGCGGCCAAGCCGCGCATGATCCTGCTCGACGAACCCTTCGCCGGCGTCGACCCGATCTCGGTCGGCGAAATCCAGCGCATCGTCACCCACCTCAAGCAGCGTGGCATCGGCGTATTGATCACCGACCACAACGTGCGCGAGACCTTGGGAATCTGCGACCGGGCGTATATCCTCGCTGAAGGCAGCGTTCTCGCGCAGGGGGCACCGGAACAGCTGCTGGCCAACACCGACGTTCGCCGCGTCTACCTGGGAGACGCGTTCACCCTCTGAGCCTGCGGCCAACGTCACGCCCTTCCCCGGACGGAACCCGGCATGAAAGCTCGGCTGCAGACATCGATGGGACAGAGCCTGGTCATGACGCCCCAGTTGCGTCAGGCCATCCGGCTGTTGCAGATGTCCAGCACCGAGCTCGAACTGGAACTGGTCGAGGCGGTGGAAACCAATCCCCTGCTGGAATGGGCCGAGAACGGCGACAACGCCGGCGACGACGAGGCCGCGCCGGGCGCGTCCGGCGATGAAGCTCCGGCCGACCTCGGCCAGGGCGACATCAGCGACGATGGCGACAGCTGGGAAGGCCGGGACGAGGACTGGAGCAGCGGCCACGGCGGCTCCTTCGACGAGGACGGCGACGGCGACAGCCGCGAACAGGCCGCCGAAGCCGACACGCTGGCCGACCACCTGCTCTGGCAGTTGCACCTGTCCCACCTCAGTGCCCGCGACCGCGCCATCGGCGTGGCCCTGATCGATGCACTGGACGAGGACGGCTACCTGCGCGAGCCGCTGCCGGGCATCGCCGAAACCCTGCTTCCCGATATCCATGCCGACGAGGACGAAATCCTCGCGGTGCTAAGCCAGATCCAGCGCTTCGACCCGGCCGGCGTGGGCGCGCGCTCGCTGGGGGAATGCCTGTCCCTGCAACTGGATGCCCTGCCCGCCGACACCCCGGGCCTGGTGTTGGCCCGCGGCATCGCCGCCGGCCCGCTGGAGCGCCTGCCGCGCGCCGGCATCCCCGGCATCGCCCAGGAACTCAAGCAGCCCCTGGACGCGGTCGAGCAGGCCGTGCAGCTGCTGCGCTCGCTGGACCCGCGCCCGGGCAAGCAACTCGGCGAACTGACCTCGGACACCTACGTGGTGCCGGACTGCGTGATCTGGCGCCAGCGCGGCATCTGGCGTTGCGCGCTGGCCGGCCACGCCGGCCCCCGGGTGGTCATCCACCGCGGCTACGAACAGTTGATCCGCCGCTGCGGCGATGCCGACGCCAGCTACCTGCGCGCGCAGCTGCAGGAGGCCCGCTGGCTGCTCAAGAGCCTGGAGGCGCGCGGCGAAACCCTGCTGCGCGTGGTCGGCAGCCTGCTGCACCACCAGGCCGGCTTCCTGGAATTCGGCGAACAGGCCCTGCGCCCGTTGACGCTGCGTGAAATCGCCAGCGAACTGGACCTGCACGAATCCACCATTTCCCGCGCCATCGCCCGCAAGTACGTGCGCACCCCGCGCGGCACCCTGCCGCTGCGCGCGTTCTTCGCCTCCGGCATCGATACCGAGGGTGGCGGCGAGGCGTCCAGCACCGCCATCCAGTCGATGATCCGCAACCTGATCGATGGCGAAAACCCGCGCAAACCGCTTTCTGACGCGAAGCTGGCTGAGCTGCTCAAGACCAGTGGAATACCGGTGGCGCGGCGCACCGTGGCGAAGTATCGTGAAGCCATGAACATTTCTGCCTCCCACGAACGCGTCCGCATCGTCTGAAGCTTTCGCTGGCTGGGCAGAGGGTTCATGAGGCAACCCCGAACCACAGGAGGAATCCGATGCGTATCGAGACGTATGGCCAGCAGATCGAAGTCACTCCCGCCCTGAAGGAGTACGTGGAAACGAAACTGGAGCGGGTGGGACGACACGTCGACCAGCACTGCGAGATACGGGTGCAGCTGTCCACTCGCAAGCCTGACTTCCTCGTCGTCGCCACGGTGAATCTGCCCGGGCGCACCCTGCATGCCGACGCCGCCGGCTCGACCATGTACGCGGCCATCGACGTCCTTGCCGACAAGCTGGACCGGTTGGTCATCAAGCACAAGGAAAAACATCTTCCCCACGCATCGCATGCACTGCGCGACAATGGCTGACAGCAGCCACTCTCCGCACCAGACATGCCGTTGACCGACCTGATGGCGGCCGTGAGTACCCAGGTACTCGCGGCCGCTGATCGAGACAGCACCCTTCTTGCCGCCTCGCGCCTGCTGGCCTGTCGCGAAGCCGGCGCAGACAGCCTTTTTGACAGCCTGCGCGAGCGTGAACGCGTCGGCAGCACCGCCATCGGCCATGGCATCGCCATCCCGCATGGCCGCTCCCCAACCCTGCAACGGCCCCGTGGCGCCTTGCTGCGCCTGCAGCAGCCGGTCGATTTCGGCGGTGACGAGGGCGTGGACCTGGTCTTCGCCATGGCCGTACCCGAGCATTACACCCACCAGCACCTGATGCTGCTGTCCGAGCTGGCCGAGCTGTTTTCCGATGCCGGCGTCCGCCAGGCCCTGCGCGATGCGCCCGATGCCGAGGCACTGCAGCAGATCATCACCCAACCGCCACAGGCGCCCCGCGGATGAATACCAGCATCACTGCCCAGGAACTGTTCGACCAGCAGCGCGAGAAGCTCGACCTGCGCTGGGTGGCCGGACGCGAAGGCGCACGCCGCGAACTGGAGGCGGGCAACACCGTGTCACGGCGGCCGTCGCTGGCCGGCTACCTGAATACGATCTACCCCAACAAGGTCCAGATCCTCGGCACCGAGGAACTGACCTGGCTGGATTCGCTGGACGCGCGCCAGCGCTGGGAGGTGATCGAACGGATCATCCAGGCCCACCCGATGGCGCTGGTCATCACCAAGAGCCATGGCTGCCCGGAAGACCTGCGTGCGGCCGCGGACGAATCCCAGACCCCCCTGTGGGTCTCGCCCAAGCGCGGCCACGAGCTGCTCAACCACCTCAGCTACCACCTGGCCCGGACCCTGGCGCCCCGCATCACCCTGCACGGGGTGTTCATGGAGATCTACTCCATCGGCGTGCTGATCACCGGCGAGGCCGGCTCGGGCAAGAGCGAGCTGGCGCTGGAACTGCTCTCGCGCGGGCACCGGCTGGTCGCCGACGATGCCCCGGAGTTCACCCAGATCGCCCCGGACGTGCTCGACGGCACCTGCCCGGAACTGCTGCAGGACCTGCTCGAGGTCCGTGGCCTGGGCGTGCTCAACGTGCGCCAGATGTTCGGTGACACGTCTGTAAAGAAGAACAAGTACCTTCGCCTCATCGTCCACCTGACCAAGCCGATGACCGAACCCAGCGCCTACGGCTACGAGCGCCTGACCGGCGATTCCGGCAAGCGCCATGTGCTCGACCTGGACGTGCCGCTGATCACCCTGCCGGTGATGCCCGGCCGCAACCTGGCGGTGCTGACCGAGGCCGCCACGCGCCTGCACATCCTGCGCACCAAGGGCATCGACCCGGCCGCCATGTTCATCGCCCGTCACAGCAACCTGTTGGAGCAACGCAGTCCATGAGCACCTTACCGTCCCCGGTGCTGGTCATCGTCAGCGGCCTGTCCGGCTCGGGCAAATCGGTCGCCCTGAAGACCTTCGAGGACCTGGATTACTACTGCTCGGACAACATCCCGGTGAACCTGCTGCCGGAATTCGTGCGCGGGGTGCTCGGCCAGCGCAATGACAGCAGCCCACAGCGACTGGCCATCGGTATCGACGTTCGTGGGCGCAGCGATCTGAGCCAACTGGGGAAGTGGCGCCAGACTGCCAATGAGTACGGCATCGATGCCCGCCTGCTGTTCTTCGAGGCCGACGACGACACCTTGCTGGCGCGCTATGCCGATACCCGCCGTCGCCACCCGCTCAGCCACCTCGGGCTGTCGCTGCCCGAGGCGATCATCCGCGAACGCGAGCTGACCGCCCCCCTGCGCCGCGAAGCCGATGCGGTGATCGATACCACCCGGCTCAACGTGCACCAGCTGCGGCGCCGGGTCATCACCGAATTCGCGTTGAGCCAGCAGGGCAAGCTCTCGCTGCTGTTCGAGTCCTTCGCCTACAAGCGCGGCGTGCCGGCCGAGGCCGACTTCGTGTTCGATGCGCGCGTGCTGCCCAACCCGCACTGGGACCCGGAACTGCGCTCGCTGACCGGCCGTGACCGCGAGGTGCGCGAATACCTGGACGCCCAGCCGGAGGTGGTGCGCTATGTCGCCCAGCTGCAGGACCTGCTGGACACCTGGCTGCCCAAGCTGGGCAACGAGACCCGCGCCTACGTGACCGTGGCCTTCGGCTGCACCGGTGGCAAGCACCGTTCGGTGTACCTGGCCGAGCGCCTGGCCCGGCATGCCCGCGAACAGGGCTGGCCGGACGTGGCCACCTTCCACCGCGAGCAGGATTGAACCCCGTACTGAACGGCACACAGAAGACAGGTTCCGACGCTATCGCGGACTCATGGTGACCTGTTAACGTTCAGGGATGACCTGCGGCATTCTCCTCGTGACCCATCCCGGCGTCGGCACTTCCCTGCTGGAAGTGGCGACCACCCTGTTGCGGCAGTTGCCGCTGAAGACCGAAGCCTTCGAAGTCCCCTTCGATGCCGACCTCGACGCACTGCTGCCCGCGGCCTCGGCCGCGATGCGGCGGGTCGAGGGTGACGAAGGCGTGCTGGTGCTGACCGACCTGTACGGCGCCAGCCCCAGCAACCTGGCCAACCAGCTGGTCCGGCTGGGCACCCCGGCCAGGCGCGTCTCCGGGTTGAGCCTGTCGATGCTGCTGCGGGTGATGAACTATCCGGAACAGGGATTGGACCAACTGCCCGCCACTGCGGCGGCGGGCGCTCGCAATGGAGTCATCGTCGACGATGCTTGAGAAAGAACTCACCGTATCCAACCGCCTGGGCCTGCATGCCCGCGCGACCGCCAAGCTGGTGCAGGTGGTATCGGCCTTCCGCGCCAATGCCACGCTGGTGGCCAAGGGCCGCGAGGTCAATGCCAAGAGCATCATGGGCGTGATGCTGCTGGCCGCCGGCCAGGGCACCCCGGTCACCGTCCGCGTCGATGGCGAGGACGAAGGTGCCGCGCTGGAAGCCATCACCGCCCTGTTCGAACGCCGTTTCGACGAAGACAACTGATGCGCGCGCTGCCGCCTCCCGCCGACACGCCAAGGGGCCTGCTGCCATGACCCGGCTGCATGGGCTGGCGGCGTCGCGTGGCACGGCCCTGGGACGTGCCCGTGTCCGCCTGCCGCACGTGCAGGAAACCGGCGAAAAGCGCATTGCCGCATCGGCCGTCGAACAGGAACTGGAACGCCTGCACCGCGCCACCGATGCGGCGCGCGCGGAGATGCGTGAACTGCGCAGCCGCCTGCAGGGTGCCCTGCCCGCCGAGGTCGGCGAGTTCCTCGACCTGCACGCCATGCTGCTGGACGACCCCGAACTGCTTGCCGCGCTGGATGAACTGGTGCGCGGCAAGCGCTACAGCGCCAGCCATGCGCTGCGCGTCCAGCGCGATCGCCTGGCGCAGGTGTTCGAGGGCATGGAGGACGCCTACCTCAAGAGCCGCATCGACGACCTGGACCACGTCATCGGCCGCATCCATTCGTTCCTGCACAAGCGCGCCACCCATGTGAAGGGGCTGGCCGGGGAGATCCTGGTCTGCGAGAACGTGGCCCCGTCCGAACTGGCCCAACTGCAGTCGCAGGGCGTGGTCGGCATCGTCAGCAGCGGCGGCAGCGTGCTCTCGCATAGCGCCATCCTGGCCCGCAGCCTGCACATGCCACTAGTAGTGGGCGCCAGCGCCGTGTTGAACAAGGTCAACGACGGCGACGTGATGATCCTGGATGGCGGCAGCGGCGAGATCGTCATCGAGCCCGCCTCCTCCGACCTGCGCCAGTACCGTGCGCGCCAGCGCGAGCTGGCCCGCGAGCAACGCGAACTGGGCCGCCTGCGCGCCAAGCCCACCCGCACGCTGGACGGCGAGGAAATCACCTTGCTGGCCAACGCCGAATCCCAGGACGACGTGGCCCAGGCGCATGCGCTGGGCGCACGCGGGCTGGGCCTGTACCGCACCGAATTCCTGTTCCTGCAGCGCAACCACCTGCCGGACGAAGAAGAACAGTTCCGCGCCTACCGCGACACCGTGCTCGGCATGAGCGGCCGGCCGGTCACCATCCGCACGCTGGACCTGGGCGCGGACAAGGCCGATCGCACCGGCCTGGTGATGGGCAACGAGGAGAACCCGGCGCTGGGCCTGCGCGGCGTGCGCCTGTCGCTGGCCAACCCCAAGGTCGCCGACACCCAGCTGCGCGCCATCCTGCGCGCCTCCGGCTACGGGCCGGTGCGCATCCTGGTGCCCATGGTCAGCAGCCGCGAGGAGATCATGGCGGTGCGCCGCCGGTTGTCGCGACTGGCCGCGCTGCTGCGCAACGATGGCCATGAAGTGGCCGAGAACATCCCGGTCGGGGCGATGATCGAGGTGCCTGCGGCAGCCATCGGGCTGGAGTGCTTCATCGACCAGGTCGATTTCCTGTCGATCGGCACCAACGACCTGGTGCAGTACCTGCTGGCCGCCGACCGCAACAACGAGGCGGTCAGCGAGCTGTACTCGCCGCTGCATCCGGCGGTGCTGCGGCTGCTGTGGCAGGTGATCGAGACCGCGCGACGCCACCAGACCCCGGTGGCGGTGTGCGGCGAGATCGCCGGTGACGCGCAGATGACGGCAATGTTGCTGGCGCTGGGCCTGACCGAGTTCAGCCTGCACCCCGGCACCCTGCTGGAGGTGCGCCGCGCCATCCGCGAAGTGGACCTTACCGGCCTGCGCGCGCAGGCACCGCAACTGCTGGCCGCCCGCGACCGGCGTGGCATCGAGCGCTGGATCAACGGCAACGCCCGCGACTGATTCCGATGCCCCGGCACCTGTGCATCGGCACGCCGTGCACGCGATAATGACGGGCTCAACACCGCCGATGCCGCATCCTTGCCCCGGATAGCGGCCTTTTCATTCCCGGGAGCAGCGCATGGCCGAAGCGGTACGCCACGACAAGACCGCACGACAGCTGCGTCTGCTTTCCGATGCGCTCGACAGCGGCCGGCTTGGCCCCGTACGCCGCCTGGTCAACACTCTTTCGCCGGCCGAGATCGGCAACCTGCTCGAATCGCTGCCGCCGGGCAAGCGCGAGGTGGTGTGGGGGTTGGTCGACGCCGAGGATGACGGCGAGGTGCTGGTGCACGTCGGCGACGACGTGCGCGAGAGCCTGCTGGCGGACATGGACCCGGACGAGATCATCGCCGCGGTCGAAGACCTGGACATCGACGACCTGGCCGACCTGGTCGAGGACCTGCCCGACACCGTCATCGACGAAGTGCTCAAGTCGATGGACCGCGAGAACCGCGAGCGGCTCGAGCAGGTGCTGTCCTATCCGGAAGACACCGCCGGCCGCCTGATGAACCCGGACGTGGTCACCGTGCGTGCCGACGTCAACGTCGACGTGGTGCTGCGTTACCTGCGCCTGCGCGGCGAGCTGCCGGACCATACCGACCACCTGTTCGTGGTCAGCCGTCGTCACCAGTACCTGGGCCGGTTGTCGTTGGCCTCGCTGGTGACCCACGAGGACACCACCCCGATCAACCGCCTGATCGACGACGAGCAGCCGGCCATCGACGTCGGCGAGAGCGCCGACGAAGTGGCCCGCCAGTTCTCCGACCATGACTGGGTGTCGGCACCGGTGGTGGATGACAACAACATCCTGATCGGCCGCATCACCATCGACGACGTGGTCGACATCATCCGTGGCCAGGCCGAGCACCAGGTGCTGGGCGCGGCCGGCCTGGACGAGGACGAGGACCTGTTCAGCCCGGTCTGGCGCGCCATGCGCCGGCGCCTGATGTGGCTGTCGATCAACCTGTGCACCGCGTTCCTGGCCTCCAGCGTGGTCGGCCATTTCGAAGGCACCATCGACAAGCTGGTGGCGCTGGCCGTGCTGATGCCGATCGTCGCCGGTCTTGGCGGCAACGCTGGCACCCAGGTACTGGCGCTGATGGTGCGCGGCCTGGCGCTGGGCCAGGTGGGCGCGTCCAACGCACGCACCCTGCTGTGGAAGGAACTGCGCGTGGCGCTGCTCAACGGCCTGCTGCTCGGCTCGATCCTGGGCCTGATCGTGCTGGCCTGGTTCCACATGCCAGGGCTGTCATTGGTGATCGCCGTGGCCCTGACCTGCAACCTGCTGTTCGCCGCCTCGGCCGGCGTACTGGTGCCGCTGACGCTCAAGCGGCTGGGCTTCGATCCGGCGCTGGCCAGCGGCATCTTCCTGACCGCCGTGACCGACACGATGGGCTTCTTCACCTTCCTGGGCCTGGCCACGCTGGTGCTGCTGCATTGATTGCAGCGGGGCGTCGTGCATCCGCGACGCCCCGGCGACCTGGCTGCCCGCGACCTCCCGGATGACGTGAAGCCTGACGTACTACACTCCGCAGCCCATCCGCAGGCACCCCCCATGACCACCACCGTCACCGATTACTACCAGCCCGGCTGGCGCGACCAGAACCATGCCTGCCCGGCCTGCGAATGGCAGGGAAGCTCTCGGCAGATGGAGATGGAGCTGCACGACGAGCAGACCGAATACACCTGCCCGCAGTGCGAGTACCCGCTGCTGGTGGTGATGCACCCGTCGCTGCAGGAGGTCAAGGCCGCCGCCGACGCGGGCAACGAGGAAGCCCAACAGCAGTTGGCCATCCTGGCGATGGCACCGCGCGACAGCTGAGGCGAACCACTGGCAACGGCGACCACGGCGTGCAAAGCTCGCCGGCAACGCCACTGCACCGGGGGGTTGTATGCGCCTGTTGTTGATCGTCACGCTCGGACTGTGCTGCAACCTCGCCTTCGCACAGACCGAAACCGGCCCGTGGAAGCTGACCACCGCGCCGGTCGCCCCGCGCCCCGCCGAGCCGGGCCTGGGCAGGGAGTTACGGGCATCGGTCCAGCAATCGGTCGAGCAGAGCCTGAAAGGTGACAACGCGCAGGCGCGCGTTGCGTTGCTGGAGGTCGCCCAGCACTGCGATGCCTATCGGGCGGCCGCCGGGCGACGTGCGGTGAGCTTCCGTACCCAACGACAGTACGAGCTGTACCTGGCCGACCACAACGACGGCACGCCGCTGGACTGGCTGGACATGGCCTGCGCCGATGCCTACAAGCAGCTGGCCTACATCGCCGTGGAGTACCACGACACCGACCAGGCCATGCAGTGGCTGGACCAGGCCCAGGCAACTGCCCCGTATGAGGCCGACGTGCTGACCGAACGCGGCATCGCCTTCAACCAGCGCAAGGACTGGCGTGGTGCGCTGGCCAGCTACCAGCAGGCGCTGGAACTGACCCGCAGCCATCCCGAGGCCGCGCATCTGCAGGCATTGGCGCTGCGCGGCGTGGGGTTCTCGCTGATCGAGCTGGGCGACCTGCCGTCGGCACAATCCCATTACGAGCAATCGCTGGAACTGGAACCCGACAACCCGGTCGCGCTGCAGGAGCTGACCTACATCCAGCAGCTGCGGGAGCGTGCCGGCGGGAAGTGACGCCTACGGTTGGGGCGATCAACGGTGGAGCGGATGGAATCCTGGCTTCGCGGCCGAGACCGCTCCTGCCGCGGCAGCCGGCATCAACCCAGCAAGGTTTCCAGCACCGCCATGCGCACCGCCACGCCATTGGCGACCTGGCGCAGCACCCACGACTGCGGGCCGTCGGCCACTTCGTCGGTGACTTCCACGCCGCGGTTGATCGGGCCCGGGTGCAGCACCGCCGCGTCCTTGCCGGCACGCTTCAGGCGCTCGTTGGTCAGCCCGTACTGCGCGTGGTACTGCTCCAGCGACGGCACCAGCCCTTCTTCCATGCGCTCGCGCTGCAGGCGCAGCATCATCAGCGCATCGGCACCTTCCAGCAGCGCGTCGAAGTCCTGTCCGACCACGCAGCCCTTGAGGGTTTCATCATCGGGCAGCAACGACTGCGGGCCGCACACGCGGATCTCGCCCACGCCCAGCGTGCGCATCGCATGCAGGTCGGTGCGGGCCACGCGCGAGTGCTTCACGTCGCCGACGATCACCACCTTGAGCTTGGAGAAGTCCGGCCCCTTGGCCTGACGCAGGGTCAGCATGTCGAGCAGGCCCTGGGTCGGGTGCGCGCTGCGACCGTCACCGGCGTTGACCAGCGCGGTGCCCTCGCCGGCCGCGGCGGCCAGCGCCGCCACCGCGCCGTCGTCCGGATGGCGGATGACGAAGCCGCGCACGCCCATCGCTTCCAGGTTCTTCAGCGTGTCGCAGGCGGTTTCCCCCTTGCGCGTGGACGAGGTGGAGGCATCGAAATTGAGCACGTCCGCGCCCAGCCGCTGCGCGGCGAGCTGGAACGAACTGCGGGTGCGCGTGGACGGTTCGAAGAACAGCGTGCACACCGCGGTACCGGCCAGCACCGCGCGCTTGTTGCTGATCCGGCCCACCGCCGCGTCACGGATCTGGCCGGCGCGGTCGAGCAGCTGCAGCAGGGTCTCTCGAGGCAACCCTTCCAGGGTCAGCAGGTGGCGGAGGCGTCCTTGGTCATCGAGTTGCGCAGCAGTCATGGCGGGAGATCTTCGGCAGTCAGGAAATGGGGGTGGCGTCGTGCGGCGCCGACAGCCAGCGCTCGATGATGACCGCGGCGGCCACGGCATCGAGGTTGGCGGCATCACGGCGGCGCTTGCGGCCTTCGGCGCGCTCGACGGCAAAACGGTGTGCGGCCTCGACCGAGCTGGAGCGCTCGTCGACCAGCAGCACCGGCAACTTGTAGCGCTGCTGCAACTGCCGGGCGAAGGCATGCGCGCGCTTGCGGTTGGGCTGGTCCTCGCCCTCCAGGGTCAGCGGGTCGCCGACGATCAGGCCCTGCGGCCGCCACTCCTTGTGCAGGCGGTCCAGCGTGGTCCAGTCCGGTCCGTTGGCATGCACGTCAACCACGGCGATGGCGCGTGCACCGACGCCGAAGGCGCTGCCGATGGCCACGCCGATGCGGCGCGAGCCGACGTCGAAGCCGAGTACGGTGCTGTCGGTGGACAGGCGGGCCGGCTCAGGCACGGCCGCTGTACCCGGTCAGGCGGAACAGGTCCACGCCGATCCGCGCGGCGGCCAACTGCCAGCGTTCTTCCAGCGGCGTGGCGAACAGCAACGCGGCATCGGCCGGTACGGTCAGCCAGCTGTTGTCGGCCAGTTCCTGTTCCAGTTGCCCGGCCCCCCAGCCGGCGCAACCCAGGGTCACCAGCGCGTTGCGCGGCCCCTGGCCGATGGCCATGGCCTCGAGGATGTCGCGCGAGGTGGTCAGGTACAGGCCGTCGGCAACGGTCAGGCTGGAATCCCAAGCGCGCGCGTCGTCATGGATGACGAAGCCACGTTCGGTATGCACCGGCCCGCCATTGAGCACCGGCGCCGCGCGCAGGTCACCGTCGTCGCAGTCGATCTCCATCTGTTCGAAGACCTCGCCCAGCGTGAAATCGGAGGCCTGGTTGACGACCACGCCCATGGCGCCGTTCTCGTCGTGCTGGCAGATCAGCGCGACGCTGCGCGCGAACGTGCCATCGGCCAGGGACGGCAGGGCGACCAGCAGGTGGTTGGACAGGGGCAGGGACAGCGCGGACATGGCGCATATTCTAGCGGTTACGCGTGTCCGGGGCGTGCAGCGGCGATAATCGGGCCACGTCCCTGCTGATCCGCGCCCATGCCCACGTACTGCGACATCGCTCCCGGCCATCCCGTTCACGACCATTACCACGCCAATGAGTACGGCTTTCCGCAGCATGCGGAAAGCGAGCTGTTCGAGCGCCTGCTGCTGGAGATCAACCAGGCCGGGCTCAGCTGGGAAACCATCCTGCGCAAGCGCGAGGGTTTCCGTACCGCCTACGACGGCTTCGACGTGGACACCGTGGCCGCCTACGGCGAGGCCGACGTGGCCCGCCTGATGGGTGATGCGGCGATCATCCGCAACCGGCTCAAGGTGCAGGCCGCGATCCACAATGCGCAGGTGATCCAGGGGCTGCGCCGATCCCATGGCGGCTTCTCGGCCTGGCTGGACGCGCACCACCCGTTGAGCAAGGCCGAATGGGTGAAGCTGTTCAAGAAAACCTTCCGTTTCACCGGCGGCGAGATCACCGGCGAGTTCCTGATGAGCCTGGGCTACCTGCCCGGTGCGCACCACGAAAGCTGCCCGGTGTACGCACGGGTGCTGAAGCTCAAGCCGAAGTGGTTGAAGGGCTGAAGACCGGGTAGGAGCGGCTTCAGCCGCGAAGCGGGGATGGGCTGGAAAGCGCCTCCCCCCTTCCCGGCCATCCCCTTTGCTTCGCGGGGAAATCGAGCGAAGAGCACCCCTCCCCAACCCTCCCCTTGCTGCGCAAAGGGAGGGGGGCTGTTCCTGCGATCGATCAGGCGGCAGCAACACCATTTTCTGCGCAGTAATGCGGCCTCTCCCCCTCCCTTTGCGCAGCAAGGGGAGGGCCGGGGAGGGGTACGCCGTTCGCGCAGTACTCCAAAACAAAAAGGCCAGTCCCGCTTCCGCAGGACCAGCCTTTCCACTCGCCTCCAGCCCTCAACGGACCTCGGCGATCTCCACACCATCCAGACCCTGCGACAGGGTCTTGGCATCGCCCCCCTGCGAGAGCTTGATGCGCAGGCGCACCTCGTTCTGCGAGTCGGCGTAGCGCAGTGCGTCGTCGTAGCTGATCTCGCCGGCCTGGTACAGCTCGAACAGGCTCTGGTCGAAGGTCTTCATGCCCAGTTGCACCGAGTCCTTCATCACTTCCTTGAGCTTGTGGATCTCGCCGTCGCGGATGTAGTCCTGCACCAGCGGCGTGCCCAGCAGGATTTCCATCGCCACGCGACGGCCCTTGCCGTCGGGCTTGGGCACCAGCTGCTGCGCGACCACGCCCTTGAGGTTCAGAGACAGGTCCATCAACAGCTGGTTGCGGCGGTCTTCCGGGAAGAAGTTGATGATGCGGTCCATCGCCTGGTTGGCGTTGTTGGCGTGCAGCGTGGCCAACACCAGGTGGCCGGTTTCGGCGAAGGCGATGGCGTGGTCCATGCCCTCGCGGGTACGGATTTCGCCGATCATGATCACGTCCGGCGCCTGGCGCAGGGTGTTCTTCAGCGCCGCCTCCCAGCTGTCGGTGTCGATGCCCACTTCACGCTGGGTGACGATGCAGCCTTCGTGCTTGTGCACGAATTCGATCGGGTCCTCGATGGTGATGATGTGGCCGCTGGAGTTCTGGTTGCGGTAGCCGATCATGGCCGCCAGCGAGGTCGACTTGCCGGTGCCGGTGGCGCCGACGAACAGGATGATGCCGCGCTTGGTCATGGCCAGCGTCTTGATCACCGCCGGCAGGTTCAGCTCCTCCACGGTGGGAATGCGCGTCTCGATGCGACGCAGCACCATGCCCACCTGGTTGCGCTGGTAGAAACAGCTCACGCGGAAACGGCCCACGCCGGACACGCCGATGGCGAAGTTGCACTCGTGGGTTTTCTCGAATTCCTCGCGCTGTGCCGGCGTCATCACGTTCAGCACCAGGTCGCGGCTCTGCTGGCTGGTCAGCGGGGTCTGGGTGATCGGCGACAGCTTGCCGTTGACCTTCATCGACGGCGGCATGCCGGCGGTGATGAACAGGTCCGACGCTTTCTGGTGCGCCATCAGCTTGAGGAACGAGGTGAAATCAATGGTGCTCATGGCATGCTCCCTCGGAGCCAATAAGGGTGGTCACGAAACAGGGTTGCGACGACTGGAGGCAGGTTGCGGCCGGTGCCATGCACCGTTGCCGGGCCCCTGCCCCGCCTTGCCTGCTTACTCGAACAGCCGCTTGTCCTTGGCGTATTCCTTGGCCTGATTGCGGGTGATCAGGCTGCGCTTGACCAGGTCCTGCAGGTTCTGGTCCAGGGTCTGCATGCCCACCTGCTGACCGGTCTGGATGGACGAATACATCTGCGCCACCTTGTCTTCGCGGATCAGGTTGCGGATGGCCGGGGTGGCCACCATGATTTCGTGCGAGGCGATACGGCCGCCGCCCACCTTCTTCAGCAGCGCCTGCGAGATCACCGCGCGCAGCGATTCGGACAGCATCGAGCGCACCATCGGCTTCTCGCCGGCCGGGAACACGTCGATGATACGGTCGATGGTCTTGGCCGCCGAGCTGGTGTGCAGGGTGCCGAACACGAGGTGGCCGGTTTCCGCGGCGGTCAGCGCCAGGCGGATGGTTTCCAGGTCACGCAATTCGCCGACCAGGATGATGTCCGGGTCTTCACGCAGCGCCGAGCGCAGGGCCTCGTTGAAGCCGTGCGTGTCGCGGTGCACCTCGCGCTGGTTGATCAGGCACTTCTGCGAGGTGTGCACGAATTCGATCGGGTCCTCGACGGTGAGGATGTGGCCGTATTCGTTCTTGTTGATGTGGTCGATCATCGCAGCCAGCGTGGTCGACTTGCCCGAGCCGGTCGGTCCGGTCACCAGGATCAGGCCCTGCGGCTGCTCGATCAGCTGGCGGAAGATCGGCGGGCAGCCAAGGTCTTCCAGCGTGAGCACTTCGGAGGGAATGGTACGGAACACCGCACCGGCGCCGCGGTTCTGGTTGAAGGCATTGACGCGGAAGCGCGCCAGCGACGGGATCTCGAAGGAGAAGTCGACCTCGAGGAACTCTTCGAAGTCGCGCCGCTGCTTGTCCGACATGATGTCGTAGACCAGCGCGTGCACCTGCTTGTGGTCCAGCGCGGGAATGTTGATGCGACGGACGTCACCGTCGACACGGATCATCGGCGGCAAGCCGGCCGAGAGATGGAGGTCCGAGGCCTTGTTCTTGACCGAGAACGCCAAAAGTTCAGCGATATCCATACGCCGCTATGTCCCCTGCGTTGCGAGTATCTGGAAGGTGTTTCCCCTGGCGGGCAGTATAGCCTTCCCGCGTAAGAGGTTGATGTCTTTGCAAACCGTGTCCCTGGCCTCACTCCAGCAGCAGATCGACGCTGTTTCCCGGCCTGGCCAGCCGGTCCGCCTGCTGGCCGTTTCCAAGCTGCAGCCGGCCGCGGCGATCGCCGCGCTGGCCGCACAAGGTCAGCGCGCGTTCGGTGAAAACTACGTGCAGGAAGCGGCCGCCAAGATCCAGGAACTGGCCGCGCTGGCGCTGGAATGGCACCTGATCGGCCACCTGCAGTCGAACAAGGCCGAGGTGGCCGCGCGCAGCTTCCACTGGGTGCAGACCGTGGACCGGCCCAAGCTGGTCGAGGCCCTGGCACGGCACCGGCCGCCGGCGCTGCCGCCGCTGAATGTGCTGATCCAGGTGAACATCGACGACGAGGACAGCAAGCACGGCTGCCAGCCGGCGCAGGTCCCGGCGCTGGCCGAGGCCATCGCCGCGCATGCGCGGCTGCGCCTGCGCGGCCTGATGGCCATCCCGGCCCCGTTCCCCGAGCGCGACAGGCGCCAGGCCGCCTTCACCCGCATGCGCGGCCTGTTCGACGCGCTGGCCGCCCGCCATGCCCACGTGGATACTCTGTCGATGGGCATGAGCAGCGATTTCGCCGAGGCCATCGCCGCCGGTTCGACCATGGTGCGGGTGGGTACCGCGCTGTT
The DNA here is from genome assembly GCF_034961085.1 of Stenotrophomonas capsici. NCBI lineage: Bacteria > Pseudomonadati > Pseudomonadota > Gammaproteobacteria > Lysobacterales > Lysobacteraceae > Stenotrophomonas > Stenotrophomonas capsici. The sequence goes on along the minus strand of NZ_JAYFUH010000085.1, from coordinate 90,818 downwards.
CGGCCAACGCCCGACTCCCTGATCCAACCGAGATTCCACGATGACCAGCACGCCGCACGCCGCCCTTCCCGACACCGACATCGCCTTCGTGGGCGGCGGCAACATGGCCCGCAGCCTGATCGCCGGGCTGGTCCGGCGCGGCATGCCGGCCACCCGCATCCACGTCGCCGAACCGGTGCAGGCGCTGCGCGAGGCACTGCAGCAGGACTTCGGCGTGAACGTCCACGAGGGCGCCGCCGGTGCCGCCGGCCAAGCCGGGCTGTGGTTGATGGCGGTCAAGCCGCAGGTGATGCGCGCGGTCTGCGGCGAGCTGGCCGCCCACGCCGCGGCACGGCAGCCGGTGGTGGTCTCGATTGCCGCCGGCATCACCGCCGGGCAGCTGGACCGCTGGCTGGGCGGCGACCAGGCGGTCGTACGCGCCATGCCCAACACCCCGGCCCTGCTCGGTGCCGGCGTGACCGGGCTGTTCGCCAACGCACGCGTCTCGGCCAGCCAGCACGCGCAGGCCGAACAGGTACTGGCCAGCGCCGGGCGCACGGTGTGGATCGACGAGGAAGCCAGGATGGATGCGGTGACCGCCGTGTCCGGCAGCGGTCCGGCCTATGTGTTCCTGCTGGCCGAGGCGATGGAGGCAGCCGCGCTCGAGCAGGGCCTGCCCGCCGAGGCCGCGCGCACGCTGGTGCTGGACACCGTGCTCGGTGCGGCGCGCATGCTCACCGAGGCCGGCGAGGCGCCGGCCGAGCTGCGCCGCCGCGTCACCTCGCCGGGGGGCACCACCCAGGCCGCCATCGAGACCTTCCAGGCCGGCGGCTTCGAAGCACTGACCGCCCGCGCCATCGACGCGGCCACCCGCCGTGGCCGCGAGCTCTCCGCCGCCAACGACTGACCCCACCGCCCACCCGGAGGTCCGCATGTCCCGGTTCCCGCTGCTGCTGTTGTCCGCCGTGCTGTCATTGGCCGCCTGCTCGGCGCAGGAAACCCCGCGCCCGGCCTCGCCGGTGCAGCCACAACCGGGGCATGCCGACCTGGGCAGCCTGCGCGTGCACTACAACCTGCTGCCCACGCTGGCCATGAACGAGGCGGTCGCCCGCAGCTACGGCGTCAACCGCGAAGCCGACCGCGCCCTGCTGGTGGTCGCGCTGCGCCAGCTCAGCAACGGCGAGGAGCTGCCGGCCGGCGGCAGCGTGCAGGCCACCGCGACCGACCTGTCTGGCCAACGCCAGCAGGTGCTGCTGCGTGAAGTCCGGACCGGCCCCTATACCGACCTGATCGGCGTGCTCGATGCCCATCCCCGCGACCAGTTGCGGCTGGAACTGCAGGTGGCTGCGCCAACCGCGCAGGGGACGGTGCGTTTCGCGCGAAATTTCTGAATCCGGCCGAAACCGGAAATGTGACGTCGGGGCCGGCCCGATGACATTGGCAGGACAAGGCCATGACCTATCGGCCAGCCACCTTTTCCCTTCCACATCAATTGGATAGCAGGGCTTTCGGACAATACCCGGCGCCCCCTCCCTATTCACGGATGTTGATGCGCGTCAACACAAAGTCAAATTGACAGGGATTTGAGGCAAACCATACTGCCCGCCTTTCCCTCTTCCGCCCGCGCCCGCCGGATGCGGTCTGCGTCGGACAAGGTTCCATGACCTCCCCTGTTCAAACTGCTGTCCCCTCGTTGCTGCAGCTGGAAGGCTGGGGCATGAGCCGTGGCCGCCGTACGGTGCTGGCCCACCTCGACCTGACCCTGGACGGCCCCGGCATCGTGGTGCTGATGGGTCCCGGAGGCACCGGCAAGTCCTCGCTGCTGCAGGCACTGTCGGGCCAGCACAACGCCCACGGCGAACGCTGGGGGCGGCTGCTGTTCAACGGCGCACCGCTGGAGGCCGCGCAACGGCCGCCGGTGCTGGTCCACCAGCAGCCACGCGAACTGGGCTTCAGCGTGCAGGAAAACCTGGCCGCCGCACTGCGCCAGCATCCTGGGGGCAGCCAGCACATCCTGCGCGAGGACATCGTCGCGCGCCTGCAGGCACTGGCCGCCGACGCCCTGGTCGAGCACCTGTCGCACAGGGTCATCGACCTGCCGCGCGTGCTTGCCCGCCAGCTGGCCATCGTCCGCGCGGCCTTCAGCGGCAGCCCGCTGCTGCTGATCGACGAGCCCACCAGCGAACTGGAGCCGCACGAGGCCGAGGTCGTGCTCGGCCTGATCGAACGCCTGGGCCGTGACCATGCCTGCCTGGTCACCCTGCACCACCAGGGCCAGGCCCGCCGCATCGCCTCGCGGGTGATCCTGCTGGCCGGCGGCCACGTGCAGGTGGATGCCGACACGGCCGCCTTCTTCAGCAACGCCATGCAGCACCCGGTACTGGCGCAGTTCCTGCGCACCGGCAGCTGCCATGTGCCGGCGCCGGACGCGCGCGCCGAGGAACTGGCCGACAACGTGCCCCCCCCTGCCCCGCTGCAGGTCGCTCCCTCAGCGGAGGTTGCGCCGCCACCCGCTCCGGCACCCGTCGTGCAACCGGTCCGCCTGCCGGCGACGCCGTCGCGCCGTGGCCCCAATGGCTTCCATTGGCTGGTACCCGGCAAGCTCGCCGGTTGCCCGATGCCGGGCGTGGTGTTCGCAGCCGACCACGACCTGGCCCTGCTGCGCGGCATGGGCGTCACCGTGCTGGTCAACCTGACCGAAAACCCGATGCCCGACGCGCTGCTGGCCCCGCACGGCCTGCGCAGCTACCACCTGGGTATCGCCGACCGCGGCGCACCGCCGCTGCTGTGGGCCAAGCTGCTGCTGGCCAAGATCGAAGTGATGCTGCGCGAGGGCGAAGTCGTCGCCGTGCATTGCCTGGCCGGGCTCGGCCGCACCGGCATGGTGCTGGCGGCATGGCTGGTCCGCGAAGGGCTCACCGCCGACGAAGCACTGCGCCGCCTGCGCACCCTGGAACCGGGCTTCGTGCAATCGCGCGAGCAGGAAGACCTGCTGCACGCCCTCGAAGAAAACCTGCTGATCCGCGCCTGCTGACTCCCCCCTTTCCGCACGCGGGCCTCCCGGCCCGCGCGCATTGCGTTTGCCTCCCCCTCAAGGAACCACCCCCATGTCCCTCGATACCACCCTGCAACAGGCCGTTGCCTCCGTTCCCGAATGCGTGGCCGCCGGTTACGTCGACATCAGCTCCGGCATGCTGCTCTCGGTCCGTACCGTCGATTCGCATCCGCGCGAAGTGCTGGACCTGGTCGCCGCCGCCACCGCCGACCTGTACCAGGGCCCGAACATCCGCAGCATCGAGCAGATGTTCCGCCGCGCCCGTGGCCTGCAGGAGCAGGAAGGCGCACATTACTTTCAGGAAATCATCGTCAACAGCGAGAACCTGATCCACATCTTCATGCGCGGCAAGCGCTACCCGGACTACGTGATGGTGTTCGTCTGCCGCCGCACCGCCAACCTGGGCATGGCACTGACCCGCTCGCGGCTTGCGATGCCGGGCATCGAAGCGGCCATCTGACCCGCTTGCGCAACGAACAAGGCCACCTCGCGGTGGCCTTGTTCGTTGATGCCGGGGGTGGCGCGCTCAGTGCTGCACGCCGTCCACCTCGCGCAGGTCCTCGCGCAGGATGCGCCGCACTTCCAGCACCGCCTCCGGGGTTTCCTGCACGCTGTGGCCGGAGATCACCACCTTCTCCGACAGCGCGCCGTCCAGGTGCGCGCTCCAGTACGGCACCAGCCCGTCATCGGACTGCGCGGTGGGCACGTCGGCTTTGCGCTGGGCGATGATCGAGTGGTACTTCAGGCCCGGCGCGATCGGCAGGTCCGCCGACTTCCGGATGAAGGGGTCGCTGGCCTTGAGGTTCTCGATGCTGTTGCCGACCTGCGGTTCCTTCGGCTTCTTGCCGGCCTCGCCGGGCTCCTGCAGCTCCAGGAACACTTCGCCGAACTTGCCCAGGATGGTGAACGGCAACCGCACCAGCCGGCCGATCATCCGCCCCAGCCGGTTGCCCGCCGCATCGGTGCCCTTGTGCGGGGACGCGATGAAGATCGCCCGTTCCACGTTCGGCTGCGGGGTGAAGTTCAGCAGCGGCCCGAGCCGGCCCTGCACCCGCGTCAGCCGGTCGCCCTCCAGCTTGAAGCGCTGCACCGCGTCGTTCCACAGCACATCGCCGGAACTGCTGAGCATCAGCCGCGCGATCACCCCGCCCATGCTGTGGCCGATGAACACCATGTCATGCGTGGCCGGCGCGGTGCCGTTGGGGTCGAAGTGCTTCAAGGTCTGGTTGAACGCGTTGCTCACCGTGTACCGGTTCAACGCGATCGGCGCGTTGGTCGGGTAGTACACCGACCACACCTGGTAGTGCCGGCGCATCTCCGGGTCGCCCATGATCTCGTTGGCCAGGTTCACCCAGGCCTCCGGGCTGCTGGCCAACCCGTGCAGCATGAAGATGATGCGGCGGTTCGGGTCGTACGGCTGCATCAGGTAGATATGCGGCTCGCGGATGCCCTCGCCGCGGCCAAACAGCGTGCGCAACGACTCGGTGGCGAACCCCGATTGGGCAAGCCATACGCCGTAGGCGGCGGTGAAGTTCGCCGCCAGCGGCACTTCCTGGCCGCGCAGCATGATGGTGCTGGTGAGGTCGGGCGAGTACGCCTCCAGGCGGATGTCGCGCGTGGCCAATACTTCCTCCAGCGTGTCACCGCTGAAGTACAGCAGCGTGGTCGCGTTGATCGCCGGCATCTCGCTGAACACCGGCAGGGTCGGCCCGCCCTCGCCTTCCACCGGCACCGCCAGTGGCGCTTTCTCCAGCACCACCACCAGCTCGGCGCCGAAACCGTCGCGACGGTAGGAACTGCGCAGGCCGGCAAAGCTCACCGACGAGGCGGCCACCAGCTGGCTGGGGATGCCGGTCAGGTTGAGCTGGTCGAACTCGCTGCGGATGGTCCAGCTGTCCACCTGCACCGGCTTGGTCAGGTCCTCGCCTTCCAGCGCCCGCGCCTTGCTGCGCTGGAACACCACCGACGAGGCCTGCTCGGTGGCGTAGTTGTAGTAGTCACGCACCTGGGTGAGGCGGTCTTCCAGTGCCCGTTGCGCCGGCGTGCGGCCACTGAAGAACAGGTACGCATAGGAATAGCGCGCCGTTTCCAGCCAGGCGTCCAGTGCCGCGGGTGACAGCTCCGGCGGCTGCCCGGGCTTGGACTTGGGCGTGACCGCCAGGGCCTCCTGCATCCATAGCTCGGCCAGCGTCGAGAGCCGTTGCTCGGTCTGCAGCCCGTCGATGGTCGCCACGGTCTGCCGGCAGGCCGGCAGGTCCTTGCCGCAGGCACTGGCGGTCAGGCCGATCACCGACAGCGCTTCCTGCGACAACGCGCTGAGCTTGCCGTCGGTCAGGATGTCGCCGCGCTTGAGCGCCACGTGGTCGGTGGCCGTGACCGACTTCATCTTCACCATCGCGCAGCCGCTGGACAGCAGCAGCGCCGCGACCGCCATCACCGGCAGCAGCCGGCGCATCCATGCTTGCGCAATGGGACTCATGGAACGTTTCCTTGGGGGGAGATGCCGGGTACGCCCTGGCGTATCCGTGCCGAGAAATCGGGGCCATCATCGGCTTGGCGTGCCCGCTGGGTGATGCGGCCAAGCCGGTGCAGGTGTTCGTAGGGAACACCCGGGGTCAGCCCGCCGACATCCTGCGCATATTCGGCCAGGTAGCCGGAGGCCAACAAGCGGTAATCCAGCGGCAGGCCCGGCACGATGCGTCGCATCAGCTCGAACACCACCGTGGTGCAGTTGCTGGTAAGCGTGTTGTAGAACGCCGGGGCCTGCTCCAACGCTTGTCCGCGCTCCACGTAGAAACGCAACAGCTCGCGCATCTTCTCCGGTGTCAGCCCCTGCAACCGGTACAGGTAGACATCCTCGCCGCGCACGTTGCTGCGCACCTGCACGATGTCGCGCTCGTCCGAGGCCACCAGCACCGCCTCGAACTTGCGGAAGAACCCGCCCAGCGCCGAGAACGACTCCCCCTGCTCCTTGCGGATCTCCAGCGAGAACACCAGCTGCCGGCCATCGGCGAAGCCGAAGGACACCAGCGTGTGGGCGATGGCCGGGCCCATCCAGTAGGACAGGATCATGTCCACCGACTGCACCTGTGACAGGTCGTACTCGCGCCGCTCCCAGCGCACGTCGTAATCGGTCTTGCTGCGCCACTGGAAGTCGCGCACGTTGTCGATCACCAGCCGGTCGCCCTCGATGCGCGCGTGCAGCGGCTGGGCCACGTCGTCGGCCCAGTCACGGTCCTGCAGCGGGGTGATGGTCGACCACCACGCCAGCATCAGCGCGAACACCCCGCCGAACACCGCCAGCGAATGCCAGCGCCGCCGGGGCGAAAAGCCGGCGCGCACCGCCCATATGCTGGGCACGCACCACACCAGGATCGCCACCACCCGCGCCACCACGCCCCCGGGGAACTGGTACCACAGCGCGAAGCCGCCCCAGATACCCACCAACAGGCAACACAGCGCCAACAACGCTCCGCCCACACCACCCAACACGCGGCGCATGCGCTGCTTCCCTTCCTGGACCACACCCACCTCCGCACGACCGTGCACTGGCTATCGGCGGCTACCCACCGCCCTGGAATACTCTGCCCGCCAGGCTAGGGACACCGGCCCCTCGCGGGCGGGCGTAAAGATAGCCTGCTGAATGCGGAAAGCCGAGTGAAACCGCCCCGGGCCCTGCCCGCCGAACGGGAACCGGTGTCCCTGACCCGGAGGCCGGGACGAAACAACGGCCATTCCCCTCGCAGCGCAGCCCGGATAAACCCGGCGCAGCGGGACCGGCAATCCCGCTGCGCACCTCGCCCCGGTTAGCGCCGCAGGTACGCCATTCCCACCGACCGCGGGGCGGTAAGGACAAACCCAAACTGCGCATACAGGTCCTGCGCCTGCCCGTCGGCGATCAAACTGACGTAACCGCTGGCCGGCACCTCGGCCTCGATGTACTTCATGATCTCGCCCATGATCCGCTTGCCCAGCCCCTGCCCCTGGTGCGCGGGCAGCACCGCGATATCCACCACCTGGTAGAAACAGCCGCCATCACCGATCACCCGGCCCATCCCGATCACCTCATCGCCGTGCAGCACCTGCACCGCGAACAAGGTATTGGGCAAGCCGCGCTCGGCCGCCGTATCGCTCTTTGCACTCAATCCGGCACCCACCCGAAGCGCGCGGTACGTCTGCACCGAAGGCGTCTGCAGCAGGCAGGAATAGGAAGCCGAAGGATTCATTCATTGCACTCGCGATTGGAGAAAGACGGAGATGCAAGTAGACGCCGACTGGCGCCTGAAGTCGATGTGACGTCGGTGGGTCGCCAAGCCTAGCGCCCAGCACCACTCGTTCGAGGGAACGCACGGCACCCGGACGCTCAACGTTCCGAGCACGCGGCCTGCAAGTCAGAGTGAGTGCCTCGCACCCGCATGCGTCATGGCACCCCTGCGCTGCGCTTACCGGCTACGCCACCCGCCGACGCTGGCCAGGCGGTTTCAACACGACAGTCCGCCGCAGACCAGCAGGGTGACGCCGCATTTCAGTGGATATTCGGCCCTTGGATCCCGTCCTCCAGCCACGCCTCGATCTGCGGCAACAATGCAACAACGGAGGCCGCCAACTGGTCGTACCGGCTTTGCTCGCTGCCGAAAGCCTTGAAACTGAAGCCGCGGAAATCCTTGTGCTGTTCCGTATCGATCAAGCGCTTTCTCAACAGCGGGTCCGTCTCGAACACCCTCTTCGGCGCTTCGCCGGACTCCGGATCAACCCAAGCCGCGGGAACGCGGCTGAACTCCAGGATGAAGCTACCGCCATACGTCCAGTACTGGATCGACAGGAAGTCGCGGTGAGCGTCACTGGCGCGAACGAAGTGTGCCACGCCGCTACCGCCGAAGCCGCGCTGGCGCAACGCGGGCAGCAGGACTTTCTTGATTGAAATAGCCATCAGTTGGCCGGGGCTTTTCACGCAGTCGCATCCCTTGATGAACCATTGCCACAATCAGACCCCGGTACAGGCGCCCATGCCAACATGAACCTGGCTCTGCCCCCTGTTCCCGGAAACAAATCGCGCCTCAGTTTTCAGACGGCCCCTTCAGCTCGATCGTGTTCCCGTCCGGGTCGAGGAAGTACAGCGAAAGGCCATCGCCCTCGGCACCGAAATTGACCTCGGCCTTGCCCACCGCCGAGACGCCGTGCTGTTCAAGGTGAGCGACAAGGCGGGCCTCATCGAACGGCGCGATGCGCAGGCACAGATGATCGACATTCCGCCCCTCCTTCCCGGCCGCCGCGCCACCGCGCGACCCCAGCGGACCGTCCAGGCTCACCAGGTCGATCATCGACGCACCAGCACGCAGGTGAACAAGCCCCAGATGCTCACGCCGCCGGACAACCTCGCAACCGAGCACGGCCCCGTAGAAACCAATGCTCCGCTCCAGGTCAGCCACCCGGAACACCACGTGATCGATTCGCTGCACGAAAAAGGGGTTTGGCATGGAAGGCTCCTGTGGGGGCCATTCTGCACGGTTCCAGTTCGGAACGTCATTCCGCACTGTCTGGTGCCGTTGCGACCATGACCAGCTACTTGTTGCCCAAGGCGACGAGCATCCGCGCCCAGATCGAAGACCTGGCTGACGAGATCCGCAACCTGATCGACGGCATGCCGTCGAAAGATGATGCGCTGGCTGCCATCAATACTCACATCGAGCGCGAGGCCAACAGCGTCAAGATTCGGCCAAGCGCCTTCACTGGCGGCGCCTGCCCTGCCGTATCGGCTTATCCCGACAGTGCCCACGCTTACGCGTGCAAGTTCTTCCCCGACGCCATCCGTGAGCGCCTGCGCGCCAAAGTTGAAGCCCTCTACCAGGGCGAGGTGACCATCACCGACGACCGCAAGAAGGAGCGGCTGGAGGCGCAGCAGTTGGAGCTGGAGCGCCAGGAAGAGTCGCTGATCCGGGAGGCCGCTGCGGCCGGCAAGAACATCCCCCGCCGCAGCAATGCCAATCCCGCGATAACGCTGGCCGACTGATTCGCCAGGAGGGACCAGCAGGCGGTGTCCCCAACAACACCTGCAGTCCGGGCCGGCAGCCTCACAGATCCAGATACCTCATGCCGGTGACCGGGCCACCCAACAGCCCATCTTCTGCACCCAGATGTGACGTGCCCCGCCGAGTAAATGCTACCTAGCCGCTGCCCACAATGAGCAATGAAAATCGACCGAAAACGACGCGAACATCACCTAGATATACGATTATTAGGGAGCCTTCGCTGTCTTCGCGGGTCAGTCGTTAGGGTCGTTCTCGGGTTTAGGAATGGTCGCAAACCTCTCCACCTGATACACATCGGCCATAAATCTGTTACCGCCAGAAATTCGCGCAGTATCAATTAGCAGCACGTAGCGCCCCCTCAGCTCATCAATACTCGCTAGCCCAAACTTTTCGATTATCGCGGGATGAATAGAGCTTGGCAGGAACAGCCTGAGGGAATCCAAATTGTAAGCAGGGGGACTGTTAATCCACAGGCCGCGCCCATTCCAATCATCCAACGTATGCACAAGGCCCCAAAATCCACGCAGATGACCAACATGTCCCTCCCTGCTTGCATCCCTAACGCGCGAGAAGAACGTGTGTACAGGAACCAGCTCTCCACTCGGGAGGCGCATGTTCACGGAAGACGTTTTGAAGGTAGGCCAGTTGACCAATTGACGAAGCAAGTTCGTTGCTCCACGTTGAATGGTCGAACCAAACGCCGGACCGGTTCTAGCATACCGGTGGGCTCCTTGGCCTGGCGTCCTTACGCGAGCGGTTGAATCATCAGGTTCAGTGGCATCTTCAGCACCATCGATGGCCAAGGCAATAACATTTTCATTCGCCTCCCACCGAGCAACCTCTTCATCACCTGGCTCTGGCCAAGGCGAATCAGACAACACCGCCTCGGGACAGCCGGAGACATGTCTTGCTGCAAAACACGCGGCATTTCCATTCGTGCTTCTCCGGCGAAAATGCGCCGGACCACGACATGTTCTACATACGAGCTGCCCCCTCAGCAAACCTCGTTCAGAGGGTTGCAACAGCTCGACCTGAGCCGCACCGAGATCACTTCCATCTATCGTAAGCAATGCAAACTGCATCCCCCACCTCCTTGATGTCTAGATCCGATCCTTCAGGTCCCGTAGAGACACAGCGCCAACTGAAAGGAAGGCCGCTCACCCGCAACCATTGCATGTCTTACGGCTTAATCGACGCTGCTACGGCTTTGAAGATGTCTGCCAATGCTTTCACGAGTTCAACAGACGGAGTCTTCACCGCTGCTCCCGATTCCTCCTGGCCCCCACCTCCAATCATCTTGACCATCGCCAAGCTGAGAGAAAGTGGTATAGCTGCGAGCAGCACAAGAGACACACCTAGGAACACCAGCACATGCCACTGCCAGCTCTCGTTGGCCGCCTTGATGGCATCGACCAGATAAGTACCAAAAAATAACTTGCAGAAAGCAGCAAGAAGCAGTGCGAAGAAGGCCGCAACTACGAGCCCAACAAACGCAAACGCCCACCAGCGCTTACTTCTATTTGCGGCTACGTTCTTCTCGAGCTCCCTTTTCATTCCATCGGGAGTTAGATCTGGATCGATTTTCCCCGGGTCGCCGTTTGCCGGTGCGGGGGGCTTTACAGCCCCTTCATCCTTAGCTGAATCAGTGATAGTACTCGCTTCCGCCGAGCCATCTTCTTCAGCAATTGGCGTCGACGGCTTTGCGCTCGCTCTTGAATCGCCGCTCTTGGGCTTGGTCCCGCGTCCTTGATTCATAGTGCCCTTCCTTATGCGCGCGAATCTTCTTCTGGTAGAACTTCTGGATGTCCGCATCGGGGATGACAGCATTCTTCCGAGCATGCCCTCCCTCGTCGTTCCAAACCTTCCACCATGGCGATCCCTTCATATGCGTCATTTCGGAGAGTTTAATTCCTCCAAAGTGGCTGTACCCCTCCCAAACACTATCGAGCAAGCTCACCACCTTCGGGTCCTCAACCGTTGAGGGTCCCGCCCATGGGAAGAAAGAAGTGCTCAAACGATCGGTCACTGCTGAGCTCCCATAGTGCTTGATCGAACGGTACAGACTCTTGATTACTGGACCGTACTGCCAAGCCTCGACGGGCTCGTTGATTAGTGGCTCACCACGGAACCCGAGATGCCAGCCGTGCGCGATATACACCAGCTTGAGGAGTTGCATAGGCGTAACCGCCCGCACCTCACGCGACGCTTTGTCGATGAAATAGTTGGCAATGGTGGCTGGCGAATACGTCATGTCAGTCACTCCAGGGGGGAGGTAGTCAGGAGTCCACAGGCCATGTCCTGCAGACTCGGCAGCGCAAGCATTCGCTAAGCGCCATGCGAAGCAATTGTACATCCGCCCCGGCAGGGGCGATATACCACATGTTGTGGCTAAGTCAACGGGCCAACCACAAGAAATTACATTGGGGCTGGCCCGGGCTGACGCAATTGCTCTCTCCGATTGGAGGACGCAACAGAAGGGCCATCGACGACGCGAATTAGCGAAGTCAGTTTGCAGGAGCTTTGCAGGACAACAAAAAACCGGCTTTCGCCGGTTCTTCTGCAACACTTTGATTTTTATGGTGGGCGGTACAGGGATCGAACCTGTGACCCTTGCCGTGTGAAGGCAATGCTCTACCGCTGAGCTAACCGCCCGTGTTGCGAGCCGCTCATTATAGGGGCTTGAGCGAGCACGTCAACGGTTTTCACAAACAATCTTCACATCGTCTGCGTGGGCTTGTCCGAGCTCGAGGTGCCGGCCAGCAGCGTCTCGATCTTGTTGCGGATGCCCTCACCGTCCACGCCGTCGGCCAGCTGCACGCCGATGCCGGCCTGGCGGTTGCCCTGCGCGCCCAGCGGGGTCACCCAGACCACCTTGCCGGCCACCGGCAGGCGCTCGCTGGAATCCGGCAGGGTCAGCAGCAGGAACACTTCATCGCCCAGGAAGTAGCGCTTGGGCGTGGGCACGAACACGCCGCCGTTCTTCACGAACGGCATGTAGGCGCTGTACAGCGCGGCCTTGTCCTTCACTGCCAGCGACAGGATGCCCTGGCGTGCGTTCATCGCACTCATCGATTGGTCCCCTTGGATTGCATCTGGTTGGCCGCGTTCCACGCCAGCAGCAGCTCCACCACGGCGAGGTCGGCGCGCACCGTGGTGCGCAGCAGGTCGCGGGTGCGGTTGGCCGCATCAAACCAGGCGGCCAGCTTGTTCAATCGCGCCGGATCGGTCAAGCCGTCGGCAGCCTTCTTCAGGGCCAGGTCGGCGGCATGGCGCAGGCGCAGGTCGGCGTGCTCGTCGCCGGTCCAGCGCTGGGCCAGTTCGACGCTGCCCAGCTTGCCCAACGACAGCTGCTCCAGCTCGCTGGCCACCTGCCGGCGCAGGGCCATGCCCTCGCCCTGCAGCCACCGGTCGGCCAGCGCCGGGTGGCCGCGCGCGGCATCCAGCGCCTCGCGCGAGACGCCTTCGGTGTAGCCGCGTGCCTGCAGCCAGGCCAGCGCTTCCTCGCGCGGCGGCAGCCGGAACTCCAGCCGCTGGCAGCGGCTGCGGATGGTCTGCGGCAGCCGCGCCGGGTCGGCGCTCACCAGCCACAGGTAACGGCCGGGCGCCGGTTCTTCCAGCGTCTTGAGCAGGGCGTTGCAGGCGGCGCGGTTGATTGCATCGGCCGGGTCGACGATCACCACCTGCGCCACCCCGTACTGCGGGGTCAGCGCCAGCTTCTGCGAGATCTCGCGGATCTGCTCGATGACGATCTCGGTGCGCAGCTTGTCGCCGGTCTTGTTCGGGATGAACGAGGTCAGCTGCAGGTCCGGGTGGGTGCCGGCGGCGATCAGCTGGGCATTGCGCTGCCGGACGGCGGCATCGACGCCATGCCCAAGCACGTGCTCGGCCAGCTTCAAGGCCACCGCGCGCTTGCCCATGCCCGCCGGCCCGCACATCAGCAGGCCGTGGCCCAGCCGCCCGGCGTCGAGCGCGGCCACGGTCTGGTCATAGGCGCGTTGCTGCCAGGGGGCGAAGGGCTCACTCATGCACGCGCTCCTGTTCAAGCCAGTGGCTGACTGCGCCGCGCACCTGGGCGGCGACGCCGGCCTGGTCCTGGCTGGCGTCGATCAGGCTGAAACGCTGCGGGTCGTTCTGGGCGCGCTGGCGGAACTGCGCACGCACGCGCTGGAAGAAGTCGTCCTGCTCGGTCTCGATGCGGTCAGGCCACAGGTCGCGGCCATTGGCGCGGGCGCGGCCGACGGCCACGTCCACGTCCAGCAGCAGGGTCAGCCCCGGCTGCAGGCCAACGGCGCGCTTTTCCAGGTCCGCGATCCATTGCGGGTCCAGGCCGCGGCCGGCGCCCTGGTAGGCGTAGCTGGAATCGGTGAAGCGGTCGCTGACCACGAACGCGCCGCGTTGCAGCGCCGGCCGGATCACCTGCCGCACATGCTGGGCGCGCGCGGCGAACACCAGCAGCAGCTCGGCTTCCGGCGACAGCGGCTCGCCGGCGATCTCCGCATCCGGCGTCAGCACCAGCCCGCGGATGCGTTCGGCCAACGGCGTGCCGCCCGGCTCGCGGGTCAACACCACTTCATGGCCCTGTGCCCGCAGCAGGTCGCGGATGGCGTTGATCGCCGTGGTCTTGCCGGCACCCTCGCCGCCTTCCAGGCTGACGAAACGCGGATGCCGGAGCAACGCTTGGTTCATTGTTGTACTGCCTCGTTGTTCTTCCCGCGCAGCCGCTGCAGGTAGCGTGCGACCGCGGCGTTGTGCTCGGCATAGGTGGCCGAGAACGCATGCGCGCCACTGCCGTCGCCCACGGCGACGAAGTACAGCGCATCCCCTGCCGCCGGCCGGGCGGCGGCGTGCAGGGCATCACGGCCCGGCATCGCGATCGGCGTCGGCGTCAGGCCGGCGCGCGTGTAGGTGTTGTAGGGCGTGTCGGTGGTCAGGTGCACCTTGCGGATGTTGCCGTCGTAGGCGCTGCCGATGCCGTAGATCACGCTCGGGTCGGTCTGCAGGCGCATGCCCATCTTCAGGCGACGGGCGAACACCCCGGCAATCTGCGGGCGCTCGCTGGCCAGGCCGGTTTCCTTCTCGATGATCGATGCCAGCGTCAGCAGCTCGTACGGCGAGCTGAGCGGCAGGTCATCGGCACGGTCGGCCCAGGCCGCGGCCAGTTCCTTCTCCATCGCGGCATGGGCGCGCTTGAGCACGTCCACGTCGGTGTCACCACGCTGGTAGACGTAGGTTTCCGGCAGGAAGCGCCCTTCCGGGTGCTGGTCAGGGAAGCCCAGCGCCGCCATCAGCTCGCTGTCGCTCATCTCGGTGGTGGTGTGCCGCAGCGGATCGGCGCGGTTGAGCGCGGCGCGCAGCTGGCGGATGTTCCAACCCTCGACGATGGTCACCCGGTACTGCAGCACCTTGCCCTGGCGCATGTTGCGCAGCAGGGCCTCCGGGGTAGGCGCCGGTTCCAGTGCGTACTCGCCGACCTTGATCTTGCCGGCCGCATCCAGCTCCCGCGCCAGCCACTGCCATTGCAGGTCATGGCCTTCGTCGATGCCGGCCGCGCGCAGCTTGCCGAGCACGGTACTGAACGAATCGCCGGAAGCGACCACCACGCTGGGCTGGCTCGGGGTCACCGGAGTCACGGCGAAATCCACCTGCCGCACCCACACCAGCGCTACACCCGCAGCGCCGGCCAATGCCACCAGCAATACCACCACCGCCAGCACTGCCAGACATCCGCGCTTGGCACCCGCCATGGTCACCCCGATCAATTCAATCCGGTGCGCAGGATACCGCGTGGCCGGCAACGCCGGCCAAAGGCAGCCTTCATTCGACCGGATCCAGCGCCCGCAGCAGGCCGCGTGCCTTGGCCCGGGTCTCGTCCAGTTCCTTGGCCGGGTCCGAATCGACCACGATGCCGGCGCCGGTGCGGAACGTCGCCGCCGCGCCCTGCACCTCGGCGGTGCGGATCAGGATGTTCAGGTCCATGTCGCCGTCCCGGTTCAGCCAGCCGAAGGCACCGGTGTAGGCCCCGCGCGCGGTCTGTTCCAGCTCGGCGATGATTTCCATGCAGCGCACCTTCGGGCAGCCGGTGATGGTGCCGCCCGGGAAAGTGGCGGCGATCACCTCGCCCGGCGTCACCTCCGGACGCAGGCGGGCGCGCACGTTGCTGACGATGTGGTGGACATGGGCGTAGCTTTCCACCGTCATCAGTTCATCGACCTCGACGCTGCCGGCCGCGGCGATGCGGCCCAGGTCGTTGCGCTCCAGGTCGATCAGCATCACGTGCTCGGCACGTTCCTTCGGGTGGCCGACCAGCTCCTGGATGCGCGCGGCATCGTCGTCCCCGGCGAACCGCGGGCGGGTGCCGGCGATCGGCCGGGTCTGCACCACGTCACCGCTCACCGATACCAGGCGCTCCGGCGAGGAGCTGACCACCGCCCGCCCGGCGGCGACGAACAGGCCGGCGAATGGCGCCGGGTTGGCGGTGCGCAGGCGCGCATACAGCGCCTCCGGCGGCAGTGCCGCGTCGAAGTGCGCCTGCCAGCGCCGCGACAGGTTCACCTGGAACACGTCACCAGCATGCAGGTAATCGATCACCCGGCGCACGCCATCGGTGAAACGCTGGCCGGCGTCTTCGGTGATGTCCGCCGGGGCCTGCCAGCGCGGCAGCGGCGCCAACGCGGTGGCGTCCTGCACGTGCTGCTGCAGGTCGGCCAGCAGCCCGGCATGGTCGTCCTCGGCCACCGCCACGCAGCGCCCGCTGTCGCGCTCGCGCAGGATCGCGGCGGGGCAACGCAGGGCCACGGCGGACGGCAGGCCATCGGCGCGCGCCGGCAGGTTCAGGATCGGCTCGACCTGCCCGGCCAGTTCGTAATCCAGCAGCAGCGCCCAGCCGCCGCGGAACGGGAATTCAGCGAACAACGGCGCGCGCGCGGTGCGCAGCGCCTGCCAGTGCTGGTCGAGGACGTCGAGGAAGGTGCCGGCCAGTACGCTGCCGTCTTCACGATGCACCTGGCCATCGGCTTCCAGCCGCAGCTGCCCGCCGTCGGCGATCAGCAGCATGTCCCACTGGCCCTGCTTGCCGGCAGCGGTGGATTCCAGCAGGACGGGATAGCGATGCGGCGCGAGCCGATGCAGCCCCAGCAGGTCGGTGTCGGCGTGCAGGGGGAGGATGTGCATCGTGGGCCCGAAATGTCAGAAATGCAGGCTCTTCCCTTCTCCCGTCTGCGGGAGAAGGTGCCCGAAGGGCGGATGAGGGGGAGCTGCTAAAGCCCTTAAAAAAGCCGCCCTCACCCCAACCTCTCTCCCGCTTGCGGGAGAGGGGCTTAAAGCTTAGATGCGCTTGAACACCAGCGTGCCGTTGGTGCCGCCGAAGCCGAAGCCGTTGGACATCACCACGTCCACCTGTGCCTTGCGGGCCACGTTCGGCACGTAATCCAGGTCGCAGCCTTCGCTCGGATCTTCCAGATTGATCGTCGGCGGGATGATGCCGGTCTCCAGCGCCATCACCGAGAAGATGGCTTCCACGCCGCCGGCCGCGCCGAGCAGGTGGCCGGTCATCGACTTGGTGGAGCTGACCAGCAGCTTGTAGGCATGCTCGCCGAAGGCGGTCTTCATCGCCATGGTCTCGCCCAGGTCGCCCAGCGGCGTGGAGGTGCCGTGCGCGTTGAGGTAGCCCACCTGCTCCGGGGTGACGCCGGCGTCCTTCATCGCCGCGACCATGCAGCGGGCGGCGCCTTCGCCGTTCTCGCTCGGCGCAGTCATGTGGTACGCGTCGGAGCTTGCGCCGAAGCCGGCCAGCTCGCAGTAGATGCGTGCGCCGCGCGCCTTGGCGTGCTCGTACTCTTCCAGGATCAGGATGCCGGCACCATCGCCCAGCACGAAGCCGTCGCGACCCTTGTCCCACGGGCGCGATGCCTTTTCCGGTGCGTCGTTGCGGGTGGACATGGCCTTCATCGCGCAGAAGCCGCCCAGGGCGGTCGGCGAGGAACCCCGCTCGGCGCCGCCGGCGACCATCACGTCGGCATCGCCGTACTGGATCATGCGCATCGCCGTGCCGATGGAATGGTTGGACGTGGCGCAGGCCGACACCGCCGAGAACGACGGCCCCTTCAGGCCGGTGATGATGCTCAGCTGGCCCGGCAGCATGTTGATGATGGTCTTGGGCACGTAGAAGGGCGAGATCTTCTTGCCCTCGTGGAACTCGATGGTCTGTTCCTCGATGCCCAGCAGGCCACCGATGCCGGCGCCGACGATGGCGCCGATGCGCTCGGCATTGGCCTCGGTGATTTCCAGGCCAGAGTCATGCAGCGCCATGAAGGCGGCACCCAGGCCGTAGTGGATGAACGGGTCCATCTTCTTGGCATCCTTGCCACTGACCCTGAACTTGCCGAACAACGGGTTGTCGGCGGTGATGTCGAAATCCTTGACCTCACCTGCGATCTTGGTGGTGAAACGTTCCAGATAGGCATCTGCAACGTTCGTCAGCGGGCCAATGCCCGAGCGGCCATTGATGATGCCTTCCCAGCTGCTGGCCAGATCATTGCCCAGCGGCGACACCATGCCCATGCCGGTAACGACGACGCGACGACTCATTGCGGATTCTCCTGGCCCCGTTCACGGGGGCGGGGGTTGAAGCGGTGAAAAGCACAGGGCCGCATCCGCGGCCCCATGGATTTGCAACGCGGGCGGAAGTTCATGCCGGCCGCGTTCTGTCAGGCGTGGATTACGCCTTGACGTGCGCCTTGACGTAGTCGATGGCAGCCTGGACGGTACCGATCTTCTCGGCTTCCTCGTCCGGGATTTCGCACTCGAACTCTTCTTCCAGCGCCATCACCAGCTCGACGGTGTCCAGCGAGTCTGCACCCAGGTCATCGACGAACGATGCGCTGTTGGTGACTTCTTCTTCCTTGACGCCAAGCTGCTCGACAACAATCTTCTTGACGCGTTCTTCGATGGTGCTCATTGGATATCGCTCCAGATGGAGTAGTGGTTCAAAAGACGCCACCACGTGGTGATGGCCGTGGGATAGTGTAGTGGAAAGCGCCGGGCCGATGCATTCTGGCAAAAAACCCCGGCGATCAACCACTTGGGTGCAGTCCCTGCACCACACGCTTACGGCATGTACAGCCCGCCGTTGACGTGGAGGGTTTCGCCGGTGATGTAGCTGGCCGACGGGCCGGCCAGGAAGCCCACCGCCTTGGCGATGTCCGCCGGCTCGCCGAGGCGGCCCAGCGCGACCTGGCCGAGCATCGCCGCCTTGGCGTCCTCGGGCAGGTCCTTGGTCATGTCGGTATCGATGAAGCCGGGTGCGACCACGTTCACGGTCACGCCACGGCTGCCGATTTCCTTGGCCAGCGACTTGGAGAAGGCAATGATGCCGGCCTTGGCCGCGGCGTAGTTGGCCTGGCCGGCATTGCCGGTCACGCCGATCACCGAGGCGATGTTGATGATGCGGCCCTTGCGCGCCTTCATCATGCCGCGCATCACCGCCTTGGAGGTGCGGTAGACGCTGGTCAGGTTGGTATCGAGGATGGCCTGCCAGTCCTCGTCCTTCATGCGCATCAGCAGGTTGTCGCGGGTGATGCCGGCGTTGTTCACCAGGATGGTGATGGCGCCGAACTCCTTGCTGACCGCCTCGATCAGCGCGTCCACCGCGCCGGGCTCGGTCACGTTCAGGGCGCGGCCGTGGCCGCCCTGCGCGGCCAGGCGTTCGCCGATGGCGGCGGCGCCGGACTCGGTGGTGGCGGTGCCGATGACGGTGGCGCCCTGGGCGGCCAGTTCGTCGGCGATGGCGGCACCGATGCCGCGGCTGGCGCCGGTGACGAGCGCGATTTCACCCTGCAATGGCTTGCTCATGCGGTTTCTCTCTTCTTTCAGGCGGCGCCGCGGTGGCGGCAGCCGTTCACGGCCGGACGCAGGTTGCGCCCGCCCTCATGCCCATGGGATCAGTTGGCCCACTCTTCCAGCGCACCGGCGAAATCGGCCGGGGTCGCCAGCGAGCGGCCTTCGATGGTCTTGTCGATGCGCTTGACCAGGCCGGTCAGCACCTTGCCCGGGCCGCACTCGGCCACGCGGCTCACGCCACGGGCGGCCAGCGCCTGCACGCAACCGGTCCACTGCACCGGCTGGTACAGCTGCTGCACCAGCGCCTGGCGGATGGCATCCACGCCGTCATGCACCTTGGCATCGACGTTCTGCACCACCGGCAGCTGCGGCGCGCGCCAGTCCAGCCCGGCCATCACTTCGGCCAGGCGGTTGGCGGCTTCACGCATCAAGGGGGTGTGCGAGGGCACGCTGACGGCCAGTTTCACCGCCTTGCGCACGCCCTTCTCGGCCAGCAGCGCCAGCGCGCGGTCGACCGCGTCGGCATCGCCACCAATGACGATCTGGCCCGGGGAATTGAAATTGGCCGGCACCACGACCTGGCTGCCCGCCGCTTCGGCGCAGACCTCCAGCACCATAGCGTCCTCGGCACCGAGCACGGCCGCCATGGCGCCGACGCCGGCCGGGGCCGCGTCCTGCATCAGCTGGCCGCGCAGACGCACCAGGTGTGCGCCTTCACGCAGCGACAAGGCACCGGCAGCGACCAGCGCGGTGTATTCACCCAGGCTGTGCCCGGCCAGCACGGCCGGCTTGGCACCGCCCTGTGCGTTCCACAGGCGCCACACCGCGATGCTCGCAGCCAGCAGTGCCGGCTGGGTGAACTCGGTGCGGTTGAGCTGCTCTTCCGGGCCGCCCTGCGACAACGCCCACAGGTCCACGCCGGCGCCATCGGACGCCTCGGCGAAGGTTTCGCGGATCTGCGGGTGCAATTCAGCCAGTTCGGCCAACATGCCCAGGGACTGGGAGCCCTGGCCGGGGAACACGAAAGCGAGTCGGGAATCAGTCACGCGGTCATCTGCTGCACTTCGAAGCGGGGCATCATAAGCGCGAACCTGCCCGCTCGTCTGTACTGAAGCGTATGCAGGGCGCTCAGCCGAGCATGCCCAGCAGGTCGACCTGGCCGTCGATCAGCCAGTCCACGCAGACCACCGTCAGCAGCACCAGGCCCAGCGAAGTGGCCGCGTGCAGGGCGAAAATGGCCTGCGCCAGCACCCGGCCGGACCGGCCCGCCCGCTTCAACAGGCGCGCCAGTGACTGCAGCCGCGCGGTCACCTCGTTGGCCTGCTCGACCACCGGCCCCTGCGCCCGCTCCATCGCCTCGATCAGCAGGTCCTGCAAGACCTCGCCACGGTGGTCGTAGTACTTGGCCACGCCGTAGCCGAACATCAGCCAGTCGCGCGCCTGCGCCGTGGGCAGGTCCATCACTTCCAGCGGGTCCTCCTCGAAATCGAGGAAACCGACGTTCTCGCCGTCCCAGGTCATGTTGCGCGGCAGCGGCTGGCCCAGGTAGGCCCCGCGCGCATGCGCATCGGCAAGGGTGGCCATGGCGGCCTTCACCAGCCGGTCGCGGCCGGCATCATCGGCATCGCGCATGCATTGGTTGAAGGAGTCGCCGGTATGCTCCAGCAACAGGGCCGCCCGCCCCTCGCCGATGACGGCCGGAACGTTCACGCCCTGCTCGCGCAACTCGGCCAGGCGGCGCGCCTCGATGTCACGCGCCTGCTCGCCACCCCGGTGCGGCGGCGGCCGCAACGCGTCCATGCCGAAACGATGGGCGACAAGGTTCAGCAGGCCAAGGGCGAATGCCCGGCTGCCTTCACCGTAGTACTTGAGCCACGCACGCTGGCCCTCGATAAGAATGGCTTCTGCCATGACGCAACCTCCCGGATCACCCGTGCCGCCGCCTCACGCCGCGGCCGGCACGCAAACCGTGATCAGTAACGCAGCAACGCCGAACCCCAGGTGAAGCCGCCGCCGAAGGCTTCCAGCAGCAGCAGCTGGCCACGCTCGACCCGGCCGGAGCGGATCGCCGCATCCAGTGCCAGCGGCACCGAGCCGGCCGAGGTGTTGCCATGCTTGTCCACGGTCACCACCACTTGGTCCATCGACATGTCCAGGCGCCTGGCCGTGGCTTCGATGATGCGCAGGTTGGCCTGGTGCGGGATCAACCAGTCCAGGTCGGACTTATCCAGGCCGTTGGCCTGCAGGGTTTCGTCGACGACCGAGTCCAGCGCCTTGACGGCGTACTTGAACACGTCGTTGCCCTTCATGTTGATCTTGCCGGGCTTGTCCAGGCCGACCGACACGCCGATCGGGTTCCACAGCAGCTCCTTCTTGCTGCCGTCGGCATGCAGGTGGGTGCTGAGAATGCCGGTGTCTTCGTCGGCCTTGAGCACGACGGCGCCCGCGCCATCGCCGAACAACACGCAGGTGGTGCGGTCGTTCCAGTCGACGATGCGGGTCAGGGTTTCCGCACCGATCACCAGCACATGCCTGGCGTCGCCGCTGCGGATGAATTTATCGGCCACGCTCAGGGCAAACAGGAAGCCCGAACATGCCGCATTGACGTCAAACGCCGCCGAGCCGGCCGCGCCGAGGCGCGCCTGGATCAGACAGGCGGTGGACGGGAAAATGATGTCCGGCGTGGTGGTCCCCACGACGATCATGTCCAGCTGCGAAGCCTCGATGCCGGCCGCCTCCAGCGCACGCACCGCGGCGTGATAGCCGAGATCGCTGGTGGTTTCGCCTTCGGCAGCGATATGTCGCTCACGGATACCCGTTCGCGACTGAATCCACTCATCGGTCGTGTCCACGATCTTGGTCAGATCGTCGTTGGTCAACACTTTCTCGGGCAAGTAACTACCAGTGCCCGCGATCCTCGAGTAGATCCGCTTGCTCATGCTGTTTCCTGTTGCGCGAAGCCGCCCGAAGGCGGCCCCGGAAGAATCGGTGCAACCGCCGCCACGCGTACGTGGCGGCAGTCACGAATCAATCTTCTTCGACGACCGAGGACGACTTGGTCGTGATCACCTTCTTGCCACGGTAGAAACCGTCGGCGGTGATGTGGTGGCGCAGGTGCACTTCACCCGTGGTCGGGTCGGTGGACAGCTGCTTGGCGCTCAGGGCGTCGTGCGCACGACGCTGGCCGCGGCGGGACGGGGTAACACGGGATTTCTGCACAGCCATGGGATTGCTCCAAACTCGGTTCGTTTGCTTCGTCGTTTAATTGCACGGGACGCCAGCGTCCTGCACTACTCGCTTTCGCCGCAGCCGCCGACGATAACCGGCCGCTATTGTTTCTTCAGCGCCGCCAATGCCGCGAACGGATTGGCCTTGCTCTGTTCCTCTTCGGTCGCCGGCCAGTCACGTTCGACCGCCTCGCTCCCCGGTGCCAGCGCCACCACCGGCACCGCCAACACCAATTCATCCTCGACCAGTTCCAGCGGCTGCAGGTTGCCATCTTCCGGCACCAGCAGCGCTTCGTAATCCGGCGGAAGCGCCGATTCCTCTTCCTCGTCGCGGATCAGGCCCAGTCGCTGGCGGATCGCCACCGGCAGCAGGAAACGCTGCATGCTGCGCTGACAGATCAGCGGCAGCTCGGTATCGATGGTCAACTCGACATAGGCTACCTTCAACACCTCGTCGCGCCCAAATTCCAGTGCGTAACGGCACTGCCCTTCGGCATCGGCAACAAGGCCCTGCAGGCGGGGCAAATCGGACAAGGGCACCTGGCCATCGAAGCACCTGCGTGCTGCGACCATCCGCCAAGCATCCAGCAATTCGGGCACGTTCGCGGACATAAGCTGCAGAATGTTAAGGACCAGGCCCGCCGCTGTCAAACCCGGCGGCAAGGAATCATTGTCACCACGGGCTGGTCGCAGCAGACTGCCACGCCCGGATCCGCCATTTTCCCACATGACCGACCTGATCCTCGCCTCCACTTCCCGCTACCGGGCCGAATTGCTGTCCCGGCTGCGGCTGCCGTTCAGCTCCATCGCCCCCCAAGTCGATGAAACCCCGCTGGCCGGGGAGGCGCCGGCTGCGCTGGCCGCCCGTCTGGCGGCGGCCAAGGCGCAGGCCGTGGCGGCCGGACACCCGGGCGACTGGGTGATCGGCTCGGACCAGGTCGCCGAACTGAATGGGGCGCCGCTGGGCAAGCCGGGCACTGTCGACGCCGCCTGCGCGCAACTGGCCGCCATGTCCGGCCAGGAGGTGCGCTTCCATACCGCGCTGTGCCTGGACAATGGCCGCGAGCACCTGCAGGCCATGGACGTCACCCGGGTCCGGTTCCGCGCCTTGAACCACGAAGAAATCCGCCGCTACGTTGACGCCGAGCAACCATTGGACTGTGCCGGCAGCTTCAAGTGCGAGGGATTGGGCATCAGCCTGTTCGAGGCCATCCATTGCAGCGACCCGACCGCACTGGTCGGCCTGCCGCTGATCGCCCTGTCACAGTTGCTGCGGCGCGCCGGCTACGCGCTGCCCTGATCGCCGGCAGCGCAAGCACCCGGGAGAGCGCCCTACTCCACCACGAACGGCTGTTCGGCCCATTCCTCGACGCTGCCGTCCTTGCCGTGCAGGCGCATGCCCAGCCAATGCCGGCCCGGCGCCAGCGCGCGGGTATCCACCCTGGCGTCGAAGCCCACCGCCGGATGCTGCGGGTCATTCGTGCCCGGCCACGCCTGGCGGATGTCGAAGACCCGTCCATAGACGGCATCACCGACACTGTGCCCGTCCACCAGCAGCTCCACGCGGTCCAGCCCGACACCGTCCTTGAATGCCCACCCCTGCACGTCGACCGCGCCGCGCGCGACCGACGCACCGGCCGCCGGCACATCCACCCAGGCCATCGCCGGGGTGACGCACGGCCCCTCCTGCCGGGTTGCTGGTAGCCGGAACAGCAGGAACCGCTGGAAACCATGGTCCAACGACACCACCCGTGGCGGCGGCAGCGGCCCGACCAGTTCGCAGACCGCGTGATAGCGGGCCAGCAGGTCGCGGTAGCGCTGGTCACTGGGAGCCAGCACCAGCAATTGCGGCTTGTCGCGATGACCATCGCTGACCAGGCCCCACAGGGCCAGCTGCGCGGTACGCCCATGACGATCGTTGAGCGGATGCGGCAGCACCTGGATGGACGGATCGTCCAGGCCGAACCCCAGCTCGGAACCCACCTTGAAACTGCCGGCCAGGACCGTGGTGTCGGCCGGCATGTGCTGCAACTCTTCGCGCACGGCCGCGGCCAGCGGTGACCAGCCGGCGAAATTGCGCGGGTAGTACTTGCTACCCGCCATCTCCTGGCGCAGGCCGGGCATGGACACGACCAGGTAGTACCCCAGCGCGACGACCAGGCCGATCGCCGCCGTCACCCATACCGCGCGCCGCCACGCCTTCGGCCAATGCGTCAGCAGCATCGGCACCCCGACCAGCAGGGCCAGATATCCGGGCAGCGGCCAATGGAAGCTGATCCGCTCGGCATCGGTGAAGAAGCCCAGCAGGAAGATCAACGCCGTCGAGGCGGCGCCCACCAACGCGAAGTAGCGCCACTGCACGTGATGGAACCCACCCGCAGCCTTGCGTACGCCGCTGATGCCCACCATCACCATGGCCACGAACAGCACCGGCGTGACCATCAGCGGCTGTATCAGCAGGAACAGCAGACCCTCGCTGCTGAACACCCAGGGGTGGCGCTCGATGATCTGGAACTTCAGGCCAGCGTCCTGGTTTTCCAGGTTCCATGCCATCAATGGCAGCCATGCCACGATGCCGGTGGCCAGCGCGATCCAGATCCGGGGATCACGCAATACACGCCGCCCTTCCGGCAACAGCACCAAGGCAATGAATCCCACGATGATCACGCCGAGGAACCGATAGTGGCTCAGGGCCCCCACCACCAGGCCCAGCGCGAGCAGCAGCGCACCGCCGGCATCCACGCCGCGCAACAGCCGCGCACCCGCCCCGAGGCAGAGCAATGCCGCGATGGCCATCGGCACGTCCGGCACCGCCAGGATGCCCAGCGTGGCCGACATCGGCATCAGCAACGCCAGGCAACCGGCCTGCCAGCCGATCCGCCCGCCGAACCAACGCCCGGTGATCCACGCCACCATCCACGGCAACAATGCACCCAGCGCCAGGAATGGCAGGCGCACGCCGAGACGATGCCCGCCGGCCACTTCCACGCCCAGTCGCGTCAGCCAGGCCGTCAACCCCGGCAGGTCCGAATAGGCCGCCGCAAGATGCTGGCCTTCCTGCCAATAGAACGCTTCGTCGACGAACAACGGCAACCGTGACGCCACCAGGACCTTGACCGCCGTGGCCAACACCCACAACGTCAGGAACATGATGTAGGCGCGGCGCTCCCCCCTGATAGGCACTTACACTTCCTCAAAGTTGCAAGAATCGAGAGATGACCATGAGTCTGGCCACACCCGGAATGCTAACCGATGTCACGTTGCCCTCCCTGTACAAGGCGCAGGAACAGGTCAACGCCCTGCTGCTGGGCAAGGCACAGGAAGTACGGCTGGCATTTGTCGCCCTGTTGTCCGGGGGACACCTGCTGATCGAGGATCTGCCCGGGCTCGGCAAGACCACGCTGGCCCACGCCATGGCCTCCACGCTCGGCCTGCAGTTCCAGCGCGTGCAGTTCACCTCGGACCTGCTACCGGCCGACGTGCTGGGCATCTCGGTCTACGACGCGCAGAGCCGCAGCTTCCAGTTCCATCCCGGGCCGGTGTTCTGCAACGTCCTGCTGGCCGATGAGATCAATCGCGCGCCGCCGCGCACCCAGAGCGCGCTGCTCGAAGCGATGGCCGAGCAGCAGGTCACCCTGGACGGCGTCACGCATGCATTGCCGGATCCCTTCTTCGTGATCGCCACGCAGAACCCGGTGGACCTGTCCGGCACCTTCCCGCTGCCCGACTCGCAGCTGGACCGCTTCCTGCTGCGCCTGACCCTGGGCTACCCGAATGCCCAGGCCGAACGCGCGCTGCTCAGTGGCGGCAGCCGCCGTGACCTGATCGCGCGCACCACGCCCCGCCTGTCCGACCAGGACATCCTGCAGCTGCGCGAGGCGGTGGAACAGGTGCACGCCAGCGACGCACTGATCGACTACGTGCAGGCGCTGCTGACCCGCAGTCGCCAGCATCCGGGGGTGAAGGTCGGCCTGTCGCCGCGCGCCGGCATCGCGTTGTTGCGCGCGGCCAAGGCGCATGCGCTGCTGCTGGGCCGCGGGCATGTGGTGCCCGAGGATGTGCAGGCCTTGTTCATCGCCGTGGCCGGGCACCGGCTGGTCGCCGAGGCCGAGTCCTCGTCCGGCCCGACCCTGGCACGCGCCATCCTGCACAGCGTCAAGGTCGATTGAATGATCGACCGCCTGCGGCAACGCCTGCAGTCACTGCAATGGCTGGCGCGCCCACGCCACCCCGAAACGCTGCCGGTGCAACTGGACCGGCGCCGCATCTACGTGCTGCCGACCCGCTTCGGATTGTTCCTGGCCGCACTGCTGGCCGTGATGCTGCTGGGCGCACTGAACTACAACAACAACCCGGCGCTGCTGCTGGCCCTGGCGCTGGCCACCACCGCCATGGCCAGTGCCGTGTACGCCCACCTGCAGTTGTCCGGCCTCCGCCTGGAGGCGATGTCCGCCGAGCCGGTGGCGGCCGGCACCCCCATCCAGTTGCGGCTCGCGCTGTCACGCAGCGACAGCCGCAGCCGACGTGCACTGCAGCTCGACCACGAACAGGTCCACGGCAACGCCAGCCTGGCCCAGGACAGCCAGGCCGAGGCCGACCTGTGGCTGCCCACCACCGCGCGCGGCTGGATGGACCTGTCGCGCATCCGCGTCTCCACCACCCAACCGCTTGGCCTGGTACGTGCGTGGAGCTGGTTCTGGCCCGAAGCACCGCTGCTGGTCTATCCCACGCCCGAAGCCAACCCGCCGCCCCTGCCCGATACCGGCAACCATTCCACGCGTACCCGGGTGCATCCGCTAGGCGACGAACTGCAGCAGTTGCGGCCCTATCGTGCCGGTGATGCACGCCGGACCATCGCCTGGAAACACTCCGCACGCCGAGACACGCTGCTGGTGCGCGAGTACGAGCGCCCGGCCGGCACCGAACTGGTACTGGACTGGCAACAGCTGCACGCACTGCCCCATGAGCGCCGCATCTCCCGCCTCGCACGCTGGGTGGACGATGCCGAACGCGAGGGCCGCCGTTACCAGTTGCGCCTGCCCGGCACCCCACCGATCGGCCCGGCCAGCGGCGATGCCCATCGCCACCTGTGCCTGCGCGCCCTTGCCCTGCTACCGCCCGCATGAAGCGCGACAACGCTCCTGACGCCAGCAACACCGCACGCAGCGGGGCGATGCTGACCACCGCCCTGGCCCTGTTGCCACTGTTGCTGCAGTTGCCTGGCGTGCTGGCAGGCGTGATCGCCGCGGCGGCGGTGATCGTGGCGGCGCTGTCCTGGCGGCATGCCTCGCCGCTGGTGCTGCGCCTGTTGCTGGTCGCGGCCATGCTGGTGGCGATCTATTGGCAGATGGGGGCTCGACCAGGTCGGGACACCGGTTGCGCATTGTTGGCCGCGATGCTGGCCATCAAGTCCAGCGAGCTGCGCAGCCTGCGCGATGCACGCAGCCTGATCGGCTTCGCGCTGTTCGCGCCCTTTGCCGCGTTCCTGCTCGACCAGAGTCCGACCACCCTGTTGCTGGCCGTGGCCGCAGTGACCAGCGCACTGCTTGCCCTGCAGCGGCTGGCCGATGAGGAAGCCGGCATCACCCCCTTGCCCGTGACGGCCCAACTGCGCACGGTAGGCCGCCTGATGGCGCTTGCCCTGCCACTGGCGATGGCGGCGTTCTGGCTGGTGCCGCGCCTGGGCAGTCCGCTCTGGGGCATTCCCGAACGTGCGGTGGGCCGCCCCGGCCTGTCCGACAGCATGGACCCCAGCGCTTGGCTGGACTTGATGGCCGACGACACGCCCGCCCTGCGCGCACAGTTCTTCGGCGCCACGCCCGCGCCCGAACAACGCTACTGGCGGGGGCCCGTGCTCAGCCGGTTTGACGGCCGGCTCTGGGTCCGGGCGGATGCTCGGCGCGACGCAGCGCCACCGCGCTTCAATGCCGATGCCACGCGCTGGGACTACCAGATCGAGTACGAGCCCACCGACAACCGCCAGCTCGTCGCCCTTGATCTACCCACCCACGCGCCGGAAGACGCGGAGATGGACGCCGAGTTCTCGCTCACCAGTGCCCGCCCGCTGTCCGCACTGACCCGCTGGCGACTGCAATCCTCGACCTCCCCGGTTTTTGCCGACGCACTCTCGCCCGGCGGGCGCCGGATGAACCTTCAACTGCCCGATGGCTTCAACCCTCGGACCCTCGCCCTGGCCCGGCAATGGCGCAGCGAGGCCGGCACCGATGATGCTGCCATCGTGCAGCGCAGCCTGGACTGGATCCACCGCGAGTTCGCCTACACGCTGTCCACGCCCTTGCCCGGGCGCCACAGCGTGGATGAGTTCCTGTTCGACCAGAAGCAGGGTTTCTGCCAGCACTTCAGTTCGTCCTTCGTGGTGTTGATGCGCGGTGCCGGCATCCCGGCCCGCGTGGTCACCGGCTACGCGGGCGGCGTGCGCAACCGCTTCGGCGACTACTGGGTGGTCCGGCGGATGGATGCCCATGCCTGGGCCGAAGTGTGGCTGCCCGAACGCGGCTGGGTGCGGGTGGACCCCACCGCCGCGGTAGCCCCGGAGCGCATCTACGACACCCTGGAAGACCGCCTCGCCCTGGATGGCGCCGCTGCTGACGGACTGGACCTGTCCGGTCGCTGGGACAGTATCCTGCAGTTCGGGGACTGGATGCGCCGTGGCTGGAACACCGCTTTCCTTTCCTTCGATGCCCAGCGCCAGCAGCACCTGCTCCGCCCCTTCGGCGTGGGGGAACTGTCGCCCTCGCAACTGGTTGCCCTGTTCGCCGGCTTCGCCGTAATCGCCATGGGAGGCATGGCCTGGCTGCTGGCACGCGGCGAGCGCCAGCGCGACCCGCTGCTGCGCGCCTGGCACCGGCTGGGCCGGCGCTATGCCCGCCTCGGCCTGGCCCGCGAGCCCCACGAGCCGGCCGGCGATTGGGCGCGCCGGGTGGAACTCCGCTACCCCGGCAGCGGTCTGATGGCGCTCAGCAAACGTTTCGCCGAAGCACGCTACGCTGGCGTCCTGTCCGACCACGTTTCATTATTGCGGGACCTGCGCAGGCACCGCCCGAAACCCGGAGCATCACCATGAACACCCGCATTGCCCTGATTGTCGCCGCCAGCCTCACGCTGGCCGCCTGTGCCACCGCTCCCAAGCCGCTGCAGGGGCAGTTCAGCACGGTTTCCCCGCGTGATTCGGTGGCGCAGAAGCAGACCGGTACGCCGGTGCGCTGGGGTGGTCGCATCATTGAAACCCTGCCGAGCCAGGGTGAGACCTGCTTCCAGATGATCGCCCGTCCGCTCACCGGTACCGGTCGCCCGAGCAGCACCTCCTCCGACGCCAGCGACGGCCGCTTCATCGCCTGCCGCGCCGGCTTCTACGACCCGGCGGTATTCGAGCCGGGCCGCGACGTGACCTTCATCGGCCGCATCGATGGCTACCAGACCACCAAGATCGGCGAGTACGACTACCCACTGCCGAAGATCAACGCCGACGTGGTCTACCTGTGGCCGGTGCAGCGTGAAGTGGAAGTGGTGCCTGCCTACCCGTACGGCCCGTGGGGCCCGGGTTGGGGGCCCGGCTGGGGCTGGGGTTGGCGCGGCGGCTGGTGGTAAGACGCCCAGCGCTCACGGCAAACAGGAAACGCCGCCTCCGGGCGGCGTTTTTCGTGGCGGCAGGAGAACTCACTCCTGCCGGCGGATCGTCCAGTCGCCCTCGCGGGCATCAGGCCGCAGCACCCAGCCAGGCTTGAGGGCGAGCTCCCATCCCTCGCCCGCCCAGCCCTCGGCCGTTTGCCGTGCCCCGGCATGGGCCACCGACAGCCGCTTCCAGTCGCTGGACAACAGCCCATCACCACGCACCTCCAGCACGCCCCATTCGGCTGCCGCGCGGATCACCCCGTACACCGCACCCTGCGGTGGCAGCGGCGTCACCCGGTTCGGATCGAAACTGAAGCTGGCACCGTTCACCGGTACGCCCAGCACCGGGCCATCGACCAGCTGCGCACGCAGGGCCGCCAACACCTCGGCCTGCTGCCTGGCGCGGGCGGCCTCCTCGGCCTCGACCTCGGCCAGGCCATGGCGCGCGCCAGCACGCCGGAACGCGGCCTCATCGGCGTCGATGGGTACCCCCAGGGCGACCGCAAGCAGCTGTGGCAATCCGTCCTTCCGGTTCCAACGGGTGCGCCAGTCCGGCGCAGCCCGGTCCAGCAGGACACCGTAGGCAGGCCCGGTGTAGTAGGCGAAGGAACGGGCATAGGCGGTCACGCCGTCGCCGCGGCGCAGGTGTTCGGCAAGGTGTGCTTCCTGCGCCGCATCCTGCGCGAGGATGCGGCCGGTGTACTCGGCGATGCCCTCATGGCGCTCCATCGCATCCTCGGCAGCACGCGCCTCCGGGAAACGCGCCTGCCGCCAGCCCCGGAAGGTCAAGGCATCACGGCTGGCCCGTTGCCGCTGCGCCGCGTCCGTTGCCTCCATTGCCGCACGCAACGCACGCAGCTCCAGCCGCAGGGCCGTACGCCCCTGCGCCGTCTCCAGCTGGTCCTGGTCGGCATGGGTGGCGCGCAGGCCGATCTGCGCCTGGATGCGGTGCCAGGCCTCGTGCATGAAGAGGATGGACTGCGCCACCGGATCTTCCGGCAGCGGCAGCATCAACATCGTCCAGGTACGCCCATTCCAATCCACCGCGGTGTTGGCCACCGGCACCTTGTCGGGCAAGCGGCCACGGAAGAGTGCGCCTTCGCGCTCCAGCGCGGCATCCACGCCGTCCATGTTGGCAATGAACTGGCGGCTGGCCGGATCGGCCAACAGCACTGGCCCGCACAGGCTCACGCCCCAGGTCTTGCCATCATCGGCCGTACACAGCTGCTGCATGCGCTGGAAGGCCGCGCTGGCGACGGATGCCTCCGGCAAGCCCTGTGCGAATGCTGCCGACGGGAACAACACGAACAGCAGGCCAATGCGCCTGCAGATGCCTCCAGCCACCGAACACCCCCTCATGGCGGAACCGTGTTCCGCGCGTCGTCAAACCCACCGATGTCGGCTCACGCCGCGCCGAAATGCCCCAGCGGCGCGCCGGCCAGCAGATGCAGGTGGATGTGGAACACCGTCTGGCCGGCATCTTCGCGGCAGTTCATGACGATGCGGTAGCCGTTCTGCGCAAAGCCTTCCCTGCGCGCGTACTCGGCAGCAGCCAGGGCCAGCTTGCCCACCAGGTGCGCCTGCGAGGGCTGCAGGTCGTCCAGGGTCGGGATGACGTCGTTCTTGGGAATGAACAGGACATGCACCGGCGCCTGCGGGGCGATGTCCTTGAAGCCCAGCACCTCGTCATCTTCATAGACGATGTTGGCGGGAATCTCGCGGCGGATGATCTTGCCGAAAATCGTATCGGTCATGCGACGGCTCACTGGCGTTGAACGGCCTACAGCTTACCGCCCCACCGTGGCTTATTCGCTGATTTCGCTGCGACTGCCGAAGGCATGCGACAAGGTGCCGCGGTCCACGTACTCCAGTTCGCCACCCAGCGGCAGGCCCTGTGCCAGGCGGCTGGGCCGTACCTTGTTGCGGCGCGCCAGCTGCGCCAGGTAGTGCGCGGTGGCCTCGCCTTCGACGGTGGAATTGGTGGCGATGATCAGCTCGGTGACCTCACCTTGCGCCAACCGGGCTTCGAGCTTGTCCAGCCCCAGCTCGCGCGGGCCGATGCCGTCCAGCGGCGACAGCCGCCCCTGCAGCACGTAGTACACGCCGCGGTAGCTGGTGGCGTGCTCGATCGCCAGCCGGTCGGCCGGTGATTCGACCACGCACAGCGTCTGCCGCTCGCGGCTGCTGCTGGCGCAGACCGCACACACCGGGGTTTCGCTGAAATCCCGGCACTGCTCGCAGTGGCCGATCTTCTCGATGGCCTCGGCCAGAACCTCGGACAAGCGCTGGCCGCCGTCGCGTGCGCGCTCCAGCACGTGGTACGCCATGCGCTGGGCCGTCTTCTGGCCGACGCCCGGCAACACACGGAAGGCTTCGATCAGTTGTTCCAGCAGCGGCAGGCTCATCGCGACAGGCTCTCTTCAAAACAAGCGCGCGAAGCCCGGAGGCTTCGCGACACGGGTAACGCAGGTGCCGGCCCGGCCGGCGCCAGCATCATCAGAACGGCAGCTTCATGCCCGGCGGCAGCTTCATGCCGGCCGTGGCCGAGCCCATGCGGCTCTGCGATTCGGCGTCGATCTTGTTGGAGGCATCATTGAAGGCGGCGGCGATCAGGTCTTCCACCATCTCCTGGTCGGACAGCACCGACGGATCGATGCGCACCTTGCGGCACTCCTTGGTGCCGGTCAGCGTCACGCTGACCATGCCGCCACCGGCGCTGCCGGTGACTTCCAGCTTGGCGATTTCTTCCTGGGCCTTCTGCAGGTTCTCCTGCATCTTCTGGGCCTGCTGCATCATTTGGGCGATATTGCCGCGCATGGTTCTTACTCTTTGAAGGGACGGATGGAGTCGGCCACGACCCGGGCGCCCTGCTGGATCAGCTGCTGCACCTGGGGGTCGGCCATGAAAACGGCTTCGGCCGCGGTTTGCTGCTCACCGCGCTGGCGATCAGCGCGCTCGTGCAACGTCTCGGCCTGGACGTTGCCGGTTTCAATCACGATCTTCGGAGTGCTGCCCAAGGCCTGCGACAAGGCCTGCGCCAGCGTCGCCAACGCGCGCTCGGACTGCAGGTACTCAAAGCCCGGCAGCAGCGCCAGCTTCAGCACGCCGTTCTGGAAGCTGACGAACGCCGTGTTGGCGGCCAGTTCGCGCGACGGGCCGGAAAGGCCGCTGTCGACGATCAGGTCCAGCCATTGTTCGGCGCTGTCCAGCGCGCGCCCACCGCCGGTGGCCGCCGGCTTGGCGGCCGGGGCGATCTCGATTCCGCTCGGGCGCGCTGGCGCGGTCGGGGCCACCGGAACCGCCGGCGCGGCCTGACGTACCGGCGCTTCCTCGACCGGTTCGGACATCGCCATTTCCGCCGCCATCGCCTCGTCACGCGCGGCGGCTTCAGCCGCCTCCACCGCCCACGGCGGCAGGTCGTCATCGGCTACCTGCGACTTGGCCGGCGGCGCCGGCTCGGATGCGGCCACGACCGGCGCGACCGGCTTCACCGGTGCCACAGCCACGTCGGCCACGGCTGCAGGCGGTGCCACCGGCACCACGGGCTCAGCAACCGGCTTGGACGCAGTCACTGGCGCGGCAACGGCCGCGGCCGTCACACCGCTGCCCGTCGTTGCGGCACCGACCTGTTCCCCGGTGCCCTGCCCCGAGCCTTCCGGCACGGCCGGTACCGCGCCGGCCGGACGGAACGCCAGCATGCGCAGCACGGTCATTTCAAAACCGGCACGCGGGCTGGGCGCCAGGTGCAGGTCGCGACGGCCGCCCAGGGCCATCTGGTACCAGAGCTGGACCACTTCCGGGCGCAACCGCTGGCCGAAGGCCACCGCATCCACGCCCTCGCCCGGCACCACGGTGCCCGGGACCAGCTGCTGTACCTGGATGCGGTGCAGCGCCTCGGCCAGCGCGTCCAGCACGCCGCTCCAGTCCGGCGAGAAATCAGCCAGCGCCGCGACCACCTGCAGCAGCCGCGTGCCATCACCATCGGCCAGGGCGTCCAGCATCGCCGCCACCTGGGTGCGGTCGACCGTCCCCAGCATGGCGCGCACCACGTCATCGCGCAGCGCGCCACCGGCATAGGCGATGGACTGGTCCAGCAGCGACAGGCCATCGCGCAGCGAGCCATCGGCTGCGCGCGCCAGCTGCACCAGGGCGCTGTCGTCGAACGCGATCTCCTCGGCGGTGAGGATGCGGGTCATCTGGCCGCGGATCTGCTCCTCGTCCAGGCGCTTGAGGTTGAACTGCAGGCAGCGGCTGAGCACGGTGACCGGCAGCTTCTGCGGGTCGGTGGTGGCCAGCAGGAACTTCACGTGCTCCGGCGGCTCTTCCAGCGTCTTGAGCAGCGCGTTGAACGCCGCCTTGGACAGCATGTGCACTTCGTCGATCAGGTAGACCTTGTACTTGCCGCGCGAGGGCATGTACTGGGCGTTCTCGATCACCTCGCGCACGTCATCCACGCCGGTATTGGAGGCGGCGTCGATTTCCAGCAGGTCGATGTAGCGGCCGGCGTCGATGTCCAGGCAGGCCCGGCACTGGCCGCACGGGTCGGCGCTGGTGCCCTGCTCGCAGTTCAGCGACTTGGCGAAGATGCGGGCAATGGTGGTCTTGCCGACACCGCGGGTGCCGGTGAACAGGAAGGCGTGGTGGACGCGGCCACTGTCGAGCGCATTGCTCAGCGCGCGGACCACGTGTTCCTGGCCCACCAGCTCGGCAAAACGCTTCGGACGCCACTTGCGGGCAAGGACGAGATAGGACATCAGGCAACCGTCTTCATCTGAAGCCCCATTGTGCCATGCCCACCCTGTCCGCCAGCACCCTGTCCAGGGGGGTGCTTGTGGCCGGCGGCCAGTCCCTATAGAATCTGCGCCCCTGCTGAGGCATTGCAGCAGCAGGATCCGGAGAGGTGTCCGAGTGGTTGAAGGAGCACGCCTGGAAAGTGTGTAAGCGTCTAAACCGCGCTTCGGGGGTTCGAATCCCCCTCTCTCCGCCAGATTACGCAAACCCCTGTTTACGCAGGGGTTTTTGCTTTTCTGGGGTGACCCTCGACGGGACACAAATCGGGACACATCTGACGATGCGCATCCCACACCATCTTGTTCGCTCGCCCACTGGCCTCTGGTCTTTCCGGCAACGGGTTCCCACCGATCTCCAGGCCATCCTTGGCCGACGCATCTTCAAGCGCACCCTGCGCACGTCCGAGCTGGCCGTGGCCCAGTTGCGCGCCCTGCAACTGGCGGCGCGCTATGCTCAAGCCTTCGACGTGTTGAGGGAGCAACGCATGGGAATCAAGGAAGAGGACATCGACGCGCTGCTCAGGCGCATGACCGGTGGCGACCCGCTACAGCAGTTGATTTTGAACCGGACCAAGGCAGCAGACGGGACGGTGACCGAGCACTGGCAAATCGACACGCCGGACGATGTCAGGCTCTATCAGCAGATGATGGAGCTCTCTGCCTCTCAGCCCAGTGAGCTGAGCGAGTTGATCCGTCAGGGCGTGCCGCCCATGCCCGTGGCCCGTCGCGTGACCAAGCCTGCCGTGGAGACCATCACCCTGGGCAAGGCCCGCGACGCTTGGCTGGCCAGCATCCAGCCCGGCTGCCTCCCCAAAACGTTCACCATTAAAAAGACCGCCATCGAGGCACTGGTGTCCTTCCTGGGGGAAAAGGCCAAACTCCACTCGGTCACCCGGTCCGACCTGGCTCGGTGGTATCAGTTCATGCGGGACGGGGGCTCGGCGACGCCCACCCTGACGAACAAGCAAAGTTATGTCGGCGGCCGCGGAGGGTTTTTCGAATGGGCCATGGCCTCCGGCCACTATCCCAAGGGGGACAACCCGGCCGCAGGCCATGTCACCTACTCCACCCGCGAGAAGCGGGCTAGGAAGCGATTCAGCTTCAAGGCCTATGATAGTCATCAGGTCCAAGCGCTGTTCGCACCGGCCGCGTTCGAAGAGCTGGCGCTGTCCGCCCGCTGGGCCTCGTTGCTGGGCCTCTACACGGGTGCCCGGGCCTCAGAGGTCGGCCAGCTCTTGGTCGAGGATGTCTTGACGGTCGACGGACTGCACTGCATTCGCATTTCTGACGAGGGGGAGCACCAGAAGGTCAAGACCGAGGTCAGCCTGCGCACCATCCCCGTGCGTCCCGACCTCATTGAGCTGGGCTTCTTGGACTGGGTAGGCAGCCTTCGAGCCCAGAAGGCACCAAGGCTCTTCCCCGCCGCCAAGGCGAACGCCAAAAACGGCGCGGGCAACTGGATCACCAAGGCATTCGGCCGACACCTGGAGCAGGTCGGGGCAAACTGGCCGGAAGCCAAGCGTGGCTTCCACTCCCTCCGAAAAACGCTGATTCAGGAGCTCCAAGGCGCTGGCGTGGTCTCCGAGCTCCGGGCCCAACTGGTGGGCCATGAGCTGGACGACGAGCACCATGCCACCTACAGCCGGACCTTCACGGTCCGGGAAAAGCTGAAAGGCCTTAAAGGCGTCTCGCCGGGGCTGGCTGTGCTTTCTTACGAGCTCAACCTGCCTGCGCTTCGCGCTCTCTTGACCGTGGAGCCCGGCTCCCACAAGCAAAGGAAAGCTCGTTGATGAGCATCGTTCCGCATGAATCACGCGTCGCAGTTCTTCTGGACTGCGACAACGTCAATCCGGAGATTGTGGACCACGCCCTTCTCATGGCCGCGCAGTTCGGGCGGGTTGTCGTTCGGAGGGGCTACGGCAACCACTCAACGCTTACCAAGCGCTGGCAGGAAACGCTCGTCCGGCAAGCGTTTACTCCATGCCTCCAATATCAATACGCCGCAGGCAAGAACACAGCGGACATTGCGTTGGCGCTTGATGCCTTAGAGGCAATGTTCGACGAGCGCGCAGACACCTTTTGCCTGGTGACCAGTGACTCTGACTTCGCCTACCTTTGCCGCAAGCTTCGAGAGCGAGGAGCCACGGTTTGTATCGTCGGCGAAGCCAAGACGCCAGAGGCGTTGCGCAACGCCTGCGACCAGTTTTTCGAGTGGCAACCAGCAGAGTCGAATGCACCCTGCGACGAATCGCCTGCCCCGGCCCCCAAGGACTCCCACGGCAAAGTGGAGGCACCCAAGCCGCTTCCCAAACGCCGCCCTCGCTTTTTGGTCGACGCGGTCTCCTTGCTAGCCGATGGGACCACGGACGGGGAAGTGGTGCTAGGAACGCTGGGCCACTATCTGAAACGGACTGACCCATCTTTCTCCCCGAACGCCTATGGCCACTCCGGTCTCCTGAACATGATCAGGACGTATGACCTCCTGACAGCCTCACAAGCGCCCGGCGGACACTGGCTGGTTAAGCTGGCACCTCAAATCGAATCGGCCGATGTGTGACTGCTTTTGCCACTCGGCTTTTGCCACTCGGCTTTTGCTACTCGGCTTTCGATTCCTAGGCATTGGAAAGCAACTTCAAGATCTGTGAACCAGCGCAGATTCCTCCCCTTGCCAATCTTGCAGCCAGTGCTTCGATGTGAAGACTTTTCACACCTGGAACCTCAGAAATCCTATGCCCGCAAATGTTGAGCTTCGTATCGCCAGCCGCCTGCTCCCGACCCTCATAGCCCAGAGCGACACGCGCGACGTCAACGCCAGAGAAATCGACGTTCAACACGCCATTGATGTCGCCGCGCTGCTCATGCGAAGGTTCGCTGGCTCACCCCACGGCCAGGCCCATCAAACCTACATACCCAGCCCGGCCAGTCGACCATCTCCACGCGCCTCGACGGTTGACCGCGCACAGCTGCCGCCCACCTTCCCCTCGCAGGAAGACTGGCGGAAGGCTCGCGGCCTCCAGCCAGTCACGGCACAGCAGCAATCGCCGAAGCGAGAGAGCGGCCCATCCCTCCCGTGAAATTCGGACGGGAAACCCATGCGAGGGAGAACGACAGGACGCTACAGGACACTAGCAAAGGGAAAACATGGAACTGTTCTTACATCAGAGCAAGCAGAAAAGTCAGCTCGGTCATCGCTACACCAAGGCATTCCGAGAAGCGGTGGAGCTGTATGTGGTCTCCGCATACCTGACCGAGTGGGACGACGCTTTAAAGATATCTCCCGAATGCAAGCGATTCCGATTCATCGTTGGAAAGGACTTCGGCATTACGCGAAAAGATGCCTGTCGGAAGGTCCTGAGGTGGCTAGCCCCATCGAGAAAGGCCGAGTTCCTGGTTGCCGATGGAATCCGCGGATTTCATCCGAAGTCAGTCATATGGAAGGACCTGAGCGGTGACGCGTTCATGATCATCGGTTCTTCGAACCTAAGCAAAGCAGCCTTCAACAGCAATGTGGAAGCGAACATCCTCGTATCGATTTCCGCCAGTGAGTTCAATGATGTCAGAGCTTGGATAGACTGGATCGAGGAATCATCCATCCCTGTTTCAGAGGACTGGCTGGAGCTCTACACGGAAGCAGTCCGTCCGCCCAAAATCGGCAGCGATGAGAACAAGGCATCCTTCGCCGACGAGGCCCCTACCGTGGTCTTCAAGCTCCCTTGGCCCGCGAACGCCGCGGAACGCGTCCAAGAACGCCAGAACCAGATGAAGGCCTTCGAGAAGCACAAAAAAGGACTCATGGCCCTTTTCAGGCGAACTGCGAAAGGCGAAATAAAGAACAAAGAGTTTTATGAACTACTGCCGAGCCACTGGAGCTTCGAGCTTGGCAATCGATTGCAAGGAAGAGGATGGGAGAGACTGGGAATGGCGGCAGACTTTAAGGAGATAGCCCAAGCCTTCATTGCCATTGAAGACGCCTCCAAGCGAGACCGTGATGATGTCGTCAGGCGAGAGATAGACCGCCTTCATGATCGCGCCAACCCAGCACGCCGAGCTTTCCTGTCGGAAATGCTCTGCCTTCGATTCCCTAACTCTTACCCCGTCCTCAACAATCCGGTTCGGGCCTTCTTGGTCAAGCATCAACTCAGCGCTCCGAGTGGATCCAGCGAAGGCTCGAAATACATAGATCTCGCGAAGAAGCTTAGGACGGCCCTCCGCGCAAACCCTAGCTACATCGCGAAAAATCTGGCCGAGCTTGATCTGCTGATCTGGGACTCATCGGAATATAATCCGCGGGGGTGACTTGCACGCAATACCATGAGCCCTTACCGCGCCAGGGTATTCGCCGAAAAAGGTCTACGGACACAGTCATGACAACCAGCCCCGCATTCGCGGGGCTCTTTCGTTCAATGGAGGGATGGCGGCTTGGGTTTGAAGGCCGGCGCAGGGAAGTCCAAAGCTGACGGAGCTTCCTGGCGCTCAAGAACGATCTGTGACGGCGACGGTGACGGCATCGCCTCCAACTCCTCTGCCTTGCGAAGGATGTCTGCATCCACCTCTACCAGAGCTTCAGCTGACCCACGCGAGCGCGCCTTCTCCAGCTCTTTGGTCCGCTGCTCCAGCGCAGACAGGCGGCGCTCACGCCGCTGGGTCCATTCGGGCCGCGAGTAGCCATTGGTTCCCATGGGGTAGTCGGTGTTGAAGCGCTCCCATTCGTGCTGAGCCAGGTGATGTAGGCGCTCGGCCCTGCCCAGCGACACCAATCGCAAGGCACGCCCCAGGATTGCCGCTCGCAGTGCCCGGACCTGGAGAACCGCCGTGGTAATCCACTGCCGCAAGGGGACCGTCTCCCCAGCCCGCGCGAGTTCGGCTTGAGTCCATTCAAGCCCGGCACGGACACGCTGGGTCGACAGGTCTGCCCTGGCGCGCGCGATGTCCTGTAGGTCGCGCAGGGCCTGAGCCACGCGCTCTGCGAGACTGACCGGGCGCTGGCCTTCGGCTGATTCTTGCTGGCGGCCCAGGACCTGCGACAGCCGCATCCCGGACACGCCTCGAATCTCCAATCCAGGAGCCAAGCCCTGCATGGAGGACGGTCGGCCACCTTGAGCATGACCGACCGACGCCGACATGGGGACGGCCCTGCCCTCGCGGCCCGCCTGGATAGTGAGATGGTCCAGATGTTCGGCGTTGCCGACCTCAATGGCGGCGTTCTCTGACACCAGCCGGCTGCCCATGCCTTTGCGGGCCAAAGCCGCCGCCGCCTTACCGAGGTGTTTCGTGGGCTCTCTCGATAGGGCCACGGCCTGGAGTTCGTCCCCCCGGTCCGAAGCCGCCCGAGCCTGCTCTGCCAAGCTGCGGTGGTCAATCGTGACCGTCAGGCCAGCTGCTTCAAGATGTGCATTGGTCGTTTCAGCGACCATCTCCCGGACCCATTGAACCTGCACTTTCCCCGACACGCCGCCATCGAGCTCGCGCGTTTTCTCGCCAAACCCATCGGGCCCAATGCGCCTGGTGCTGGCAAGCAGGTGCACGTGATGGTTGAGCCCGTCCGGGGTCCCAGGCGAGTGAATGCTGGCTTGGATGGCGAACTGGTAGCGGTCCACCAACGCCTCGGCAATGGAAAACGCCAAGTGTGCGCGCTGCTCGTCGGTCAACTCGTACGGCAACGACAGCTCGAACTCGTGAGCCACCGTAGCGTCCTTACGACGCTCAGCGGCCTCCGCGACGGCCCAGAGCTCGCCGGGCACCAGCGCCCAGTCGGGTGCATCTGGAGGTGCGAGGCAGAAAGTCTCAACGACGCCGCTCCTGCGGCGATAGTCATGCTGCTGCCCGGTGATGACATCGGACAGCAGCAAGCCACCTCGATAGGCGGCTGCGGCGACAGCGGATTGGCCTTTGCCTCGGCTAAAGACCTTGATTGCGGCGTGAAAGATGGCCATAAAACTCCTTGGAAACAAGGGTCTTTATGGAACATCTTTTGCTTTTGGCAAGTCGCAAAGCGGCTTGGGGTCCCAGGGGCGAAGCCCTTGGCGCACGCATCCGTCAGGATGCCTAAGTGCGCTATTCGCCCTTGCTATCAGCTTGGAGACACAGGGCCACTTGCGGGATCACAGGCGGGTGATAGCATGCCGCGCCCAAGGTCGAGATCCTTGTTCAGATTTCTCAATCTCAGCCTCTGAGAGCCTGCTTTGGCAAGCTAACACAGGGGTCTACGACGTCGAATCGCTGTGCTACAAAGTAGGCATAGACATGCTATCTACACCCTTTCAGGGCGTGAGGGCTCAGGCATCAATGATCGGGACCATTGCTGTGGCGCGATCACGCATTTCATCGTTCGAGACATGTATGGCAGTCAAAAAAAATCCCGAGTCCCCCGGTAAGCAGAAAGATAGCTTGCCGACCTATTGCGAGATTCAGGCAGATGCTCGGGATATTCCCCTAGAGCCAGCCACGATCGATGTGGTCGTCACGTCCCCTCCGTATTGGAAGAAACGCGATTACAGCTTCGCCGGCCAGATTGGCCAAGAGCCGACCCCTAAGGCTTTTGCGGCCACCATCGTTGACTGCCTGCGGGAGTGGCGACGCCTACTTGCCCCCCACGGCTCTGTATTTGTGAACCTCGGCGATACCTACCACAACAAATCTCTGGCAGGCGTCCCCGGCCGCGTTGAAGCGGCTGCTGCTGATGATGGCTGGATCCTTAGAAACCGAATCATATGGGCGAAGGAAGGCGGCATGCCCGAGCCAGCAAAGAATCGGCTGGCGAATCGGCATGAATATATCCTTCACTTCACTAAGGATGCCGACTACTACTACGATGCCTTCGGCTACTCAGAACAGTTTGGGAACGGAAGCACACAAGGCGACGTATGGAACATTGCCCTCCAAAGAAGCATGGGAAGTCATCTTGCGCCATTCCCCGAGGAGCTGGTTGAGCGCGCTTTGACACTTGCTTGCCCGCTCATGGTTTGCAAAGCCTGCGGAAAGCCGAGGGAGCGGATCATCGCCAGAACTGCCGAGCTCGATCCCACTCGACCTCAAGCATTAAGGGCGATGGAACTTGCTAAGAAGCACAGGCTGACGGCTGCCCACATCGCAGCCATCCAAGCCACCGGCATCTCGGACGCAGGGAAGGCGCTCAAGGTCCAAACAGGGACAGGCCGAAATACCGCTAGCGTCCAAATCCTGGCGGCCGAGGCGAAGCTCGCCTTGGGAGGCTACTTCAGGGAGTTCACCTTTGCCAAGAAGCGGACCACAGGCTGGACAGACTGTGGTTGCAACGCCGGATTCCGTCCGGGAATGGTTCTGGACCCATTCAAGGGAACAGGGACCACCCTGCGTGTCGCAGCGCGAATGCAGAGATCGGCGATCGGTGTAGACTTTGCTCCATTAACGGACCGAGCCGTATGGAGCGCCAGTGGCACCGACAATGAGGCTGAAGAGGGAAGCGGTTCGCGCCGCTTGGGAGCAGCTCGAGGGAAGTAAAGTTCACACGCACTTCCTGGGCTACCTGGCCATCCGTGAAGCCGCGCAGACGGATGGTCGAACTGAAGACTTGAGAGTTAACTTCAAGAGCTTTTTCGACCGATTCCTACGTGCGAATGGCATGTCGGAAGATGTGCCGTACATCAAACCTTTTGGCGGTCCCACGAACAATAAAAACGTGGCGGGGTCCTACGCTCCTAGCTCCCTGAGGGGTGTAGCCCCCCTGATGAAGGTAGCCAGCTACGACAATGATGTGACGCCAGTCACGTTCAGCCTCCTTCCCAAGCATGAGTCATTGGCACTTCAGCATCTTTTGAACGGCCGGCCGATTTCCCTCGACGCGCTCGGCGTGTTTCTCTACAGGGACTACTTAGTGGCCCCTGAAATTGCGAGCTACGAGGGCATCAAAGACCTTACCCAGCGTGAGTTTGGACTCTCTGAAGAAGAGGTGACGTCTAACTACTCCACCCCATTTTTCTACAAAGGGGCTCTGTTTCGATGAACGCTCCGCAGCCGATCCAAATGAAACAATCGGTCGAACCAGATAAACGCTACAGTAGGGAGGAACTTGGGATACCGGCACAAGGTGACCCGAAGGCCTCGCCAGCGGACCAACCGCCATCAACCGAGTCCGAAATCACCATAGACGCAATCTCGGATGAGCACCCTCTATGGTTGTCGGTCAGCGAGGCCAAGATGGACGGCTATGGAGGAGTAATCCTAAGTGGCCCGCCTGGGACCGGCAAGAGCTGGTATGCCCAAAAAATCGCAGCGCGTCTTGCAGGCTCACCGGATCGCATCAGGTCTGTCCAGTTCCATACCGGATATCAATACGAGGACTTCGTGCAGGGCTGGGAGCCCGATGGCGCCGGCGGCTTTGTGCGGGCTAACAGGCATCTGCTCACCATTGCGCAAGCAGCCAAAGAAGACCAAGAAAACAGCTATGTCCTAGTGATTGACGAGATCAGCCGCGCCGATGTTCCCCGGGTGTTGGGGGAAGCATTGA
Organism: Stenotrophomonas capsici; assembly: GCF_034961085.1. Lineage (NCBI taxonomy): Bacteria > Pseudomonadati > Pseudomonadota > Gammaproteobacteria > Lysobacterales > Lysobacteraceae > Stenotrophomonas > Stenotrophomonas capsici. The sequence continues at coordinate 47,784 of NZ_JAYFUH010000085.1, read as the reverse complement.
CCTACCTTGAAATGTCGCTGCGCGACAGGCCATTTTATCTTGCCTCCGGGGAGATCGCCGAGATTCCGGGGAATTTGTTCATCATCGCTACAATGAACCCTTGGGACATCTCCGTGGATGAACTTGACATCGCACTGGAGCGCCGATTTGCGCACATTGAGGTGTTGCCCAATGCAGAAGAACTCTTAGGCATCTTGGATAGCAATGGAGCGGACGTAGAGACCAAGGAACTTTGCAGAGCGCTTTTCGGCTTACTGCAAGGCTCCAGCAACAGCATGATTCATGTTGGTCACGCTTACTTTTCAAGAGTGAAAGACGACGCTTCGCTGGACCGACTCTGGAAGTTCCAAATATGGCCCCACATCAAACGGGTTACTCGCTTGGATCCTCCTGAGGCCACCCGAATCGAGACCGCGTGGAAGGCCCGTAAAGCCAACCGGCCGGCTGTGCCAGGACCTGCGGACGAAGTTGGGTCAAATAAAGAATCCGAATGAACCCCAACCTCCCGAGAACGGACCTCCCGCACGCATCACGAGGCGCGGAGGTTTATACCGTTTTTGAGCACGGCGAAATCCAAATTGCGCCGGACCGGATTTTCAGGGGGGACAAGCTCGTTCTTGATCCGGGGGTTGAAAAGGCGGGCTATTTGGCGATCTCCCTGGATGGTGGACGTCTCAAATTACGTGCAACCTCTTGGGTGGGGTTTATTCCCCTGAACGAACACGTGGCCATCCAAGTCCGGCCCCGCGTTCCTATAAGTGTCATGCACGAGCTTCTGTCCCATGTTGCGTCAGGGAAGCAGCGCACTATTCCACTCGGCTACTACGGGTATGGGCAAGGGGAGCTTCGGCCGAGCAACCTGACCGACCTACTTGCGGGAAGGCTAATACATCTCGCCAAGCTTATTCGGCTAAACGGATTGGACTTCGACTTCACGCCGGAGACTTCTACTGGCGTGACGTTGGTTGGCACCCCACTGCCAATCCAAACTCGACTCCAACAGCTCATCACTCACAACCCGACCGTGTCTGTCTCGCGCGCCTGGAAACGGACCGTTGACACCCCGGCAAATCGGGTCGTTCTTGCGACTCTCTCCCATCTTTACCTTGCCTACCGGCGCCTTGGCAGAGCTAAAGGCGCCCCGGCCATGTGCTCTGCACTGGCTGAAGCCAAGACCATCTTCTCACGCGTCCACATCAATGACCGACGGTTGAAAGAGATTGCGCTTACGCCCATGGGGCAAAAGTGTGCCAGACGACCCGAGTATGCCGAGGCCTCAGCCCTCGCCATAGCCATTTTTTCCGGTGCTGGGATTGATCCTACGGAGCGAGGTGCGCTTCGACTGAACCCCGTGGTCGTCAACCTGGAGGACACCTTCGAGTGCTTCCTAAGGTCACGCCTTACCGAGCTACTTGCGGCGCATGGCTTAGGCGTCTTTGACGGCAACATCAATGACGCAGAAGGACATCAGCGCAGGCTCTACCGGCATCCGAAGCTGCGAGATGCGCGCAATATCGAGGTGAAGCCCGACATCGTGATCACGCACAACAAGAAAACAATCGCAGTGATGGACGTCAAATACCGACCGTATGGCGGCAAGGTGCCGGACCGATCAGATGTGGAACAGGTCGTCACGTATGCAGGCGTATATGGGGCTCGCCACGCGATCATCGCCGTTCCACAGCGTCCACAGGGCAAGCCATCTGTGATCGCAATCGGAAAAGTTGGCAAGGTCAATGTTTCGGTTTTGGCGATAGACCTGAATACAACTGACCTGACCGGGGAGCTTGGGAGGGCGACTGAACAGCTTATGGATCGTGTCGCTCCGCACCTACGCACGGGAACATAGCAAACATGCAAACAGGCCCTAGCCTACTAGAGCCCAATGGGCGGCGTAAAACGCGGCAATATCGCAGCCAAGGTTTCCCCGGCTGCGCATCCACGCATTGACACCAGGGGCCCGTCGCCCGCCGTGCTCACCTACATCAACCATGTGATTTAGTTACACGAGAGCGTCGTAGTCTCGCGCACTCAGCCCGAGGAAAGCGCACACGCTCTGACGGTCAAGAATCCTGGATAGCTTTCGCACCCTCGCCCGAACCATGTAGCGAGACGGATCAGCCGGGCAGACCAAAAACCCCGCAAGCAAGTGAGCAATATTGCGCGCATGGAGCTCTTCTTGGACTCGCCAGATATCATCCCTCCGCCCTTGAGGAACGCCTACCCCCAATGCGTAGTCAATCACCAAGTCCAGCTCGGCGCGCCGCACTGCGCGCTGCTCGGCCTTGCTAGGGATTGGCGCAAGCCCTTCGTGAATAGCAGCTGCGCGTTCATCGTATTCGGCCTGGGTCAAACGCCGCCCGTATTCAGGCCTATCTCCGGCCGGGCCCTCTTGGTTTGGAACCTGGTGCATATACGCTCTCAACGATTTCGGGGTCTGAGAGAACCATGCGACGCTCTTGAGAAATGTCAAGTAGAGCTTCGTAGTCCTGAGGCGGCAAGATCTGAGCTAGGCGGTCCTGAAAATGCAGAGTTAGATCATCAAACTTCCTCACGAAATCTTGCCACCCGCCGGAGCCAATTTCACCAAATTCAATCTCGATGACTTCTCTCGATCGCTCAAATTCTTCACGGGCAACCATCATCTTATGGAACTGAATGGTGCTGAACATCTGGCCTCTAGCTACCGCGCGGTATTTAACAAATAGCTTGAAATTCTCAATGTTAAACTCAGCCGTTCTTTGGACTTGATTCTCACCCACCTGTTGGTCCGGAGCCTGGTGACTGCCACCAGCTCCATCAGAACTTTTAACCAGCAATTCCGGGTATGTTTTATCGTAAAGAGCGATGCTCGCTTCAATGAAGGCCTGCTCTGGCGGGGCATTGGAGGAAGCCGCAGTTCCTTGGTAAATGCACGCATCTAGATCACCCGACGTCGAACCATGTAAATACAAAGGTGCCAGGAAGAGACCGAGACCCGCTGAGGGGCGCCCAAACAGCCCGAAGATAGAAACCGATAGCAGGTGACCACGAGCATTGTTAGCAGTGATGCGTGCTGGCAGGAGAATTCTGTTCGCAGACTGGTGGCATACGCCATTTATAAGGTAGTGAGTTATGCCTGCTCGGCCCTTGTCACCGGCTATAGCCTCTGCACGCGCGGTGCTGCCCGTCCCAGAACGAACTACAGTTCCACCGCTATTTCCTCCCCAACATCCCCACGCATACGCACCGTCTCCACAAGGCACATATGCATGATCAGCAGCCTTGAGAGCAATGGAGGTTGGATAACAACAAACGTTTAGGACACCCATCGAGTCTTCCTTAATTACGGCTGGCGGGACAACCAATATCGCCAGCTTAGCCGAATCGAGCTGAGCTGGGCGTTGGGTCAGTGCGCAAGGGGGCGGTGAACCGATGGAACCGATCGAGTTGCTTCGCCGTCTGGTGGCTAGGCGGTCCCCGACGTGCCGTCTAGGGTTAGTCTTCTGCCCTAGTTTGCCGGCCCACTTTAAAGTCCTTGACCAGCCACCCGTAGGCGTCGGATAGAGCGTCCGGCAGGGACTCTCTGTCAGCGCAGGCGATCTCGACTTCGGACGGAAGCGCCGCCGACGCCCCATCCACGTCCCACACGATGTCGTAAACCCGGAAGATGGTCACTTGCTCTCCAACGCCTTCCCTTGCCAGAGCTTAGCTCAATGGCCTCACGTAGGGGTTATAGGTTGGGAGGAAGCAAGCACCCTGCGGCGCTGACTTCGCTACGGCTTAATTCTTGCCCTTCTTTCCTTTGTCGGGGGTTTGGCTGAGGGCAGAGCCCGCCGCCGTCTTCGACTTGCTTCCAGTTCGACCGTCACGCAACACATCACTAGAAGCCTTCGCTGCTTTCGGGCCCGTCTGTTCGTTCTTCGCCATGCCATCTCCCCACCACCATGTAGTGGCAAGCCGTGCATAAGAAAAACTCAGGGATAAACAAACAACCCTATACCCAAGTTATTTATCGTTCAGCTTAAAAAGCGGGTTTAGTTAGGTTATATCATTTAAACAGTACGGGCGTCCGCCATGCCTGCGTTAGGGTTGATAATGGGCCTCCTCATCGGACGAGGCCTCAGCGTGACCTACGATCAACTCGCAAAGATCGCTGCCAGCTTTGGTCTGCGAGACTCCATGGTTCATATCTGGGCCTATAGCCTGCATGTGGGTTATGGGCACCAACTTCCTATCGAGTATGAGCACTCTCGGCCGGGGCTGCCGAACCAGGTCAAGGCCTACACCTTCGAGTTCTACCTAGATCTCTACCTGAGAGAAGTGCTTCAGCACGCAGGAGCCTCAAAAGGCGCTCGCCGTTCACTGCGAAACTGGCAAGACCTAGGCACGCTGCACAACGCCATCCGTAGCTACAGCAATTTCAAGGCAAGGTGTGATCTGGACATCTGGACAACCATGCACCGAATCGGCCACCAACAGCTGCCTCATTTCGATCGCTTTGGACCCGCCTACTTTGGACGCTACTGGTCACTTTACAAGCGGGGTCGCCTTTCAAGCGTTGTTTTCAAGGCACTGGGACTGACATCGGAGGACTACTTCTTGCTGGCCGGAGCTACCCAAGCGCTCTTCATGAGCAGCTACGAAGTGCCCTTGGCTCCGCAGCTCGCCAAGCTTGGACTGAGTCCCGCGGTGGTCGCAGCCCGAGTGGCAGCAATCACTGGCACGCCCAGGCTATTACGCGACCGGTGCAAGCTGGACGTCAGGTATGATTCTTCGTGGGACTACACACCCAACCCCATTGTCGTAAGGCCGCTCATCCAGCTCCGCGCCGACGCACCAGATCACCTTGCCTGTCCGCGACCACAGTTGTTGGGGAAGCGCTTACTCGCCGGGCTCTTTTATGACCTCGCGGACGCTACCGGCTTCGCCCAAGCTTACGGCGATGCATTTGAGGAGGTGGTAGGGGATTGCTTTGGCCTCATCCAGGGCGAAACGGCGGCTGAGCGTCCCGCCCCATACATAGTGAATGGGGCACAGCACCAAGGCAGTGACTGGCTGCTGACGGATACCTACGCCACCGTGTTCGTGGAATGCAAGACCATGCGCATTCCCATCCCGGCAAAGCTTGCGGCTAACCCGGGCGATCTGGAGGCCGGCCTGAAGCGTTTGGCCAACGCAGTCGTCCAGAACTATCGCAATATTCTTGATGCAACGTCGGGCCGAGCAGGCATCCAAGTGCTAGACGGACCGATTTATTGCCTAGTTGTCACCCTGGAAGACTGGGTGCTGTTTGGCGACAAGTCCGTTGACGCGCTTTCGACCCTGGTGGAAAGCGAGCTCGAGGAACGGGGCATGGAAGCCGGCATCCAAGAGCGCTACCCCTTTGCCGTCGTAGGCTATGCCGCGCTTCCGCAACTGGTGGATTCGATCAGCCAGCACGGACTGCGCATCTTTACGGAAAAGTCGACTCAACGCTTCAAAGGCTACCTCTTTCCGCAGTTCTTGAAGGAGGCCAAGCTCTCCAACGGGGGAGCAGCATCCTCAATGTTTGAACGGGAGTGGCACGACTTCATGGGAAGGCTCAGAGCACGATTCCCCAGGGCCTCCATCTCTTAACCCTCTGAAGGCTTTGCCTTAGGGCTATTGCGGCCCTTGGCCGCTCTCTTGTAGACCATTGGCCTACAGGTCCGTTTTGCATTCAGGGCCGCGCGATACGCTGTCCCTTCCGCCAACTGCTCTTCGCCCAATGTCATCAGGTGGATGGAGGGATTCGGCGTTTGCCCCTCAACCGTCAGCATCCCCAGAAGGCGCGCGACGCCCTCGTTGTCCTCAAACTCCCCCCTCAGCACCCTGCGCCAGGCCGACGCCAACAGGTCGGCCACTTGAATGCCAGGAACATCGTGCGAGCGAACGAACGTGGAATCTTGCATGACCTCTCCCAAGTTCACCGCAGACTTGATCGTATGATCAACCGCTTCTTGGAGGTAGGCTGGAATGTCCTGGGGGGCGCTTCTAAAGTTCCTATCGAAGTGGGAGTAGTCGAAGCCCTCCACGAAGACACCGGGGTCTCGAAAAGACTTTGCCTGGATGATGCCCGGGGTCATATGAGTAATCGTCTGCTCGAAAATCGGTCGAACCGAGTTCTTCTCATCCATGCGCCATTTGAAGCTGCTTAGTGTCGCCGGCAAGCGTTGGACGTAGTAAAGCGTCGCTACCCGAAAGACCTGATCCAGCAGGCTGATTTGCGCCACCATCTGGGTGTAGAGCTGTGGAGAGAGACGTTCCAGCCTGTCCGACAGATCATCGATGGAAGCACGTCCCTCTTCATAGAGCATGTTTGGACGATTGGCTCTCACGCTCTCGACCTGCTTTGCTTGATGCGCCACCACCACTTCGGGGTCTTGATGGCCCAGGTCAATCGCAGAGACGAAGAGTGTTGCTTCGAGCTTACCAAGCTCACCCAGGAAGCGCGTCAGGTTGGCTTCTGACAGGTCTTTCAGTTTGACCTCATCTTGGATACCGCGCCCCAAGCGCCGTTTGAGCAGTGCCAGCGACTGCTCTACCCGCTTCCTGGCCACCTCTGGGACGACATACCCAGCAACGACGCACCAACTGTTGCTCTTCTCAGCAGAAAGGAACGTGCCGGATTCATCGACGTAGATAAACATGCGGTCTCTTCCATGGACGCGTTTGGATAGAAAGCTGCCTGATGGTCGAGGTTCAAGACCCGGCAGAAGCCTCAATCGCTGCTGTTCGAATCTTCAAACATGGCGGACAAGACCAGTGCCGCGCCTGTGCAAAAAGCATCAAGGGCAGCCCAGTAGTTCATGTCAGCTGACAAGACCAACATCGTCTTTGAGAACTGCTCGGGAGCACCGGGAGCATCCATCAACTCGCGCTGGATTCTGGCGGACATGAACCAAAAGAAGCCTGAAAGCAGCGAACCGCATGAAGCGAAGAAGATCATCAGCTTCCAGATAACCTTCTTCAACGCCCTTCCTCCGACTTAGCCAACATGTCCTTCAGGCGCTGGAGGGCTTCCTTCTGCTTGGCGACCGGCAGCTTGGACACCAACAAAATCACTTCGGCCAGCGTATCTGAGGTTGCATGGAAGTAAGCGACCGGAAGACCTAGCGCTTTAGCCAATGCCTGAGAGGTCGCGGGGTCAGGGTCATGTTGACCCGTTTCGTAGCGGCTCACTCGGGTCGCCCCCGAGACGGAGTCCACCATTCCAATCCGCTCCGCCAGCTGGGCCTGTGTCCAACGCTTGGCGAGCCTGGCGCTTCGCAGGCGCTTGCCATAGACCGTCGTAGGCGTTTTGGGCTGCATCCGGATTCTTGCACCAAAGCTGAACTCCTCCCAAGTCTGACTGTTGGAACCCGATTGCACATCTGCGATTATCGTAAATGCCGCCGGCGTGGCGGTCTACAGGGGCACCTAATGAAGGACACCACAAGGATGGCCGCCGCTCTGGCAGCCGCGCTGTCGCTGAGTGGCCAGATTGCATCGGCCCAGGAAGCCACCCAGTCCACCCAGCAGGCGCAACAGCCCGGCTTCTTCAGGCAGCTGGGGAAGAGCTTGAAGGACGCTGGCGGCCAGATGATTGGAGTGAAGCCCACCGGGGCTGCCGCTGGACAAGCTAATAACCACCAGCCCATCTACGCCCCGGTCAGCGGTGCAGGGAAGCTGCCCGGGCTCTTCAAATCCGATAACCACCGGCTCGCCCAGCAGGGCCGATTGGAGTGGCCCCGGGTCGCTTTGACCTACCTTGAATGGGGCACCACCCTGCCGTGCTGGACCGTGGAGGCCCGGATTTGGACTAGCGCTACGGACTCGACCACGGAGACCTTCCGGACCTGCGCTGATGCAGCCCTGACGGAGACCGACGACTTGGGCGACACCGCCGAGCTCAACAGCGCCGCGCTGTGGAAAGGCAGGGATACCTTGATGGGCGTTCGGGTGCCTGCCGCCAAGCCCAACACCGGGGCCAGCCGGTCCACAGGCCCCAACCCGGCTAGCCAGCCGTTCGTGGTCAACGTCTCTCGCCCCAGCGTGTCCGACAAGGCCGTCGACGTGGCCCTGAGGGTGGCGTGGGTCGCTGCCTTCATCCAAACCGCCGACCTGCACCCGGGCGCGTCGGGGATGCTGACTCCGTTCAAGGACAGCCGGATGTGGATCGCGGGGTTCAAGCCGGAAGGCAATCGAGACCGGTAAGCCCCCTCTTTCTCTACCCGTCCGGGGCGGCCTACCGCCGCCCCATCATCACCCTCAAGGATTGACCCATGAACGCAAGGTTTCCCCTGGCCGGCTTGGCCATTGCACTTATCCTCACTGCTTGCGGTGGCCCGCCGTCTACTAACGATGCCGAAAGGGCACTCGCCACCCTTCTGGAGGAAAGCGGGGCTGGACGGGTTGGCGACATCCGCGACTTCGAACTGACCGGATGCGTCGAGGCCCAAGACGTGGGGGGCTACCGCTGCGACACCAAGGGGAAAGTCTCCATCGATATCGGCGGCCGCCAGGTGCTCATTCCGGTCAGCAAGAACCTTAGGTATGCGAAGGAGTCAGGGAGCTGGAGGGCCTACGCCAAATGAGCGTGCCCCCTCCCCTGCTTGACCAACCGGTGCCCGCCCGCCGCAATCTCACGACGCCACGGGACCGATTTTTCTGGTGGTATTCGGGTGCCCTGCTCCTCACTGGACCTTTCGGGTTCGTCGTTGGGCCGCTCATGGCCCGACGCGCAAGCCGGAAGGCGGCTCGGCTCTACCCGGCAGAGGCCCGCGTAGCCCAGGCTAGGGACAGGGGCTTCGCTTGGTGGCAGTGGTGGGTCATGACCGTCCTGACCATGCTGGGTGCGCTTGGGGCGTTTGCTGTGCTGAGTGGACTGCCGATGTTCCTCTTCGTGCTTTACGCTCAGCTTGGCCTATAGGCGGGTTGTCTTCATTGAATCAAAAGGGCCGCTGCGGGCGGCCCCTCCCTGGCACATGATCTGCGAAAAGAGTAAGTTTCGCCGGCCCTAGCTGGGCGAGATCGCACAGGCGGATCAATGCCACTCGATTTGCAAAAATAGGTTATTGTCGGTCAGTCAAACTCACAATCATCATTCATTAGGGCCCGGCAGCAATCATTGCGGAGGCTTGCTGTCCAGCATCAATCCAAGCGGCAGTTAATGGACAGCGATAACCGATGAGCTCGGCGACTTTTCGATAGTCATCGCTAAGATTCCGCGCAAAAATAGGCTCGTGATGGGCGATACGATTTCTCAACCCCCTCACTTGCTCTAGGTTGGAGTAGATCATGCTGCGTGACACGGCGATGTCTTGTGTATGATTGAGATTGGGAAAAACATCCAACATATGAGGTCCCCATAACCTCAAATCATGCCTGCTAGTGAACATTTTCTGCCAGAAAACAAACTTAAGCTCCGGAATGACTTTGCCAGTAGTCGTAGCGGAGCGCCTAGCACTGAATAGGTCTCTCCGCGGGCTATACCCCACAGTTGGATTAGGCAGACTCTGTTCGAATGAGGGAGACCAAGGCCACCGGTCACCGTAAACACGAGCCAAGGCATCAGCAACGGCGTTTCTCACTACAACCTCACAAACATGAAGAGGCCCTAACAAGGCACCTGAGACGCTGGTGTTCCACGAATACAGGCTGAGTGCGTCCCCGTTGGCTCCAGCGGACCGTTCATAAGTGCTTATCCGGGCCGCAGAGAGAGCCGCCTTTACAGCCTGAACAGTCTGAGGGTCGATGTTGGTCATTGCTTGACATGCGCTCCTTCGCGCCCTATTCTGATCCCACTAGCCGAGGGACTTGTTGGCGTAAGCCTCCCCCCACGGACAGATGATAGCTTGAAAGCCCGCCTCTCGGCGGGCTTTCTTTTTGGCATATCGTTAGGTCAATAGCGCGCAGAGAGTTCTTGCCATCTGCGCAGATAACGCAACGTCCACACCTGTCCGATTCTATCTGTCGCCACTTACCCGCCAGGGCGAGACGCTATGAGTAGTGGTTGAAGATCACTCGACCTGTTAGAGTAAGGGACACAACACAGGACACACGTCCGGTTTGCGAACTGCTGCAGGGTCAAGAGGTTAGGTTGGAGTTGATCCGATCCCCCTCTCTCCGCCAGTTATCCAATAGGTAGTGGCTCCGGCCAAGCAGTTCCGAAGCTACCCTACTAAAAGACCTACTACGCCTGATGTGCTGGGCTAGATGGGTGAAAAGGCCACCCGAAGGGGTGGCCTTTTTGTTGTCTCGACATAGGCGCGAGACGAACTGTAGCGTACCCCCTATGGATAAATTAGCCGAAAGTCTTGGCCTTCCCGTCTATGTCGGCGTGATCCTAGAACTCGCCGCTGGCCTGCTGCTCGCCTTGTTCGCAGCGTGGATAGCCGTCTGGCTGACACGCAACAAGTTCCGCTCGGAGCGATGGTGGGAAAAGAAAGCCGCGGCCTACGAGCGCGTAATCGACGCCTTTCATAAAGCGAAGCGATTCGACTACGAATATCTGCGCGCGGAAGAGTTGGATATTGCGTTCGATGATGCCCGCAAAGCTCAACTCAATACCGCCGCTGCGGAAGCCCGGGACGAGATTCTGCGCTCCGCGGACATCGGCAGCTTCATCCTCTCGCCCAAAGCGCTGGAGATTCTGAGCCGATACAAAGATGCATCTGAGAACATGCCAAGGCAGGAATCATGGTATGAACACCTCGACATGTCATGGTCGATTGCCGACGATCACATGAAGGAGTTCGTCGCTGAAGCGAAGGCAGACTTGAAGCGAAAAGCAGACTGACAACAGGCTCCAACACGACCAAGAAAGAGGGCTGCCGTTGGCAACCCCCTTGATTTAACGAACCATCCGCTTGTCAGGCGGATCAGACTCGCGGCGTTGCCGCCACGTCTGCGAACTCCGACTCCACACCACGTCGTCAGGCGTCAGCTTGCGGAACTCCTCAAGGATGCCCTTGTTGATTCCCCAGTTTCGCTGGCGGTTCTTGTAGACGTGATGCTCGCCGAAGGTCATGCGGATGCCGCGCGCAGCGGACGATTGCACCAAGCGGTTCTGCCGCCGGTACTGATCGAGCATCCAACGCGCCACGGCCTTTTCATCTTCCGAAGGGGTCATATCACCTCCGATGGCCTGTAGAGGTGTCCTCGCCCAAGAGGGACGGAGGGCGCCCCGAAGGGCGCCTCCCGGGTGCTGCGCTTAGCCCGGAGGGCTGCGCCAATGCTGGCAGACGTACTCCAGACGGCCCTTACGGACCCGGGTATACGCGCACACATGCACCGTCTTGGCGTGGGACATAAGTCCTCCTGCAAGCCGGGTTTGTGAGGGCGATATCGGAATTCCGGGTCCCAGGGGGTATACTCCCTGTGTTGTACGGGCCGCGGAATCGGCAGAGGGACACCCTCAACTGCCATGCCGTGATGCCGGTACGGAGGTTCGGAACACCGTTGTAGGCACCCTTGCCGGGGTGTTTCCAACTCCGAACCAACCGCACCAGCGTTTTGCCTACCTAGCGCCTCAACTCAAGCCTGTTTCGCGACCGGGAACTTGAGTTGGGGCGTTGCTTTGTCTGGGCCACCCACGGCGGTAGTCAGCGGGCGGCCACGATCTAATGTCATGACGGCTCCTTCGTGGCGTCCGCCGCCCCCGCTTCCTCGGCCATCGTCTCCCTGTAGTTGTTGATGATGAACTCGATCATCTTCACCACGGAGTTCCACTGACGGTCCGTCATGCCCTTCGGCAAGATGATCGCGCCGTCCTTCCCGGCAATCGGGATCGGAATGCTGATCATCGAGTCGTCATGCGGCTTCTGGTGATGTTTCGGCTTGCTATGGACGTGTTCTTGCTGGGCAGGTTCGGCCGGGGGCGTGATGCTAGGCTTCGCTTTGCGCTTTGCAGCCGGGGAAATTGTGGGCGCCTTGACGTGCGGGCTGACTTGAATCCCCGCATCCCGAGTGGCAGCCAAAAAGAAGCTGATGCACTTGCTCAGCGTTGAGCCCGAGATTTCGTACTCGCGGAATTTGTCGGTCATCTGCTGAGTCGTGGCCGACTTCAGATTGAATGTGCCGTCAGTCACTGCGGAGTAGCTTTGCTCGATCATCGTCTTGAGCATGGCCTTCGCCGCGGCCTCATCGGCAGCAAGATACTTGTCGAGCTGCTCAGTGCGCGCGCCGTCGTTGTCGATCAGCTTGAACCACTTCAGGGCCGCGATGAGCGCCGCCTGCTCCGACCCGGATCGCTTCCGAAGCAATCCCAGACTACGGTCAATCACGTCCGGGAGCACCTCGTGGGAACGCAGCTCTCCGATGAGCGTCTCGAAGCTCTTGTAGGAGGTATAAGGGGGCTTGATTGCCTTGTCGTTCACGAGCGCCTCCGCAGGTGCGGGTGGATTTTGGCGCAGCGCACACCTTCCTGACGCGGCATGCAACGGCTGTTGCGAAACTAGGCCTAGACCAACTTATGCTGAATTTTCTCTGTAATTACTGTACAACAACTATTTGATTCATAAAGATCACATGGACTTATCCACAAGTTGATGCATTACTTTGTCTCAAATATTGAGACAAAAACTACGTCAGGAAAATGCTTCGGGAAAGCCCTGCTTACCGATCCCTTCTCTGGAAGCGGTGGCTTCGTCGTCTATGCCGCGCGTCATGCGAGGCTATATGCGGTGTCAGTATGCGCCCTGCTACGTCCCCTGCAACTCGTATGCGTTACGGAAATGCGTACCGCGGCGCTTCGCCCAGCAGAGACCGCGGCGCAAGCCGCCAGCCCCGTGAGGTCTGGATACGTCCGGCCACGAGGCCGTCCAGCGAATCGGGCCGGAGGCCGTGTTCCTCGCGCATTTCGAGCCTGGTCCGGGAGACGATCCGCCCGGACGCGACGCGCTGCCAGCGGTAGGTGCGTTCGTCGCGGTTGAAGCCCCGCGCGCGCTCCCGATAGGCCGGGTCCGCCCATCGAGCCTTCATCTGCGCGGATATGCGCGCGGTGGTCGGGATCGGCCCATAGGCGGGCCATCGCCTCCCGCGTCGCGGTCGCCTGTCGTGAGGCAGCTTCCCCCGGCGCGGTCGCCCCGTCACCGTCGCCTACGGCGTCATTCCCGACCGACGTCCCCCCGAAAACGCTCTAGAGCTCCTCAAAGTTCACGGCACCCCTGCGTGATGCACCGCCAGATGTCGTTCCAACTTTGGCATGCTAGTTTTTCAATTTAGACCGATCTAAAAAGGTGCAGGATGAAGAAGCTCGGCGGAACCCTGTTGGCACTGGCAACCCTTGCGGGTGCATTCACCGCTGCGCCTTCGCTGTCCCGCGCCGCAGCTCCTGATGCCGGCCAATCGGCCTACGCCGCCGTCGACCCGTTCATCGGCACCGGGGGCGAAGGGCATACCTATCCCGGCGCCACCGTTCCCTACGGCATGGTCCAGCTCTCACCGGATACCCGCATCCAGTCGCGCAAGGACGGCTACGGCTGGGCCGCAGGCTACCGTTACGACGACAGCACCATCGTCGGCTTCTCGCACACGCATTTCTCCGGCACCGGCCATTCCGACCTCGGCGACCTGCTGCTGATGCCAACCACCGGCGCGCTCAGGCTTGAACGCGGCAACCCGGATCAGCCGGGCAGCGGCTATACCTCGCGCTTCAACCATGACAGCGAGACCGCACAGCCGGGTTACTACGCAGTGACGCTGGACGACTACAAGGTGCGCGCCGAACTCACCGCCAGCACGCGCGTGGGCATGCACCGCTACAGCTTCCCGGCCGGCCAGCCTGCGCACGTGCTGGTGGACCTGCGCACCAGCATGTACGACTACCCGGGCAAGATCCTGTGGTCGCGCATCCGCGTGCGCCCCGATGGCACGGTCACCGGCTTCCGCGAAACCCGCGGCTGGGCGCCGGGCCGGCAGCTATACTTCGCGCTGCGTTTTTCGCAGCCGCTTGCCGGCCATCAGTTGCATGACACCGAGCAGGACGTGGCCTACAAGGGCTTCCCGCCGCCGGCGGAGAAGAACCCGGCGCAGCGCGCGCAGATCGAAGGGCGGCAACTGGTCGCCGCTTTCGACGTGGCGCCGAATGCCGGCACACCGCTGCTGGTCAAGGTGTCCATCTCGCCGGTCAGCGAGGACAACGCCATCGCCAACCTCGATGCCGAAGCACCGGGCTGGGACTTCGATGGCATGCGCGCGGCAGCCAGACAGCAATGGAGCACCGCGTTGGGCGCGGTCGATGCCCAGGGCGACGCCGCGCAGCGCACCCGCTTCTACACCGCGCTGTACCACACCCTGCTCGGCCCGACGCTGTTCATGGACAGCGATGGCCGCTACCGCGGGCCGGACAATGCCGTGCACCAGGCAAAGGGTTGGACGAACTACTCGACCTTCTCGCTGTGGGACACCTACCGTGCCCTGCATCCGCTGACGACGTTGCTGCAGCCACCGCAGCGCACCAACGACTTCGTCAACTCACTGCTCGCCTCGCGCCGCGAGAGCCCGTACGGCGTGCTGCCGGTGTGGTCGTTCCACGGCCTGGAGACGTGGTGCATGATCGGCTACCACGCGGTGCCGGTGATCGCCGATGCCTACATGAAGGGCATCCGCGGCTACGACACCGATGAAGCCCTGCAGGCCATGGTCGCCAGCGCCAACTACGGCCCGTACGACGGCATCGCGCAGTACCGCGAACTGGGCTACGTGCCGATCGACGAGGAAGGCGAAGCGGCCAGCAAGACACTTGAATACGCCTATGACGACTGGAGCATCGCGCAGGTGGCGCAGGCGATGGGCAAGGACGCGGTGGCCGGCGAGTTCAGCCGGCGCGCGGCCAACTGGAAGCACGCCTTCGACCCGGCCACCGGCTTCATGCGTGCACGCCAGCGCGACGGCAGCTTCCGCGAGCCGTTCGATCCCAGTGCCAGCGGCTACGGCAGCGATTACACCGAAGGCAATGCCTGGCAGTACTCGTGGTACGTGCCGCAGGATGTGGCCGGGCTGGCGGCAGCGCACGGCGGCCGCGAGCGCCTGCTGCAACGGCTGGACGCGGTGTTCGAGGCCAAGGTGGACCCGGCGATCTTCGCGCACATGGAGGACATCACCGGCCTGATCGGCTGGTACGCGCACGGCAACGAACCCAGCCACCACGTCGCCTACCTGTACGCCTACGCCGGCCAGCCGTGGCGCAGCCAGGCACGCCTGAAGCAGATCATGGACAGCCAGTACGCCGCGCGCCCCGATGGCCTGGCCGGCAATGACGACCTGGGCCAGATGTCGGCCTGGTACGTGTTCACCGCGCTGGGCTTCTACCCGGTCACGCCGGGCAGCAACCAGTACATCCTCGGCCGTCCGTTCCTGCCGCGCGCCACGCTGAACCTGCCCAACGGCAAGCAGTTCCGCATCGTTGCCGATGGGCTGGATGACGCGCACACCTATGTGGGCGGCGTCACCCTCAACGGCAAGCCATTGGACCGCGTATTCCTGACCCATGAGGAGATCCTGGCCGGCGGCGAACTGCAGTTCCGCATGCAGGCCGAGCCGAACACGCAGTGGCCTTCGGCGGCGGCCATCGCGCCCTATTCCCAGTCCGGCCCGGTGATTCGATGAACCCACCCGGCACCACCACCCGCGCGCCTGTCCACGACGTGCGCGCTTACCGCGCGGCCGACGCTGCGGCCTGCCTGGCGTTGTTCGACGGCAATACGCCCGACTACTTCGCCCCCGGCGAGCGTGCAGACTTCGCGCGCTTCCTGGACGCGCTGGCAGGTGAACACGGCTATCTGGTGATTGAAGCCGCGGGCCGGGTCGTGGCCTGCGGTGGCCTGACCCTCAGCCCGGACGGCACGGCGGGCTTCTGCTGGGGCATGGTCGCGCGCCAACGGCAGCGGCAAGGGCTGGGCCGGCAGTTGGCGCTGGCGCGCCTGCAACAGGCACGCCAGCACCCGCAGGTGCGGCAGGTGGTCCTGAGCACCAGCCAGCACACCGAGGCGTTCTACGCCGGGCTGGGCTTCCGCGTGACCGGCCGCGTGGCCAATGGTCACGGCCCCGGCCTAGACGCGGTGGACATGGTCCTGCTGCTGGACGAGCGCTGAGCCGCCTCAGCTGCTGGACAACTTCATCAGCACCAGGCCGCTGACGATCAACACCGCCGCGCCGATACGCATCGCGCTGACCTGCTCGCCCAGGAAGGTGATGCCAATGACGAATGCACCGACCGCGCCGATACCGGTCCAGATGGTGTACGCCGTGCCCAGCGGCAGGGTGCGCATGGCCGCGGCCAGCAACCAGAAGCTGGCGATCATGCCGACGAGGGTGATGACGCTGGGGACCAGGCGGGTGAAACCATGGGATTGCTTCATCGCCAATGCCCAGACGATTTCCAGCAGACCCGCGACCAACAGATAGATCCAAGCCATGACAGGGCTCCTTGAAGGGGCCAGGCCGTCCTGGATGGGTTCCCGCGATGGGGGAGGTCGTCCTCCGTTGTGGGGCGCATTCTAGCCAAGCCGGCCGGCAATGGCCGTCAACGCGGCGTCACGGGTTACATCGGGTTTACACGGATCTGGCCGCGCAGCCCCGGCATGGGCTACAATCGCCGCGCACGACAGGACCTGCTCCAGTTTGTGTCCGGTCCGTGAGCTGCGGCGGCTGATGATCCCATCGCCCCAACACTTTCTGGATTGCGAATGGCCGCGCATTGCGCGGCCAAACCGTCTCTATGGTGGCCCCGTCGGCCCCTCGCGACGCTAGGTCGAAAATCCCGCCAGGGCCGGAAGGCAGCAACGGTATCGATCGACGCGGGCGCCGAGGTCAGCCGGCGGGGCCACCGCCTTTTTGCGGGGTTGCCGCGCTCAGGGCGCCGGCGTGGCCTGGTGGAAGCACAGCCGCCAGCGTGAACCCTGCCGCCGCCACAACGAACTGCGCTCCGCCCACGCGTCCGCCTGCCCGGCGTGGCGATACCGGCTGCGGTAACGCACCTGGGCAAGATCCGGCGCCAGCAGCGCCACCACGAAGCCCTTCGCCTCGATATCCACCTGCACGCCTTCGGCGGGCAGGTGCCGCAGCATCTGCGTGCGCGTGTAGCAGCGGCCGGACCGGTCGATTTCACTGAAATCGTCATCCAGCAAGGCTTCCAGCCGTTGCCGGTCAGCCCGCACCTCGGCGGTGTGCAGCGCCCGCTCCAGCATTTCCAGCTCGGTGGCCAACGCCGCAGACGCGGACAGGCCGTGCATGCTCAGGGCAAGGTCGCAGGATCGACCTGCGGACCGCTGCAATCGGCCAGTGCAAAGCACTCACCCGGCTCCGCCACCCGATGCCCGCGTGCGCGCAGGGCCTGGCCATCGGCGGCGCTGGCGTAGTGGTACAGCACCATGCGTGCCTGCGTGGCCGCGTCGTACTCCCGCTCCAGGTCGTCCACGCCGGTGTGAGAGGGGTTGCCGTGCAGCCCGCAGTCGTGGGCGATCAATTCGTTGTCGCCGGCATACCGGGCCAGCATTTCCGGGATCGGCCGGGTGTCGCCGCTCCACACCAGCGCGCCGGGAAGGCGCAGGCCATAGGCGGTTTCCGGCCAGTGGTGGCGCACCGGGAATGCCTCCAGCCGCACGCCCTGGTGCCAGAACGCGTCCCCGACCACGATCAGCTGGAACGCATCCCAGAAGTTGGCGCCGCCCTCGGCCAGCACGTTCGGGTAATCGCCGATGCGCTTGTGCAGCAGCGGCACCACCGTGGCCGGCACGTACACACGCACCTTGCCGCGCCGCTGCCGGTTGAAGAAGGCATCCACGAACAACCGCTCGAAGCCGGCCACGTGGTCCAGGTGGACGTGGGTGATGAACAACGCATCCGGCAGCGCGCCGTAGTGCGCGCGGTAGGCGGTCAGCCCCTCGCCGCCGCAATCGATGGTCAGCCAGGGCTGGCCATCGCGCTCGATCACCGCCATCGGCGAGCCCAGCTCCACGGCTGAGGCATTGCCGACGCCCAGGAAACGTACGGCCCAACTCATCTCACACGCCCCGGTTCCAGGCCAGATCGTAGGCACGGCGCAGCCGTGCGTAGTCCTTCTCGACATCTTCGCGACTGCGTTCACCGCGCAGCTTGAGCAGCGAGCGCAGCAGCCGCTTGAGGTTGCGCTCCCGCCAGCGCGTGGCCGGGATGCGCAGCACGCCACGGTCGAAATCAATCAACCAGCCACGGCCATTGGCATCGAACAGGATGTTGTGGGCATTGAGGTCGGCGTGGTCCAGCCCGGCCCGATGGAAACGGGCGATCAGGCGACCGGTCTCTTCCCACGGCGCACCACGCCCGGCCACCTGTGCACGGTCGGCCAGCGAGCGCACGTCCTCCAGCCGTTCCATCAGGATCGCGGCCCGGTAGCGCACGCCTTCGCGCATGTAGAACGCGGCCAGCGGCTTGGGCACCGGCAGCTTCTGCGCGACCAGCTTCCGCATCAGCCGGAACTCGGCGAAGCTGCGGGTGCGGTCGGCACCCTGCCAGAGGTAGCGGTCGCGGCTGAACCTGGCCGCCACGCCACCGCGCAGGTAGTTGCGCAGCACGCAATGCCCGAACGGGGCATCGACGAACCACGCCCCACCGCGACCACCTTCACCCACGGGCCGCGCCTTGTCACCCCAATGTGCCGGGGAAAACAGCGAAGGCTCGGCTTGCCGCAGGCGTTGGCGGTCGAACAGAATGGCACCGTATCCACGACCTTCGCGGCACGGCGTCAGAGCTTCAGTGGCGTCGAATGCGACCATTCTTAGCGAGTCTAACAACACCATGCCTGCAACGTCCTCCCCGCTGTGCCTCTTGCGCCTCTCGGCGCTGGGAGACGTGACCCATGTGGTGCCGCTGGTACGCACCCTGCAGCAGGGCCTGCCGGGCACGCCACTGCACTGGGTGATCGACAAGGCCGGCCACAAGCTGCTCGACGGGCTGCCGGGCGTGCATTTCCACGTCTACGACAAGAACACCAGCCTGGCTGGAATGCGTGCGCTGCGTCGCGAATTGCCAGAGGGGCGCTTCGAGGCCCTGCTGCAGATGCAGGTGGCGCTGCGTGCCAACGTGCTGTCGGCCTTCATCCCGGCCCGGCGCCGCATCGGCTACGACAAGTCACGTTCGAAGGACCTGCACGGGCTTTTCATCAACGAACGCATCCCCGACCGCCCCGGCATCCATGTGCTCGATGCGATCGGCAGCTTCTGCGAGCCGCTGGGCCTGAAGCAGACCGAGGTCAGCTGGGACCTGGCCACGCCGGCCGACGCCCATGCGTGGGCCGCCGCGCAATGGCAGGACGATGGCCGCCAGGTGCTGATGATCTCGCCCTGCTCCAGCCACCAGCGCCGCAACTGGTACGCCGAGCGCTACGCCGCGCTGGCCGACCACGCCGCTGCCCAAGGTTGGCGGGTGGTGCTGTGTGGCGGCCGCAGCGACCTGGAGCGCGACACCACCGACGCCATCCTCGCTGCGATGCAGCACCCGGCCCTGGACCTGGTCGGCAAGGACACGCTCAAGCAGCTGCCCGCCCTGCTCGCCCGCGCCAACCTGCTGGTCACCCCGGACTCAGGGCCGATGCATATCGCCAATGCGGTCGGCACCAAGGTGTTGGGCCTGCATGCGGCCAGCAATCCGGCACGCAGCGGCCCCTATTCGGACCGCCGCTACTGCGTGGACCGTTACGACGACGCCGCCCGTCGCTACCTGCACAAGCCGGCCAGCGCGCTGAAATGGGGCACCAAGATCGAGTTCGACGAGGTGATGTCACTGATCACCGTCGAGGACGCCATCGCTGCCTTCGAGCGTTACCGCAGCGACCACGGCCACTGATCCGCGCAACGAAAAGGCCGCCCCCAGGGCGGCCTTTTCATTTGGCGCGGCTTCCTCCAGCTCAGCCGGCGCGGTAGTCCTGGTAGGACTTCTCTTCCACGTAGCTGGAGCCCAGCGCCAGGTTGATCGCCTTCTTGATGCGGGCGCGCTCGTCGTTCTCGATGTAGACGCTGCGTGCCAACTGCACGAAGCCGTCGTCGAAGGACTGCGCCTTCTCCTTCAGGCGGATGTCGTCCTCGATGTCCCACAAGCGCTCGTTGACCGCCTTGAGCTCGCCCCGCAGCGCGGCCACGTCCTGCGCTGCGGCCGGGTGGGCCGACCAGGTGCGGTCCAGCGCCGCCAGCTCATTGCGCACATTGACCAGTTTGGCCGGATCGCTCATCCGCTCGGACTTGATCTGCAGGATCGAGATCTTGTCGAGCAACTCGCCAAAGGAAACGGGGACCAGGATTTCAGACATGGGGGCACCTGCACAACGTGGCGCACAGTGTAGCCGAGTCACTCCCGTCCACGCCCGCCGTCGACCATGTTGCAGGACTCGCCTCCCGGCGCCAGCCAAACTGCTGCATGATGTCCACGCACCCGCTCGATGGGATCGCTGCGCCACCGCGTTGACGTACCGCCCGCCATTGCCACGCAGCAGGATCGCGGGCATCGCAACGACCGTCGACGGCGCACAACGCCCCTTCCGCAGGCATGCGGAACGACGCAGAAAGGTGCTGCAATGCAGCGTAAAACCGTGCCGACCCAGTGTTTACGGCACCTGCAACCAGCGAACTCGGTAACGAGTGAAAATCTTCATTGACAGCGTTGTCAGTGGGTCGGTAAAACCTTCCCCTGCTGGTCCGGACCGGCACATGCCGTGACCGCATGCGGGGGAAACCAAGACGACAGACAGCGCGGGCGCAACGCCTACGACGCCTGCCATCGCCATAGCCGCCCCGGCATTCCGTCCCGCATGCACCGCGTCCACATCCTGCTGCAGGCGTTGCGCCGTTACACGGAGCCAACGCGCGTCGCCTGCCGCGCTTCATGCCCATTGATCCGGCCACGTCGGTTGCTCCCCCGGGAGTATCGGCACGCCGGGGTACTGCCCACATCTGCAGCGATGACAACCCTATGAGCCAAAAAACCCGTTGGTCGCAGTTTGCCGTACTCATCACGGTGTTCTTCTTCTGGGGCTTCGTCGCCGCCAGCAACGACATCCTGATCCCGGTGTTCAAGAACGCCTTCCACCTGACCCAGGCGCAGAGCCAGTACGTGGCGCTGGCGTTCTACGTCGCCTACACGGTGGGCTCGCTGTTCTACTTCTTCACCTCCAAGCTGATCGGCGCCGACGTGCTCAACCGCATCGGCTACAAGAACGGCATCAGCCTGGGCCTGCTGATCTCGGCCGTGGGCACGCTGCTGTTCTACCCGGCCGCCAACCTCGGTTCGTTCGGGCTGATGCTGTCGGGCCTGTTCATCGTCGGCCTGGGCTTCTCGCTGCAGCAGATCGCGGCCAACCCGCTGGCGATCGTGATGGGCGACCCGGCCACCGGTGCGCAGCGCCTGACCCTGGCCGGGGGCATCAACAACTTCGGCACCACCATCGGGCCGCTGCTGGTGAGCTTCGCGATCTTCGGCAGCGTGGCCTCGGGCAATACCGAGGCCAGCATCGAAAGCGTCAAGACGCCCTACCTGGTGCTCGGTGGCGTGTTCGTGCTGGTGGCGTTGCTGCTGAAGTTCTCGCCGCTGCCCAACCGCATCGACCTGGACGCGCTGGCCGCCGACGAAGCCCAGGACAGCAGCAAGCTGATCCAGAAGCGTTCCGCGTTCTCCTACCCGCAGCTGGTGCTGGGCATGATCGCGATCTTCCTGTACGTCGGCGTCGAGGTCTCGACCATCGCCAACCTGCCGGCCTACCTGGAACTGCCGGTTGAACAAGGCGGGCTGGGGCTGGAAGTGTCGATGATCGCGCCGTTCGTGTCGCTGTACTGGGCCAGCCTGATGATCGGCCGCTGGAGCGGCGCGGCCGGTGCGTTCGACGTCGGCAACAACGTCAAGCGTTGGCTGACCCTGCTGCTGCCGTACATCGCCTTTGGCCTGTTCCTGGCCGTCAACGCCATCGCCAAGCATGAGATCTCGCAGTTCTACGGCTACGCCGGCGTGATCGTGCTGATGATCCTGGCCACCCTGGCCAGCAAGGGTAACCCGGCGCGCATGCTGCTGTACTTCGCCCTGTGCGGCATCACCGCGCTGCTGGTGGGCATGTTCACCAGTGGCATGACCAGCGTGATCGCCTTCATCAGCGTCGGCCTGTTCTGCAGCACGATGTGGCCGTGCGTGTTCACCCTGGCCATCACCGGCCTGGGCCGCAACACCAACCAGGGCAGCAGCCTGCTGATCATGATGATCATGGGCGGCGGCGTGGTCAGCTTCGCCCAGGGCCTGTTGGCTGACCGCATCGGCATCCATTACAGCTTCATCGTCGGCGTGCTGTGCTTCGCCTACCTGGCCTTCTATGCGCTGCGCACGGTCGGCATCCTGAAGAAGCAGGGCATCGACCTGGACCGGCTGACCGCCCAGGGCGGCCACTGAGCGCCCTTCCGTAGGCCGCGGCATGCGGCCTGCGACGGAGCGCTGAACAACAAAGGCCCCGGGCATCACGCCCGGGGCCTTTTTCATTGCAGCGTCATCGCGTTGAAGATGGCCGTCAGCGATTGAGCCGCTGCAGCAGCCGGGCGCGCAGCTCACGCGCCACGCGCAGGTCGATCGGCCCCTGCATGCCACGCGCGGGCTCGGGGATATGCGCGGCGGTATCGGCGTCGGCGTCGAAGATGTAGTGATCGAAGACGTCACGCCAGACCGCCCGCTGCGCCGGCGGCAGGTCACGCACGCTCAGCATGGCCAGCATCAAGGCATTCATCGGGCTGTCCATCCACGCCGGCGACTGTCGCCACCAGTAGTTCACCAGCACGTTGAAGCCCTCCAGCGCCTCCATGTAATGCCACCACATGCTCGGGATGAACACCGCATCGCCTGGCTCCAGCACCGCCACCTGCGCGTGCTGCAGCGCCTGCGCATAACGCGGGTAGCGTTGCAGGTCCGGCGCGGCCGGATCGACCAGGCTGATCGGCTGCCCGGCGGGGGTCAGTTCCATCGGGCCGATGTAGAGGTTGCGCAGCTGTTCGGGCGGGAACAGGGTGACGCGACGACGACCGGCCACCACGCAGGCGATGTTGTCCGGCAGGTCCTGGTGGATCGGGATGCGGGTGCGCCCGCCCACCCAGATGCTGGCAAGGGGCTGCTGCGCGCCAAAGCCCAGGTCGTTGTGGGCACGGAAGCCCGGCAGGCTGCCATCGATGCCCACCGAGCCCATGTACAACACGGGCTCGTCGCTGCTGCCGCGTTGCCGCTGCAGTTCGTCCAGCAGCGCCGGCAACGACGAAGGACGGTGCTCGAAGGCCAACCCGCCCAGATCATCGCGATAGCCCACGCGGCCGTCCATCGCCGCCGGCACCACGGTGACCGCGGCCGGCACATCGGCGGCGAACCCGCGCAGGTAGTCGATCGCGGCATCGGCCGACGCGGCGCCGGCCTGGCTGATCGGCCAGTGCGCGGTCAACCCGCGTAGCACGCAGGGTTGATCGGCGTGCAGCAGCGCCTCGGGCAACGCCCGTGGGTCGACGCCGTGCAGCTCGGCGATGGGCTCAGCGCTGGCCGGCATCACGGCGGTTCGCCCGGTCGATCAGGTCACGCAGGTGCGAGAGCGAGGCCATCGCCATGTGGATCGCCTGCAGGTAGCCATTGCGCGCCAATGCCTGCAACACGCTGCCATCGAGCGCATGGAGCCGCTCCTCGGCGATGGCATGCAGGCCGGCCAGGCGATGCTGCTCACCATTGTCCAATTGCACGTCGAGCACGAACGGCTCCAGCAGCGCGTGCTGCTGCAGCACCTGACCGAAAGCGAGATTTTCATGCAGGCCGTCGTGCAGGCTGCGCAGCACCGAGGCGGCGTGCTCCAGGAACGGCGTATTGCCACCAAACTCCAGGAACAGCGCTTCACCGACGCCGGCCTCACGGCTGACGCGCGGGTGGTCCAGGTCGATGTGGATCAGCGGCTCACCGTTGCTCAGGCCGATCAGGAACGGCTGCCGGCGGACTGCCAACGGCAGGTACGGCGCGTCCCAGTGATCGTCTTCGAGGAACAGGTTCTCGCCCTGGCGCAGCCCCAGCAATGCCAGCGGCTGTACCTGCCCGTTGTCGCCCACGTGGAAGGCAATCGGGTAGTAGGCCTGAAGGTCGCGGAACTCGGCCGGGAACGTGGGAACGGAAGAAACCTCGTCGCCATGACCGCGACCGCTGGCGGTGATGACGCGCAGGTCGTGGTGGTCGACGTTGTTGAGCAGTACGGGATTGGGCATTGCGGCGTCCAGGAATCGGTAGCAACCGGTGAGGTCGATGCCGCCGCAGCAGGATGAAAGCGCCCGGGCAGCGTCATCTCGAAAAGGTGCCGGCCCGCTGGCCAGCGTGTGTCACGGAATGTAGCGCGCCGCGCGGACGACGGATACGCCCATACGTAAACCGCCGCGACGCCAGGGGCGCCGCGGCGGTGGGAGGTCCTGCCGTCTACTGCTTAGAACTTGTAGCGCAGGCCGAACATGTAGCGCGGGCCCAGCTGCGTGATGTTGTGCAGCATGTGCTCGTTGCGGCCGTAGCTGCGGTAGTACGAGTCGGTCAGGTTGATCGCTTCCAGCGACAGGGTCAGTGCATCGGTGACCTGGTAGCTGACGTTGAGGTCCACCTGGCCATAGGCCGACACGTAGGTCGGGGTCTGGCCCAGGCCGGCGAGGAACTTGTCACGCCAGTTGTAGGCCGCACGCACCTGCCACGGGCCCTTCTCGTAGAACGCCACGAAGTTGGCCGTATCGCTCAACCCGGTCATCGCGAACTGGGTATCGACGTTGGTGACGTCGTACTTCAGGCCCGAATCCACCCAGGTGTAGTTCGCCGCCAGGCCGAAGCCGGTCTCGCCGAACACGTGCTGCACGTTGACTTCCCAGCCGTCAAGCGAATCGGAACGGTTGTTGACCGGGTATTCCATCTTGAACTCGGTCACCGGATCGCCGGCGACGCCCTTGATGGAGCCCGCGGCGGCATTGACGCCCGGCTGGCCATCGAAGTGAGCAAAGATGTAGTCGCGGATACAGACGCGGTTGGTCGCGGCGCAGCCACCCTGGTTGATCGCAGCGTTCCAGTACGCACCGCCGGCCGGGCTGTGCAGGTCCGGATAGGCCTTGACCGTGCTGGTCTGGCGGGCGATGAAGTTGTCGATCTTCTTGTAGAAGTAACCCACCGACACATAGCTGGAATCGGCGTAGTACCACTCCCACGACAGGTCGAAGTTACGCGACTCCAACGGCTTCAGCGCCGGGTTGCCCGAGCCACCGTTGCCGCCGTCGTAACGGACCTGGCCACCGATGTTCTGCGACGGGTTCAGGTCGCCCCACTGCGGACGGCCAATCGTCTTGCCGACGCTGGCACGCAGCTTCATGCTGCTGTTCAGGTCGACGGCAACGTCCAAGTTCGGCAGGAAGTAGTTGTAGCTGCCACCCAGGTTACGGAACTGCGAACCGTCGTAGCGGATGACGAACTCGTTCTCCGAGATCCAGTCGATCGCCGAGGGCGCCGACTGCTGTGCCGAGGCGAGCACGTCGGTCTTCTCCCAACGCACGCCACCGGCGACGCTGACCGGCAGGCCCCAGTCGAACGTGTTGCTCCACTGCAGGTACAGGCTCTTGGAGCGCTCACGCACGCTGTTGGCGTAGTTGCTGCGGTTAGCCGTGCTGCCCGGGACCTGGGTACCGGCGAAGCTGTAGTCGAACTGCGGCGTGTAGTCCTGCGCCACGCCCTTGCCGGCGGCAACCCACGCCTTCTCGGCCAGGTCACGCATGGTCTTGAAGTCGTACAGGAAGAAGCCGTCGGTGAAGGCCGGGCTGTTGTGGCCGGAGAAGCGCTTGAAGAAGTTGCCCATGTGGTACAGCGGCCACACTTCGTCCGGGTAGTCACCCGGGTTGGTGGCACCACCCCAGGTATCCAACTGCACGTTGGTACCCATCGAGGTGTTCTTGTACTCGGTGGTGGCGAAGCCGAAGTTCAACTTGGAGTAGTTCTCGAAGCGGAACTCACCGCTGCCCTGCAACTGGTCGACCTTGGCACGCTGGTAGTCGGCGCCGAAGATCGAGCCGGCGACCATCATCTTGCTCGGGTCCGGATCCTTGGCGCCGCCCAGCATCTCGATGTTGAGGATCGGGAACTTGCCGGTGAAATCCATCGAGTTGCCGACGCGGAACTGGCCCAGCGAGGCCACCACGTTACGCGAGCCGTACGGGCTGTCCGGCTTGTTGGTCGCCACCGAGTGGTGGTAGTCCAAGGCCAGGCTCAGGTTGTCGGAGACGTCCCAGGCCACGTTCAGGCCCACCGAGTCGCTCTTGACCTTGGTGGCAGCGTCCGACGCGCCGTTGGCGTAGTCGGTCACCCACGGGTAGGACTCGTGGTACTTCAGCGGCGAGGAGCCCGAACCACTGGTCCAGGTGGTCGAATCAGGGTTGTAGTTCTGCCATACCGACATGTTGTTGGACTGCGTCTGCACCTTGTTCTGGGTGTAGGTGTAGTCCAGCGTGGCGGTGAGGTTGTCCATCGGCGCCCACTGCAGGGTCACCTGGCCGTTGGTACGCTGGCGCTGGATGCGGTTGATCGCATATTCTAGGTTCTGCGGCAGCGAATAGACATCGGTCGGACCCGGGCGGTTGACGATGTTCTCCGAGCCCGGCTGGCCCGGCAGCGGCAGGTTGGAGCCGCCACCGATGCCGCTCGGGTGCGGGGTATCGACGAACGGACGCCAGCCGCCCGGCACGTGCGCGGTGGCCGAACCCGAATCACGTTCCTGGTAGCTGCCGGTCACGGCGATGCCGAAGCGGCCATCGGCCGAGGTGGTGCTGAAGATGCCCGACAGTTCCGGGGTGACTGTGTCGCCACGGACCGACTTGGGCAGGTCGTCGTCGGAGGTATCCCAGACGCCCTTCAGGCCAACGTTGGCGCGGGTGCCCGGGTTGTCCAGCGGACGGGCGGTCTTGATGTTGATGGTGGCGCCCATGCCACCGGCCGGCTTGTCGGCGCGGCTGGTCTTGTAGACCTCGACCTCGGACACCGACTCGGAAGCCAGGTTGCCGAAATCGAACGCACGGCTACCGGTGACGGTCGGCATCTGCCGGCCATTCAACAGCACCAGGTTGTAGTCCGGGCCGATGCCGCGGACGGTGACGCGCGAACCTTCGCCGTTGCTGCGGTCGATCGACACACCGGAGATGCGCTGCAGCGATTCGGCCAGGTTGGTATCGGGGAACTTGCCGATGTCCTCGGAGACGATGCCGTCGACAACGCCGGCGGAGTCGCGCTTGAGGTTCATCGACGACTGCAAGCTGCCGCGGATACCGGTAACAGTGATGGCGTCCAGGTCCGTGGCTTGCGGCGCACGGGTATCGGACGGGGAACCGCTTGCCTGCTGGGCGAGGACTGGCGGGGCGATGACAAGCAACAACGCTGAGGTCAACAGACGCTTTTTAGGCACGGAGTTTGACTGCCTCATGAACCTTCCCTCCCCGGGGATTCAAGTGGTTTCGGATTGAAGTGAGTGGTTGGGTGGTACGCAGCCGGAGTGGCTGTGCGCTGGATTTGAGGGCAATCTGACAGCGTTGTCAAATTCTCTACGGATACCGCTGAAACGGATTAGCCAAGGTATTGAAAACCCGGTGAAATCAGCATGTTGCAACGCATCAACGAACCCCTTGAACAGGGTCGTCTGGCGCAAAAATGGCAGCGCTGACATGCGCTGGTAACAACAACCAGTGCACAAATTTTCTGGGTAGCGCTAAACCCTGACAAAGCCAAGCGAATCAGGTTGATAGCAAAGAAAAACGGATGCCTGCATGGCAGGCATCCGCTCAAGGAACATGTTTCCGGCTGCCCGCACAACGCGGGCCGCGCCACGATAAAGCGCTTATCCCGACGCTGGCCCGGTCGAACGCCGCACCTGCAACGTATAGGCCAGGTCCACCACGCCACCGCTGCCCATCTCGCGGATCTCCTTCAACAGCTCACTGGCAGCCACCCGCCCCATTTCGCGGGTGGGCTGGCGGATCGTGGTCAATGAAGGGTAGATCTGGCGTGCGATGGGCGTGTCATCGAAGCCGCTGACCGAAATATCACCCGGCACGCTGAGGCCGCGCTCGCTGATCGCACAGATCACGCCGGCGGCCATGTCATCGTTGCCGGCGAAGATCGCCGTGGGCGGCTGGGCCGAATCCAGCAGTTGGTTGGCGCCGGCATAGCCGGATTCATAGCTGAACTCGCCGTTGACCACGAGCTTGGCGTCGTAGCGCAGACCGGCGCGGCGCAGGCCTTCGCGGTAGCCGGCCAGGCGCCAGGTACTTGCGCCGTGCGCCGCCGGGCCACTGATGTGGGCGATGCGGGTATGCCCCAGCCCGGCCAGGTGCGCCATCAACGCGCACACCGCGCCGAATTCGTCCACCACCACGCCGACGTGGCGGTTCTGTTCGCGCGCGGAGATGCTGGAGTACGGCACCCCCAGGTCCACCAGGCGCGCCAGCAGCGCGTCATCGTCGGTCAGCGGCGGGGTCAGCACGATGCCGTCCAGCTGCGACTGCATGATCAGCGACTCGACCTTGGCCACGATGTCGTCGGCGTTGTAGACCAGCGGCGCCAGCATCAGGTTGTAGTGCTGGGCCTGGCAGGCATCGAGCACGCCCAGTTCGATCTCCATCAGGTAGTTGGAGGACGGGTTGTCGAACAGCATGGCCACCAGGTACGAGCGCCGCCCCGCCAGCACCCGCGCCGAAGGCAGCGGGCGATAGCGCAGTTGCTCGACCGCGGCCTCCACCTGCGCACGGGTGCGCGCGGAAACATTGGGCTCGTTGTTGAGCACCCGCGAGACGGTCTTGATGGAGACCCCCGCCGATGCGGCCACGTCCTCGATGCGCACGCGTCCAGGCCTGCCGCTTCCCGGCGCCTGTTTGGCTTCGACCGCCGTACGTTTTTTACCAGTCATAGGTTTCCCGGTTTTCAGAGCGATTCCCGCGCCACAGGCGCATGGGTACAACTGCAACTTTATCCGCAGCGCATGCGATGCCGCTGTGCAGCAAGCGTTCACGACGCAGTCCCGCTATTCTGCGGCCTGCCTGACAACGCTGTCATGGTGTCCTGCACCATTACCCCGTCTCTTCACGTCATCCCGCTCAGGAATACCGCTACCCATGAAGCCCAATTCCCACCGTGTTTCCTCCCGCCGCCGTCTCCGCCCCCTGCTGCTGTGCGCCTCGCTGGCGCTGATCTGCGCAGGCGTCCCCGCCGTCGGCGCGGCACCGGCCTCGGCCGATGCCGCCGGCCAGATCAACCCGGCCAACTGGCCGGCGCCGGCCTGGCCGCTGGCCACCGATGCAGCGCTGGAGCAGCGCGTCAGCGCCTTGATGGCGACGATGACGCTGGAGGAAAAGGTCGGCCAGATCATCCAGGGTGACATCGATTCGATCACCCCGGACGAGGTGCGCAAGTATCGCCTGGGCTCGATCCTGGCCGGTGGCGGCTCCGACCCGGGCAAGCAGTACAACGCCCCGCCCAAGGCGTGGCTGGACCTGTCCGACGCCTTCTGGGAAGCCTCGATGGACACCAGCCAGGGCGGCAAGGCGATCCCGATCATCTGGGGCATCGACGCGATGCACGGCCAGAGCAACATCGTCGGCGCCACGCTGTTCCCGCACAACATCGGCCTGGGCGCGACCCACAACCCGGAGCTGCTGCGCGAGATCGCCCGCATCACCGCGGCCGAAACCCGCACCACCGGCATGGAGTGGACCTTCGCCCCGACCGTGGCGGTGCCGCAGGATGACCGCTGGGGCCGTTCCTACGAAGGTTATTCGGAGAACCCGGAGCTGGTCGCCAAGCTGGCCGGCGTGTTCGTCGAAGGCCTGCAGGGCAAGGCCGGCGACGCCGACTTCCTCGGCGACACCCGGGTGATGAGCACCATCAAGCACTTCCTCGGCGACGGCGGCACCACCGATGGCAAGGACCAGGGCAACACCACCGTCACCGAAGCCCAGCTGCGTGACATCCACGCCGCCGGCTACGTGCCCGGCATCGCCGCCGGCGCACAGGGCGTGATGGCCTCGTTCAACAGCTTCCACGGCGAGAAGCTGCACGGCCACAAGCCGCTGCTGACCGACGTGCTCAAGCAGCGCATGCACTTCGGCGGCTTCATCGTCGGCGACTGGAACGGCCACGGCCAGGTGCGCGGCTGCACCAACACCGATTGCGCGCAGACCTTCAACGCCGGCCTGGACATGGCGATGGCGCCGGACAGCTGGAAGGGCCTGTACGAATCCACCCTGGCCCACGTCAAGGACGGCACCATCCCGATGGCGCGCCTGGACGATGCGGTGCACCGCATCCTGCTGGTCAAGTTCCGCATGGGCCTGTTCGAGAAGCCCAAGCCCTCCGAGCGCGCGCTCGGCGGCAAGTTCGAGCTGCTCGGCTCGCCCGAGCACCGTGCCGTCGCACGTCAGGCCGTGCGTGAGTCGCTGGTACTGCTGAAGAACCAGGGCGGCCTGCTGCCGCTGTCGCCCAAGACCCGCCTGCTTGTGGCCGGTGACGGCGCCGACAACCTCGGCAAGCAGACCGGCGGCTGGACGCTGACCTGGCAGGGTGACGGCACCAAGCGCGAGGACTTCCCCAACGCTGATTCGATCTGGGACGGCCTCAAGGGCCAGGTCGAAGCCGCCGGCGGCAAGGCCGAGTTGGCCGTGGACGGCAAGTACACCCAGAAGCCGGACGTGGCCGTGGTGGTGTTCGGCGAAGAGCCATACGCCGAGTTCCAGGGCGACCTGCCGAACCTGATGTTCAAGGGCGGCAAGTCCGGCGACCTGGAGCTGATCCAGCGCCTGAAGGCCGACGGCATCCCGGTGGTGGCGGTGTTCCTGAGCGGCCGCCCGCTGTGGTTGAACCGCGAGATCAACGCCGCCGATGCGTTCGTCGCGGCCTGGCTGCCGGGCAGCGAAGGCGCCGGCATCGCCGACGTGCTGCTGCGTGATCGCAAGAACAAGCAACAGCATGATTTCAGCGGCAAGCTGAGCTTCTCCTGGCCGCGTCGCGCCGACCAGTACCAGAACAACGTGGGCCAGGCCGGCTACGACCCGCTGTTCGCCTACGGCTTCGGCCTGAGCTATAAGGACCGCGGCAACCTGGCACCGCTGTCGGAAGACCCGGGCATCGACCCCAACGCCGCCGCCAACAACACCTGGTTCGAGCGTGGCGTGGCCACCACCGGCCTGACCGTGCGCCTGGTCGGCAGCGATGGCCGCGCGATGGACATCGTGCACCCGGCCGCCACCACCGCCGACGGCTCGCTGGTGATGACCGCGATCAACACCGACGTGCAGGAAGGTGCCCGCCAGTACGTGTGGAAGAACGACGGTGCCACCATCGAAGTCCGTGCCAATGCGCCGGTGGACCTGTCGCGCCAGTCCGGCTCGGATGTGTTCGTGGTGATGACGCTCAAGCTCGATGCCACCCCGCGCAACGGCAAGGCCTCGGTGCTGGCCACCTGCGGCGAAGGCTGCCAGGGCGAGGTTGCCATCGGTGACGCGCTGGGCAAGCTGCCGCGTGGCCAGTGGACTCGCCTGGCCGTGCCGATGAAGTGCCTGACCGCCACCGGCATCGACACCGCCAAGCTGGACATGCCGTTCGCACTGCGCGCCGGTGCCGGCACGCAGCTGGCGATGAGCCAGGTGATGCTGGGCACCGAGTTCGACCACAAGGCCGAGTGCGCGATCCAGTGAGTCACGGCCGCGTGCTCGTGACGGCCGGGGTGATGCTTCTCTCCAGCATCGCCCCGGCCAGTGCTGGCGCCCCACTGACCGCCTCCGGCGGTCAGTGGGGGCTGGTCTGGCAGGACGAGTTCGACGCCCCCCGGATCGATCCGGACAAGTGGGAACTGGAGGTCAACTGCTGGGGCGGCGGCAATGCCGAACAGCAGTGCTACACCGACCGTCGTGATGACGCCCCGCAGGCCAATGCCTATGTCGCCGACGGCCTGCTGCATATCGTCGCGCGCAAGGAACGTTTCAGCGCCCCGGCCAGCCCGGACGATGCCTCCGCAGCGCACGCCACCCTGCCCTACACCTCCGCGCGCCTGCGCACGCGAGGTCGCCAGGCATTGACCTTCGGACGCTTCGAGATCCGCGCCAAACTGCCACGCGGCCAGGGCAGCTGGCCGGCGATCTGGATGTTGCCGAGCGACGGCCGCTACGGCGCATGGGCCGCGTCGGGCGAGATCGACATCATGGAAGCAGTCAACCTGGGCACCGCCAGCGATGACCCCGATGCCCCCGGCACGGTGGAAACCCGCGTGCACGGCACCCTGCACTACGGCGGCCGCAGCCCCGGCAACGTGCATGCCGGCACCAGTTACCGGCTGCCCGGCGGCGCCAATCCCGCCGACGACTTCCACGTCTACGCCCTGGAATGGGAACAGGGGCAGATGCGCTGGTACGTCGATGGCGTGCATTACGCCACGCAGAGCGCCGAGCACTGGTACAGCCAGCCTGGCGCCGATGCCGCCCAGCCCACGCCCGAGGCAGGTGCGCCATTCGATGCCAGCGCCCGCTTCCACCTGCTGCTCAACCTCGCCGTAGGCGGCAACTGGGCCGGCAAGGTCAATGCCGGCGGCATCGATGAGAGCGCCTTCCCGCAGACCCTGCTGGTGGACTATGTGCGCGTTTACCAGTGCCTGCCCGCACGTGCCGATGGACTCGGCTGCGCAACGATCGGCGCCGATGCGGTACTGGTGAAACCCGAACAGGGCGGGCAGTTCCCGCAGCCGTGAGGAAAGCCGCCGCCGCAATCGTCATGGCTTTCCGTCGATAGCGCATCAAGCATCAGGAGCGGCTCCCGCATCGCCCATGAAAAAAGCCGCCCGGAGGCGGCTTTTTTCATGTATCTGGCGGAGAGGGGGGGATTCGAACCCCCGAGGCGCTATAAACGCCTGCCTGATTTCGAGTCAGGTACATTCAACCACTCTGCCACCTCTCCAGATGGTCCCGGCGAGCCGGGCTGCGAATGATAAGGGGCTTCGGCCATGCCGACAAGCGCTTTTTCATCAATCGATCACCTTCGCGCCGCCGGCGGCAACCTTTCCCCCAGCTGGACGCGCGCCCGGCGCCGCTTGCCGTACACCTCCATGAACGCGATGATGCCGAATCTTCTACTCACTCCGTGCCCTTCCGGGCCCCCATGATCGAATTCGGACACCTCAGCCACGTCGGCCTGCGCCGCCAGCTCAATGAAGACACCTATTACGGTGACGGCGAGCTGGGCCTCTGGCTGGTCGCCGATGGCATGGGCGGGCATGCCTGTGGCGAGGTCGCCAGCGCGCTGGCACGCGAGACCATCGTGCGCGAAGTCCGCAACGGCACCGCGTTGGCCCAGGCCATCCGCATCGCCGACGAGGAGATCATCCGCACCTCGCGCCGCCGCAACGACAGCCTGCCGATGGGCACCACCGTCGTGGCCGCGCGCGTACAGGGCAACCGCTTCGAGGTGGCCTGGGTCGGCGACAGCCGCGCCTACCTGTGGCGCGACGGCAAGCTGGGCCAGCTCAGCCAGGACCACAGCTACGTGCAGGAGCTGATTGCCCAGGGCACGCTCACCGCCGAGCAGGCCCGCGCCCATCCACACCGCAATGTCGTCACCCAGGCGCTCGGCGTCACTGATCCAGCCCACCTCAACGTCGCCACCATGACCGGCGAACTGCGCCCAGGCATGCAACTACTGCTGTGCAGTGACGGCCTGACCGAGGAAGTGGACGACCGCAGCCTGGCCGAGACCCTCGGCCAATCCGACTGCAGCGCGCAGGAGTGCGTGGACATGCTGATCGCCGCCGCGCTCGATGGCGGCGGCTCGGACAACGTCACCGCCATCCTGGTCCGCTGCCACTAAGCGCAGCAGCGGCATCGCCCATCAGGTCGACTCGGGCTCCGGCGCACGCGCGCCGTCCCACCATGCGTGGCCACCCTTCTTGCGCAGCTTGGCCAGTCGCGCCTCATGCGCTTCCAGCTCCGATGCGGTTGCCACCACCAGGGGACGCGGCAGCAACACCGCGCTGTCGAAGGTCTGCACCACGCCACTGGCATGGGCACCTTCCACCTCCGGCTGGCCAAAGCCGATCTCTTCCTGGCCCGAGGTCAACGCGATGTAGACGTCGGCCAGGATCTGCGCATCGAGCAGGCCGCCGTGCAGTTGGCGGTGCGAGTTGTCCACGCCCAGCCGTTTGCACAAGGCATCGAGCGAGTTGCGCTGCCCCGGGAAGCGCTCGCGCGCCATCGCCAACGTATCGGTCACCGTCACCCGCTCGCTCAGCCGACCCCGGCCAAGCAAGCGCATCTCGTTCTCGAGGAAGCCCATGTCGAACGAGGCGTTGTGGATGATCAGCTCGGCGCCATCCACATAGGCCAGGAACTCATCGACGATCTCGTCGAAGCCCGGCTTGTCGGCCAGGAAGTCCAGGCTCAGCCCGGTCACCTCGGCTGCGCCTGCCTCGAAGTCACAGTCCGGCTTCATGTACCGGTGGAAGTTGTTGCCGCTGGGACGGCGTTCAAGCAGCTCCACGCAGCCGATTTCGACCACGCGGTTGCCCTTCTTCCATTCCAGGCCGGTGGTTTCGGTATCAAGGACGATCTGGCGCATGGCCTACCTCAGTTGCTTGCGGCGCCATCGCGCACGCGGATTGCTGCATCGCGGGCCAGCTGGTCCACGCGTTCGTTGTCCGGGTCACCGTTGTGGCCCTTCACCCAGCGCCACTCGATCTGGTGCCGCTGGGTGGCGGTGTGCAGGCGCTCCCACAGGTCGCGGTTCTTCACCGGGTCGCCGCCGGCGGTCTTCCAGTTGCGCCGCACCCAGCCCGGCATCCACTCTGTGATGCCCTGGCGCACGTACTGCGAGTCGGTCTGCAGCATGATGTTGCACGGCTCGCTGAGTGCCTCCAGCCCGGCGATGGCCGCCATCAGCTCCATCCGGTTGTTGGTGGTGTGCGCTTCGCCGCCGCTCAGTTCGCGCTCGTGCGCCTTGTAGCGCAGCAGGGCCGCCCAACCGCCCGGCCCCGGGTTGCCGAGGCAGGCGCCGTCGGTATGTATTTCGATTGACTTCATGTAGTTCCGTAAGTTGTTCAGGTCACGACCGGCCGCGACCAGCCTGCACGGCTGGCCTTGATCGGCCCGATCAGCGCCTCGGTGCGCTTCTCCGCCTCCAGCACGCACAAGGCGCGCAAGGCCGGCAGCCCGCTGCCCGGGGCATCGGCGGCCTGGCTCCACAGCGGCCCGTAATACTGCACGGTCTGGCAACGGATGCCATGCCGTTTGAGCAGCACGCGGCTGCGCGCCATCGAGGCCGGCCGCGCGCCCTGCCACTGCCAATGTGCCCGGTACGGGCTGTAGCGGTTGAGCAGGGTCATCCACAATCGGCCGCCCGGCATCAGCACGCGCGCGCATTCGGCCAACAGCAGGTCCAGCTCCTCCGGCGCCGCATGCTGGATCACGATCGCGTTGAACGTTTCAGCTGGCAGCGGCAGCGGCAAACCACAACGCAACTCGCCCTGCCACTGATGCCGCCCATCGGCACGGTAAAGCCGCATTCCACGTCCGGCCGGGCCGCTTCCGGGCATCCACGCCGCACTGGGTGAAAGCCACAACCACGGTTGCGCGGGCACGGATTGCAGGCGTTCGTGCAGGTGCCGGTGCTCCCAATCCCGCATCGCCTGCGCCCCGGCCATCTCAAACCAGGGCGAGACTGCAGCTTGACGGGGGGACGGGGCGGCAGGCATTTTCCAATTCTATGCGACTGACCGCCCTGCCTGCATTCCAGGACAACTACATCTGGGCGCTGCAAACGCCCGACGATCGCGCTGTTTTCGTCGACCCGGGCGAGGCCGGGCCGGTGCTGGAGGCTGCCGCCCAGGGCATGCAGCCTGCCGCCGTCCTGCTCACCCATCACCACGACGACCACATCGGCGGGGTGGCCGAACTGCGCCGGCAGTGGCCGCGCCTGAGGGTGTTCGGCCCCGTGGATGAACGCATCGGCCTGGAACATGAACAGGTGGCCGATGGCGACCGGGTACAATTGACCGGCTTCGACCTCTCGGTGATGGCAGTACCCGGCCACACCCGAAGCCACATCGCGTACTTCGGCCACAACCACCTGTTCTGTGGCGACATGCTGTTCAGCCTGGGCTGTGGGCGCATGTTCGAAGGTACGCCCGCCCAGATGCTGGCCTCGCTCAAGCGCCTGGCCGCCCTGCCCCCGCAGACATGGGTCTGCTGCGGGCATGAGTACACGCTGGCCAATGCCGTGTTCGCGCGGCATGTCGATCCCACCAACGCGGCATTGCAACGCCGTCAACAGGAAGCCTTGGACATGCGCAGCCGTTCCCGTCCCACCGTTCCCGCCGTACTGGCCAACGAACTGCAATGCAATCCCTTCCTGCGCACGGGCGAAGCCGTCATCCGTGACGCCGTCGCCGCCCACCTGGGCCAGTTCCCGGCCGACGAGGTGGACGTATTCGCCGGATTGCGGCGCTGGAAAGACGGTTTCCGCGCGTGAAGCGGGGCAGCCTCTCCCTGGTGCTCGGGCTGTTGCTCGGCGCCAGCGCCGCCGCCAGCGCCCAGTCGCTCCCCGCCGGCCTGAGCCAGAACCTGGCCACCGCTGCGGCCCTGCCGCTGGACCCGAACTCCCTGCCGCCTGCCACCACCCGCAACGGCCGCGAGATCTTCAGCAACTTCCGCGAAGGCCTGGCCGCACCGCAATGCGATGCCGAAGCCACCAGCCCGCGCTGGCGCAAGCAGTTCGCGCATGCGCCGAGCCGGCTGGGCAACATCGACGACGACGCCCTGCCGCTGTTCGGCTACGTGGTCGATGAACTGCGCAGCGCCGGCCTGCCCACCGAGTTCGCCCTGATCCCGTTCGTCGAGAGCGGTTACCGCCCGGGCGCCCGCAACAGCAGCGGTCCGGCCGGCCTGTGGCAGTTCATCGCCACCACCGCGCGCAACCACCGCGTGCCGATGGAGGGCGGCTACGACGGTCGCCTCTCGGCGGTGGACTCCACCCGTGCCGCGGTCCGCTACCTGAAAACCCTGCACGGCATGTTCGCCGGGGACTGGGAGCTTGCGGTGATGGCCTACAACGCCGGTGAGTACCGCATCCTGCAGGCCCTGCGCCGCGGCGGCATGAACGCACAGAATGCCGACGCCAGCGCCCTGCCCGGCCTGTCCCCGATCACCTATTCCTACGTCGAGAAGCTGCATGCGCTGGCCTGCGTGCTGGAGCAGGCCGAAGGCGAACCCGACCTGATGGCCGCCCTGGATCGGCCGGTTCCGATCCTCAAGGGGCACACCCTGCCAGCCAACACCTCGCTGGCGGCCTGGTCGGCGCAGAACGCGCTGGACCCGGCCCGCATCGCCCGCCTCAACCCGGCCCTGACCGCCGCCCGCTCCGGCACCACCGTGCTTGCGCCGGCCCTGGCGGGCGGCGCCGTGGACGTCCCGGTGCTCGCCGCCGCCGAACCTGCGCCCGCCGCAACACCAGCACGCAACGCGCCGGCCGCTCCGCGCGCGGTTGCTTCGGCCAGCAGCAGCGCACGCCGCCACACGGTCCGCAATGGCGAATCGGCCTGGTCGATCGCCCGTCGCTACGGGATCCCGGTCAAGGCCTTGTTGTCGTTCAACAACCTCGATGCGCGTGCCGTCCTCAAGCCCGGCATGGTGCTGCGTTACGAAGAAGCGCGATAAGCCGCGCCCCTCCGATTGCAGAACGCCCGGCAACGCCGGGCGTTCTTTTGTCCGGCTTCGCGCCCTTGGGCGCGAAGCGGATCATCCCTGATCGAAAGCAGCGCCTTGCGGACACGGCAATGCGTTTACCCGCCTCGGTAGTCGCGGCGGCTTCGCGGTTGAAGCCGCTCCTGCGACAGGCGTGCAGGCCCCACAAAAAAGCCCGGCCATTGGCCGGGCTTTTCGTCTTCATCCCTTCAGGGAATCAGAGCTGTGATTCCTGCACCTGCACCTTGAAGCGCTTGCGCATGCCATCGACGTAGGCCTTGGCCGCAGCGGCACCATCAATCTGGCTGAGCTGCTGCTTGAGCATGGCCTGCTGCTGTTCCGGCACTTCGGCGGGGTTGCCCGGGGTCACCTTGGTCACCGCGAACAACGCATAGCGACCATCCTCGAGCGCGACCTTGCCGTAGCTGGGCTTGTCGGCAGTCGGCGGCGCAGCGCTGAACACGGCACGGTTGGCGACAGCGCTGGGCATCGGCGCGTTGCGCGGCAGGCCGGGGATCGGCATCAGCTGCAGCTTCTCCGCCTCGGCCAGCGCCTGCAGGGTCTGCCCGCCGTTCAACTTGGCCAGCAGTGCATCGGCGGCCTTGTTCGAAGCCTCCTCGACGCGGTGCTCGCGCACCGCAGCGATCACCTGGTCACGCGCCTTGTCCAGCGGAATGGCCTGCTCCGGCGTATGCGCGGTAACGCGGATCATCACGCTGTGGTTCGGTGCCAGCTCGATCGGATCGCTGACAGTGCCATCCTCGACCAACGCATCGGAGAACGCCGCCTTCAGCACCGCCGGATTGGTGGCGATGCCGCTGGCGGTGGCGCGACTGAACGGCGCAAGGGTCTGCACCGGCAGCCCCACTTCCTTGGCCGCCGGCTCCAGCGCGGTCGGATTCTTGTAGACCAGGTCCACCAGGCGACCGCTCAGGTCGTTGAACGCACGCTCGGTGTCGGCCTGCAGCTGCTCGGCCGCCAACTGGTCACGCACTTCCTCGAACGGACGGCCTTCGCCACCCTTGATCTCGCGCAGCTTCAGCACGTGGTAGCCGAACTCGGTCTTCACCGGCCCGACCACGTCGCCCGCCTTCATCGC
Organism: Stenotrophomonas capsici; assembly: GCF_034961085.1. NCBI lineage: Bacteria > Pseudomonadati > Pseudomonadota > Gammaproteobacteria > Lysobacterales > Lysobacteraceae > Stenotrophomonas > Stenotrophomonas capsici. Next base: position 8,964 of record NZ_JAYFUH010000085.1, on the reverse strand, counting down.
GAACAGCGCATCTTCGAACGGCTTGACCATCACGCCCTTCTCGACCCAACCCAGGTCACCACCAGTGTCCTTGGAACCGGGATCCTGCGAATTGGCCTTGGCCAGTGCGGCGAAATCAGCCCCCGGCTGCTTGGCCTCGGCGGCCAGCTGGGTGGCCTTCGCCTCGGCGGCCTTCTGCGACGCCTCGTCGCTGCCGGCGCTGATCAGGATGTGCGAAGCCAAACGCTGGTCCGCCGACACGAAACGTGCCTTCTCGTCCTCATAGCGCTTGCGCAGCGTCGCCTCGTCCGCAGCAGCAGCTGGCGGCATCGCCGCCGCGTTGAGCTCCACGTATTCCAGCGACACCGTCTCCGGCTGCAGGAACTGCTTGGGATGGGTGTCGTACCACTGCTTGATCTCGGCATCGCTGACCGCGGCGGTGTCGGCCTCCGGGGCCGGCAGCAGCGCGAACTCGGTGTCACGGGTTTCACCCAGCAGCTTCAACAGGCGCTCGCTTTCGCCCTTGGTGGTGAACCCCGACTGCGCCAACGCATTGGGAATGATCGACTGCTGCAGGCTGGTACGCACCAGCTGCTCGAACATCGCCGGCGTGCGCGGCGGGTTGCCCTGCGCCAGGGTCAGTCGGTACTGGTCGCCATCGAACTTGCCGTCGCGCTTGAACGCGTCGATGCTGTTGATGTAATCGCGCACTGCGGCGTCACCGACGACGATATGCGCATCTTCGGCGGCCAAACGCACCACCTGCTCGTCGATCAGCTGATCGAGCACGGCGCGCTTGCTTTCGGTGGTCTCGAACTCACGCGGGTCGAAGTTGTCGCCCTGCATTTCGCGCGCCTGCATGCGCGCCTGTTCGAAACGCGTCCGGAAGTCCTCGACGCTGATCTCGTGGTGGTTCCACAGGAACGACATCGGCCACCACGACGGCGCCGAGCGCCACCACGACGGCGGTGCCGATACCTTGGCCACGTTCTGTGCGCCGACGCCACCGAGGTAGCTGTTGTCGATCACGAACAGGAACGGGATCATCAGCAGGCCCATGATCACGGTAACGATCCAGCCTGAGGTCTTGTCGCGAAGTTTCTGCAGCATGGGAAAAATCAGGGCCTATTGGCGAGCCGGGCAGTGTAACCCGCTTCCCCCTTGACTCCCAAACAAGCCCTCCGCAGGCGGGCGGCCAAAGAAAAAGCCCCCGGCTTGCGCCGAGGGCTTTTGAGACAACTGGCGGAGCGGACGGGACTCGAACCCGCGACCTCCGGCGTGACAGGCCAGCATTCTAACCAGCTGAACTACCGCTCCACGTTTTGACTCGTCCACCGCCGGAAACCCGACGATGCGCGCTCCAAGGAGCGACTTGATTAATGGCGGAGCGGACGGGACTCGAACCCGCGACCTCCGGCGTGACAGGCCAGCATTCTAACCAGCTGAACTACCGCTCCGCATTAACTTTTTTAGTTTTCCTTCAACCAAAGTGGTTTCGAGAAAACAAGGCCCCCGATCGCTCAGGGGCCGGTATGAAGTGGCGGAGCGGACGGGACTCGAACCCGCGACCTCCGGCGTGACAGGCCAGCATTCTAACCAGCTGAACTACCGCTCCACTTTCAAACTTTTCGTTGGTGCTTATTGGTGGGTGCTGAGGGTTTCGAACCCCCGACCCTCTCCTTGTAAGGGAGACGCTCTACCACTGAGCTAAGCACCCCCGGTGAGCCGCTTAGTTTACAGCGTCCTTCAGGGCTTTACCAGCCTTGAAGGCAGGATTTTTTGCAGCGGCGATCTTGATCTCTTCGCCGGTCTTCGGATTGCGGCCGGTGCGCTCGGCGCGCTCGCGAACCTGGAACGTACCGAAGCCCACCAGAGTCACGGCATCGCCCTTCTTCAGGGCCTTGGTGATCTCGGCGATGACAGCGTCAACTGCACGGCCAGCCTCGGCCTTGGACAGGTCAGCAGCAGCGGCAACGCCATCAATCAATTCGGTCTTGTTCATTCTGTAAAACTCCCTTTGCGGCAAATCCGCGGAATAGTTGGGTGGGTCGCTGCCGCTATGGCAAGGCAACGACCGGAGATCCTGCATTCACACCACATCGCAGAACAGCGTGTGCGCGAGTGGCACTTTTATACCAGCGCCCCCCTACCCACGCAAGCTGAAAAGCCAATAACGGCGCGGGTTTCGGGGGGTTTTGCGTTCACATTTCAATGCTTGACGCGCGCACTCGGAGCTGCCTTGGACTTGCCACGGACAGTGACACGCTGCGCAGTTTTACGCGTCTTCTTCGGCGCCAGCGGCGACTCCAATGCGATGTCCAGCACCTCGTCGATCCACTTCACCGGGACGATCTTCAGATCGCGGGTGACGTTGGCCGGGATGTCCGCCAGGTCCTTACGGTTCTCATCGGGGATGATCACCGTGCGCACGCCACCGCGCAGCGCGGCCAGCAGCTTTTCCTTCAGGCCACCGATGGCGGTGACGCGCCCGCGCAGGGTGATCTCGCCGGTCATCGCCACCTCGGCCTTGACCGGCACCTTGGTCAGGGTCGACACCAGCGAGGTGACCATCGCGATGCCGGCGCTCGGGCCGTCCTTCGGGGTGGCACCGTCGGGCACGTGCAGGTGCACGTCGTGCTTCTGCAGGAAGTCCACGTCGATGCCCAGCGCCTGGGCACGCGCACGCACCACCGACAGCGCCGCGGTCGCCGATTCCTTCATCACGTTGCCGAGCTGGCCGGTCAGCGTCACCGCGCCCTTGCCCGGGATCAGGGTGGACTCGATCTGCAGCAGGTCGCCGCCGACCTCCGTCCAGGCCAGGCCGGTGACCAGGCCGATCTCGTTGGCTTCCTCGGCGCGGCCGAAGTCGAAGCGACGCACGCCCAGGTACTTGTCCAGGTTCTTGCCGTCGACCACGACCAGCGCCTTGGCCTTCTTGGCGCCCTTCCTGGCCTTCTTCTCCACCTGCGGGCCCGCCAGCGCGATCTCCTTGACCACCTTGCGGCAGATCTTGGCGATCTCACGCTCGAGGTTACGCACGCCGGATTCGCGCGTGTAATAACGCACGATGTCGCGGATGGCGTCTTCCTCGACCGACAGTTCCTCGGTCTTCAGGCCGTTGGCCTTGAGCTGCTTGGGCACCAAGTAACGGGTGGCGATGTTGAGCTTCTCATCCTCGGTGTAGCCGGGGATGCGGATGACCTCCATGCGATCCAGCAGCGGGCCTGGGATGTTGAGCGAGTTCGAGGTCGCCACGAACATCACTTCGCTCAGGTCCAGGTCCACTTCCAGGTAGTGGTCGTTGAAGGCGTTGTTCTGCTCGGGGTCGAGCACTTCCAGCAACGCCGAGGACGGGTCGCCACGGAAATCCATCGACATCTTGTCGATCTCGTCGAGCACGAACAGCGGGTTCTTGCTGCCGACCTTGTTGAGGTTCTGCACGATGCGGCCCGGCATCGAACCGACGTAGGTACGACGGTGGCCGCGGATCTCGGCCTCGTCGCGCACGCCGCCCAGCGACATGCGCACGAACTTGCGGTTGGTGGCCTTGGCGATGGACTGGCCCAGCGAGGTCTTGCCCACGCCCGGCGGCCCGACCAGGCACAGGATCGGCCCCTTCATCTGCTTCACGCGCGACTGCACGGCAAGGTATTCAAGGATGCGGTCCTTGACCTTGTCCAAGCCGTAATGGTCGGCGTCGAGCGTGTCCTGGGCGACCTTCAGGTCCTTGCGCACCTTGGTGCGCTTCTTCCACGGCACGCCCAGCAGCCATTCCAGGTAGTTGCGCACGACGGCCGCTTCGGCCGACATCGGCGACATCTGTTTGAGCTTGTTGAGCTCGTTCTTCGCCTTGGCCTCGACGGCCTTGGGCATGCCGGCCTCGGCGATCTTGCGGGCCAGCTCGTCCAGCTCGCCCGGCGCGTCGTCCAAGTCACCCAGTTCCTTCTGGATGGCCTTCATCTGCTCGTTGAGGTAGTACTCGCGCTGGCTCTTCTCCATCTGCGACTTCACGCGGCCGCGGATGCGCTTCTCCAGCTGCTGCACGTCGATCTCGCCATCGACCAGGCCGACCAGCATTTCCAGCCGGTCACCGACCTGCAGCGTTTCCAGCAGCTTCTGCTTGTCGGCCAGGCGCACGCCGATGTGGGCGGCGATCGTGTCGGCCAGGCGCGCCGGCTCCTCGATGCCGGCCAGCGTCTGCAGCAGCTCCGGTGGCAGCTTGCGGTTGGTCTTGACGTACTGCTCGAACAGCGACATCAGCGAGCGGGCGATCGCCTCGATCTCGCGCGGCTCGCGCGACTCGTCCGACTCCAGCTCCACGCCGTGGCCCTGCAGCGCGCCGTCCTGCTCGTAGACCTTGTCCACGCTCACGCGCGACAGGCCCTCGACCAGCACCTTGATGGTGCCGTCGGGCAGCTTCAGCAACTGCAGCACCTGGGCCAGCGTGCCGACGGTGTACAGGTCCGCTGCCGCCGGGTCGTCGGTCTCGGCCGACTTCTGGGCCAGCAGCAGGATGCGCTTGTCCGCCTCCATGGCGCGTTCCAGCGCCTGCATGGACTTGTCGCGTCCGACGAACAGCGGAATGACCATGTGCGGGAACACCACCACGTCGCGTAGCGGCAGGACCGGCAGGTCGAGGACTTCGAGTTGGGACTGCGCCATGGCGGGCTCCACTGAATTCGGGGAAGGCTGAATAAAAAAGCCGATGGCCCCGTTATGGGGCCATCGGCTGGGGGTTGCAAGAGGCGGAAAATCCCGCAGCTGAACCACAGAATCCCGGTTCAGCCCCCTCTGAGACTGGCTCAGTCGCCGGACGCGGCCTTGGCCGGTGCCGGCGGGGTCTGGTAGATGATGTACGGCTCGGACTTGTTCTCGATGACCGACTCGTCCACCACCACCTTGCTGACGTTTTCCTGCGACGGCAGGTCGTACATGGTGTCCAGCAGGACCGACTCGACGATGGTACGCAGGCCACGGGCACCGGTCTTGCGCTTGAGCGCCTTCTTGGCGATGGCCGACAACGCGTCCGGACGGAACTCCAGCTCGACGTTCTCCATCTCGAACAGCTTCTTGAACTGCTTGGTGATGGCGTTCTTGGGCTCGGTCAGGATCTTGATCAGGGCCGGCTCGTCCAGCTCCTCCAGGGTTGCCACGACCGGCAGGCGGCCGACGAACTCCGGGATCAGGCCGAACTTGATCAGGTCTTCCGGTTCGACTTCGGCCAGCACCTTGCCCACTTCCTGCTTGCGCTCGGCGCTCTTGACCTTGGCACCAAAGCCGATGCTGCTGGTTTCCGAGGAACGCTGCTGGATCACCTTGTCCAGCCCGGCGAACGCGCCGCCGCAGATGAACAGGATGTTCTTGGTATCCACCTGCAGGAATTCCTGCTGCGGGTGCTTGCGGCCCCCCTGCGGCGGGACGCTGGCCACGGTGCCTTCGATCAGCTTCAGCAGCGCCTGCTGCACGCCTTCGCCGGACACGTCGCGGGTGATCGACGGGTTCTCGCTCTTGCGCGAGATCTTGTCGATTTCATCGATGTAGACGATGCCCTGCTGCGCCTTCTCGACGTCGTAGTCGCACTTCTGCAGCAGCTTCTGGATGATGTTTTCCACGTCCTCGCCCACGTAGCCGGCTTCGGTCAGCGTGGTGGCATCGGCCATGGTGAACGGCACGTTGAGCAGGCGCGCCAGCGTTTCGGCCAGCAGCGTCTTGCCCGAACCGGTCGGGCCGACCAGCAGGATGTTGGACTTGGACAGCTCGACGTCGTCGCTCTTCTGACGGCTCTCGATGCGCTTGTAATGGTTGTACACGGCCACCGCCAGCGTGCGCTTGGCACGGTTCTGGCCAATGACGTACTGGTCGAGCACTTCGAGGATCTCGCGCGGCTTGGGCAGCGAGCTGCGTGCCGACTGCGCCTTTTCCTCAAGCTCCTCGCGGATGATGTCGTTGCACAGCTCCACGCATTCATCGCAGATGAACACGCTCGGGCCCGCGATCAGCTTGCGTACCTCGTGCTGACTCTTGCCGCAGAACGAGCAGTACAGAATCTTGCCGCTGCTGTCCCCGGAACGACCTTGCCGGTCTTCGCTCATGCTTCGCTTACCCAGTTGCTTCCCCCTCTGAACAGGGGGTTCGATTTCGAGAATAGCACAGGGCCGGATGGACGCCAGTCCAGTTCCGACCCTGCAAAAAAAGCCGTATTTTCGGCCACTTGCACCGTTACCCGGCCTGGATCGACTCGTCCGGACGACGCTCCAGCACCTGGTCGACCAGACCATAGGCCACCGAGTCGGCCGCGCTCTTGAAGTTGTCGCGCTCGGTGTCGCGCGCGATGGTCTCCAGCGACTGGCCGGTGTGCTTGGCCAGCACCTCGTTCAGGCGCGAACGCAGGGTCAGGATTTCACGGGCATGGATGTCGATGTCCGTAGCCTGGCCCTGGAAGCCGCCCAGCGGCTGGTGGATCATCACCCGCGAGTTCGGCAGCGCATAACGCTTGCCGGCCGCACCGGCCGCCAGCAGCAACGCGCCCATCGAGGCGGCCTGGCCGACGCAGATGGTGCTCACGTCCGGCTTGATGTACTGCATGGTGTCGTAGATCGCCATGCCGGCGGTGACCACGCCACCGGGCGAATTGATGTAGATGCTGATGTCCTTTTCCGGGTTTTCCGCTTCCAGGAACAGCAACTGCGCCACCACCAGGTTCGCCATGTGGTCGTCGATCGGGCCGACCAGGAAAATCAGGCGCTCCTTGAGCAGGCGCGAATAGATGTCATAGGCGCGCTCGCCACGGCTGGTCTGCTCGACCACCATCGGAACCATGTTCAGGGCTTTGGCTCGGTTGTCCATTTCGTGAGGCACCTATTCTTGAGAAGTAACCCCCGCGCCGGAGCGCGGGGACGGAACGCCCGCCGGTTTACTGGCGGATGGCTTCCTGGAACGACAGCGCCTGCTCGGTGTGCTGGGCACGCTCGGCGATCCAGTCGATGACCTGCTCTTCCATCACGCGGTTCTGCAGGCCAGCCATAAGCTGGGGATCATTACGGTACATCTCAATGACCTGTTCCGGCTCTTCGTAGGTCGAGGCGATCAGGCGCATGGTTTCGTTCAGGCGCTTCGGGTCCAGGCGCAGCTCGTTCCTGCGGGCCACCTCGCCGACCAGCAGGCCGACCAGCACGCGCTTGCCAGCCGCATCCTTGAAGCCTTCATGGGCATCGGCCGGGACATCGCCCGGGTTGCCGCCCTGGCGGCGGATGGCATCGATCTGCTGGGCCAGCATCGAGCGGGCTTCACCCTCGACCAAGCGCGGCGGCAGCTCGACCGAGGAATAGGCGGCGATCAGCTGCTCGCCGACTTCGCGGCGCAGGCGGTTCATCAGCGCGCCCTTGAGCTCGCGCTCCAGGTTGGAGCGGATGTCCTTGCGGAACTGCTCCAGGTCGCCGTTCTTCACGCCGAAGCTCTTGATGAAGGTGGCGTCCACTTCCGGCACGTCCTGCTCGGACACTTCCACGGCCTTGACCGTGACATTGACCGACTTGCCGGCCAGCGCCGGCACGCGCCAGTCAGCCGGGAACTCGACGTCCAGGACCTTTTCCTCGCCCTTGGCCAGGCCGACAAGGCCCTTCTCGATCTGGTCGAACATCATGCCCTGGCCGATGATGATGGTGCCCTTCTCGGTGCCTTCGGCCGGCAGGCGCTCGTCACCGGCCTGCGACCAGGTTTCCAGGCCGACCAGGTCACCTTCCTGGGCGCCACGGGTGACCGGCTTCCAGGTACGGCGCTGCTGGCGCAGGTTCTCGATCATCTGGTCGATGTCGGCGTCGGTGATCTCGGCGGTGTGGCGGACCACGGTCAGCTTGGTCACGTCGACGTCACCGAAATCCGGGATCAGCTCGACGGTGGCCACGAAGTCGAACTCGCCTTCGCCGGCCTTGTCGATGCGCGGGTTGCCGGCGATGCGCAGCTCGTGCTCGCGCAGGGCGGCGTCGAAGGTTTCACGCAGCAGGCCGTCCATCGCCTCGGCGCGCACCTGCGGCCCGAAACGCTGCTCGATCACCTTGGCCGGCACCTTGCCCGGGCGGAAGCCCTTGATACGCGCGGTACGCGCGATTTCGCCCAGACGCCCGTTGATGTGGGTCTGCAGACGTTCGGCCGGCAGCGAGAAGCTCAGGCGGCGTTCCAGGTTGCCGGTGGATTCGATCGAAGCTTGCATGTTGACTCCTGCCACCGGTGGCGACGGCCCCCGGCACGATGTGGTGGTTGAAACGATCCCAGGCGGCGGATTTCCGCCGCAGCCCTCTAGTTTGGCCGATAACGGCCGGCACCGCCAGCAGTGGGGGGCCATTCAGGGCGGCAGGAAGCGCGCCCGGCGGTGGGCGCGGTGAACCGGGCAATGGTGCGAAAGGGGGGACTCGAACCCCCACGCCTTGCGGCACTGGAACCTAAATCCAGGGCGTCTACCAATTCCGCCACTTTCGCAAGGCCGGTTCAGGGGCGCCATTGTTGCAGGCCAACCCCGAAAGCGGAAGCCGGGACGAACGCGGCAACCGGCAAGAAAAAAGCCACCGGATTGCTCCGATGGCTTCAATTTGGTGGGCTGTCAAGGATTCGAACCTTGGACCTATTGATTAAGAGTCAACTGCTCTACCAACTGAGCTAACAGCCCTGAAACTTCGGCGCGAATTGTACACCAGCGGTGTTTTTCGCACCAGCCCGAAAACACGGGGCTTACACTTAAAGAAAAAGCCACCGGATCGCTCCGGTGGCCTTTCAAAATGGTGGGCTGTCAAGGATTCGAACCTTGGACCTATTGATTAAGAGTCAACTGCTCTACCAACTGAGCTAACAGCCCTGAAAATCAGGAGGCGAATCTTAACGCATCCTTCTTTTTTTTGAAACCCCGAATTTCACTTCGGTGCTTCTTCATTCAGTGGGGTGGCTGAGGGGATTCGAACCCCCGACCACCGGAATCACAATCCGGTACTCTAA
>NZ_JAYFUH010000084.1:0-5922 GCF_034961085.1 Stenotrophomonas capsici | reverse complement strand
CCACGGCGACCTGTCGCCCTACAACGTGCTGGTCGGCCCGGATGGCCCGGTGGTGATCGACTTCCCGCAGGTGGTCAGCGCCGGCGGCAACAACGCCGCGCGCACCATGCTGCTGCGCGACGTCAACAACCTCACCGCCTACCTGGGGCGCTCGGCGCCCGAATTGCTCGATACCTGGTACGGCGAGGAGATGTGGGAGTTGTTCCAGGCCGGCGACCTGCTGCCGGAGACCGAGTTGCGTGGCCAGTACACGCCCGACGAGCGCGCGGTGGACCTGGACAGTGTCCGCCACGCGATCAACGATGCACGCGAGGAAGCCCTGATCCGGCAACAGGGCCGCGAGGCCGCGGCCGAGGAAGACGGGTACTGAGGCGCGGGTTGCGTTCGCATGCGCCGGCTTCGCGGCCGAGGCCGCTTCTACGTGGAACCGCCAGGCAGGTCAGAGCGAGACGTAGCGGCCCGCGTCGCGCTCCTCGATCAGGATCATGAAATCGACGTACAGCGATACCAGCGCGCTGCTGTCATCCAGGCCCCAGAACGCCGGATAGGCGCCATCGCCGTAGCCGCTGGGCGTGATGACGCAGTCGTCCGGGTGGGCCAGTGCCAACGTCCGCGCGATGCCTGCGCCTGACCACTGGCGGAAGCAGCGCTCCTGCGCGATGTGGCTCAGCGTCTGCAGCCCACTGACATCGAAGATCGCCAGGTTGCCGGCGTCCACCCCATAGATGCCGGTGCCGTGCTGGGTGCGCGCGGCCTTCCAGGTAACCGCGCGACGGTGCGGGTCGAAGCGGATGCGGATGCCGGCCACGCGCCGGTCGACCATCACCGTTTCCACCGGATGGCGGCCCAGCGGTGCCCGCCGCGCCAGTGGCTGCAGGTCATCGAAGCCATAGCCGAAATCGCTGATGGCCAACACGCCGGAGCGGATGTCGATCTCACCGATCACCTGCTGGGTGATCTGGCCACGGAGGTCGTCCTGCTCGATGCGGCGATCACCCCGGAACAGCAGGTTCTCGTCGAGCGCGAGGTCATCGTTGGGTGCGGTCAACGGCGCATCCGCCGTGCTGAGCGTGCCCAGTTCGGCATACCGCGCGGCGTTGATCACCGGGGCGGTGGGTGGATCGAAGAGCGTGAACACCTGGCTGATCCGCCAATCGCCATTGGCGTCGTGCCGCAGGTCGTACACGTGATAGCGGGTGCTGGCAGCGCCGTTGCGGCGCGTATGCACCTGCGCCTGCGTACCATCGATCCGTTGCCCGATGACCTCGGTGGTGGCCGGGTCGAAGTCCGGGTCCGAGCCGTACGCATCGCTCGTGCCGGAACCGCAATCCCTGTCGAAGTGGGCCTGGTCGGCTTCGGAAACGAGGCTGTGCCAGCGGCCGAAGTCCACGTCGTCGCCCATCGTTTCGCGGGCATGTGTCCATTGCCGGTGCCAGTGCTGGATGAAGGCCCGTACCCGAGCTTCCGGCGTCGGGGCGATGGTGGCAGACGCCGGTGCGGGTGAGGACGGCTTGCCGGTCAACAGGTCGAACAATTTCTTCATCATGTGATGCTCGCGGAAATCAGTAGCGTGTCGTAGCGCGCCGGCGACCCATGGATGCCCATGCGGGCGAGGCCAGGCAGGGCCATCAGTCGTCGCCCAGCGAGGATTCCTGGCGCGGGTCGGCGAACAGGAAGGCATCTTCGCCGCCGTCCACGCTGACAGAGGCCGTGCCGAAGTTGCGCAGGCGCCATCGCCACTGCCCGTAGCGCGTGCGCAGCGTGCCCTCGACATAGCAGGGCCCATGCAGGAAATAGGCGTGCTCCTGGCGTGGCGTGATCACCACCGCATGCCGGAAGAACGCCACGACCTCGCGCGGGGTGGGCTTGAACGATTCGCATAGCGGCGCATCGCTGGGCGTGTCCACGCCCTGGCCGGTGATCCGGACATCGCTGATGGTCCCGAGTGGGCCAGGGGGTGCCGCGCCCACGGTAAACGGCAGCAGCAGGCCGGCGAGCATCCAGTGCAGTCGGCGGCTGGACGCGGGCGGATGGGGGGTGGACATGGTTCTCTCTCCCTGTGCGATGACGGCGTGCAGCCTTGCAGCGCCGGGGAGAGTTTTACCCGAAGTGGGACCGTTGGCGCGTCAATGCGGACGTGCCGTGCTGACCTGTCCGTTCCTTTGCGCCGCAAAGGAACGGGTTGAGGCCGGATGCGTTGGGCAGGCCGGTCGTAGGCCGGCGTCGCGGCGGAGGCCGCCCCTGCGCGAGACCGCGCCTACGAGGGACGCAGGGTGCACGGATCGACCCCCTCCCTTTTGCGTAGCAAAGGGGAGGGTTGGAGAGGGGTGCCTTTGGCGGGCCGGTCGTGCACGTCTTTCGCGGCCGATGCCGCTGCTTCACCGGCCAGCTGCCGTGCCAGATCGGCATTGGTGAGGTGTCCGTGCAGAAACAACAGGTCGCTGAAGATGCGCATTTCCATGCTCCTACTTGAGTAGGGCTCATGTTGCGTCCAAGCTGTTGGCTGGAATAGCGATCATTCCTCAAGCAAGGCTTGAGGGAAATTGAAGGCTCAATGTCAAAGCCACCCCTCCAGCTCCTGCAGGGCTTCATCGCCACCGCCCGTCTGGGCAACCTTTCGCGGGCGGCGGAAACGATGCATGTCACCGTCAGTGCACTCAGCCACCAGATGCGCCAGCTGGAGGAGCGCCTGGGCTATCCGCTGCTGTTGCGGCTGGCGCGTGGCGTGGCACTGACCCCGGAGGGACGGCGCCTGTTCGACCAGGTTGCCCCGCATCTGGATGCGATCAACGAAGCGTTCCGCCCCTTCCCCGCACGCCACGACTGCGTGCTGACGGTGAGTGTGGTGCCGAGCATGGCATCGGCCTGGCTGGTGCCGCGCCTGGGACGGTTCGTGGCATTGCATCCGCAGATCGAGATCAACCTGCAGTCCAGCCAGCACCTGGTCGATTTCGAAAAGCAGTTGCAGTTCGATGCCGCGATGCGCGTGGGCAACGGCCACTGGCCGGGCCTGACCGCCGAGCCGTTGATCGACGAATGGCTGGTGCCCATGGCCAGTCCGGCACTGGTGGCACGCATGGGTGGCATCGACGCGTTGCCCTTGTCGCAATGGCCATTGCTGGGCGACCCGGATGGCGAATGGGACCGCTGGTTTGCGCTGGTCGGTGAGGCACCGCCGAAGCGTTACATCGCCATCCTCGATGACTCCGAATCCCACCACCGCGCCGCGCTGGATGGCGTCGGCGTCGCGCTGGGGCGCGTCACGCGCGCGCGGCTGCTGCTCGAGTCCGGGCAGCTGGTGCTGCTGTCGCCGGAGCGTCTGAAGACGCCCTGGTCACACTGGCTCGTCTACCCGGAGCGCTCGGCCACGCATCGCGGCTTTCTTGCCTTCCGCCAATGGCTGCACGACGAGGCCGCGGAGCATCGTGCACACGTGGGCGGTTAGCACGGGGAACGCGGGACGGCTGCCATTGGGCCGGTTGGCGGTACGCGTGCCTGGCGGCCGTGGTCGTTCCCGCCAGGTTCGCAGCGTGCACGGATCAGCCCTCCCTGTTGCGCGGCAAGGGGAGGGTTGTGGAGGGGCCTTCGGCAGGCCGGCCGTAAGCGTGCTTCGCGGTGAAAGCCGCGCCTAGCGCAGCCGGTGGCCGCTGATCCAGGGGGCCAGCAACCGCAGCCGGGTGGGCTGCCAAGACAGGGTGAACGCGGTCACCAGCGCCGCCCCGGCCAACGCCATCACCCATACCAGCACCGCCATCGAGGCGTGGTCCACGGCCAGGCACAGCAGCAACGCCATGACGATGCCCAGCGTACCCAGCCCCCGCAGCACGCGCAGGCCGCCTCTCGACGGGGCGCGCGCCCACACCTGCCGGGCGTGGACGTCCATCGACAGGGCCAGCCATCCCATGCCGGCCAGCGCACTCAGCAGTGCCGTGGCAAGCAGCAGGTTGTCGAGCAACGACTCAGGCATGCACGGCCTCCTCACGCGGCGCGTGCGCCGCCGTCGCGCGTATCCGCTGGCCCACCTTGCGGGCCGCCATCACCGCGATCACGGCGGTGGCCAGCAATGACAGGTCCACGCCGGCCACCGGCCAGTACCCTTGGGCCAGGGTACGCAGCAGGTGATCCCCTGTGGTCATCCCGTTCAACAGCACCGCGGCAAGCGCGAACAGGGCGATCGCCCAGCACTGTTCGCGCCACGCCGGATTGACCAGGCCGCGTGCCACCGGCGCACTGCGCCAACCGGCATGCACCAGCGCCAGTGCCCAGGTGCCCCAGAACGCGTAGCGCTCCCAGTCACCGCGCGCCGGCAGCGCCTCCGGCAACAGCCGGTTGGCGATCAGGATGCCGAGTGTCGCCAGGACCATGCCGGTCACCGTGGTGACCGCCAGCGCATCGACGATGCGCGCGCCCTGGCGGCCCTGCTGCGCGTGTTGTCGTTTGCGCTTCTCGACGAAGAAGATGAAGCCGGTGGCGATGCAGGTGGCACCGGCCAGGCCGCCCAGCACGTACAACCAGCGCAGCAGCCAATGGCGGAAGTGTTGCAGGTGCAGGCCGGTGAGGAATTCGTTCATGCGTGCCACCGGGGTGGCCGGCGGGTCTTCGCGGATCAGCTCGCCGGTGGCGGCCTTGAAGTGGATGCCGTCGCCGACCAGGGCGATGCGATCGGTACCGGCGCGGTACACGCTGACGTAGCCGTTGGCATCGCCCACGTGCTGCAGCACCAGGAAGCCGACGTCGCCGGCCTTGTCATGGGCCTGCCAGCGCCGCTGCGCCTGGGCCACCATCGCGTCCACCGAGGCCAGCCCGGCGGCGACGCCGGCACGCGTGTGCGGCAGGCCGGTCTCCCGCGCCTCCACCTGCTCGTGCAGGTCATGCAGGCCATGCAGCTGGGTGTGGCCGACCGGGAAGTAATAGGTGCCGGCGAAGATCAGCAGGCCGGTCAGCGCGAAGAAGAAATGGAACGGCAACGCCACCACGCCGGTGAGGTTGTGCAGGTCCAGCACGCTGCGCAGGCGCGCCTTGTCCGGACGAAAGGTGAAGAACTCGCGGAAGAGCTTGCGGTGCATGACCACGCCGCTGACCAGCGCGGCCAGCATCACCAGCGTCGAGAAGCCGACGATCCACACGCCCAGGTTCTTCCAGTCCAGGGTCAGGCCGTAATGCAGCGGGAAGAAGAAGCCACTGCCGATCTTGAGCTGGTCGTCCGGCAAGGCCCTGCCATTGCGCGGATCGATGGTGGCGTATGCCCAGATCTGCTCGTCCGGGTTCTTCGCGTTGGGCACGTCGTAGCCGGCGTACAGTGCAAGCACCGGGTCGCGATGGGTGGTGTAGGCACTCCAGCTGCCGACCTGGTCGAAGCGTTGCGGCATGTCGCCGTTGACCATCGGCCGCATCGCGGCGATGGCTTCGGCGGTGGGTTGCATGCGCTCGAAGGCCGGCCGTAGCACGGCGTCGAACGACGGCATCGGCTGCGGCGCGATGCGCGTGGCCGGGATCGACCAGCGGTCGATCTCGCGGTCGAACACCGACAGCGCGCCGAAGAAGAAGGCGGCCATCAGCACGAAGCCGAGCACCAGCCCGAACCAGGTGTGCAGCCATGCCATGGCCTGACGGAAGCTGTTGAACATGGATGTCTCCGGCTCAGACCAGTCGGGATTGCAGGAGTGATGCGGCCGCGGCCATCAGCGCACCGCCGCCGACCACCACCATCCACAGCCGCGCCATGTGGTGGGTGGCGATGGCCCACAGGAATGCGCCCAGGTAGGCCAGCAGGCCGACCAGCGCGCCGAGGAACTCGGCGTCATGGAACGCCAGCTTCAGCGTGAACAGCGCGCTGGTGGTCAATGCCACCGTGCCCCAGGCGAACACATAGCCGCCGAGGATGGCGGCAAGGATGCGCGGGAGGACCTGCAGGCGTCGGGA
>NZ_JAYFUH010000083.1:0-6058 GCF_034961085.1 Stenotrophomonas capsici | reverse complement strand
AACACCGCGCTGAGCCACAGCAGTTCCACCGCACCGCGTGATGCGCCGCGCAGGAACGCCCAACCGATCGCGGCCACGAACACCGCGTAGTAGATACCGGTGTGCCACGCCTTCAGATCCGCCACCAACGCGGGCAACCATTTGGTTGCGGCGAGGCTGGCGGAGATGCCGGCCACGCAACCCAATGACACGCCCACCGTCAGGCAACCCAGCACCCAGCCCGATAGTTTCTGCGCGGGCGTTTCCGGCCCCTTGCGCTTGCGTCGCCGCGATTCCACCCACAGCAGGTTGCCGGTGTAGAACAGCGCCGCGCCGGCCAGCCCCATCAGCACGTACAGCCAGCGCACCGGATTCCCGCCGAAGCTGCCGAAGTGCAGCATGAAGAACGCATTGACCGCCCCGTTCCAGCCATCCATGTGGCCGGGCAGGTCATGCGGGTCCACCTGCCCGCTGTACGGGTCCAGGTGCGTGCTGGCGTACAGCCGTGCGCGCGTGCCATGGCGCACGTCCAGCCCGGTCACCGTCGCCTCGACATGCCCGTCCTTGCGCTGGAACCCAAAGCCCTGCACGTCGAAGCCGGGCAACTGCACTTCCACCCGACGCAGCAGTTCGGCCGCCGGCAGCACGCGCGCGCCGGTGGGTGCGTCGTCGTGTGCCTGGTTCCACTCGATGCCGCCTGGGTACACCACCGCGCCCTGCGCGCCGTAGAACGGGTCATGGAAGGCGAACACCACGCTGGTCAGCGCGATCACCAGGTGGAACGGCAGGCTGAACAAGCCCAGCGCGTTGTGCGCGTCCAGCCACATGCGCTTGATGTTCTTGCCGATGCGCAGCGCGAACACGTCCTTGCTCAACGTCGGCAGCAGCACGATCAGGCCCGACACCAGCGCCACGGCATAGGCCAATGCCACCGCGCCCATGACCGGCCGCGCGATCGCATCGGGGAACGGCAGGCCAACCAGCTGGTGCAGGGTATCCACCAGCTGCGCCACCGGTGCCTTGCGTGTCTGCTCCACCTGCAGGCTGCCGTCGGCGCCGAAACTCGCCCCGTACTCCTTGAACTGGCGACGCCCCCCGGCACGTTCCTGCCAGTACACCCGCGCCGGCTGGTCGGCACCGGGCTTGACCGAAATGAAGTAGCGCGCCGCAGCCTGGGGATATTCGGCCAGCACCGCTTCAACCAGCGCATCGGCGCGCTCCAGCGACGGCGCGGCGGCCAATGTGGAAGGCGGCGTGGCCCAGCGCTCCAGCGGCTTCTCGAACATGGTGACCGAGCCCGCATAGAAGGCGATGAACAGCATCAGCCCGCAGACGATGCCGATCCAGATGTGGACGTCCTTGTAGACCTTGATGATGTCGCTGCGGATCTTCATGCCTGCATCCTCACGCCATCACCCAACGCGCCAGCGCCAACATCCCGAACGTGGTCATATTGGCCGCGCCCAGCCACAACCAGGCGCGCAGGCTGTCGCGGAACAGATGGACGAAGCACAGCACCGCCGCCCAGATCGGTGCCATCAGCCACATGGTGAACTGGTTCTTGCCGCCGCCGGCGCCAATGCCGTCCGGTCCCAGCCAGGCGAACAGGCCGGACAACGACAGTGCCAGGCCGAAGCCCAGCACCACGCCGGCACAGGTCTTGCCGAACCAATGACGGCTCTCCAGCCGCGCACGTGCTTCGCTCATGCGGACCTCCGCGCGCGTACGCGGGCGCGCCATGCGCCCAGAAAGGGTGCGATCGACCACACCAGCGTCAGCAGCACCAACCACGCCGATATCGCTTCAAGCGGCGCCATCAACGGCCACATCGCCAGCAACGAGACGAGCGCGAGCACGCTGCCCGGCCACCACGCATGCCGCGTTGGCCACGGCCCGGCAGCGCGCAGTTGCTGTTGTGGCGAGGCGACGTACAGCAGCATCGCCGCAGCGCTACCGGCAACGGTCGCCAGGAGTGCCAGCAGCAGGTTCATGGGGTGGCACCACGCGGTTCGAGGAAGGCGTTCATTCGGTCTGGCTCATGGCGGGACAATGAAGGCGCCCACCGGGGCCTGCCCGATGGGCGCAGGCTGCATCACCAGCTGAAACGCGCGGTGGCGGTGACGGTGCGGCCGGTGCCGTAGTAGCAGGAAGACACGCCACCGCAGGTCGAGACAAAGCGCTTGTCAGCCAGGTTGCTGACGTTGAGTGCGAACTGCGTGCCCACCGCGCCGTGTTGCCCCACGTCGTAACGGATGGCCGCATCCCACAGCGTGTACCCCGGGATCAGGTACAGGTTGGCGCTGTCGCCATGGCTTTCGCCGTTGTAGCGCACGCCTGCGGCCAGGCTCAGGCCTTCCAGGCCACCGGCCTGGAACGTGTAGTCCGCCCACAGCGCGGCGGTCCAGTCCGGCACCATCGCCAGCTGCTTGCCGATGTAGCCGTTGTTGCTCTTGGTGACTTCCGAATCCATCCAGCTGGCGGCACCGATCACGCTGAAGCCTTCCAGCGGGGTGATGCGGCCCTCCAGTTCGACGCCGCGCACGCGGCCTTCGCCATCCTGCACCTGGCACTGGCTGTTGCCGGCGGTGCCGCAGGTGTTGTGCGTGAGGTCCGGGTCATTGGTGAGGATGTTCTGCTGGCGCAGGTCGTAGGCCGAGAACGTCAACAGCCCATCGAAGGACGCAGGCTGGTACTTGATGCCCGCTTCCCACTGTTTGCCGGTCACCGGGTCGAACGCCGAGAGCGTGTAGCTCATGTTGGTGTTGCTGCCCGAGGGCTGGAACGACTCGGCGTAGCTGAGGTACGGGGTCAGCCCGTTGTCGGCCACGTACAGCACGCCCAGGTTGCCGCTGAAGGCTTCTTCCTCGCCGCGGGTCGGAATGCGGGCACCGTAACGGTTGGTGGCCACGGCGTAGCTGCGGGTCCAGGTGTCGTCACGGGTCCAGTCATAACGGCCACCAAAGGTCAGCCGCCACTTGTCCAGCGCAACCTGGTCCTGCAGGTACACGCCGGTCTGGCGGTTGATGCCACCGGAGTAGCTGATGCTGGTGGTGACCGGCGCGTAGTTGGAATAGACCGGGTTGAAGATGTCGATGTCGCGCGGGTTGACCATCGCGCCACGCGCGCCGGTCCAGTCGGCCTTCTGCCAGTCCACGCCAATCAGCAACGTGTGCTCGGCCACGCCGGTGCTGAACTTGCCGGTGATGCGCGTATCGACGGTTTCTCCCTTGGAGTCGCCCTCGCCCCAGGTGGCGCGCCGCTTCTGGGTGCGCCCATCGGCGTTCAGGCCGCCATTGGTCACCACGGTGCGGAACAGCGATTGGACATCGGTATGGCGCGCGCTCTGGCTCAGCGTCCAGTTGCCGTTGAAGCTGTGCTCGAACAGATAGCCGGCGGTCCAGAGGGTGCGGTCATAGGTGTTCCAGCCGGGCTCGCCGATGAAGGTGGTGTTCTTCATGTGGCCGTGGGGCGTGGCCACCAGCGTGCCGTCCATCGGCAGGAACTGGTAAGTCGAACCGCCATCGTCCTTCTGGTACAGGCCGAGCAGGGTCAGGCGCGTGCGTTCGGCGATCTGGAAGGTGTAGCTCGGGGCCAGGAACCCGTGCTTCTGCTCGGTGTGGTCGATCTGGGTCTGGCCATCGCGGTACAGGCCGACCAGGCGCAGCAGGTGGCGGTTGTCGTCACTGCCGGCGCCCACGTCGAAAGCGGTGTTGTACTGGCCGTTGCCGTCTATGCCCAGGCGCAGTACCTGCTGCGGGTCGGGCGTCGGCGTCTTGCTGACCTGGTTGACCATGCCCCCCGGAGCCACCTGCCCGTACATCACCGCCGACGGGCCCTTGAGCACTTCCACCCGCTCCAGGTTCCAGCTGTCGACCATGGTGCGGTTCCACTGGCTGCCCTGCGGCGCGCGCATGCCGTCAATGGTGACGTTGTTGGACCAGCTGCCGGCATCGAAGCCACGGATGCGGAAGTCATCGACGCGGTTGTCGATGCCACTGCTCTCCAGGGTCACGCCGGCCACGTAGCGCATGGCCTCGTTGAGGTTCTGCACGCCACGGGCGTCCAGCTCCTCGCGGGCGATCACCGAGACCGACTGCGCGGTCTCGGCCACCGCGGTATCGGTCTTGGTCGCGCTGGAAGCATGCGAGGTGGTGCGGTAGGCGTTGACGTGGACGGCATCGAGCGTCCGCGCCGGGTCCGCGGCTTCGGCCAGCTCGGGACCGGCGGCAAGGGCGGTGACGGGGGAAAGGGCCATGGCGACGGCCATGGACAGCAGCGCCGGACGGGCGGCACGGAAACGAGGGAGGGACACGGCATCAACCTGCGGTGGGGCGAGGATTGGCTGACTGCGCGCGGCAGCGGCTGATGGAGCGACATTGTACGAACAAGAATCATTCTCAACAATGATCCAGATCAATCCAGCCGCCAACCGCCTGAATACCACTGACCGGGCGAAGTCACGCCCGCCATGTAAAATGCTGATTTTTTAGTCAGGACCCATGGCGAAAGCTTCCCAACGGGCGCCCGTGCTGGGCCCGGCGTTCATTCGCCTGCTGGCCCGCTTCAAGGACGATGCCACTTCGCCCACGGCGCCGGATGTGTCGGCGCGGCTGGCCACGTGGTTTGACTGGAACCGCGCCATCACCCTGTCCCGCGCCCTGGACAACCTGCCTGCACCCGCACCGGACGGCGCCACCTTCGACCAGGACCACGACGCCGACTGCACCCGCGTGCGGGATCGCCTGCTCCAGGCCATCCATGCCGAGATCGCACCGGTCGGGCCCGTCGATGCCGACGCGCCCGACCCGTACGCGCCCTACCGGCAGCATTACCAGGCCCAGCAGCGCGCCATGCAGACCGCCACCGGCAACCTGCGTGGCCGGCTGCGCGACATGCTGGCCCGGCAGTCCACGGCCAAGGCCCGCCTGGCCGAGGTCGACGCGGTGATGGAAGCCACCCTCAGCCCGCGCGAACACACCCTGCTTTCCCATGTGCCGGCCCTGCTCGGCCTGCACTACCAGCGGCTGCATGACAGCGCCGCCAGCGCCGATGCCCAGGCATCGGCCACCACCACGGCCCTCTTTCTCCAGGACCTGCGCACCGCGCTGCTGGCGGAACTGGAGGTCCGTTTCCACCCCATCGAAGGCCTGCTTGCAGCGCTCCGCACCCGGTAACCCGCTCCCTATGTCCAGAAACCTCGTCGCAATCGTCGTCTTCCTCGTGGGCCTGCTGGCCGTGTGCTGGATCGGTGTCGGCTATGCAGGCACGCACCCGCTGGCCGCGGTGGTCGCCGCGGTCATCGCCGCCTGCTACCTGGCCGGCGCGTATGAGCTGTTCCGCTACCGCCAGGCCACCACCACGCTGGTGCAGGCACTGCCGGCCATCGCCGACGGCGCGGACAACCTGGACGGCTGGCTGTCGCGGCTGGCCCCCAGCCTGCGCAACGCGGTGCGCCTGCGCGTGCAGGGCGAACGCGTCGGCCTGCCGGCCCCGGCCCTGACCCCGTACCTGGTCGGCCTGCTGGTGCTGCTGGGCATGCTCGGCACCCTGCTCGGCATGATGGCCACGCTGCGCGGCACCGGCCTGGCGCTGGAAAGCGCCACCGACCTGGACGCCATCCGCAGCTCGCTGGCCGCCCCGGTCAAGGGCCTGGGCTTCGCCTTCGGCACCTCGATCGCCGGCGTCGCCAGCTCGGCCGCGCTGGGCCTGTTGTCGGCGCTGTTGCGCCGTGAGCGCGCCCAGGCCGTGCAGGAACTGGATGCCGGCATCGCCGCCCAGCTGCAGGCGCATTCGCCGGCCTTCCAGCGCAATGAAACCTTCCGCCTGCTGCAGGAGCAGAACGCGCTGATGCCGGCCCTGGTCGATCGCCTGCAGGCGATGATGGGCAGCCTGGAACAGCAGCAGCACGGCAACAACGAACGCCTGCAGGCCAACCAGCAGGCGTTCCACGAGCGCACCGAGGCCGCGTACACGCAGCTGGCCGCCTCGCTGCAGGCCGCCATGCAGGACGGCATCCGCCACCAGGCCAACGCGGTGGGCACGGCCCTGCAACCGGTGGTCGACGCCACCATGCAGGGGC
>NZ_JAYFUH010000082.1:6034-18976 GCF_034961085.1 Stenotrophomonas capsici | reverse complement strand
TCCGGCGATCGCTACCGCGCCAGCTTCACTTACAGCCGGCAGCTGGATGACGACTGGCAACTGCTGCTGAGTCCCGGCGTGGAGCGGCGCGAAGCGGCCGTGGACGCCAACAGCCATTGGGAGCCGCGCTTCAACACCGCGGTGAACTACCGCTTCCCGGCGCTGCTGGGCAGCCGTAGCCAGCCATGGTTGTTGGCGGTGAGCGCGCAGCTGGCGCGACGCCGGAACGATGCGCCACTGCGTGCGGTTGACCGGCAGGCCAGCCAGCGCGGCAACGACCTGGTGCTGCAGGCCATGCAGACGATCCCGCTGCGCCGTGGCACCGACCTGCAGGTGTATGCCGGCTATCGCCGGGTGAGCTCGAACTACGACCTGCGCGATTACCGCAATCGCTTCGCGGGCGTTTCGCTGGTTCAGGTGTTCTGAGGACATGGGCATGCGTATTTCCCTTCCCCTGGTAGTGGCGATTGGCCTGGCGCTTGGTACGTCGGCGGTGGCGCAGGCCGAGAAAGTGGGCGTGGCCGCGGCAGTCGCGCCCGATGCGCGCAGCCGCTCCGGCAACGCGCCGCTGCAGGTGGTGCGGCTGGGGGACAACGTGGTGCGCGACCAGCGTTTCCAGACCGATGCGAAGGGCGTGGTGCAGGTGCTGCTGGTGGACGGTTCCAGCTTCACCATCGGGCCGCGCTCGTCGCTGGTGATCGACCACTTCGTGTACGACCCCGACAAGGGCACCGCCCGCCTGGCCGGCAGCATGTCGCGCGGGGTCATGCGCTTCATCGGCGGTGCCGCTTCCAAGAGCGCCGATGGCGTGACGGTGAAGACGCCGGTTGGCGTGGCGGGCATCCGTGGCGGCATCCTCGGGCTGTGCGTGGATGACGCGCCGGCCGGCTGTGCCGGCAGCGCCCGCGGCGATTTCGAGTTCGGTATCGGTGCCACGTTCGCACCCAACCAGGGCACGCCGGTCGCGTTGCACCAGCCGGGGGCCTCGTTCGCATCCAACGGCATGGGCGCCACGCTGCTTCCGGTGATGGGCGTGCCTGTGGACCCGGCGGCTGCGCTGCCGGCGGCACCGGCGGGCAGCCAGCCCACGGGCGGGCTGGACGCACAACCCAATCACATGGCCGGCTTCAGCGGCGGCCCGATGGCACCGGAGCTGGGTGTGCCGGGGGTCGATCCGCTGCTGGCACTGCTTGTACTGCCCACCGCTGCACCGGCCACCAGCGTGGGCCAGTCCCTGATCGAGACAGGCATCGAACGGCGGCCGCCGGTGGATCCTGTGGACCCCGTAGATCCCGTAGATCCCGTGGATCCCGTAGATCCCGTAGATCCCGTAGATCCCGTAGATCCCGTGGATCCCGTGGATCCCGTGGATCCCGTAGATCCCGTGGATCCCGTGGATCCCGTAGATCCCGTGGATCCCGTG
Source organism: Stenotrophomonas capsici (assembly GCF_034961085.1). Lineage (NCBI taxonomy): Bacteria > Pseudomonadati > Pseudomonadota > Gammaproteobacteria > Lysobacterales > Lysobacteraceae > Stenotrophomonas > Stenotrophomonas capsici. The sequence goes on along the minus strand of NZ_JAYFUH010000082.1, from coordinate 17,553 downwards.
GATCCCGTGGATCCCGTGGATCCCGTAGATCCCGTAGATCCCGTGGATCCCGTGGATCCCGTGGATCCCGTAGATCCCGTGGATCCCGTAGATCCCGTAGATCCCGTGGATCCGGTAGATCCTGTGGATCCCGCCCCAACCCGAACCTTCTCCGGCATCCTGCAGGGCTTTGCCGGCGGCCTCGGTGGCGGCTCGCCGTTGCAGCCGGGCAGCGCCGAATTCCAGTTCGACCCGGATGGCGGCACGGTGACAGCGCGCATCACCCCGCGGACCTGGGAAGGGGCGGCGTTCACCGGCAGCGGTGATTACCTGCACGACCTGAGCTATGGGGTGACCACCGGCGAGGGTGACGCGCAGGTGGTCGGTGACAGCAACGCCCTGTGTGATTGCGACTACCTGAGCTGGGGGCAGTGGTCGGCGGACGTGGGGGCCAATGGCACCACCTACTCGGCCCAGGACGGCTACTGGATCATCGGCCAGCTCACGCCGCTGGCCGAACTGCCGACCGATGTCATCGCCAGCTATGCGGGCACCGCGATCGGCAGCGTGTCGGACAACGGCGTGGTCACCACCGGCGTGACCGGCGACTTCACCGCCACGGTGGATTTCGGCAGCGGCACCGGCAGCCTGCAGATCGCCAACTTCGATGGGCGCAGCTTCGGCGACAACGCACTCAACCTGGACCAGCTCATGTCCGGCATGCCGGACGGGGCGTTCAGCGGCTCGCTCGGCATGGATGCCAACAGCGGCTTCTATGGCGAGTATTCGGCCGGTTTCGCCAGTGACGGCACCGATCCGGCGGCGGCGATGCTGGGCACGTTCTGGGGCAGCGATGGCAGCTGGTCGGCCAGCGGCGTCTTCGCCGGTGACAAGACCGGCGATGCGCCGCCCAACGGCCTTTGAGGTCGCCCGTCCTGGCCACGCGCCCGCACTCTGGTGAACACCCACGCCGATTCCGGCTGCTGCTGGCCGGCGTGGCCATGCTGCTGCTCGCGTTGACGTTGGACATCACCTTCCGCGACGGCTTCTCGCGCCTGGCCGACCTGGTCTTCGACGCGTTCCAGCGCGCCGCTCCCCGGGCGGCCACCGCCGACCCGGGCGTGGTGGTGGTCGACATCGACGAAGCCTCGCTGCAGCACATCGGGCAATGGCCGTGGCCGCGTGACCGCATCGGCCAGGCGGTGGATGTGCTCGGCGGCATGGGCGCGGCCGCCATCGTCTTCGACATGGTATTCACCGAGCCGGACCGGACCTCGCTCGGCCCGCAGCTGCAACGGCTGCGTGCGAAGGGCATCGAAGTGCAGGTTCCAGCCGGTGCGGTACTGGACAACGACGCGTTGTTCGCCGCGGCCATCGCGCGCAATCCGGTGGTGATGGGCGTGGCGCTGTCCGACGAAGGCGGGCGCACGCTGCTGCCGCCGGTGGCAGGCCTGTCGTTTGCCGGCAGTGACCCGCGTGATTACCTGGAAGCCACACGCGGTGGCTTGTCGAACCTGCCGGCGCTGACCGACGCGGCCAGCGGTATCGGCAGCTTTTCTTTCCCGCCGGCGCGCGACAACATCATCCGCACCTTGCCGCTGGCCGCGGTCGCGGCCGGCCAGGTGTACCCGGGCCTCGGCGTGGAGGCCCTGCGCGTCGCCCAGGGCGCATCGGGGCTGACGCTGCGCTCCAGCGACGCGAGCGGGGAGGTGGGGGCTGGCCCGGTGGCGATGACGTCGGTGCGGGTCGGGGTGCTCGAGCTTCCGGTCATGGCCGATGGCCGCTTCCGCGTGCATTTCTCCGGCATGCCGCACATGACCGTGATCCCGGCCTGGCAGCTGTTGCAGGACGATGGCGCCGCACTGGCCGACAAGGTCGAGGGCCGCATCGTGTTGATCGGCACCTCGGCGATCGGCCTGCGCGACATCGTCGCCACGCCGCGCGTCGCGGCCGAACCGGGTGTCAACGTGCATGCCGAGCTGATCGACCAGGCGTTGAACCAGCAGTTCCTGCAACGCCCGGACTGGGCGCGCGGTGCCGAGGTGCTGGCGGCGGTGGTCGCCACGCTGCTGTTGCTCGCGGTGCTGCGCCTGGGACGGCCGGTGCTGTCCTCGCTGGCACTGCTGGTGCTGGTGGGCGGCGTGCTCGGCGGCGCGTGGTGGGCCTACCGCAGCCACGCGATGCTGCTCGATCCGCTGCCTGGCCTGCTATGCCTGCTGGTCGTGTTCCTGACCATGATGCCGGCGTTGTTGTTCCTGGGTAACCGCGAGAAACGCTTCGTGCGCACCGCGTTCGCACGCTACCTGTCGCCGGCCCTGGTCGAGCGCCTGTCACAGGATGCACAGGCGTTGCAGCTCGGCGGCCAGACCCGGCAGATCACGGTGCTGTTCTCCGACATCCGCGGCTTCACCACGTTGTCGGAGCAGCTCAGCCCCGACGCGCTCACCGCGCTGCTCAACCACTACCTCACGCCGATGACCGATGTACTGCTGGCGCACGAGGCCACCATCGACAAGTACATCGGCGACGCCATCATGGCGTTCTGGAACGCCCCGGTGGATATCGCCGACCATCCGCGCAAGGCCTGCCTGGCCGCCCTGGGCATGGCCGATGCGGTGGCCGCACTCAACCGGACCCGCGCCAGCGCGCTCCGCATCGGCGTCGGCCTGCATTGTGGCGATGCCTGCGTCGGCAACCTGGGCTCGCAGCAGCGCTTCTCGTATTCGGCCATCGGCGACACGGTCAACCTGGCCTCGCGCGTGGAAGGCCTGACCAAGTTCTACGGCGTCACCGTGCTGGTGACCGAGGCGGTGCGCGCGCAGGCCGCAGACCTGGCCTTCGTCGAGGTCGACCGCGTGCGCGTGGTGGGGCGTGGCGAGCCGGTGGTGCTGCATGCGCTGCTGGGCGATGCCCGCCACGCGGCCGACGCTGCCTTCCTGGCGCTGGCCCGGCACCACGCGGCCATGTTGGCCAGCTACCGGCAGGGGGATTTCCAGCAGGCGCGGGTGCTGTTGCAGGCACTGGGCGACACGCCGGCGGCGCGGCCGTTGCAGGCCCTGCACGCGCTGTACGCGCAACGCCTCGAGCACCTGCTGGACCAACCACCCGAGGGGTGGGATGGCATCTTCACGGCCACCTCCAAGTAGTGCCAGACTCCACCTTCAGCCCGAGGCAGGTTGCCAATGGATTCCCACGCACTGCTGCAGACCTTGACCCTGTTGATCGTCGGCCACGCATTGGCCGACTACCCGCTGCAGGGCGAGTTCCTGGCCAAGGCCAAGAACCGTTTCGCGCCGGTCCCCGGTGTGCCGTGGTACCAGGCACTGGGTGCGCATGCGGTGATCCACGGCGGCGCGGTCGGCGTGATCACCGGCAGCATCGTGCTGGGCGTGCTGGAAGCGCTGAGCCACATGCTGATCGATGACCTGAAATGCGGCCATCGCATCAGCTACAACGTCGACCAGTTGCTGCACGTGGTATGCAAGTTCATCTGGTTGGGGCTGCTGGCCTGGGGGCCCGCGCTGCCCTGAGCGCGCCCTTACTCCTCCAGCGCCGGTACCGTTTCGCCGCGCTGCCAGGCGCGCAGGCCAGCCAGCCCATCGATGCGGTCCAGCAATCGGCGCGTGTATTCGTAGCCGGCCTGCTCCTGCGCACGGCCCAGCTTGAAGTTCAGCAGGCCCATGCCCGGCACCGTCGGCGGCTTGAGCAGCAGGTCGTTGCCACGCCCGGCACCGCGTAGCATGCGCCCGGAGGTGATCTGCATCGAGCGCGCGGCCACCACGCCGATGCGCGGGAAGTCATCGCCCTTGCGTCGGCCGGTCAGCAGCTGCCAGGCCAACGACAGCCGCGAGGGCACCTGCGCGTAGGCGCTGCTGACGCGCCACTCGTCGTCGGAGGACAGCATCGAGATCAGGTTGGGGCCGCTCTTGATCGCGCGCATCACCGACACCGGCACATTGTTCATCACCCCGCCGTCGACCAGGACGTGGCCCTGCGCGCTGATCCACGGCGGCAGCGCGACGGGGATGGCGGTGGAGATGCGCAGTGCATCGCGGGTCAGGCCGTGGCGCACCACCTCCAACTCGTTGGTGGACAGGTTGGCACCCACCGCGAAGCAGTTGATCGGCAGGTCTTCCAGCCGTGAGTCGCCCAGCTGGTCGTGCATGCAGGCATCCAGGTGACGGTGGTCGAGCAGGCTGTACCAGGGCAGGGTGAAGCGGCCCAGCGCCTTGCGCTGCAGGAAGAACTGGTCGTAGTCGGCCATCATCCGCGCGGCATCGTCACCGGCGGCATAGGCGCGCGCGACCACCGAGCCGATCGAAGTGCCGCCGATGATGTCCAGTTCCACGCCGGCTTCGCTCAGCGCCCGCAACGTACCGATGTGGCCGGCCCCCAGCGCGCCACCACCGCCAAGGACCGCGCCCAGCGCATGGCCGCTGAGCAGGCGCGCGACGCGGCCGAGGTGCGCGGGGCTGTCCAGGGCGACATGGTGGTGCAGGTGCAGCGGGCGCTGCTGCAGCCAATGTGCGGTGCCGGCGATGGGCTCGCTGGCATGTTCGCGCCACAACAGCAGGCCGACCTGGCGCGGGCGGAACAGCGGCAACGCATAGGCTTCCAGCGTGCCCAACGGCACGGTGCCCTGGCGGGCCTCGTCCAGCCGGCCGCACAGCAGCAGCTGGTCGCAGTGGCGCAATGCCACGCGGTCCCAGCCGGCATGGCCGTCACCGGCGACCAGCAGCAGCTTGCCGCCGTCCGACTCCTGCAGCCCCAGCCAGCGCGACAGGTGCTGCTCGTCGGCGGTCTCCAGCCCGGCGGGCAGGTCATGCGCGCGCAGCACGGTCACCCGTGGCACGTTGTCGCGCAACGCCTGCAGCAACTGCGCGACCAGGGCTTCGGGTACCGGTGCGCCACCGGCCGGGCACAGGCCGATCGCATCGGCGGTGCGTGGGGCCAGGGTTGCGGCGGCCGAGGTGGTCGCCGCCAGCCGCCGTCCCAGCGTGCGCAGGATGGACTGGGTGAAGTCCGGCTGCGCCGCGGACAAGCGGTCGAAGCTCTCGCGGCTGAGTTCCAGCACCTCCGAGTCGCGGCTGGCCACCACGTCGGCGGTGCGGGTCAGCCCGCCGAAGAAGGCGATCTCGCCGACCGGTTCGCCTGCGCCGATCTCGGCCACCAGGTGGCGGCCGTCCAGCAGCACCTCGAAGCGGCCCCGCACCACGTAGTACACGTGGTCGGCCGTATCGCCCTGCCGCACCAGGTGGTCGCCCTTGCGCAGCGCCAGCCGACGCATCTGCGCCAGGATGCTGTCGCGCTGGGCCTCGGACAGGCCAGCCAGCAGCTCGGAGCGGGGAACGGAGGAAGCATCGGCGGACACGGCGGGGCTCATGCGACAAGGGCGGGATCAGACAGCGGAGGTTGTCCGCATGCCACTGTGCCCCGCCAACGTAAGAGCGGATGGCCCCGGCCGTCCCGCCACCTGAACGGATCGGCCGGTGCCCACGCCGCCGCCGGCTGGGGGCCGTGTAACCTATGCACCCCTCTTTGCGACGGCGGCCGGTGCGCGTTCCCAGCCGGCCAGCCCGCACGCCGGCGGCACCGCCGCCGCGCCAGACCACGACGTGATTCCCCGATGGCCGTAACCGAGCAAGCCGAAAACCCGTTCCCCGCGCCGTCCGTCCGTGACACGCAGCGCTATGTCGCCTCGCTGCGCCTGTCCGTCGCGCCGATGATGGACTGGACGGACCGCCACTGCCGGGTCTTCCACCGCATCCTCGCGCCGGGCGCGCGGCTGTACACCGAGATGGTGCACGCCAATGCGGTGATCCATGGCGACCGCGAGCGGCTGCTCGGCTTTGACCGCTGCGAACACCCGCTGGCGCTGCAGCTGGGGGGCAGCGAGCCGGTCGCGCTGGCCGCGGCGGCCCGGATCGCCGCCGACTGGGGCTATGACGAGATCAACCTCAACTGCGGCTGCCCCTCCGACCGGGTCCAGGCCGGGCGCTTCGGCGCCTGCCTGATGCGTGAGCCGGAGCTGGTCGGCGACTGCGTGGCGGCCATGGTCGCGGCGGTGGACATCCCGGTGACGGTCAAGTGCCGGCTGGGCGTGGATGAGGACAACGAGTACGACCGCTTTGCCGGGTTCGTCGACCGCCAGGTGCAGGCCGGCGCGGCGATGGTGGTGGTGCACGCCCGCAATGCGTGGCTGCAGGGCCTGTCGCCGAAGGAGAACCGGGAGATCCCGCCGCTGCGCTACGACTGGGCCTACCGGCTCAAGCGCGAACGCCCGGACCTGCCGGTGGCGCTCAATGGCGGCATTGCCAGCGTCCAGGCCGCGCAGGCGCATCTGCAGCACGTGGACGGGGTGATGCTGGGCCGTGCCGCCTACCACGACCCCTACGTGCTGCACGCGCTGGAGGCCGCCCAGACCGGTGCCGCGTTGCGCACGCGCGAGGAGCTGCTGCTGCAGATGCGGCCCTACGTGGAGGCTCGGTTGGCCGACGGACTGTCGCTCAAGCACATCAGCAAGCACCTGCTGGGCCTGTTCCATGCCCAGCCGGGCGGGCGGGCGTTCCGCCAGGTCCTCAGCGAAGGTGCCCACCGTCCCGGCGCCGATTGGGGCCTGATCGAGCAGGCACTGCAGGTCACCCGCGACCGGGCCGAACGCGTCGCCTGAGGGCGCGTGGCGGGGCAGAAAGGCGGCAATTTGTCCGGTCATTTTGCTGAATGAGCGGCGCGGGAGCAGGCAGGGTTCAGACCGGATTCACTCCCAAAAATCAAGAATTTGCCGTGATTTCGTAGGGGCCGGGAAAAATTTTCAACGTCGCCTTTTACGAATTTTGAACGTTGCCCCGCAGTCCGTTAGGATCGTTCCCATGCATCCGCACTTTCGTCGTCGTCTGCAGATCACCCTCGCCGCCACGTTGACCGTGGCAGGTCCGGGCGTGGTCGCCGCGTCGGCCGAGCCGCCGCCGCGTGCGGAGCCGGCCCGGGCCCAGATGGTGGCCGAGCGTGGGCGTCCGGCCAACGACCGCTCCCTGTCAGACGCCGTGCGTCGGGTACAGCGCGAAACCGGCGGGCGCATTCTCGGTGCCGAGCGCGTGCCGTACGATGGGCGCGACATCAACCGCGTCAAGTACATGGACGACCGCGGTCGGGTCCGTTACATGGACGACCCTTCGCCGTCGCGGGCTGCTCCCCGGCCGCCGCGGTCCGATGACCAGCCACCACGCGGCGATAACTCCTGAACAGCGATAATCGCTACGCGTTCCGCATCAAAATGCCGGCAGGTGCCGGCCCAAGTTACTAGGGAGAGTTCATGCGTATCCTTCTGGTTGAAGACGAAGCCCCGCTGCGGGAAACCCTTGCAGCCCGCCTGAAGCGCGAAGGGTTCGCAGTGGATGCGGCACAGGATGGCGAGGAAGGCCTGTACATGGGCCGCGAAGTGCCGTTCGACGTGGGCATCATCGATCTGGGCCTGCCGAAGATGTCGGGCATGGAGCTGATCAAGGCGCTGCGCGATGAAGGCAAGAAGTTCCCGGTGCTGATCCTGACCGCCCGTTCGAGCTGGCAGGACAAGGTCGAGGGCCTGAAGCAGGGCGCCGACGACTACCTGGTCAAGCCGTTCCATGTCGAAGAGCTGCTGGCCCGCGTCAACGCGCTGCTGCGCCGCGCCGCCGGCTGGTCCAAGCCAACCCTGGAATGCGGCCCGGTCGCGCTGGACCTGGCGGCACAGACCGTCAGCGTCAGCGGTAGCAACGTCGACCTGACCAGCTACGAGTACAAGGTCCTCGAGTACCTGATGATGCATGCCGGTGAACTGGTCTCCAAGGCCGACCTCACCGAGCACATCTACCAGCAGGATTTCGACCGCGACTCGAACGTGCTTGAAGTGTTCATCGGCCGCCTGCGCAAGAAGCTGGATCCGGACGGTGAGCTCAAGCCGATCGAAACCGTGCGTGGCCGCGGTTACCGGTTCGCGATTCCGCGTACCGAGGGCTGAGCCCCTCCCAGGGGCGTTGCGGTATGACGGGCCGTCAGTGGCTATTGAAGCGTTGGCGGCCCCGCTCCCTGCAGGCCCGCCAGCTGTTGGCTGCCTCGGTGGGCCTGGTGGCGTTCCTGGCGCTGGCCGGTTACGCACTGGACGCCATGTTCGCCGACACCGCGCGAGCCAACCTCAGTGAACGCCTGAAGAACTACGCCACCGCCTATGCCGGTGGCGTGGATTTCACCCGCGACGGCTCGTTGTACATCCGCGAGCAGCCGCCGGATCCCCGCTTCGACGTGCCCGGCAACGGCCTGTACCTGCAGGTGGTGATGCCCGGTGGTACCGGCAATTCCATGTCCGCCGAAGGCCCGATGCTGCCTGACGTCAGCGGGCGCATGCTCAAGCCGCGCGAGGAAGTGTTCGAAGGCCCGTTGCCGATGACCCAGATCGACGGCACGCCCGGCGAGGTCTACCGCTATGGCATGGGCCTGGTCTGGGGCGGCGACGGCGGCCCGGAAACCGAATTCCCGTACACCATCTACGTGCTGGAGGACTCACGCGCGCTGGGCAAGCAGCTGCGCGTGTTCCGTGGCGCGGTGTGGTTCTGGCTGGGCGTCACCGGCTTGATCCTGTTGCTGCTGCAGACCCTGGTGCTGCAGTGGAGCCTGCGCCCGCTCAAGCGCGTGATCAATGAGCTGACCAAGGTGCAGCGCGGCGAGCGCGAGCGCATGAGCGAGTTGCACCCGCGCGAGCTGGCGCCGCTGACCGAAAGCATCAACGCCTTCATCGAAAGCGAGCGCGAGAACCTGGAGCGGCAGCGCAACACGCTGGCCGACCTTGCGCATAGCCTGAAGACGCCGCTGGCGGTGCTGCGCACCCAGCTGGACAGCGGTGCCAATGACCCGCAGGAGCTGCGCGAGGAACTGGACGTGCAGCTGCAGCGCATGAACAACCTGGTGTCCTACCAGTTGGCGCGTGCGGCATCGTCCGGTCACAAGCTGTTCTCCGCGCCGGTGCCGATCGAGTCCAACGCCGAGGAGATCGTGCGCGGGCTGGAGAAGGTCTACGCCGCCAAGGGCGTGCTCTGCGAGTTCGAGCTGGAGCCGGGCGTCAGTTTCTACGGCGAGCCGGGCGACCTGCAGGAGCTGCTGGGCAACCTGCTGGAGAACGCCTTCAAGTGGGCCAACCGCCGCGTGATGCTGACCGCACGGCCGATCGCCAGCGGTGGCGGCCGCCGTGCCGGGCTGATGCTGGCGGTGGACGACGACGGCCCGGGCATCGCCGACGAGAACATCGCCAAGGTGCTGCAGCGTGGCGTGCGCGGCGATGAGCGCGTGCAGGGCCATGGCATCGGCCTGTCGATCGTGCAGGACCTGATCAAGGCCTACCGCGGCCAACTGCAGGTGAGCCGCTCCAGCGAACTGGGCGGTGCCCGCTTCGAAGTCACCCTGCCGCCGGGTATCTGAGCACGGCGCAATCGCGGCATCGCGTTGCCGCAGGCAGGCGCGTCAGCCGTGACCTGCGCAGGCTGGGGTGCAATCCCGTCATCACCACGCGATCAATACTGCGCTTGGGCCGCACTGCCCGGCGACGGGCCATACAGACGGCGCAGGTGTGCGGCGACTGCCGGCATCGCCTGCTCCAGGACATCGGGTGCGGAGAAGTGGTACTCGCTGACCACCGCGAAGAACTCTTCCGGGGCTTCGGCCGCGTACGGATCGAGGGTGACCTCCTGCTCCCGGTCGACCTGCGCGCGGAAGTGGTCGTAACACTGCTGGAAATCGTGCGCCCATTGCCGCTGCCATTCGCGTGGCAGCGGCGGGGTGCCGTCAATGGCACCGTCCAGTGCGTCCAGCTTGTGTGCCATTTCATGCACGGCCACGCAGAAACCGGCATGCGGGTCGGCGATATCGGCCTGCACGTCGGCCCAGGACAGGATCAACGGGCCGCTGTCCCACGACTCGCCGATCAGCTCGTCGTCCCATTCGTGTACCACGCCCCATTCGTGGCCGTCGTCGATGGCGTCGCTATGGCGGCGTCGTACCCGGAACGCATCGGGGTAGACCACCAGTTCCGACCAGCCGTGCAGGCCTTCGGCACCGAACTCGATCAACGGCAGGCAGCACAACGCGGCCAGCAGCATGCGCTGGCCTTCGTCCAGGACCAGGCCGGCGACCGGGGTGATGGTCTTGTGCTGCAGGAACAACCCGGTCAGGGCGCGCAGCCGCTCCTGCTGGGCGGGCTGCAAGGCATGCAGCCAATGACAACCCCGGCAGGTCTGTTGCCAGAGGGCGTCATCAAGGGGAGCCGGCGTGCGCCGGAACCAGCGCAGCAACGACTGGATCAGCGGAACATCCCGGGCAGCATGCGGTGCCAGCGCGGTGCGCGCAGGCGCGGCAGGATGTCGTCGTCACTGCCGCCGCCGGCACTTTGCGTGGCCTTGGCCTTGGCCGGTGGCGTGGTGGCGGCCGGCGCGGTGGTGGCGATGTTCACCGAGGCCGCCGGGACGGCGACACGTTCCACCTCGCTGGGCGCGTAGCTGCAGCCGCCCTGGCCGGCACCGCCGAGCGCATCCGAAGCCTGCGCCGCAACCGGGGCCAGCAGTAGGATCAGGCAATGAGCGAGGTGGCGCATCGTCAACATCCACAGCAGGGTGAGTTCCCGATTCTAGCCTGCTTTCTGGACTGAATTGGGCCCCCCGTCGGGCGCTTTGCGAGGGCATGCCGCATAATTTCGCGGTCTGTTGTCGAGGAACCCCCTGTGGATGACCGCCAATTGCTGGCCAAGCTGGGCGCTGGAGCGTTCTCCGGCGACGCGCTGGCCCGTGAGCTCGGCCTGACCCGGGCAGCGGTCTGGAAGCGTATTCAAGGCCTTCGCGCCGCAGGCGTGGCCATTGAAGGCCGCGCCGGCGACGGCTACCGGCTGGCGCAGCCACTGGACCTGCTGGATGCCGCACGGATCCGCGCCGGGCTGGCAGCTCCCGTGCAGGCGTTGCTGGCAGGGCTGGAAGTGGCCTGGTCAGTGAGCTCCACCAACACCGAATTGCTGCAGCGCAGCGCGCCTGAGCGCGGGGTGGAGGTATTGCTGGCCGAGCGCCAGACCGGTGGCCGGGGCCGTCGCGGCCGGCACTGGGCCTCGCCGTTGGCCGCGCACGTGTACCTGTCGCTGTCGCGCAGCTTCGCCGGTGGCCTGTCGCGCCTGGGCGGGCTGAGCCTGGCCGTCGGCGTGGCCACGGTCGAGGCGTTGCAGGGATTGGGCTTCGGCCAGGTGGGCCTGAAATGGCCCAACGACGTGGTGGTGGACGGCCGCAAGCTGGGCGGCCTGCTGGTCGAGGGCGGCGGTGAGTTCGCCGGCCCGGCGCGTGCGGTGATCGGGCTGGGACTGAATGTCCACATGCCTGCGGCGGCGGCCGCCGACATCGGCCAGCCCTGGGTGGACCTGGACGCATTGGCCGGCCTGCCGGTGCGGCGCGATGCGGTGGTCATGGCGTTGCTGTCCTCGTTGCTGCCGGCGCTGGACCTGTTCGAGCAGGAAGGGCTGGCACCGTTCCTGCCGCGTT
>NZ_JAYFUH010000082.1:0-6014 GCF_034961085.1 Stenotrophomonas capsici | reverse complement strand
GCTGGGCGGCCTGCTGGTCGAGGGCGGCGGTGAGTTCGCCGGCCCGGCGCGTGCGGTGATCGGGCTGGGACTGAATGTCCACATGCCTGCGGCGGCGGCCGCCGACATCGGCCAGCCCTGGGTGGACCTGGACGCATTGGCCGGCCTGCCGGTGCGGCGCGATGCGGTGGTCATGGCGTTGCTGTCCTCGTTGCTGCCGGCGCTGGACCTGTTCGAGCAGGAAGGGCTGGCACCGTTCCTGCCGCGTTATGCGGGCATGGACGTGTTGCGTGGCCGCGCGGTGCGGGTGGAGGAAGGGGGCGTGATGCACGAGGGTGTGGCCTGCGGGCTGGCCGACGATGGCGCGCTGAAGGTGGAGATGGCCGGGCGGGAGACCTGTTTCCATGCCGGCGAAGTCAGCGTGAGGGCGGCATGAGCGACTGGTTGTTCGACCTGGGGAATTCGCGCTTCAAGTTTGCGCCCCTGCATGGCAACCAGGCCGGCAGCGTGCAGGCCTGGGCGCACGGTGCCGAAGCGATGACCGCCAGCGCGCTGGAAGCGCTGCCACGTGGCGAGGCCGCCTGGGTGGCCAGCGTGGCCGCGCCCGCACTGACCGGGGAGGTGATGCGCATCCTGTCCGAGCGTTTCGAGCAGGTGCACGTGGCGCGCACCCAGGCGCAGTGCGCCGGCGTGACCGTGGCCTATGCGCGCCCGGAGAAATTCGGTGTTGACCGTTTCCTGGGCCTGCTGGCGACGGTGTCGTTGCAACGACCGGTGCTGGTGGTGGGTGTCGGGACGGCGTTGACCATCGACCTGATGGACGGCGATGGCCTGCATCGCGGCGGCCGCATCGCCGCTTCGCCGACGGTGATGCGCGAGGCCCTGCACGCGCGTGCGGTGCAACTGCCCGCCAGCGGCGGTGATTACGCAGAGTTCGCCAACGACACCGCCGATGCGCTGGCGTCCGGCTGCGATGGCGCGGCCGTGGCGCTGGTCGAACGCAGCCTGCAACAGGCTGGCGGGTTGTTGGGTGCCGCGCCGACGTTGATCGTGCACGGCGGCGGCGCCGCACCGTTGATGCCGCTGCTGCCAGACGCCGAACACCGGCCGGCACTGGTGCTTGATGGGCTCGCGCGCTGGGCCGTTCACCACGGCGCCGGTGGACGGTAGGATCTGCGCATGCTGAGCCGCTTCCTGATCGTCATTCTTGTGATCCTCAACGTGGGCGTCGCGTTGTGGTGGATGGTGCCGCGCGCCGATACCGCCGCCGCACCTGCCAAGCCCGAGCTCGGCGTCGCCACGCTTGAGCTGATGCCGTCGCCGGCAGCGTCGGCAGCGCCGGCCGCCGCGGGCGATGCCGTGCCGGCGGTTACTCCCGCGGCCGCAGTGGCGGCACCGGCCGTTGCACGGCCGGAGGACGCCGAGCCGGCGGCGCCAACACCGGCGCCGGCCAAGCCGACCGAAGCCAAGCCGGCCGAGGCCGTGCCGCCGGTGGCAGCCACGCCCAAGCCGGTCGAGCACTGCGCCAGCCTCGGCCCGTTCACCGACGCGGCCAAGGCACAGGCGGCGCAGGCGGCACTGGGTGCCGACGCACAGCGCCCGCGCGTGCGTGAAGTTCCCGGCAAGTCCGGCAGCGGCAGCTACCGTGTCTTCATCCCGCCGGCGGCGTCGCGTGAGGAAGCGCAGGCCACGGCCAAGCGCATCGTGGAAGCGGGCTTCAACGACTACTTCGTGGTCTCGCAGGGCGAGGAGGCCAATGCCGTCGCGCTGGGCCAGTACCGCAACCGCGAGGGTGCCGAGCGCCGTCTCGCCACGCTGGTGGCCGCCGGGTTCCCGGCGCGGCTGGCTGGCGGCGGCAACGAAACCCCGCCAACCTGGTGGCTGGACGTCGCCTCCAGCAGCGCCTCGCCAGCCATCCTGATGCAACGTGCTGGCGCCGCCCAGCAACAATCGCTGGATTGCGCGCGACTGCGCTAGAATGGCGCCCGCCTCCGGCCAGCCGGGGCGCCCGGCGGGTTCCCGCACCGCCCGAAAGATTTCTTGCCGCTTTAGCTCAGTTGGTAGAGCAACTGTCTTGTAAACAGTAGGTCATCCGTTCGATTCGGATAAGCGGCACCAGACCTCGATTGTCCAGCTTCCCGTAGCGCTCTGATTCGCAGCGAAATCAATGGGCTGCGTGCTTCTGCTTGTCCGGCGATCCTTGCATCTGCCTGCACTTGAGGCACACGGGCACACGGAGAGGTCCACGATGGCTCGTGGGATCGGCTCGACCCAACGGCAATTGTTGTCCCCGCTTTTGCCAACGTAGAGGGCGCCGTGTGACCAGTGCCTTGGCTGCAGCGGTGAGAGAGGAGGCGACGTGGCCTGGACCCCGCTGCAGGCCAACCCGACAGCGCGTTGTCAGCCTCGCGTCGGGGCGGTGCCGGGCCCCTGTCGTCACGCAAGGCTGGTTGCGGCAGCATGATGTGGGGAAACCAGAGCCCCTGACTCCAAGGAGTTTCCATGCACATCAACAGCGCCCGTCTTCGAGAGCTCCGCACCGCCCGGCAATGGTCGCAGGAGCAGTTGGCCAATCTGAGCGGCTTGAACCTGCGCACCATTCAGCGCCTGGAGTCAGGCGCGAAGATCTCAACGGAGTCCTTGCGGGCGTTGGCAGCCGTATTTGAGGTGCCCGCCGAAAGCCTCCTGGAAGGCAAGCCGACCCCCAGCCAGCCTGCTGTTGAGGCCATGCGCGAAGGCGTACGGCGCGGCCTGGAGTTCACCGGTACCACCCCGCGTGCAGACTTCTGGTGGTTTGCCCTGGCCGTTGTGATGGTGCTGGCCTTTGCCCAGCTGATCGCCGAGGCGACAGGTCCCCTGCCGCTGCAGATCGCCTCACTCATTGTCCTGGTGCCGTGGTTGGCGGCCTGTACCCGTCGGTTACGCGACGCCGGGCTCAGCCCGTGGTGGCAGCTCATCAGCCTGGCACCGGTGGGGGGCATCCTCGTGCTGCTCTATCTGCTCACCTACCCGACCAAGGCAACGGAACCGACCGGGGCAACCCCGGGATAAGGTCCATGCCACCGTTGGCCAGGGCTTCCGCCGAGCGGTGCCGGGTTCAAGGCACGGCCGGATCCCGCCATCGCCGCTCGCCCGGTCCAACCGGAAGGCTGTGCTGTGCGCTGGCGCGTAGCGGCAATATGTCCGGGAGTACCGGCGCCGACATGGGCAAGCGTGAAGTGGTGCCGGCCGGCGAGGGGGCCGGGAGGTGATGCGCCACCGGGCCAGGGTCCAAACGTGGAACGCCAGCATTGGATGCCGTCGGTCCCGAGCCATCTGATGCGGTTGTCTGGAGGACAGCGCGTTCTGTCGTGGATGGAAGCGCCTGATGCAGGCGACGCCTTCGGGCAGGCCATTGGCTTATGCTCTCCGGGCAGTTCTACGGGTCGAGATGGGGGCCCATGGCACAGCGTGTCAGGGCGGCGGACCACCCGGGCCGCCCTATTGGAGATACATGGAGATGCCTGTTCGTCCAACGCTTGGCCGTCGAGGTTTCATGGCCCGTCTTGCAGCGCTCGGTGCCCTGGGGATGCTGCCCGCGCGATACCTGCATGCGGCCACGCGTTGCGGGGCGGGCGAGCGCTCGTGGATTCCGGACGACGCGTTCCTGGCGGCGCTTCCGGGCATCATGCAGGCCTTCGCGGTGCCGGGCATCGGCATGGCCGTGGTCGAGGACGGGGCGGTTGCCTGGAGCCGCGGGATCGGTGTGGCCAACACACTGACGGGCGAGCCCATCAATGCCCGGACGGTGTACGAGGATGCATCGCTGAGCAAGCCGGTATTCGCCTACCTGGTGCTGCAGCTGGCCGACCTGGGCCTGATCGACCTGGATCTCCCGCTGGTCCGGTACCGTCGTCCCGACTACCTCGGGGATCATCCGTGGCTCGACCTGGTCACCGCGCGCGACGTGCTGCGGCATAGCAGCGGCCTGCCGAACTGGCGCACGTCCCCGGCAACCGAGGCATTGGTGCCGCTGATCAGGCCGGGCGTGGACATCAGTTACTCCGGTGAGGCCTTCTTCTGGTTGCAGCTGGTGGTCGAGGCGATTACCGGGCGGAGCCTGGACGAAGCGATGCGCGTGCATCTGTTCGGGCCAGCGGGGATGCACGACAGCACCTTCAGCTGGAGTCCGGACATCGCCGCGCGTTCGGTGCATGGACACCGTGCGCATGACAGCACCGAGACGGGAATGCCGGTACAGGTCCTGCGTGACCAGTGGAGTGCCGCGCAGAAGGTGGCCGAGCGCTGGGGAAAGCCGCTCCCCACCTGGAAGTACGAGGATGCCGAGCGCGCGCTTCCCGAGGTGCTGGCGGTCGCGCCACCGGGGCGGGTGGCCTGGGCCGGCGACATCCATGCCAATGCAGCCGCGAGCCTGCGTTCCACCGTGCAGGATTACGCGACGTTCCTGGCGCTGATGATGGAGCGCAGGCAACGCGCGCCCTGGGAGGTGAGCGAAGCCTCACGGCAGGCGATGCTCACCGCGCAGATCACGGTGCCCGGGCGTTGGACCGAGAAGGGCCTGGGGTGGAACATGGAGAAGACCGGTGACGGCATGGTCTTCCATCATTCGGGAAGCAACAGCGGGATTTTCAAGAATTTCGCGATCGGCGATGCCCGGCAGCGGCGGGGTCTCGTGGTGATGACCAACGGGGGCAGTGGTGCGCTGGTGTATCGGCGGGTGGTTCGCGCGGCGACCGGCCACGACCTGCTTTCTTTCGACCTGTAAGTCTTCCGGCTGCCGTGGGATCGGTTGAGCCTGCGAAGGAGCCGGGCATTGGTTGCACAGCCAGGCAGGAAGGGCGTGGGCTGTTCGGTGGGCATCGAATGATCCGTTGCCGCTCCCCGCAGCGTGCAGCGCCCGACGGCAATCAGCGCGACGGCTCCGTTTCGCTGCAGCGGACGCGGTGCATCGGGAAGTCGGCCGACTGCGCCGGGTCTTCCCGGGCGATATCGATGCGGGCCCATGCGCGCTGGTCGTCGATGCGTTGGTAGCGGATGCGTTGCGGGAAGTCGTTGTCCGGATTCTCGAAGACCGCCTCATTGGCGTCGACGCGCGTGGCGTTGAATTCCGTCGCGTTGCGGCCGGAGGGCAGCGCGGTCAGCACCAGCCGCCCGTCGTCGTGCTGGCGCAGCAGCATGAATTCGAAGCTGGCAGTGCGATGGGCCTGCAGGCTGCGGCTGGTGCCCAGCATCGTGTCGCCGGCCAGGGTTGACCATTGTTCGCCGGAGCCCGGCGGTTGCCCGTCCAACTGCCAGCAACCGGACAGCCAGGCCACGTGGTTGATGTCGGTGGCATTGCCGGCCTGCGCGAAGGTGCCGGTGATCACCAGCGAGAATGCGATGAGGGAACGGCCAAAGCGCATGGTGACCTCGGTGCAGGCGCGGACGGATGTTGGACGGCGGGCAGCACGCGCCCTGTAGCGTCCAGTGAATCACGGATACATCCGGAAATCCCCATCGGCCGTCGGTCCGGCGCGCGCGGCAGCCTGACCGGGCTGGCCCGTGGTGGCGGTGCCCGACGCCGTGGCGCGTCCGGGCCTGCCGTCATACGCCTGCAGGGGTTGTGCATTCATCGTGTGCAGGACGGCCCATGAACCAGCTCTGCTGCACTGCGGCAGGTCGGATGCGGGCCGCGCGACTAAACTGGTTTCATCTGAAATGGAGGTGGTATGGCTGTTTTTCGTCCTGTTTCGTTGATCGGTGTGCCCACCGACGTGGGTGCCGGTCATCGCGGTGCGCGCCTGGGGCCGGAGGCACTGCGCATCGCCGGCTTGCCGGAGGCGTTGGCGGCGCGTGGGGTGGATGTACGCGATGTCGGCAACCTCGACGGCCCGCGCAACCCATGGACCGGCCCGGTGCAGGGCTACCGCCACCTGCAGGAAGTGGTGGCGTGGAACCACGCGCTGATGGAGGCCAGCTACGCCGAACTGCGCGACGGGCGCATGCCGATCATGCTCGGCGGTGACCACTGCCTGGGCGTGGGTTCGATCACCGCC
>NZ_JAYFUH010000081.1:0-13790 GCF_034961085.1 Stenotrophomonas capsici | reverse complement strand
CAGCAGCCCGGCCAGACCGACGCCGAACACGGTCAGGTAGACACGGATGCCGGCCAGCCAGGCCAGCAGGATGCCGATGACGAATATGTGGGCTTCGGTCATGGGAGGGGCCGCGTGCGAACCGTGAGCAGGGTCCCAACTATCGGATATGCCCGCGATGATTGCCAGATGCGCGGGTACAGGCGTCGGCCATCGACTCTCGTTTACACTGGCCCGTCGTTAGTCAGACCGAGCAAGGCCGCCCTGTCGGGGCGCCGGAGCCTGCCATGAGCCCTCGACCCACTTCCCGTTTCCAGATCACCCCCCGTGGCGGCGCATCGGCGCGGCCGGGCTGGGTGCCGCTCGCGCTGCTGGCCGGTGCCTGGCTGTTGTCACTGCTGCTGGTGGGCTGGCTGTCGGCGCGCTATGCCTCCCCCGATGCCGGAGGCCTGCGCGAGAAGCTGCGCCAGGCCGAGAGCCAGGTGAAGGTGCAGCGGGACAAGGTCGAGGAACTGCAGCAGCGCCAGGCCACGCTGGAGGCCTCGGACAAGATCAGCCGCGCCGCCAACACCGAGGTGCAGGCCTCACTGGCCGAGCGCGACGAGGAAATCGCCGGCCTGCGCGCCGACGTGGCGTTCTACGAGCGGCTGGTGGGTTCGACCAGCCAGCGCAAGGGGTTGAACACCCATTCGATCGAGTTTTCCCCCGAGGCCGCGGGCAGTTGGCACTACAACATCGTGCTCACCCAGAACCTCAACCGTGGCGCGATCAGCCAGGGGCAGATGCGGTTCTCGGTCGAAGGCGTGAAGGACGGCAAGCTGACCACGGTCAGCTGGGACGACCTGCACCAGCAGAAAAGTGCACCCGGCAAGGACTATTCGTTCCGCTACTTCCAGCAACTGGACGGTAGCGTGATGCTCCCCCGGGATTTCACCCCGCAACGTGTGCGAGTCTCGCTCACCGGGCCTGGGGGAGGCGCCACACAGACATTTGATTGGAAACTCGCCGGCAACGGCAGAGGGGAGTAGCTATGTTCGGAAGCAAGTCCAGCCGCGACAACCACCTGGTCGTGGACGCCCTGATCGGGCCGCAGGTGGAGATCAGGGGCGACGTCGTATTCAGCGGTGGCCTGTACGTGGAAGGCCGCATCCTGGGCAAGGTGATCGTCGAGGACGGTGGCAACGGCACCCTGACCCTGGCCGAGCAGGGCCATATCGAGGGCGAGGTGCGGGCCACCGTGGTGGTGCTCAGCGGCCGCCTGGACGGTGACGTCCACGCCAGCGAGCGGATCGAGCTGACCCCCAGCGCCCGGGTGACCGGCAACGTGCATTACCAGGTGGTGGAGATGAGCGCCGGCGCGCAGCTCAATGGCCGTCTGGTGCATGCGGCCGCGATGGCCGCGCTGCCGCCGCCGGAGGACAAGCCGGCCGGTAAGGCGAAGAAAACTGAAGCCTCCGAGGCTTGAAAGCCCGCTGCCCGGCCCCCATGCTGGGCAGCATGAGTACGTTAGTGTCCCTGCCCGGCGTCCAGCCGGCGCCTGATTACCAGTCCCTGGACCGCCCGCTGAACTTCACGGCTTCGGCGGCATCGAAGGTGCGCGAGTTGATCCAGGACGAGGGCAATGCCGCCCTGGCCCTGCGCGTCTACATCCAGGGCGGTGGCTGCTCGGGCTTCCAGTACGGGTTCGAGTTCGACGAGAACCGTGCCGAGGACGATCTAGCGGTGGTCACCGAGGGCGTGACCCTGCTGGTCGACCCGTTGAGCCTGCAGTACCTGATGGGCGCCGAGGTGGACTACACCGAGAGCCTGACCGGCGCGCAGTTCGTGATCCGCAACCCGAACGCCCGCACCACCTGCGGCTGCGGCAGCAGCTTCTCGGTCTGATCCGCTGATCCACGCCATGCGTGGCATCGCCGTGCTTGCGGTGGGCGCGCTTTGGCGGCAGGCTCTGGGCGATGTCGACTCCTGACCGTACATTTTCCGGATACGCCTTTGCCGGCGTGCCACTGGACCGTGCCGATGCACTGCGCGGTGATGCCGAAGCGCTGGCGCGGCTGTGGCCGCAGGCCAAGGTGCTGGTGCTGGATGCCGATGGCACCGCATTCGCCGATGGTGAAGGGCAACCCTTCATCGCCGAGGGCCACGCACTGGGCGGCGGGCCGGGTGCGGCGACCTTCCTGGGCCGTGATGGCAATGGCCACCCGTGGTTCGCCGCCGAGGCGACCGGGCTGACCCTGCAGGCGCCGGGGCGCATCGACCTGCGGCTTGCCGCGGCCACCTGGCCGCCGGAACTGGCCGATATCTTCTGTTACGCGCGCGGGATGTCGTACTGGCATTCGCGCAACCGGTTCTGTGGCGTCTGTGGCGCGGCGATCCGCTTTGGCCGCGCCGGCTTCATCGGCCATTGCGACCAGTGCGGCACCGAGCATTACCCGCGCGTGGATCCGGCGATCATCGTCGCGGTGGAAAACCAGGGCCGCCTGTTGCTGGGGCGGCAGTCCAGCTGGGCGCCGCGCCGCTATTCGGTGCTGGCCGGCTTCGTCGAGCCCGGCGAGAGTTTCGAGCAGACGGTGGCCCGCGAGGTGTTCGAGGAGTCGCAGGTGCGGGTGCTTGCCTCGCGTTACCTGGGAACCCAGCCGTGGCCGTTCCCGGGGGCGTTGATGGTCGGTTTCATGGCCACCGCCGAGGACGACACGCCACGTGTCAACGGCGAGCTGGAGGACGCGCGCTGGTTCAGCGTCGAAGAGGTCGGTGCGGCGCTCCAGCGCGAGGCCAACGACGACGGGCAGGGCATCCTGCTGCCGCCACGCATCTCGATCGCGCGCAGCCTGGTCCAGCACTGGTACGAGCGGCAGGGAGGCTGATCCGGTGGCGATCCCGGGCGTACGCCATGTGATGGCAGGGCCTACAATCGCCAGCGGAGGAATCACATGTTCACGACCCTGGTAGCAGTGATCGCAGCGCTGGTGGTGGGCCATCTGGCCCCGGCCATGATGGCGGCCGTGCGCGATTGGCGCTGGTTCGGCCGCTGGATGCACTGGCTGCAGGGGCAATCCGGCCAGGAGGGCGCCGGGCGCTATTGGTTGGCCCTGCCGATCCTGCCGTGCGTGGGGCTGGTGGCGCTGCTGCAATGGGCGCTGGACGAGCGCCTGTACGGGCTGCCGGCGCTGCTGTTCGGCGTACTGGTGCTGGCGGTGTGCTGGGGCCCGCGTGACCTGGACCGCGATGTCGAGGCGGTGATCGATGCCGAGGACGCGCCCGCGCGCGATCTGGCGATATCCCACCTGCAGGCCGCCGGCGGCAGCCTGCGCGAGGACGCGCCGTCGCTGGTCGAGGCGACCGTCATCGATGCGCTGCGGCGCTGGTTCGCGCCGTTGTTCTGGTTCCTGTTGCTGGGCCCGTTCGCGGTGGTGCTGTACCGGTTGCTGGCGCAGTCGGTGCAGGGGCCGCAGTCCGCGCAGGTGGGCCCGGCCAGCCGCGAAGGCGGTGGCTGGTTGCTGGCGGTGCTGGAATGGCCGGTGGCGCAGCTGATGACCCTGGCGATGGCGCTGGTCGGCAACTTCGATACGGTGTTCTCCGCGTGGCGGCAGGCAGGCGGCAACCGCTGGGCGCTGTCGTCGGCGTTCGTGGGCAAGGCGGCGCGTGCCGGCGTTGGTGCCGAGCTGGTGGATGAAGCCGAAGAAGCCCGCCTGTCGGGGCAGATGGCCCCGGACGAGCGTTACCCGGAGCTGCGCGATGCGATGAGCCTGGTCTGGCGCATGCTGCTGTTGTGGATGGCGCTGCTGGCCCTGTTGGTGATTGCCGGCTGGGTGGGCTGACCCCCGCAGGAGCGGCCTCGGCCGCGAAGCCTAGGCACCCTCAGTGGCGCGGAACGCAGGACATCGTGCAGGTGACCACACGTACTGCCGGGACCGGCACGCAGCTTCTGCTTGGCGGCCGAGGCAACCGGGTCAGCCGGGGGCGAGCAGGTTGAAGGGGTACCAGGGCAGGTTGCGGGCGACCCAGTAGCCGAGCACCAGCACCAGCCACGGTATCGGCCGGGCGAACAACCGCACCAGCGGCAGCCATCGCGCGGGCCACAGGCCGGCGCCATGCAGGGCCATCACCAGTACCGGGATGATCGAGAGCACCAGCAGGGGGTTCATCGCCATGGCCTGCGGAAGGTCCAGGTGGACCAGTGCGTGCAGGCAGCGGGTGCTGCCGCAGCCCGGGCACCAGATGCCGGTGAGGGCGTAGAACGGGCAGCCGGGGAGCGGATTGCCGGGGACGTTCGGGTCCACCCGGCGCAGGATCACCGCGGCACCGGCGCTGATGCTGGCAATCGCGGCCAGGGGCGCGTAACGGAGCAGGTGCTGCGGGAATTTCATGTCGATCAGGACCGGCCGGTTGCGGGCAACCGGCCGGCCAGGTGCATCAGTAGCTCGAAGCGCCGCTCATCGCGCCGCCCAGGCCCAGCATGGTGAACAGCACGAAGTACAGGATGGTCACGACGATGCCGGCGATGGCAGCGTAGATGGCCCACTTCTTGGCCTTTTCCGAGGCATCACGGGCACCGGCGATATCGCCGGCAGCCAGCAGGCCGTTGACCTTGGCGGCATGGATGATCGACACGATGCCCAGCGGCAGGCAGCAGAACAGGGTGGACAGGATCGCCCAGACGAGGTTGTTGGAAACGGCAGGACTGCTGGTATTCACGTAAAGCTCCTTGTAGAAAAAATCAGCGTGACTTGCAGGAATTTGCGGCAATGATCGGCGAAATGACCATGGTGGCCACCCAGCACAGCGGCCAGGTGATCCATCCGATGAACACGAACAGCAGCAGGAAATTGACGAAGGCCAGCGCCCAGTAACCGAACATGACGATCAGCCCGGTGACGACGTTGCCCGCATACAGGTGGCCGATGCCGAACACCTGGAACAGGCCGGGCACCACTTCCAGCAACGCAGCCACGCCACCGGACTTGTGCGGGTGGTAATAGTGATGCACCTGCTGCGGAGCGGCAGGTGGTGCCGGTGGCGGTACTGGCAATGTCGAGGTGGTGTTCTGGTCCATGAATCCCCTTTCGCGAGGCATGCCGCGATCCCCTTGCAGCACGCTTGGGCGGTAGGGTATCCAGTTGTCCTACTTCTGGAAAGCGTGATCTCTTACGCTTCACTACCTCTTAACGTCCGCACGAGCGTTTCCAGCCGTGCGGCGTCGGTGTCCTGCCCATTCACGGGAGCGGCGGCGACCACCTCCACGTGCGCGCGGAAGCGGCGCGGCACGCGCATCCGGCCCAGGCGGGTATCGCGGCGGCTCCACATGCTGGCCCACATGCCCTTCAGGGCCATCGGCACGACCGGAACCGGGCGGCGGGCCAGGATCTTCTCCACGCCCGACCTGAAGGCGGCGATCTCGCCATCGCGGGTCAATGCGCCCTCGGGGAAGATGCAGACCAGCTCGCCTTCGGCCAGCGCGGCATCGACTTCGTCGAAGGCACGCTGCATCAGCGCGGCGTCTTCCTTGGGGCTGGCGATCGGGATGGCCTTGGCGGTACGGAAGATCCAGCGCATCACCGGGATGTTGAAGATCTTGTAGTACATGACGAAGCGTACCGGGCGCGGGATCGTCGCCGACAGGATCAATGCATCCATGTAGCTGACATGATTGCAGACGATCAGCGCAGCACCCTCGTCCGGCACGTTGTCCTCCACGCCCCTGACGCGCAGTTTGTACAGCGTGCGCACCATCAGCCAGCTGAGGAAGCGCATCAGGAACTCGGGGACGATGCTGAAGATGTAGACCGCCACCACCACGTTGGCGATGGCCAGTACCAGCAGCAGTTGCGGGATGGTCAGGCCGGGCAGCGGCAGCGTGTAGCCGAACAGGGTCAGCTGCTTGAGCTGCAGCAGCAGTCCAAGCACGGCGGCGGCGACGATGAAGCCGGAGTTCTGGATGTTGAGCGCGGCGAACACGCGCGACATCTCCGACCGGGGCGTGCGGCTCTGGATCAGCGCGAACAGCGGCACCACGAAGAAGCCGGTGAACAGGCCGATGCCGAGCAGGTCGATGACGATGCGCGCGCTGCCGGGCTGCTGCAGGAAGCCGGCCACGTTCAGCCCGGCCGCGGTCACCGCGCCGGTGCGGGCGAAATACAGGTCCAACAGGAACACGCTCATGCCGAACGCGCCCAGCGGTACCAGACCGATCTCGACGATGCGCCCGGACAGCTTCTCGCACAGCAGCGAGCCGACGCCGGTGCCCAGCGAGAACAGCGCCAGGGCGAAGATGTACAGGGTGTCGCCACCGCCGAGGTTGACCACGGCATAGGTGGGCAGCTGGGCGGTCAGCACGGTGCCGAAGAACCAGAACCAGGACACGCCGAGGATGGCGTTGCGCACCGCCTTCTGCTTCCTGGCCAGGCGCAGCACCGCCAGCGATTCGGTCCACGGGTTCCAGTTGATCTTCAGCTCCGGCGCACCGGCGTCCAGCCGCGGGATCATGCGCGCGGCGGTGTTGCCGGCCAGGGCCAGCGCGATGATCGCCACCGCCGCGACGACCGGCCCGTGGCTGCCGGCCAGCGAGAAGATCAGGCCGCCGGCGATCATGCCGGTGAGGATGGAAATGGAGGTGCCCATCTCGACCAGGCCGTTGCCACCGGTCAACTCCTCCGGCTTGAGGATGGAGGGCAGCACCGAGTACTTCACCGGCCCGAACAGCGTGGACTGCAGGCCGGTACAGAACAGCGCGACCAGCAGGACCGGCATGCTCTGGGTCAGGAAGCCGACCGCGGCCAGCGCCATGATCACGATTTCCATCGTGGTGGTGACCACGATGAGCTTCTGCTTCTCCATGCGCTCGGCGACCTGCCCGGCCAGCGCCGAGAACAGGAAGTACGGCAGGATGAACAACGCCGGGGCCAGGTTGGTGTAGAGCGTGCGTTCTTCGGTGCTGACGCCGAGGAAGAACAGCAGGCCGATGATCGCCTGCCGGTAGATGTTGTCGTTGAAGGCGCCCAGCGCCTGGACGATGAAGAACGGGAGGAAGCGCCGTTGCTTGAGCAGGGCGAACTGGTTGTGGCCGGACATCGTGTCTCCTCGGTGCTGCGCGGCACATTAGCAGAGCCGGGTCAGCCCTTGGGCGAGGGCAACAGCGCCAGCAGGGCGCGCGCGGCCGGGGTGGGATCGGCCCGCCAGACCGCGCAGGTGCGGAACTGGAAGGGTTCGTCCAGCGGCCGGGCGATCACGCCGTGCATGTTTTCGGCCATGCTGGCTGGCGTCACCGAGACCGCCAGCCCCGCCGCGACCAGCTGCCGCTGCAACTCGCCGTGGGTGACTTCGTACTGCAGCTGCGGGTGGATGTCGCGGCCAAGCAGGGCGTCATCGACCAGGCGGCGCACGCCGGCGCCGGGCACCAGCGTGGCGTAGGGCTGGCCGTCGAGCGCCTGCAGCGGGATGCGCTCCAACGCCGCCAGCGGATGCCCGGGCGGCAGCACCATCGACAGCCCTTCCTCGTGCAGCAGGCGGTGTTGCGGCGGCAGCGGTACCTGCGGGCCGACCCCGACCAGGGCCACGTCGAGCAGGCCTTCGGCCAGGTCGGCCAGCAGCGCTTCGCTCATGCCCACCCGCAAGTGCACGTCCACCGCGGGATGGGCGGCGCGGAAGGTGGCCAGCAGCGCCGGGACGTCGACCACGTGCAGCGAGGTGATCTGGCCGATGTTGATGCGGCCGCGCACGCTGCCCAGCGCCAGTGCCATTTCCTCCTGCAGGCGGGCGGCCGCCTGCAGGGTGAGCCGGGCATTGCGCACGAACACCTCGCCGGCGCTGGTCAGCCGCACCCGGCGTGGGCCGCGTTCGAACAGGCGCGCACCGAGGGCCTCCTCCAGCCGGGCGATCTGGTGGCTCAGCCCCGATTGCACGGTGTGGCAGCGGCTGGCAGCGGCGGTGAAGCTGCCTTCCTCGGCCACGGCCACGGCGAATTCCAGCTGGCGCAGGGTGAACATGCCATCACTGAAACAGATGGATTGAATGAAAACAATACATTTGTGTCATTCAAGGGTGGGGGCCAGACTGCGTGCACTTTCCCCCGGCGACCGCAGCCATGTCCTCCTCCCCCACTTCCGCCCCGACCCTGCCGCAATCGCGGGTACTGCTGCTGGCCATCGCGACCGGCCTGATCGTGGCCAGCAACTACTACGCCCAGCCGCTGCTGCAACTGCTGGCCGGTGATTTCAAGGTCAGCGCCAGCCAGGCCGGCTGGGTGGTGACCACCGCGCAGTTGGCCTATGCCACCGGCCTGTTGTTGATCGTGCCGCTGGGCGACCGCGTCGAACGGCGGCGATTGATCGTCGGCCTGTTCGTGCTGGCCGCGGTGGGGCTGGCGATCAGCGGCAGCGCCGGGCACCTGGGCCAACTGCTGGTGGGCACCGGCCTGAGCGGGCTGTGCGCGGTGGCCGCGCAGGTGATCGTGCCGCACGCGGCGACGCTGACCGCCCCGGAGCACCGCGGTCGCGTGGTCGGCACGATCATGGCCGGGCTGCTGCTGGGCATCCTGCTGGCCCGCACGGCCTCCGGCGTGCTGGCCGGGATCGGTTCGTGGCACACGATCTATTGGGTGGCCTGCGTGGCGCTGCTGCTGTCGGCGTTGGCGCTGGCCCTGTTGCTGCCGGCGCATCGGCCCAGCACGCAGCTGTCCTATCCGCGCCTGATCGGCTCGGTGCTGGCCCTGCTGCGCGACGAGCCGGTGCTGCGCCAGCGTTCGCTGCTCGGTGCGTTGCTGTTTGCCGGGTTCAGCGTGTTCTGGACGCCGTTGGCGTTCCTGCTGTCCGGGCCGGCCTATGGCTATTCGATCGCCACCATCGGCCTGTTCGGCCTGGTCGGGGCCGCCGGTGCCCTGGCGGCCAGCCGCGCCGGTCGTCTGAGTGATCGTGGCTACGGGCGCTGGGTGGCCGGCGGAGGCCTGGTGATGATGCTGGCCTCGTGGGGCGTGCTGCTGCTGGCGCCGGTCTCGCTGGCGGCGCTGGTGGTGGGCGTACTGCTGCTGGATGTCGCCGTGCAGGCGGTGCACATCAACAACCAGAGCGTGATCTACCAGTTGGATGAAAACGCGCGCAGCCGCATCACCTCGGCCTACATGACCTGCTACTTCATCGGCGGTGCCACCGGCTCGGCGCTGGGCACCGCGGCCTGGACGTCGCACGGCTGGATGGGGGTGTGCATGGTCGGCATGGTGCTGGCGCTGGTGGGCGTAGGCGTGTTCTTCCTGCCGGCCAGGGCGGGCGCGGGCGCTACCGTTGGCGGGGTTGGATGGCTTCGGCGGCGGTGCCGCGCAGCCGCGGCAGCAGGCGCAGCATCAACGCCAGTTGGGTGCGGACCAGGCGTGCCTTGTCGTCGATGTCATCGGGCACCTGTTCCAGCGCATCGGCCAGGGCGATTTCCTCTTCCTGCGGCGAGGCCGCCTCGCGCCGGCCCAGCGCGTCGGCCAGTTGTGCCAGCGACTGCTGCAGCTGACGGTGGCCGGCATCGATGATCGGGTCGGCATCGACGCTGGCCGATTGCGCGCGGTGTGCCCCCAGCGCGGACAGGTAGCTGAGCAGGGTGTTGGACAGGGCGAGGAAGCGGAAGCCGCCATCGAGGTTGCCGCGGGCATAGCCGGGCTCGCGCAACATGTTGGACAGTGCCACCGACAGCGCGACGTCGGCGTTGTGCATGTCGCGGCGGGCAATGCGGTAGGGCAGGTCGTCGCGCATGCCACTGCGGTACTGGCCCAGCACCTGCTCCAGGTAGGCATTGCTGGTGGCCAGCACCTGCGCCATCACCCGGTGCAGGCGCCGGCCCTGCCAGTCGGGCAGGATCAGCAGCGAGGCCAGCGCGGCGATCGCGCAGCCGATCAGGGTGTCGAACAGGCGTGGCCAGATCAGCACGAATCCATTGCCGAGCAGGTTGAAGCAGACCAGCGCCATCACCGTGATCGCGGCGGTGGCGACCAGGTAGCGGTCGGTGCGGGTGAAGAAGAACAGCAGTGCCGCCGCCAATGCCAGCAGCAGCTGCAGCTCGGTGCCGGGGAACAACTGCAGCACTGCCCAGGTGACGCCAAGGCCGGCGAGGGTGCCGCCAATGCGTTCGAACAGGCGCCGCCGGGTGGCACCGAAATGCGGCCGGCACACGAACACGATGGTCAGCAGGATCCAGTAGCCGTTCTCCGGGTGCACCAGCTTCAGCACCGCATAGCCGGCGATCAACGCCAGGGCGATGCGCAGGCCGTGGCGGAACAGCAGCGAGCCGGGGGTGAGTGCCTGGCGCAGGCGCGTGGCCATTTCGCGCAAGGTGTGCGGCGAGGAATCGCGCAGGCGGGTGTCCACGCCTTCCAGCGGCGTATCGGCCAGCGAGGCTTCGGACAACTGCCGCTCGATGCTGGCCAGGTTGTGTGCCAGCAACTGCAGCGAGCCGAGCAGGCGCGCCCAGTGCGGGCGCTGCTGCTCGCGCAGGTGCCGCAGGGATTCTTGCAGGTCCTGGCCGGCCTGGCGTGCCTGCTCGCCATAGTCGAACGGCTGGCGCAGGCGGATGGCCTGTCCCAGCGCCTGGCAGGCCTTGCCCTGCAGCGACAGCAGGCGCCGGCAGCGGTACAGCACGTCGCTGTGGAAGAAGGTCTCGGCCAGCGCCTCGTAGGGGTAATGCGAGGAGCTGGCGCGCTCGTGGAAGTCCTGCGCCATGTAGTACAGGCGGAAGTACAGGCCCGACTGCACGCCGGGCCGGCCGGAGCGGCCGAAGCGGCTGAGGATGGCGGTCTTGGCGGTGTTCAGCGCCTCGACCACGCGCACGTTCTGCTCGGCCAGCGCCAACCGCCGCGCTTCCAGGTTGCTGTGCCGCACCGGCTCGAACAGATCGGCCTTGAGCTGCAGGAAACGGCCCAGCTCGAAGAACAGCCGTGCCAGCCGCTCACGTACCGGGCGGTTGGCGAACATCGCCGTCCACAGGATCGACAGCGCGCCGTACCACGCAGCGCCGATCAACAGGTGTGCCACCTCGCGCCAGGCCATGTCCGGGGCCTTGAGCTGGTCCATCGCCAGCATGGTGTAGATGGCCAGCGTCACCGTGGCCTGGCCGATCGAGGCGTAGCGCTCGCCCAGCGCGCCGAGCAGGGTCAGGCCGAAGGCGGCCAGTGCCAGCGCGCCGATGAACGGCAGCGGGTGCGGGAACAGGTACACCACCGACGCGGCGGCAGCGCCGAAGCACAGCAGCGAGAGCAGGACCGATTTGGTGCGTCCCCACCCGTTGTCGTCGGTCTCGGCGATGGCGCTGGCGATGATGCCCAGGAACAGGCCGGGGATGGCGGCGATCTGGTCGTCGTACCAGCCATAGGCGAGCACGGTGGACAGGGCGATGAACACGCGCAGGCCATAACTGGCTTTTTCGTGGGCCCAGAGCTGGCCGAGCTGGCGTTCGAGGCGGGGCATATCGACAGAAGGCAAGGCCATTGCGGTGGAGGAAGCGTGCGGCATCGACACGATTACCATCACCCGGTTGGCAATGAAAGGAGAATGGGATGAGACAGCGTAGCGTGGGCATGCTTGTGGCCGTGCTGATGATGGTGCCGGCGTGGGTGCGGGCACAGCCGGCCGCGGAGGTCCGTCAGGCGGTGCAGGCCGCCACGCCGCAACTGCAGGCATGGCGGCGTGACCTGCACCAGCATCCGGAGCTGGGCGGGCAGGAGCGGCGCACCGCCGACATCGTGGCCAGGCACCTGCGCGCGCTGGGGCTGCAGCCGCGCACCGGCATTGCCGGCACCGGCGTGGCCGCGGTGCTCAAGGGCGGCCGACCGGGACCGAAGATCCTGATCCGTGCCGACATGGATGCGCTGCCGGTACGTGAGGAAACCGGCCTGCCGTTCGCCTCGCAGGTGACGGCGACCTATCGCGGCCAGCCGGTGGGGGTGATGCATGCCTGCGGCCACGATGCGCACGTGGCGATCCTGCTGGGGGTGGCGCAGGCGCTGGCGGCACGCCGCGACAGCCTGCCGGGCGAGGTGATGTTCGTGTTCCAGCCGGCCGAGGAGGGCCCGGCCGTGCCCGGTGCGCCGTTCGGCGCCAAGCTGATGCTCGACGAAGGCCTGCTGCGGGACTTCACCCCGGAAGCCGCGTTCGGCCTGCATGTGTGGGCCGGCCTGCAGGTAGGGCAGATCGGTTCCAGGTCGGGGCCGCTGCTGGCCTCGGCCGATGAGTGGTCGCTGACCGTCACCGGCAGGCAGACGCACGGCTCGCGGCCGTGGGATGGCGTGGACCCGATCACCGTGGGCGCGCAGGTGCTGCTGGGCACGCAGAGCATGATCGCGCGCCAGGTCAACATCGCGCAGACCCCGGTGGTGCTGACCGCCGGCCAGTTCAACAGTGGCGTGCGCTTCAACATCATTCCCGAGCAGGCCACGTTGGTGGGCACGCTGCGCACCTTCGATGCGCAGGTGCGCGAGGACGTGATAGCGCGCTTCGAGCGCATCGCCACCGATTACGCGCATGCCGCCGGCGCCACCGCGGCATTGACCGTGGTCAACAACGCACCGGCGACGATCAATGACCCGGTGTTGTCGCAGCGGGTGCGGCCGTCGTTGGAAAAAGTGGCCGGCGCCGGGCAGGTGGTGGAGATGCCATTGCAGACCATCGCCGAGGATTTCTCGCAGTTCGCCAACCGCGTGCCGGGGTTCTATTTCCTGGTGGGTTCGACCGGTGCCGGGATCGATCCGGCACAGGCACCGGCCAATCATTCGCCGCGTTTCCTGTTGGACGAAGCAGCCTTGGCCAACGGCATGGCGGCGATGTTGCAGGTGACCACGGATTACCTGGAGGCCGGCGCAACCCGCTAGCGCGCCGGCACGCCGCGGCGCTACCGGTTCGCCGCGCGCATGAAGTCGATGAACACCCGCAGCTTGGGGGCGAGCTGGTCGCGCGACGGGTAGTAGAGGTGGAAGCCGGCGAAAGGCGGTTGCCAGGCTTGGAGCACTGCTTGCAGATGGCCGGCGGCGATGTCGGCGCGCACGGTGTGCGCGAACACCTGCTGCAGGCCCAGGCCGCTGCGCGTGGCCTGCAGCGCCAGATGGCTGTCGTTGAGCAGCAGCGGGCCGTCGACTTCGACATGGAAATCGCGGCCGTCGCGGCTGAACTCCCAGGCCATGATGCGGCCATCGCTGCTGCGGTGGCGGATGCAGGCATGCTCGACCAGTGCTTCCGGGCAGTCCGGGACGCCATGCTGTCGCAGATAGGACGGTGCGCCCACCACCACCAGTTGCAGCGGTGGCCCCAGCGGCACGGCGATCATCCCGGCGGCCAGCGATTCGCCCAGGCGGATGCCGGCATCGAAGCCTTCGGCCACGACATCGACCATGGCCGGCTGCACCGACAGCTCGACCTGCACCTGCGGGTAGCGGGCGTGGAAGCCGGGCAGGAACGGCAGCAGCAGGTGCTCGGCCGGGAAGCGCGGGGTGGTGATGCGCAATTGGCCGCCGGGAACGTCACGGCTCTCCTCCACCGCCTGCAGCGCCCCACCGATGCGTGCCAGTGCGGGCACCGTTTCCTGCAGAAGACGCTGGCCGGGCTCGGTCAGCCCGACGGTACGCGTGGTCCGCTGCAGCAGGCGGGTGCCCAGGCGGCGCTCCAGGCTGCGGATGGTCTGCGACAGCGCCGAGGGTGACACGCCCAGTTCCGCCGCCGCCTGGCGGAAGCTGGCCAGCCGGGCCACGCAGGCGAAGGCGACCAACGCGGGCAGCAGGGCAGGGTCGATTGTGCGGTCTGGCTTCATGGTCAGTCCCGATTATGCGGGTTTATCGCCTGCCGGGCGCGGCC
>NZ_JAYFUH010000080.1:0-14067 GCF_034961085.1 Stenotrophomonas capsici | reverse complement strand
CAACGCGACTTCGGCCACCTGCGCCTCGATGTGCACCTGCATCGGCATCACGTCGAGCTTCTCGACCACCTCGCGGATCGAGCGCCACGCCTGTGGCGTGCTGCGCACCAGCAGCGTGTTGGTTTCCTCCACCGCCGAGACGCCGACGCGGTCGCCCTCCACTTCCAGCGTCACGCTGCCGTTGCCGGTGCCGCGCGAAGGCAGCGACAGGCTCTCGCCGCTGCCACCACCGCCGTTGCTGCCACTGCCACCGAGGCTGCCGCCATTGCCGCTGTCGGCGAAGCTGCTGCCGTCGCCGCCCGACAGCTTGCTGTCCGGGCCGGAGGACGGATCGTAGGTGCCGCCGCCCATCGACACCGCGCTGCCGCCCGGCGCCAGCGAGGGCCCACCATCGGACGCCCCCCGCGACCCACTGCCCGCGCCGAACACTTCGGCGAGGCGATCGGCCAGGTCCTTGGCCTTGATGTACTTCAGCTCGTAGGAGAACAACCGCGCGGTGCCGCCCGCGCTGTCGATGCGGTCCAGCCATTGCTGGATCTGGTCCAGGTAGCGTGCCTGCGGGGTGATCACCAGCACGGCGTTGGCGTTGTCCAGCGGCATGAAACGGAACATGCCGGCGCTGGGCGTCTTGCTGCCCTCGCCGAACACCTTCTCCAGGTCACTGGCCACCTGCGAGGCGCGGCCGGACTGCAGCGGGAACACGCCCACCGACATGCCCGACAGCCAGTCCACGTCGAAGATCTCGACCGTGCGCAGGTAGTTCTCCAGCTCGGTGCGGGTGCCGCCCAGGGTGATGACGTTGCGCGAGCCGTCGATGCCGACGATGGCATTGGGCCGCGCGTAGGGCTTGAGCACCTTCTCCATCTCGCTGGCGGAGATGTACTGCAGCGGCACCACCCGTACTTCGTAGCCACGCGCGGCCGAGGCCGGCGCGGTGCTCGGCGCGACGGTGCCCGCCAACGGCTGGTCGGCCGGCACCACGTTGTAGCGGCCGCCGCTGAACACCAGCCGGGCGTTGTTCCAGCCCAGCACCATCTCCAGCAGGTTCAGCGCCTGCGCCGGCGACACCGGCTTGGGCGTGGCCAGCGTCACCGTGCCCTGCACGCCCGGTGCGATCACGTAGTTCTGGCCCAGCATGTCGCCGAGGATGGCCTTGGTGACGGCCTGCACCGACTCGCCTTCGAAGTTGAACACCGCCGAGCCATTGCCGGCCGCCGACAGGGACGGCGCCGGCGCCGAAGCCGCAGCGCGGTTGATCACCGTGCCATTGCCACGGCGGATCACGGCCCGGCTCTGGCCCTCCACTTCCTGCGGGGCGTCGGTCGGGGTCAACCCGCGCGTGGTGGCCGGTTCGCCGGCCTGCGGCGCGGCGATGTCGTTGCCCACCGCCGCGTTGCGCCGGATCTCGGGCACCGGCGTGGTGGCGCAACCGCTCAGGGCGCCGATCAGCAGGGTGATGGGGACTATGCGTGACGTCATGCGCTCACTCTACGGTTTCTGGCCGCCGGGGGCGCCGGCCTGTTGTTGTTGCGCCTGCCTGCGGCGGGCCTGGATGCGATCACGGATCGCCTGGATCTGTTCGGCGGTCGGCGCCGCCGGCTCGGCCGCGGCATTGGCCGGCGGTGGTGGCAGCGGTGGTGGCGGGACCTGCGGCGTGGGGGCGGCACCGGGCGGCGGCACGCCTTCCGGCTTGCCACTGCCGCTGAACACCTGCAGCTCCAGGTTCAAGGTGCCCGACGGCCCGCTGACCACCGCCGCGCGTGGCTGCAGCGACAGCAGTTGCCACCCCGACTGCGCCTCGCCGCCCACCCGCAACCGCAGCGACTGGCCCTGTTCGGTGGTCAGCGTCGCCATTTCCATGCCCGGGGTGATCAGCACGCCGGTCAGGCGCACGCTGGCCACCGCCGCCGGCTCGCTGCCATCGCCCAGCACGAACGGGTGCGGGCGCCGGTCGTTGGCGAACAAGGGCCGCGCCATGGCTTCGGCATTGTCGGTGGCCGTGGCACGCGGCGGGTCGGCCACCGGCACGGCTGGCAGTGCCGGCACCTCCAGCGTCGTGGCGGGATCGCCGATGCGGCCGCCCAGCCCGAACAGCGTGGCCGTCCACACCGCCAACGCCCAGCCGCCCAACGCGGCCAGCCACCAGGTCCGCAGGCCCGCCACGTCAGGGCGCATTGGTCACCTCCGGGTTGGCGCCGGCCACCACGCCGGGCGGCAGGTAGCCGCTGAGTTCGAAACTGACATCCAGCCCGACGCTGCCTTCGCTGCCACCGGGCGAGGACAGGATGTCCAACCGGTCCACGCGCAGCTGCGGTGCGCCGGTTTCCAGCGCCTGCAGCACGGTCATCCATTCGGCCATGCCGCAGCGCAGGCGTGCCTGCACCGCCACCCGCACGAAGCGGCCGGTGGTATCGGCCGGCATCGGCGAACGGTCGCTGATCGCGCAGCTGCGGTTGTCGGGGCTGGCCTGGCGCGCGGCTTCCTCCAGCCGCTGCACCAGCCGCGAGGTGGCCAGCTCCACCGAGGTTTCCGGCAGGAAGCCGGGCTCGGTGGCCAACGCCTGCTGTGCCTGCTGCAGCCGCTGCGTCACCTGCGGCGCCTGCCGGATCTGGATGTCGATGCGCTGCCGGCGCTCAAGCAGCGCGTCGATCTGTTCGCCCACCGCCCGCATCGGCTGCGTCCACAACGGATGCACCAGCAGCAGGTAGGCCAGGCCGACCAGGCCGAGCAGCAGGCCCAGCGCCAGCCAACGGTCACGGGGTGCGGGTTGCGGCGCCATCGGCGGCCTCCTTCCGTGGCGCCAGCAGCTCGGCGGTCAGGGTGAAGCGTTCGCGCCGGTCGCCGCCGCCGGCCTGCAGCACGCCGGTCAACGAAGGCGTCTTCCACAGGCTGGAACCCTCCAGCCGGGACACCAGCGAGGAGGAACTGCGGCTCATGCCGATCAACTGCATGCGACCGGCTTCGATGGACAGCTTTTCCAGCGAGGTGTCGTCGTCCAGGCGCTGGCTGAGTTCGTTGATCACTTCGGTGGCGGTGGGCTGGGCGGCCCGTTGCTGGGCGAAGAAGGCCTGGCCATCGACCAGGTCCTGCAGCTGCTGCCGCTGCGTGGCCACGGCGCGTGCACGCACCGAGGCCGCTTCCACCTGCGCGGCGAGCGTGGCCGCGGCCTGGCGACGGTTGTCCAGCAGTTGCCAACCGGCCAGGACCAGCAGCACCGCGCTGCCCAGCACCAGCATGCGGTTGAGCCGGCGCATCGGGTCCTGGCGCTGCCGGCGCAGTGCCGCCGGCAACAGGTTCACGCCCAGCGGCTGGCCCTGGGCATCGGCCACGTCCACGCCATCCAGCTGGCCCTGCCACGCCTCGCGTGGCTGCAGCAGGGTTTCCACCACGGTGCGCGGCGCCACCACCAGCTCGACGTCCAGCTGGCCATCGGCCTGCCGCCCCAGCAATCGCACGTCGAAGTACACCTGCTCGGCGGTGAAGGGGGTCTGCCGGTCGATCTCGAAGCGCAGCACGTCATGCAGGCGGCCGTCGGCGGCGGCCGGCAGGCGCATCGGCTTGCGCAACGCCTTGCCGGCCGGCAGCAGCGCGCAGCGCGGCAGCCGCGCATCGCGCGGCGACAATGCGGCCTCCAGTGCTTCCGGCAACAACGGCGCCTGCAGCGACTGCTGCAACAGCGCTTCGGCGCCCTGCGCCTGCAGCACATGTACCTGCCCGCCCTGCGGCGACAACAGCACCCGCGCACCGGACACCCCCAGCAGCAGGCGCCAGCGCGCCGGCAACCACGACTGCAGCGAGGACACCCACCACGACCAGAAGCCCCCGGCCCCCGGCGCGATGCGCGTCCCCAGCTGTCCCAGTCTTTCCCGCAACGCCGTCATCTCGATACCGCTCCCTGTTCCCACCGCACCACCGTATACGGCATGCCGGCGGCGCCTTCCGGCGCCAGCCGCACCACCGTGCGCAGCACCGCTTCGCGTTCGTCCCCCATCCGCACGCGGCTGTCGACACTATAAATGCCGCTGCCGCCTCCCATCGCACCGCCACCCCCGGGGGTTTCGCGTTCACGCGCGGCGATGACCAGCGCCGCGTCCATGCCCATCGCGGTCAGTACCGGTGCCTGGGCCAAGCGCGCATCCGGCCGCGCCTGGCCGTAGACCGTCACCAACGGGGCCAACTGCTCGTACAGGTCCGCGTCCATGCCGATCAGGCGTTGCAGTTCGCCGATGCTGTCGAAGCGGGCGTTCTTGGCCGGATAGGGATACCCCGCCGCGGCATAGTCGGCGCTTTCCGCGCCGCCGCTGGGCTGGCGCAGGTCGTCGACGTCGCGCCAGTCCAGCACCGCGCCTGCCACCTGCGTGGCGCGCGTGGCTTCCACCCCCAGCGCCCGCAGCAGGCCTTCGAGCAGGGGGCGGTCGGCCTGGTTCAGGTCGACCTTGCCGGCCTCGTCGATGACGCGCAGCTCCACCGTGCGCCCATCGAACTGCCAGCGGTAGCGGCGGCCGTCGGCGTGCCAGGCCGGCTGGGTCGGCGTGGCGCGCATGCGCGACAGCGCGTAGTCCACGCCGGCATGGGCGATCTCCTGGCCTGCGCCGAGGTCCGCCGTCACCTTGCCCTGCATGTATTCCACCCGCGCGCTCAACGCGAACGCGCCGATGGTGGCGGTCAGCAGCGCCACCAGCCACAGCACCAGCACCAGCGCCGCGCCGCGTGCCCTCATCGCCAGCCTCCCGGGGTGGCGCCGTACTGCGGCACCGCCACCACCAGCGTCGGCCAGGCCGCACCTTCGGCCGGCACGATGTCGATGGCGACCAGGGCCGGCATCCGTCCCGGCACGTTCCAGCGCTCCTGCCATGGCCCCATCGTCCCGCTCTGCGGGTCGATGCCGCGGTACTGCAGGCGAACCTGCCGGAGCCCGTCGACCAGCAGCTCGCTGCCGCGTGGTGGGTTCTCCGGCAACGGCTGGCCGTTCTGCAGCAGGGTCAGGTCGATGCGCAGCTGCTGCCTGGCGCCGTCGCCGCTGACCTGCAGGTCATGCAGGTACGGACCGCCACGGCCCAGGTAGCCCGGCACGTCGGCGACGAAGCGCATCTGCTGTGGCTGGCCATCGAACATCACCGCCACGGCACTGAGCGAGCCAGGTTCAGCCGGCAACGGCTGGGTCAGCGTCGCCATCAAGCGCCGGCGCAGGAAACCCTCCACGCCACGCATGCGTTCGTTCTGGCTGGCGATCAGTTCACCGCGCGTGCTGATCGCCAGGGTCGAGCGCACGATGGCGAACGCCAACGCCATGCCAGCCGCCAGCAACGTGGTGGCCAGCAGCACTTCGATCAGGGTGAAGCCACGCGCGGGACGGCCCGGCCTCATTGCGTGCCCTCCATGCCATTGGCGCGAAGCCGCAACGTGCGCCAGCGCAGTTGTTCGGCCGCGGCATCGCCCCAGCGCACCTGCAGGTCCAGCAGCCACAACCGCGATTGCGGTTGGCGCGGCTCGACGAATGGCGTCACCTGCAGGGTCCAGCGGTACCGCCCCTGCTCCCATTCGCCCTGGCGCACGCCCGCGGCCAGCGGTGCATCGATGCCGGCGCCGGCGAGCAGCGACTGCGCGTGCAGCGACGCACGGCCCTGGTGCTCGGCCATGCCGACCTGGCGCGCCGCACCGGAAAGACTGCCCAGCAGCAGGGTGGCGGCCAGCGCCATCAGCGCGAAGGCGACGATCACCTCGATCAACGAGAACCCCCGCTGCCGCTTCATTGCGCTGCCCCCTGCAACAGGCCCGAACGCACCTCGCCGGTGATCCAGCCCACGTCGATGCGCCACACCGCCGAGCGCGCGCTCAACTCGATGCGCCCTCCGGTCGATGCGCCGTCCTCGAAGAACCGCACCACGCCCTCGTCGCCGCGCACCTGGGCCTGGCGCGCGCCGGTGTAACGCACCGACAGCGTGTCGGGCAGTTCACCGTGGCGACCACCGGGGCCGGTCCAGCGGCGCGTGCGCACGTCCAGCGCGAACGCCTGCGGCCGGCCGGTGGCGATGGCGCGGGTACGTGCGTAGCGCAGTTCGGCGGCGACCTCCTTGCCGGCCGAGCGCAGCTTCATGCCTTCCAGCCCGCCGCTCATCGCCATCGCCGCGACCAGCGCGATGGCGGCCACCAGCGCCAGCACCAGCAGCATCTCCAGCAGCGACACGCCGGACATGCGCGCCCGCACGCCTGCGGGCAGGCGGCGCGGCCGGAACGGGGCGGTCAGCGCAGGCATGGCCGCTTACTGGTTGCGGATGTCCGCGTTGTAGCTGTCGCCGCCCGGCTGGCCATCGGCGCCCAGGCTGATCAGGTCGAACGGCTGGCCTTCGCCCGGCGCGCGGTACTGCACCGGGTTGCCCCACGGGTCATTGAACTCGGCCGGCTTGGCATACGGGCCGAGCCAGCCACTGACACCACCGGGCTGGGTGGCCAGGTCGTCGAGCTTGGCCGGCAGGCGGCCGGTATCGAGCTTGAAGTTCTCCACCTTGCCGCTGAGCGTCTGGATCTGGGTCTTGGCCAGGTTGGCCTTGCCGCGGTCGGCGCCGCCGAGCACGCGGCTGCCGACCAGGGTCAGCACCGCGCCGATCAGCACGATGACGATGATGATCTCCAGCAGGCTCATGCCGGCCTGGCGCGCGTGGAAGGACGGTTGTCGGATGGTTCGCTTCATGCAGGTTTCCTTGTCGGCGAGGTCGGGGGTCAGCCAATGGCGTTGGTCAGGTCGTACAGCGGCACCAGTACCGCGATGATCACCACGCCCACCACCGAGGCGAGCAGCAGGGTGATCACCGGCACCAGCGCGGCGAGCATGCGGTCGATGCTGCGGGCGGTTTCCACGTCGAAGGTGTCGGCGGTCCTGAGCAGCATGCTTTCCAGCGTGCCGGACTCCTCGCCCACCTGGATCATCTGCAGCGCCAGCCGCGGGAAGCGGCCGTTGCGCGACAGCGCGCCGGACAAGCCGGCACCGTTCTTCACCGCTTCGGCGGCCTCGGCCACGTCGCCGGCCAGGGCGCGGTTGCCCAGCACGTTGCGGGCGATGCCCAGCCCGGCCAGCAAGGGCACGCCGTTGCGCAGCAGCGTGCCCAGCGTGCGGCTGAGCCGAGCGGTCTCCAGCCGCGCCACCAGCGGCCCGACCACCGGCCGCTTCAGCAGCCAGGCATCGAAGGCCAGGCGGAACGCGGCATCACGGCGCTTGCGCTCCATCCACAGCAGCGCCAGCGCCGGCACCACGATGAACACGATCCAGCCCTGGCGCACCAACAGGCCGATCTCCAGCACCGCGCGGGTGAACCATGGCAGGGTCACGTCCAGGCTTTCGTACATCTGCGCGAACTGCGGCACCACGTAGCCCAGCAGGAACAGCAGCGCGCCACCGACCACCACCAGCAGGATGGCCGGGTAGATCATCGCGTTGATCACCCTGCCCTTCAGCTCCTGGCTGCGCTCCAGGTAATCGGCCAGGCGCTGCAGGGTTTCATGCAGGCTGCCGCCGGCTTCGCCGGCGCGCACCATGTTCACGTACAGCCGCGAGAACAGCCCATGCTGGCGTTCCAGCGCCTGCGACAGCGGGGCACCGCCACGCACGGTGTCGCGGATGTCGGCGATGACGCGGCGCGAACGCGCGTCCTCCGGCGCTTCCAGCAGGATGCCCAGCGCACGGTCCAAGGGCTGGCCGGCACCCAGCAGCGTGGCCAGCTGCTGGGTGAACTGCACCAGCATGGCGCCGGCGAACGGGCGTTGCCGCCACTGCTTCCAGCTGGCGCCCTCGAACGCCGAACCGGTCGCCAGCTTCGCCTCGACCGGCATGTGGCCCTGCTCCTGCAGGCGCGCGATCACGTCCGCATCGCTGGCCGCCTCCATCTGCCCGTCCAGCAGTTCGCCATGGGCATCCAGTGCCTTGTAGCGGTACAACGGCATCAGGATGACCGCTCCACGTGCAGCAGGAGGTTCATGCGTCCTCCGTCACGCGCAGGACTTCTTCCAGCGTGGTCTGTCCACGCAGGGCCTTGATGATGCCGTCCTCGTACATGGTGCGCATGCCGGCGGCACGCGCGATCTGCTCGATCTCGCCCATCCCGGCCTTGCGCATCACCGCGTTGCGCAGCGCATCGTCCATCACCAGGAATTCGACGATGGTGGTGCGGCCCTTGTAGCCGGTGGGCGCAACGGCCGATGGCTGCGGCCGGTACAGGTGGATCTGCCCATGCGGCTGGTAACGGCGCAGGTTGAAGCGTTCGATCTCCTCGGCCGAGGCCGGGTAGCGCTGTGCATGCGTGGGCTCCAGCCGGCGCACCAGGCGCTGGGCGAGGATGCCGTTGATGGTGGAGGTGAGCAGGTAGTCCTCCACGCCCATGTCGAGCAGGCGGGTGATGCCGCCGGCGGCGTTGTTGGTATGCAGCGTGGACAGCACCAGGTGGCCGGTGAGCGCGGACTGGATGGCGATGCGCGCGGTTTCCAGGTCGCGCATTTCGCCGATCATGATGATGTCCGGGTCCTGGCGGACGATGCCGCGCAGCGCGCTGGCGAAGTCCAGCCCGATCTGCGGCTTGGCCTGGATCTGGTTGATGCCTTCGAGCTGGTACTCGACTGGGTCCTCGACGGTGATGATCTTGACCTTGTCGGTGTTGAGCTGGCTCAGCGCTGTGTACAGCGTGGTGGTCTTGCCCGAACCGGTCGGGCCGGTGACCAGCAGGATGCCGTGCGGCTGCGCCAGCACGCGGCTGAACTGCGGCATGAATGCATCGTCGAAGCCGAGCCGCTGGAAGTCGAACACCACCGCCTCGCGGTCGAGCAGGCGCATCACCACGCTCTCGCCATGCGCGGTGGGCATGGTGCTCACGCGCAGGTCCAGCTCCTTGCCCTGCACGCGCAGCATGATGCGGCCGTCCTGCGGCAGGCGGCGCTCGGCGATGTTGAGCTTGGCCATGATCTTGATGCGGCTGATCACCGCGGCGGTCAGGTTGACCGGCGGGCTTTCGCCATCGACCAGCACGCCGTCGACGCGGTAGCGCACCTTCAGCCGGTTCTCGAACGGCTCGACGTGGATGTCCGAGGCGCGCAGTTCCACCGCACGCTGGATCAGCAGGTTGACCAGGCGGATCACCGGCGCCTCGGAGGCCAGGTCGCGCAGGTGCTCGATGTCATCCAGCGGCGCGGCCTCGCCGTCGGCCGACTCCAGGATGGTGCCCATCGCACTGCGGCCCTGCCCGTGCCAGCGCTCGATCACCTCGTCCACTTCACTGCGCAGGCCGACCACCGGGGCGATGTCGCAGCCGGTGGCAAGTCGCATCGCGTCGATGGCATAGCCGTCCTGCGGGTCGGCCATCCACACGCGCACGCGGCCCTGCTGTTCGCCCAGCGGCAACACCAGGAACTGCTTGAGGAAGCGCAGCGGCACCGGCTCGGCCCCTTCCACCAGCTCGGGCGGGTGCTCGGGGACGTCACGCGCGGCCAGCAGGCGCAGGCCCAGCACCCGCGCGCAGGCCTCGGCATGGTCGCGCTCGGACACCAGCCCCAGCCTCGCCAGCAGCACCAGCAGGTCGCCGCCGGACTCGCGCTGCAACTGCCGCGCACGCTGCAGGTCGGCGTCCTTCAGCCGGCCCTGCGCGAGCAGCTCCTGGACGATGCGTTCGGCAGGCGTGGCCGCAACATTGGCGTCATGGACTACCGCGTTCACGCACTCCTCCTCTGTTGACCGGACTTTAGCAGCTCGCCGCGTCGTTCCATACGCATGAACAGGCGTAATTCCCGCTTCCAGCGTGATTGGCATCCACGTCAGCGCGATTACGCCGGCCCGCCCACCCGGCATGGCCAAAAAAAAGAACCCCGGCAAGCCGGGGTTCCAAGGACCACAGGAGGAAACGCTTACTGGCGCGCGACCAGGCTCACGCCGCTGAAGCTGCCCGCACCGACCAGCTTGACGTAGTAGGTGCCGGCCTTCGGGGCGGTGAAGCGGATGGTCTCGCTGTTGCCCGGGCGGGTGGAGCTGGCATCGGCCGCGCTGGCCGACGGCTCCTTGTCGAAGCTGGCGTACAGCGAGACGTTGCCACTGCCACCGTAGCTCATGAAGGTCAGCACCTTGCCGGCCTCGGCCTGGAAGCTGTACAGCACCTCGTTGCCACTGTTGCCGGCCAGGCCGGTCACCGCGACCTTGTTGACCAGCGGCGTGGCCACCGGGCCGCATTCCTCCACGGCCGGGTCACACGGCGGCGTGGTTGCCTTGAGCAGGGCCGCCTCGATGTTGAGGATGCCGGCGCCGATCGGCGTGGAGGCCGGGATGCTCACCGGGAACGGCTTGACCGTGGAGGTCAGCAGGTCACGCATCTGCGTCCAGGTCAGCGGCGTGTCGACCACGCTCTGCACCATCGCCACCGCGGCGGCCACGTGCGGCGACGCCATCGAGGTACCCACCATGCCCAGCGGCGCCCAGTCCGCGGTCGGCCCCTGCGTGCCTTCGTTGATCACCTGAAAGATCCAGCCATTGTTGTTCTGCTCGGCGTTGCCGCCCGGCGCGGACAGGTCCACGCGCGGCCCGTAGTTGGAGTAGTACGTGCGCCCGCCGTTGAAACCGGTGGCGCCCACCGAGATCACGTTGTTGCACGAGGACATCGTGTAGCTGCCGGCATTGGCGTTGTCATTGCCCGCGGCCACCACGATGATGCTGCCGAGGCTGATCGCCTCGTCGATGGCATCCTGGTAGATGGTCGGGCAGCTCGACGGCGCACCGCTGCCCAGGCTCATGTTGATGACTTCCGCCGGGTTCGGGTTGGCCGGCAGGCCCGGCACGGTACCGCCGGCCGCCCAGATGATGCCGTCGGAGATGTCGCTGCCGAAGCCGCCGCAGGAACCGAGCACGCGCACCGGCATCACCTTGGCCTTGAACGCCAGGCCGGCCAGGTTGACGCCGTTGTTGGTCTCCTGCGCGACGGTGCCGGCGACATGGCTGCCGTGCCAGGAACTGACGTCGGCCGCGTGCGGGTCGTTGGTCGCCCAGCCGGTGCAGTAGTTCTGCTCGACCCAGTCACCGATGTCCCAGCCGCCGGCGACGCGGTCATCGCTGTCGCGGCGCGAGACGCGCTTGTCGCTGATCATGTCGTAGCCGGGAATCACGTTGTTCTGCAGGTCCGGGTTGCCCTGCGCGATGCCGGTGTCGATCACCGCCACCACCACGCCCTCGCCCTGCGAGATGTCCCAGGCCTGGGTGGCATTCACGCCGCTCTGGGCGTTGTAGAAGTTCCACTGCGCCGAGGTCTGCGGGTCGTTGGGCGCGAAGTTCGGGCTCACCTGGGTTGCCAGGCGCTGGTACATCCGGTCGATTTCCACCCGCTCCACCGCGGGATTGGCCTTCAGCTCGCGGATGAAGTTGGCCGCTTCCTGGCCGTCCAGCTCACGCGAGGCCTTCACCACCGCCCAGCCCGGGCTGCCCATGCGGCGCAGCAGCGCGGCACTGGCGGCCGGACGTGCGGCCGACTTGGCCGAAGCGGCGGTCGCCCGGCTCAGCCCGGCGCGCGAGGCCGCGGCATTGATGCCCCGGTTGGCCACGCCTGAATCACGCAGCTCGCTGCTGCCGGCACGGTACTTGACGATGAATCGGTATCCGCCTTCACCGGCGGCCGGCCCACTGTTGAGCGGGCGTGTCGGCAGGCTGCCGGTGTTGGCCGCCAATGCGGCCGGCACGCCCATCGAAACCATCAACACGACACCGGCAACTGCCACTCCAAGCTTGGTCTTCTTCATGTTCGATCTCTCGTCTGCTGGAACAGGGATGGAACTCCATTGCTGCATTGCCTTGCCTTCCCGACCCTCGCTCCACCGGCTGCGGGGGCAGCCGGCGGCGGGGCCGCGAACCTTGCTGCAGGCGCCCGCCGGTGAGGGCGGGCGCCGCTGTCACCGACGTGCGCTTACCAGCCGAAGCCGGCGCCCACGCCCACCGAGCTGTCGTCGCTGCTGAAGGCACCGCCCAGGGTGACCGTGGCGCGATCGCTGATCGCACGCTGGTAGCCGATGGACAGGGCCGATTCACCGCTCTGGAAGCCCACGCCCACGCCCACGCGGTTCGGCGTGCGTACGCCCGCCGCGCTGGTGGCCATGTTCAACATCGCCGCGTTCATCGCGCCCTGGCGATCAATGCGGCGATCGATATGCCGCAGGCGGTTGTCCATGTCGTTGCGCAGTCCGGTGAAGCTGTCGGTGAGGCTGCCGAACTTGGTGTCGGTATAGCTGTTGGCCGAGGCGACGCCCTGGTCCAGCTGTCCCTTGTTGACCGCGTCGGTGGCCTGGGTGCCGGCAGCAACATTGGTGATCTGCCGCTCCTGCCCGGCACTGCCCACCGACACGGTGTTGGCACGATCGGCCACCGAGCCCTGCCCCAACGCAACGGCCCCCTGCGCGGTGACGCTCGCGCCCTGCCCCACCGCGGTCCCGGAGGCGGCACTCACGCTGGCGCTTTCACCCACCGCAACGGCATTGGTGGCCGCCGCGGTGATGTGGGTGTTGGCCCCCACCGCGGTGCTACCGTCGGCGTCAACGCGGGCGTTGCTGCCCAGCGCGGTGTCGTTCGGGCCATGCGCGTAGCTGCTGTTGCCCACCGCGGTGCCGGCGGTGTTGTTGGCCTTGGCCTGGTCGCCCAGTGCGACGCCGCCGGTACTGGCGGTGGTGTCGACGCTGGCGGTACGGGGACCATTGCCATTGCCATTGCCATTGCCATTGCCATTGCCGTTGCCATTGCCGTTGCCATTTCCATGGCCGTTCCCGTTCCCGTTGCCATTCCCTGCCAGGCGGCCGTTGATCGAGGTGACCTGGTTATCCAGTGCCGTCAACGCCGCACCGACGTTGTTGTAGCTGCTGCCCTGGATCACGTAGGTCGGCGCGACGAACACGCCCTGCATGCCGATGCCGGCACCACCGCCGAGGAAGCTGGCCATGTTGCCCAGCGATTGGAACAGCTGGCCCCCGTTGACCGCCTGCATGCTGCCGGCGGCGATGTTGCCGGCGGCCACATTGTCCAGCGTGGTTCCCTTCACGCCGGCCA
Organism: Stenotrophomonas capsici; assembly: GCF_034961085.1. Lineage (NCBI taxonomy): Bacteria > Pseudomonadati > Pseudomonadota > Gammaproteobacteria > Lysobacterales > Lysobacteraceae > Stenotrophomonas > Stenotrophomonas capsici. The sequence continues at coordinate 1,016 of NZ_JAYFUH010000080.1, read as the reverse complement.
GGGTCATCGTGTCGCGGCTGCTGTCATCGTAGGTCACGGCGTTGGCGGTGACGTTCTCCACCGTGCCGATGCGGCCATCGATGTCGTCCACGCGCGTCTCCACCGCACCGACCCGCTGGTTGGTGACGTACAACTGGCCACCGGTCACCGCATCGGTGCTGTTCTGGGCGACGCGGCCGTTGGCGACGTTGACGATGCGGCGCGTGGCCGGGCCGTCGGTGCCATTGCCACCGCCCACCGAGACCACGTTTGCCTCGGTCGCACGCGAACCGGCACCCAGCGCAACCGAGTTGGCGCCGGACACCCCGGCACCGGCGCCGATGGCGACGCTGTTGACCCCGTTGCTGGCGAACGCGCCATAGCCGATCGCCACGCCGTTGGTCGCGGTGATCGAGGTCTGCCGACCCAGCGCGGTGCTGTTGGTGCCACGCGCCGATGCATCCGCGCCGACCGCCGTTGCACCGGTGGCGTTGGCGGTGCTGGCCGTGCCCAACGCCATGGAACGGTTGGCGCTGGCGTTGGCACCCGAACCGGCGGCCAGTGCGTCCGTGCCGCCCGCGCTCGCCGCCGCACTGCCCGTGGCCTGGAAGTACTTGCTGGTCTGGCCGGCGCTGGTTGCCACCGCATCCAACTGCGACTTGTTCACCGCATCGGTGGCCTCGGTACCGGCGGCCACGTTGGTGATCTGGCGCTCATTGCCGGCACTGCCCACCGACACCGTACCGGCGCGGTCGGCGACCGAGCCGGCACCCAGGGCCACCGAACCGGTGCCACTGGCCTCCGCCCCCATGCCCAGCGCGGTGCTCTGCTGGCCCACCGCCCAGGCATTGGCGCCCACTGCGGTGGCGTCATCGCCGAAGGCCCAGCTGGCGCTGCCGATCGCCACCGCATTGGTCGAACCAATGCCGAACAGGCCGAAGCCGGTCTCGGCACCATCACCGATCGCCAGGCTGCCTTCACCCAGTGCCGAGGCATTGCGGCCCACGGCCACGTTGCCGTCCTCGTAGGCCGCCGCA
>NZ_JAYFUH010000079.1:30873-50188 GCF_034961085.1 Stenotrophomonas capsici | reverse complement strand
CAGCCGGCCAGCGCTTCGATCTGCGCGGTCGAGCGGAACGAGGCGCCCATCACCACGGTCGGCGAGCCACGGCGCTTGAACTCGGCGTACACGCCGCGCACGAACTGCACGCCCGGGTCTTCGTCGATGCTGGCCGGCGCCTGGCCGTTGGCCACGTACCAGTCCAGGATGCGGCCGACGAACGGCGAGATCAGGAACGCACCGGCTTCCGAGCAGGCCAGCGCCTGGGTCGGGTTGAAGATCAGGGTCAGGTTGCAGTCGATGCCTTCGGCCTGCAGTACGCGCGCCGCTTCCACGCCGGCCCAGGTGGCGGCGATCTTGATCAGCACCTTGCTACGCGGCACGCCGGCCGCTTCGTACATGGCGATGAACTCGCGCGCCTTGGCGATGGTGGCAGCGGTGTCGTGGGCCTGGTCGGCGTCCACTTCGGTGGAGACGCGGCCGGGCACCAGCTCGGCCAGCATCGTGCCCACGCCCACGGTCAGGCGGTCGACCACGGCTTTGGCCACGTCCTGCACGTCGCCGGGCTGGCCGCGGCCCCACTGCAGCTCGCGCTCGATCAACGCGGCATAGACCGGAAGGTCGAGGGCTTTCTTCACCAGGGTCGGGTTGGTAGTGCAGTCCACCGGACGCAGGCGCTTGATGGCCTCGTAGTCACCGGTGTCGGCGACGACGACGGACAGTTCACGCAGCTGGGCGAGCTTGGAGCGGGGCTGGGTCATTGCAGGTTCCTGGTACAGGCCGGCGCGAGGCGCTCAGCGGTGGAAATCGCCCGCAGCTTCGGGCTGGTAGTGGACGGCGATCACGCGCAGGCGCAGCTGGCGGCCACCGGGCGCGGTCCAGTCGATGGTCTGGCCGACCGACAGGCCCAGCAGGGCGCTGCCAACCGGTGCCAGCACGGACACGCGGCCCTTGTCGAAATCCGCCTCGTGCGGATAGACCAGGGTCAGGGAATGCTTTTCATCGTGCAGTTCGTCTTCGCAGTCCACGCGGGAATGCATGGTGACGATACCGGCCGGGATTTCCTCCGGCGGCAACACCTGGGCGCGTTCAAGCTCCTGCGAGAGGGCGACGGCGGCCGGGTGCCGGCTCAGGGCCGGGGAGTCGAGCAGGGCCTCGAGGCGGGCCATGTCGCGGGTGGAAACGATGATCGATGGCGGGAGACCGCTGTGGCTGGTCATGGGATGTTCCTTATCAGTTGAAGAAAAAATGCAAGCAAAAGGCGACGCCTTGCCGGCGCCGCCCGGGCACTATTGTGCAGATGTCAGGGGTCGCTTGCGACCCTTTCAGGATGATGGGGCCGCCACGGCCGGGATGCAATGTGGGCCGGGGGAGTGTTCAGATTGCGGGTTGGGGAGGGGTACAGCCCCAGCCCTCAGTGCAACCGCAACAACCCCGCCGGCAGCTGCTTGAACAACTGCGCGAACTGCTCCAGGAAGGCGCCCATCGCCGAGCTGCGCCGCCAGACCATGGCGATGCGCCGGTTGGGCTGGGGGTCGCCCTGGAAGGGCACCAGCTGGATGTTCTCCGAGCGCGCCACCGGCGGCTTGACCGCGAGCATCGGCAACAGCGTGACGCCGACGTTGGCGGCCACCATCTGCCGCAGGGTTTCCAGGCTGGTGGCCTGGAATTCGGACTTCTCCAGCGCGCCGGCCAGGTGGCAGACATCCAGCGCCTGGTCGCGCAGGCAATGGCCGTCCTGCAGCAGCAGCAGGCGCTGGTCGGACAGGTCGTCCAGCCGCAGCGTGTCGTGCGCGGCCAGCGGGTGGCCTTCCGGCGCGGCCAGCACGAACGGTTCCTCGAACAGGAACTCGGTGTGCAGCTGCTCATCGTTGACCGGCAACGCCAGCAGCGCGGCGTCGAGCTGGCCATTGCGCAGCTGTGCCATCAGCACGTCGCTCTTTTCCTCGACCAGCAGCATCTCCAGCTGCGGGAAACGCTGGCGGATCGCCGGCACCACGTGCGGCAGCAGGTAGGGGCCGAGCGTGGGGAAGATGCCCAGCCGCACCGTGCCGGCTTCCGGGTCGCGGCTGCGGCGCGCGGCTTCCTTCATCTGCTCGACCTCGGCGACGATGCCGCGCGCGCGCATCGCGGCCTCGCGCCCGGCAGGGGTCAGCATCACCTTGCGCGGCGCACGCTCGACCAACGGCACGCCCAGTTCCTCTTCCAGCTTCTTGATCTGGGTGGACAGCGTCGGCTGGCTGACGAAACACGCCGCCGCCGCGCGGCCGAAGTGCTTGTGCTCGGCCAGTGCCACCAGGTACTTCAGGTCACGCAGGTTCATGGCGGACTCCGGTCAATGGACGCAACGGCAACAGGAGCGAAGGGCAGTGCCCCTCGCTCCTGTTCGGGCAGACGCCTGAGGTCAGGCGGTTTCAGCCACTTCGGCCTTGGCAACCGCCGGGGCCGGGGTACGGATCAGGTGGTCGAACGCGCTCAGCGCGGCGGTCGAGCCGGCGCCCATGGCGATGATGATCTGCTTGTACGGCACCGTGGTGCAGTCACCGGCAGCGAACACGCCCGGCACATTGGTCTGGCCGCGGTCGTCGATGACGATCTCACCGCGGTTGCTCAGTTCCACCGTGCCACGCAGCCACTCGGTGTTCGGCAGCAGGCCGATCTGCACGAAGATGCCTTCCAGCTCGACGCGGTGCGAATCGCCACCGACGCGGTCGGTGTAGACCAGCCCGTTGACCTTCTGGCCGTCGCCCAGCACCTCGGTGGTCTGTGCGTTGAGCACCACCTTCACGTTGGGCAGGCTGTTGAGCTTGGCCTGCAGCACCTGGTCGGCGCGCAGCTTGCTGTCGAACTCGAACACGGTGACGTGGCTGACGATGCCGGCCAGGTCGATGGCCGCCTCGACGCCGGAGTTGCCGCCGCCGATCACCGCCACGCGCTTGCCCTTGAACAGCGGGCCGTCGCAGTGCGGGCAGTAGGCCACGCCCTTGTTGCGGTATTCGTCCTCGCCCGGGACGTTCATCTGCCGCCAGCGTGCGCCGGTGGACAGGATCACCGTCCTGGACTTCAGCGAGGCACCGTTCTCCAGCTTCACTTCGACCAGACCATCGGCACCGGCCGGCACCAGTTCGGTGGCGCGCTGCAGGTTCATGATGTCCACCTCGTACTCACGCACGTGGGCTTCCAGCGCGCTGGCCAGCTTCGGGCCCTCGGTGTGCTGCACCGAGATGAAGTTCTCGATGGCCATGGTGTCCAGCACCTGGCCACCGAAACGCTCGGCGGCCACGCCGGTGCGGATGCCCTTGCGGGCGGCATAGATCGCCGCGGCCGAACCGGCCGGGCCACCGCCGACCACCAGTACGTCGAACGCGTCCTTGGCGTTGATCTTCTCGGCATCGCGGGCGGCGGCGCCGGTGTCGAGCTTGGCGATGATCTGCTCCAGGCTCATGCGCCCGGAGTCGAACATCTGGCCACCCTGGAACACCATCGGCACGGCCATCACCTGGCGCTGCTCCACTTCCTGCTGGAAGGCGCCGCCTTCGATCACGGTGGTGCGGATGTTCGGGTTGACGATGGCCATCAGCGCCAGCGCCTGCACCACGTCCGGGCAGTTGTGGCAGGTCAGCGACATGTAGACGTCGAAGTCGAACGTGCCATGGATCGCCTTGATGCTGTCCAGCACCTCGTCGGCAACCTTGGGCGGATGGCCACCGGTCCACAGCAGGGTCAGCACCAGCGATTCGAATTCGTGGCCCAGCGGCAGGCCGGCGAAACGCACGCCATGGTCCTGGCCTTCGCGGGCAACCACGAACGAGGGGCGACGGGCGTCGGTGCCGGAGGCGTCCAGGGTGATCTTGCCGTTGCCGGCGGCGACGATGTCGTCCAGCAGGCCACGCATTTCCTGGGCGGCGGCGCTGTCATCGAGCGAGGCGATCAGGCGCAACGGTTGGCGCAGCAGGCCCATGTACTGCTGCAACTGGGTCTTGAGGGTGTCGTCAAGCACGGCGCAACTCCTTGAACGAGGCAAAACGGGGGATGGACGCGGTTGCCTGGGCAACGCGCCGGAAAAGTAGGGGTGAACCGCAGCGGGCTGTCGGGCTTGCTTGCGTGATGCTGGCTGGCATCAACACGCTGCGGTTCACCCCCACGCCCGCCGCGAAGGCGGGGTGGGAGTGCCGGGGAATGGGCCAGAGGCCTGGCGCATCCCCACCGGCGTGTTGCGGCTTAGATCTTGCCGACCAGGTCCAGCGACGGGGTCAGGGTCTTCTCGCCTTCCTTCCACTTGGCCGGGCAGACCTGGTTCGGGTTGGCGGCGGTGAACTGGGCGGCCTTCAGCTTGCGCAGGGTCTCGGACACGTCACGGGCGATCTCGTTGGAGTGGATCTCCAGGGTCTTGATCACGCCTTCCGGGTTGATCACGAAGGTGCCACGCAGGGCCAGGCCTTCTTCCGGAATGTGCACGCCGAAGGCGTTGGTCAGCTGGTGGGTCGGGTCGCCGACCAGCGGGAACTGGGCCTTGCCGACGGCCGGCGAGGTTTCGTGCCACACCTTGTGCGAGAAGTGGGTGTCGGTGGTGACGATGTAGACCTCGGCGCCGGCCTTCTGGAACTCGGCGTAGTGCTCGGCGGCGTCTTCGATCTCGGTCGGGCAGTTGAAGGTGAACGCTGCCGGCATGAAGATCAGGACGGACCACTTGCCCTTCAGCGAGGCCTCGGTGACTTCGATGAACTTGCCGTTGTGGTAAGCGTTGGCCTTGAACGGCTGGACCTGGGTGTTGATCAGGGACATGGAACTTCCTCTTGGTTGAAGGGGCGGGGGTGAAGCGATGGAAAGAAGACTAATAGGCAAAAACTAATAAAACAAATGAATTGGATGCATAGCATCAATAGGCTTTGACTATCGTTCAGCGGCGTGAAGCGCCGATATGCCCGGATATCGGGGCTTTTGCCCGGTTCGCAAGCCGGGGCCGGACGAACATGAATCGATTCATATAGGCAACGGTTATGCCGACCGAGGTAGGCAGGCCGGAGCGCGGTGACTATCCTCGCCGTCCTGAAAACATCCCGCGAAGAGGTAGTGAAGTGTCCACGGTGAACGTTGCCGAGCTGTTGCGGGAAGCTGCCGGGCGCCTGTCCGGTGCCGATGCCCGCCACGAGGCCGAGCAGTTGCTGCTGCACGTGCTGGGCGTGGAACGTGCCTGGCTGTTCGCCCATGCCACCGACGCGGTGGACCAGGACGCGCGGCAGCGCTTCGAGCTGCTGGTCACACGCCGGGCCGAAGGCCACCCGCTGGCCTACCTGGTCGGCCGGCGCGGGTTCTGGACGCTGGACCTGCAGGTCAACACCGCCACCCTGATCCCGCGCCCGGAAACCGAGCTGCTGGTCGAGCAGGCGCTGGCCCGGTTGCCCGACGACGACATGGTGCGGGTGGCCGACATGGGCACCGGCAGCGGTGCGGTGGCTCTGTCCATCGCCAGCGAGCGGCCGTTGGCCACGGTGATGGCCACCGACGTGCTTGGCCCGGCTTTGGCGGTGGCAGTGAAGAACGCGCAGGCACATGGCCTGGAGAACGTCTGGTTCCGTCGTGGGCATTGGTTCGTGGCGCTGGGGGCGGACCGTTTCGACATGATCGTCAGCAACCCGCCGTACATCGCCGCCGGTGACCCGCACCTGGCGCAGGGCGACCTGCGCTTCGAGCCGCCACCGGCCCTGGCATCCGGTGCCGACGGGCTGGATGCGATCCGCGAGATCGTGGCCGGCGCGCCCGAGCACCTGGTGCCCGGAGGCTGGTTGCTGCTGGAACACGGTTGGGACCAGGGCGAAGCGATCCGCGCACTGCTGGAGCAGGCCGGCTTCGTCGACGCGCAGACCGTGCAGGACCTGGAACAGCGCGACCGGGTAACGCTGGGCCGCCTGCCCGCATAGGCCCCCGCAGCGGCAGTGCCGAGCCACGCTCGGCAACGACCTTCCCGGCAACGCCCCGCGCGGCAGGGCTGCGCTTCACCGGCGTGCGCCGACAAGAACAAAACAGCGCTGCGCTAAACTGCCGCTTCTGTTCCCGTGAGGTCGCCATGCGCACGCTTTACCCCGCCATCGAGCCGTACGAAACCGGCACGCTCAAGGTCGATGACCGCCACACCCTGTACTTCGAACAATGCGGCAACCCGGACGGCAAGCCGGTGGTGATGCTGCACGGTGGCCCCGGCGGCGGCTGCACGCCGAAGATGCGCCAGTTCCACGACCCGTCCAAGTACCGGATCATCCTGTTCGACCAGCGCGGTTCGGGCCGCTCCACGCCGCATGCCGACCTGGTGGACAACACCACCTGGGACCTGGTGGCCGACATCGAGAAGCTGCGCGCGCAGCTGGGCATCGACCGCTGGCAGGTGTTCGGCGGCAGCTGGGGCTCGACGCTGGCGCTGGCCTATGCGCAAACCCATCCGCAGCGCGTGACCGAGCTGGTGCTGCGCGGCATCTTCATGCTGCGTCGCTGGGAACTGGAATGGTTCTACCAGGAAGGCGCCAACCGCCTGTTCCCGGACGCCTGGGAGCACTACCTCAAGCCGATCCCGGAAGTGGAACGCGCCGACCTGATCTCGGCCTTCCATCGCCGCCTGACCAGCGATGACGAGGCCACCCGTCTGGGCGCGGCCAGGGCGTGGAGCGTGTGGGAAGGCGCCACCAGCTTCCTGCATGTGGATGACGACTTCATCAACAGCCACGAGGACCCGCAGTTCGCGCTGGCGTTCGCGCGCATCGAGAACCACTACTTCGTCAACGGCGGCTTCTTCGAGGTGGAAGACCAGCTGCTGCGCGACGCGCACAAGATCGCCCATATCCCGGGCGTGATCGTGCACGGCCGCTACGACGTGGTGTGCCCGCTGGCCAATGCCTGGGACCTGCACAAGGTGTGGCCGAAGGCGCAGTTGCAGATCACACCGGCCTCGGGCCACTCGGCGTTCGAGGCCGAGAACGTGGATGCGCTGGTGCGTGCCACCGACGCCTTCGCCGGCTGATTCCCGCAATCAGGTTGCAGGGACGGGCGGCGCAGGCCGCCCGTTCTGTTTCCGTCGCCGGCCTCACCATTCCCCGGCCAGCAGTGCAGCGGCCAACACCTGCAGCTTGGGCGAGCATTGCCGCGAGGGCGGGTAGATCAACGACAGCTCGCGGCTGCGCCCTTCGGCGGCCTGCAACACGCGCTGCAGGCGACCATCGGCGAGTGCGTCGGCCACCGCGAAGTCCATCACCTGCACGATGCCGATGCCGGCCAGCGCGGCTTCCACCAGCGGGTCGCCGCTGTCGAACACCATCCGCGCCGGCGGCGTGAACTCGCGCAGCTGGCCGTCCGCATCACGGAACTGCCAGTCCACCAGCCGCCCGCTGCGCAGGTTGCGCACCGCCAGGCAGCGGTGTTCGCGCAACGCCTGCACGCTGTCCGGCGCGCCGTGCTGGGCCAGGTAGGCCGGGCTGGCCACCGTCACCCAGCGCAGCGGCCGCAGCCGTCGCGCGATCATGCGCTGGTCGGCGACCGGGCCGGTGCGCAGGGCCGCGTCGAAACCTTCCTCGAACAGGTCGACCAGGCGGTCACTCAGCACCGCTTCGATCTGCAGCTGCGGGTACCTGGCCATCAGCTGCCCGGCCAGGGGCACCAGTACCTTGCGCCCGAACATCGACGGGGCGGTGATCTTGAGCGTGCCCGAGGGCGTGCATGGGCGGTCGCCGAGCTGGCGGCGCGCATCCTCCAGCCCGCACAGCAGTGGCGTGACCTGGTCGATGAACTGGCGGCCGTCCGGGGTCAGGCCGACGTTGCGGGTGTTCCGCTGCAGCAGCTTGACCCCCAGCCCGGCCTCCAGGCGGCTGATCGCCCGTGACAGCCCGGACTGGCTCAGCCCCAGTTGCCCGGCGGCCACGGTGAAGCTGCGGGCCTCGGCCACCTGCACCAGCATCCGCACCGCGTTGAGATCGAAGGGAATGTCATTCATGCGGAAAATCATCGCAGAAATCGACATGAGGTGGTTTATGCATTCATGCGCATCAATGACACTGCCAGCCCCTTTTGAGCGAGGCCGTCATGCCCCCTCTTCGATACCCCCGGCTGGCGCTGAGCCTGCTGGCGATGGCCCAGCTGATCATCGCGCTGGACACCACCATCATTTTCGTCGCCCTGCACGACATGGGCCGGGCGTTGCAGGTCAACGCCCAACAACTGCAATGGATCGTCAGCGGCTACACCGTGGCCTTTGGCGGCTGCCTGCTGCTGGGTGGGCGCGCGGCCGACCTGCTGGGGCGGCGCCGCATCTACCGGCTGGGCATGATCGTGTTCGCGCTGGCCTCGCTGTTGGGCGGGTTCGCCGGCAGCGTCGGTGGGCTGGTCGCCGCGCGGGCGGCGCAGGGCGTGGGCGCGGCATTGCTGTTCCCGGCCACGCTGGCATTGATCAACACGCTGTATGCCGAAGGCCCGGTGCGCAACCGCGCGCTGGCGATCTGGAGCGTGGCCAGCGCGCTCGGGCTGGCGCTGGGCACCCTGCTGGGCGGCGTGCTGACCCAGGTGTTCGGCTGGTCCTCGGTGCTGTGGGTGATCGTGCCGTTCGCCACGGCCTGCGCGGTGCTGGGCGGGGCCTGGCTGCCACGTGACGGCGAAATGCCGCGCGGGCGTTCGTTCGACCTGGCCGGGTGCCTGACCGTCACCGTCGGCGGCAGCCTGTTGGTGGCCACCCTGGTGCAGGGGCCGGAATGGGGCTGGCTGGCGCCGCGCACCGTGCTTTGCCTGGCATTGGCCGCCGGGTTGCTGGCGGCCTTCGTGTGGATCGAGCGGCGCAGCCGTGACCCGCTGATGCAGTTCAGCCTGCTGCGCCTGCCCGGCCTGCGCCTGGCGATGGGGCTGACTTTCCTGTTCATGAGCAGCTACGGCGTGCAGTACTACTTCCTGGCGCTGTATTTCCAGGACGGCTATGGCTGGAGCCCGTTGCAGGCCGGCTTGGCGTTCCTGCCGGCCACCGCGGTGTGCACCTTCGGCATCCGGATCGCCGAGCGCGCGCTGCAGCGGTTGCGGGTGGAGCAGGTGTTGGTATGGGGGTTGGGACTGGGCGCGGCGGGTATCGCGCTGGTTGCGGCATTGCTGCCGCAGGGAGCGGGTTTCTGGCCGTTGCTGCCGGGCGTGGTGCTGCTGAGCATCGGCCAGGGCATGACCTGGACGGCGATGTGGATCGTGGCCGGGCAGGGCGTGCCGGCGGCACAGCAGGGTGTGGCCTCGGGCATGGCGGCCACCGCCCAGCAGATTGGTGGTGCGCTGGGACTGGCGGTGCTGGTGATGCTGGCCAACGCCACGGGCGGCGAGCCGGGGACGGCACCGGCCCTGGCCGGCCTGGTGCGCGCCGAGTTCGGCGCAGCGGCATTCGCGCTGCTCGGCGTGGTGCTGGTGATGCTGGCGCGGCGACCCCAACCGGCCTGCGACGGGACACCATCGGCCGGCTGAACGGTGCGGCGGTCGCTGGCGTGATGTGTCGGCGTTGACACATCACGCCGCCGGTCGCCGTGCAGCATGGTCGCCGGTGTTCCCGGACAGGATCTGCATCGTGGTGTTGCATGCAAAGGGTGGATGGGTGCTTGCCTGCGTGCTGGTGATCGCACCGGCGGCAGCGCAGCAGGTGGCCGGTGATCCGCCGGTGGAATGGAAGGCCGATGCCTCGGGCAACCGCCAGGCACAGAAGGCCGCGGAAAAGGCCGCCGGGCAGGCTTCGCCGCCGCGCGGCGCGGATCGTCCAACCGGTACAGGTGATGCGGGGCCGGATGCGGAAGCGGGTCCGCGTGGTCCTGGCGGCCGCGGGGGTGGAGGTCCACCCGGTGGCATGGGCGGTGGCCCCGATGGCGGCGGGATGGGCGGTGGCCGTGGTGGTCGAGGCGGCCATGGTCCGGGTGGTCCGGGTGGTGCCGGTGCGGGCCATGCGACGCCGGCATCGATGCTGCGCCCGGAGATGGAATTCGCCGCGCCGCTGGAAGACACGCTGGTGCTGTACCGCAGCCGTGAATCGGTGTTGTTCGGGCGCAAGGACACCACTGACGTGGTGATGCTGCCCTTGTCGGGTGCGGCGGTGAGCATTGCCCCGGGCGTGGAAGCCCGCCTGCATGATGTGCCGGATGGGCTGCGCGTGGAGGTCACCACCTCCAACGGCATCCGCGTGAACTATCGCTACCGCGATGAGGCCGCTGGCGTGTTGCGCGTGGACATACTGGCCGAAGGCCCGGTGCCGCGTCCGGGCGCGCGTTTCGAGGTCACCCGCCGCTACACGCGTTGAACGCACCCGCAGGAGCGGCCTCGGCCACGAAGCCGGCAGGTCATCCGGTCGCGGTCAGCCCCACATCTGACGACGCACCTGCTTCGCCCTTGAACGCGCTCCTACCTGGTCAGGCTGGGCTGCAACGTGCGGAAGATGCGTTCCAGCCGTTCGGCCCAGGCCTGTTGGCCGGCGGCATCGGCGATCAGGTCCTGGCGGATCTCCAGCTCCACGTGCACCAGTCCGCGGCCTTCGCCATGCACCGGCACGGCGTAGTCGCTGTTGCGGTTGACCGAATACGGCTCGTTGTCGCCAACCACCAGGTCGCCTTCGGCGCGCAGCGCCTGCAGCAGTGCATGTGCGAAGCGGGTGTCCTGGTGGTAGAGCACACCCGCGTGCCACGGGCGCTGCATACCGTTCATCGCCGGGGTGAAGCTGTGCATCATCACCAGCACGGTGGGGATGCCGGCCTCACGGCGACGGTCCAGCTCGGCGCTGATGCGCGCGTGGTAGGGCGCATGGATGGCGTCGATGCGTTGCTGGCGCTGTGCGGCGCTCAGGCCGGCGTTGCCGGGAATCAGCGTGCCGTCGCTGACCTCGGGGATCAGCGTCGGCGAGGCGAGCGGGCGGTTGCAGTCGATCAGCAGGCGCGAATAGGTCTGTTCGATCGCCCAGGCATCCAGCCGCTTGGCCAGTGCGCGGGTGGTGCCGGCGATGCCGATGTCCCAGCCGATATGCCGGTCCAGCTCCGCCTGTGGCAGGCCGAGGTCGTGCAAGGTCGCGGGCACCTGCTGGCCGGCATGATCGGCCAGCAGCACGAACGGCGAGCGCCCGTGCGGGTGGTGCACGGTGAAGATCGCCGGGTCGCCGGCATCAAGCAGCGGCGGCAGTGCCTGCTCTCCGGAATCAGCCACGCGGCCTCCCGTCGAGGTGGTGCTCGATCATCCACAGGCCGGCCCAGAGCTTGGCGTCCAGCTCGTAGCCTTCGCCCATCTTCTCGACCAGCCATGCCGCGGCACGCGCACGCGGGATGCTGTGCACGGTAATGTCCTCGCTGTCGTCGCCACCGCCGTTGCCAACTTTGCGCAGGCCGATGGCGCGCACGAAGGCGATCTTCTCGCTGCTGGCACCCGACGAGGTCGGGCCGATCATCAGCACTTCGGCATGGTCGGCGGTCCAGCCGGTTTCCTCTTCCAGTTCGCGCACCGCCGACTCCTCGATGGACTCGCCGGCGGTGATGTCGCCGACCAGGCCCGCCGGCATCTCGATGGTGCGTGCCTGCAGCGGCACGCGGAACTGTTCGACGAACAGCACCTCGTCCTGCGGGGTGACCGCGATGATGATCGCGGCCAGGCCACCGGCGTGGGTGCGCTCGCTGTACTCCCAGGTGCCGCGCACGACCATGCGCTGGTACTTGCCTTCGTAGACGACGCGGGGGGCTGCGGTGTTCTGGCTCATGCGAACTCGTTGGCGGAAGGAGAGGACGTTTCGATGCCCGCGGCCGACAGCAACCGGCGCCGGGTCATCGGGCCGAAGCGCAGTGCATCGCACAGCCCGCCCAGCATGTCCGCGTCGGCGTTGCCGCGGGTGAAGCCGGGGCGCGCGGTGGCCAGCGGCACGTCCACCGCGATGGTGGTCAGCTGGCGGAACAGCAGGGCCAGTTCGCGCTGCTCGCGCAGGCGCACGGCCATGGTCGCCGCACCGCGCAGGCGCAGGAACGGCACTTCGTCGATGCGTTCGAGCAGGGCGTCGAGGCTGCCGAAGTGCGACAGCAGCACCGCCGCCGACTTGGTGCCGATGCCGGACACGCCGGGGATGTTGTCCACCGCATCGCCGCACAGCGCCAGGTAGTCGGCGATCTGGTGCGCGTGCACGCCGTGGCGCGCCTTCACCCCGGCCGCGCCCCAGCGCTGGTTGCGCGCGTAGTCCCATTGCTCGTCGTGTTCGAGCAGCAACTGCGAGAGATCCTTGTCGGCCGAGACGATCACCCCGCGCAGGCCATGCCCGCGGCCGGCGTGCAGCGCGGTACCGATCAGGTCGTCGGCCTCGTACTCGCGGTCGGCCAGCACGTCCAGGCCCAGCGCCGCGCACAACGCCTTGCAGTGCGCGAACTGGCGGCGCAGTTCATCCGGGGCGGGGTCGCGGTTGGCCTTGTAGGCCGGGTAGATGCGGTGGCGGAAGCAGCTGTCCAGTGCCTCGTCGAAGGCCACGGCGATATGCCGCGGGCGTTCGCGTTCGAGCAGGTCCAGCAGGAAGCGAGCAAAGCCGTGCACGGCATTGACCGGCCAGCCCTGGCTGTCCTGGAACTCGTCCGGCATCGAATGCCAGGCGCGGAACACGTACAGGCTGGCGTCGACCAGGTACAGCGGCGCGCTGGCCGGGGCGGTGCTCACGGCCGGTAGTCCTGCAGCAGCGCGGCCGGGTCCGGGCGGTCACGGTCGGGCACCTGCAGCTTCGGCGTGCCGACATGGATGAAGCCGACGATGTGCTCGTCCTGGCCCAGGCCAAGGTGGTCGGCGACTGCGGCGTCATAGGCCATCCAGGCGGTCAGCCACTGCGCGCCGAAGCCGAACCCCTGCGCGGCCTGCAGCAGCGCGAAGCAGACGCAACCGGCGGTCAGCAGTTGTTCCTGCACCGGCACCTTGTGGTCGGGTTGCAGGCGGGCGATGACGGTCACGATCAGCGGCGCATGCGAGAAGCGAAGGCGGTCCTTCTCGATCACCGCTTCGGCGGCGTGCGGGTCGCGCTCACGGCTGCGCCGGGCGAGGAACGCGCCCAAAGCGTGACGGGCATCGCCGCGGATCTGCAGGAATCTGAACGGGACCAGCTTGCCGTGGTCGGGTACGCGCACGGCGGCTTCAAGCATGCGCAGCAGGGTGGCCGGGTCCGGGGCGGGTTCGCCCAGTTGCTTGGACGGAACCGAAACGCGCTGGTTCAAGGCGTGCAGGAAACAGTTGTCGGACATGACTCACCGGGGGCAAAACACGGTCGGGGATTATAGACGGCGGGACGATGACACCTTGGGTAGCGCAAACTGTGATTGCCATCATCGCCCTGGAAGGGCGGTGAAATTCGCCAATATTCCGCGGCCCGCTTAGCATAGACGGCCGTACCGGGATGCCGGTCATGAGGTTTGAAGTGCTTACTGCATCACTGACCCTGTTCAGCTACTCGCCCTACCATCCACGGGCGGAAACAGGGGCCGCGTCCGCTTGTCCTAACCCGTCTATCAAAAGTCCAGCGCCTTCACGGGCGTGGAGCCTTTGCGCATGATGTCCAACCCGCAAGTCCCGGGCCAGCCCGGTCGTAACCAGAACCTTCTGGCCGTGGCGCGTGAAGCGGCATTGCCGGCGCTGTCCAAGCTGTTCGACAAGGTCCTGGCAGGGTTCGACGATGCGTTGTTCGATCGGGCCGGAAGTGCCGGCGCCTCGCAAATGGCCTTCCTCGACGGCATGCGCGAGCTGCGCCGCCGCCGCGACGAGGTTTCCCGTCTTTTCTCCAGCCACCTGCAGCAGGCCTGGGCCGCGCTGGAATCGGGTGCGCCGCAGTCGGCGGAAAGCGTCATGGCCGGTGCCGGCGAGGGTGGGCTGGCGCTGGTGCCCGAACACGTCCTGGAGTCGCGGCTGGCGGTGCGCAACCTGGCCACCGTGCTGCTGCGCGAGTACAAGCAAGTGCTGGCGCGGCTGGACCATCGCCTGGGCTGGGTTGCCGGCGGTCAGGAACTCAACGCCGACACCAATCCGATCAGTCCCGAACATATCGGCGTCGCCCTGCACGAGGCCTTCGCCCCGTGTGACCTGACCCCGGAAGTGCGCCTGGTGCTGTTCAAGCTGTGCGAACGGGAATTGGCCGGCAGTATCGGCAAGTTGTACGAGGCACTGGACGAACGCCTGGCCCAGGCCGGCGCAGCCCCTGAACTGGGTGCGCCGCGCCGCCAGCCGCCGCGTCGGCCGGCGGCGGTACCGGACGCTGATGCCCCGGACGAGGATGGCTTCGACCCGCAGGGCGGGGCGCCGGGCTGGGCACGACGCTTCTCCGAACGCTTCGCGCAGCAGCGCGCCAACCTCGGCCGCATGGGCGAAGCCCAGGGCGAGGGATACGGGCAGGGCGGTGGCGGATTCGAAGTCGATGGCGCCACCCAGCAGGGCATGGTGCTCGAGGCGTTGCATGAGCTGCTGGTGCAGTCGCGGCAGGCGCGCGGCGCAGCCGCCAGTGGCATCGGCGGCGCTGCCGCCGGCCACGGCGGTGAGCCAGGCCTGCAGCGCGCCTTGAACCAGCGCGAGATGATGTCGGTGCTGTCGCTGCTGCAGGCCACGCCCAGTGCCACCCTGCGCGCGGCCGTCGGCGAAGACGGCGAATCGCTGGCGCAGCGGCTCAAGAGTGAAGTGCTGGCCGGTGCGACCCGGCTGGGCGTGGACCCGGCGCAGGCGCACCTGGATCCGCAGGACGAGGATGCCATCGACCTGGTTGGCATGCTGTTCGACGTGATGCTCGACGAACGTGACCTGGAAGGCCGTTCGCGCGAGCTGATCGGCCGGCTGGTGGTGCCGTTCGTCAAGGTCGCCATGCTCGACCGCCGCATGTTCGTGCAGAAGACCCACCCGGCGCGGCGCCTGCTCAACTCGCTGGCCGAGGCCTGCGAGGGCAACGCGGGTGAGAGCCAGTCCGAGCGCGCGCTGATGGGCAAGGTCGAGGAAATCATCGAGAGGCTGACGGCCGAGTTCAACGAGAACCTGGCCATCTTCCTGACGCTGGAGGAGGAGTTCCGTGAATTCCTGGCCCAGCACCGCCGCCGCATCGAGATCGCCGAGCGCCGCGCCGCCGAAACGCAGCGTGGCCAGGAGAAACTGGAGGTCGCGCGCAGCCGCGCCGCCCTCGAGCTGGAACGTCGGGTCGCCGGCCAGGGCCTGCCCAAGGCCATCGACGATTTCCTGCGCCAGCCATGGAACCACCACCTGACCCTGACCCTGCTGCGCGAAGGCGAAGAGGGCGAGGGCGTCACCGAGGCCCTGAAGCTGGCCGACGAGGTGCTGGAGGAAGTGGCCGAGGCACGCCGCCATATCGTCGGCAAGCCGTGGCTGCAGTCCTGCCAGCCGGGGCTGCGCAAGGTGTTCGCCAGCGTCGGTGTCCATGGCGATGCGGGGACGGCGGCCATCGATGCCCTGCACGACACCCTGCAGTCGATCGCCGAAGTGCGGCCGGAGCTGGAGCGCGCGCTGCCCGAACTGCCGCAGGTGGCGCTGCCGACCCCGCCGGCGCAGGAAGCCCCGGCCATCGACTTCGGCAGCACGGCCAAGGCCGAGGACTTCGACGACAGTGATGCCGAGCGCTTCCGTCGGATGGAGATCGGCACCTGGCTGGACTTCATCGACAAGGACGGCAAGCTGCAGGCCGGCAAGTTGTCCTGGGTGAGCCCGATTTCCTCGCGCCTGCTGTTCGTCAACCGTCGCGGCATCCGCTTCTGCGTGGCCTCGCCGGAAGAACTGGCGGTGATGGTGCGGCTGGGCCGCCTGCGCCCGCACGTGGACGATGGCGCCTTCGACAGCGCCATGCAGGGCGTGATCGACCGCCTGGAGCCGCAGCCGGCCGCGGTCGGCTGATCGCCGCGCACGTTCGGGGCTTTGCTACGATCCGGGCAGTTGATCCACTGCGCATCGGGGACTGGAATGGCCGTTGATGTACGTGTTCTGAAGGATGCCGCCCAGGGCGAGCGGCGTGTCGCCGCCACGCCGGAGACGGTCAGGAAGTTGCTGGCCACCGGCGCCAGCGTGCGGGTGCAGCCCGGTGCCGGCGTGGCCGCCGGCTTCACCGACCAGGCCTACCTGGAAGCGGGGGCGACACTGGACGAAGCCGTGGAGACCGCCGACCTGGTGCTGTGCGTGCAGCCACCGCCGGTGGCGATGATCGAGCGTTTCAAGGCTGGCGTGTTGCTGGTCGGCATGCTGCATCCACAGGCCGAGCCGGCACGTACGGCGGCGTTGCAGGCCCGGCAGGTACAGTGCTTCCCGCTGGAGCGCTTGCCGCGCACCACCCGCGCGCAGGCCATGGACGTGCTCAGCTCGCAGGCCGGCATGGCCGGCTACAAGGCCACGCTGATCGCCGCGCAGCTGGCCCCGCGCTTCTTCCCGATGCTGACCACCGCCGCCGGCACGATCCGCCCGTCCAAGGTGCTGGTGGTCGGTGCCGGCGTGGCCGGCCTGCAGGCGGTGGCGACCGCCAAGCGGCTGGGCGCGGCGGTGGAGGGCTTCGACGTGCGCCCGGAAACCCGCGAGCAGATCGAATCGCTGGGCGGCAAGTTCCTGGACCTGGGTGTCAGTGCGGAGGGCGAGGGCGGTTATGCGCGCCAGCTGACCGAGGACGAACGCGCCGAGCAGCAGCGGCGGCTGGCCGAGCACCTGAAGGGTGTGGATGTGGTGATCTGTACCGCCGCGGTACCCGGGCGCCCGGCGCCGAAGATCATCACCGCGGCGATGGTGTCCGGCATGCGGCCGGGCAGCGTGATCGTCGATCTTGCCGCCGAGACCGGTGGCAACTGCGAGGCCACCCGTCCGGGTGAGACCGTCGAGGTGGGGGGCGTCACCGTGGCCGGTCCGCTGGACCTGGCCAGCATGGGGGCCATCCATGCCAGCGAGATGTATGCGCGCAACGTCTACAACTTCGTGTCGCTGTTCCTGAAGGAGGGCGCGCTGCGCCTGGACTGGAGCGACGAACTGCTGATCAGGACGGTGTGGCCGCAGCGTCCGGCGGGCGGCGAGATCCCGCCGGTGTGAGGTGGGTCTCGCGGGTGGGGGGAGGCGGAAATCCAAAGCCCCCTCATCCGCCCCTGCGGGGCACCTTCTCCCGCCCACGGGAGAAGGGATGGGTTCGCCGCAACCTGAGCCCGTCCGTGAACCGGAAGTCCGCATGACACGCCCTTCTCCCGCTTGCGGGAGAAGGTGCCCCGCAGGGGCGGATGAGGGCGGGCCTTTGACGCTCTACCGCTGCGGACGCGCCGGTGGCGGATTGGCTTCCACCCATTGCCGGCGTTGCTCGGGCGTCATCTTCACCCACTGGTCGTGCAGCTGCTGGCGCTGGGTCCTGTCCAGGCCGCGCATCCTGGCGAACAGCGCCTGTGCCTCGCGGCGCTGCTGCGGTGACATGTGTTCGAAACGGTGCATGCCACGGCGCGCCTGCTCACGCTGTTCCGGGGTCATCTGCTGCCAGCTGCGGGCATGGTCATAGATGCGCTGGCGGCGGTCCGGCGAGGCGTTCCAGCGGTCACGCATCGGCGTGATCAGGGTTTCGCGCTGGGCCGGCGTCAGCTGGTCCCATTCGGGCAATGGCGGGGATTGCTGGGCCAGCGCCGGGAACGCGGCCAGGAGCAGCAGGGGCAACACGCGGGGGATCAGGGCGTTCATCAGGGTCATTCCATCGCCAGGTTGTCCGAGCCCAGCCACAGGTACAGCTCGGGGCTCTCATCGAACGGCAGGGGCGCATCGATCGCATCGTCGCTGTCGACCGTGGCCGCTGCCGTGGCTGTGGCCGGTGCGGCCACCGGTGCATCGGTGCCGTTGAAGCGTAGCGCGAAGGTCACGGCCAGCACCGCCGAACAGGCGGTGGCCAGCCACAGGCCACGGCGACGCCAGGGCGCGCTGGCCGTCCCGGCCTGCTGCCGTGCCTGGCGCAGCCGGGCGAGCGTGGCGGGCGACAGCGCGCCCTCGGCCTGCTGCTGCAGTTGCCGCAGGGAGCGGTCGAAATCATCCGGCGATGTGGGCAGGCGGTTCACCGCGAGGCCTCCAGTTGTTTCTGCAATGCGTCGCGCGCGCGCGACAGGTGGGTTTTTACCGAGCCTTCCGAACAGCCCATCGCCCTGGCGGTGGTGGCGACGTCCAGTTCCTGCAGGACCCGCAGGCTGAACGCCTCGCGTTGCCGCGCCGGCAGTTGCCGCAGGGCCCGCACCAGCCGCGCATAGTCCTGCTGCTGCTCATGCTGCCGGGCCGGGCCGGCGGCTTCGTCGGCCCAGTCGATCGCGCTGTCCTGGTCCTGGTCGTCCTGCGGGGCCCAGAACTTCAGGCGGAAGCTGCGGCGCCGCTGCAGGTCGATGATGCGCCGGCGCAGGATGCTCCAGAACAACGGCGTCCATTCTTCCGGCGGTTGGTCGGCGTAGCCGAGCATGCGCTCCATCGCGTCCTGCACGGCGTCCAGCGCATCCTCGCGCTGGCGCAGCCCGGCCTCGGCGAAGCGGAAGGCGCGCGGCCCCACGCCGGCGAGGAAGGCTTCCAGCGAGGCAGGCGTGGCAGTGGACGTCAGGGGCGGGCTGGTCACCAGCACAGGGTAGCGTTCCGGCGGGGGTCTGATGGTGTAAACGCACGGGCCGGGCATTGGTTGACAGCGCAACCGTCGCATCCGCTCGGTCGCCGTGGTTATGATGCCGTGCGGGCGGTTCCAGCCCTGGAGAGAGCAGCAATGAGCGACGGGTTCGTGGCGTTGTACATCTTCATGCTGGCGGCGATCGCCGGCCACGTGATCATTTCGCGGGTGCCGGTGATCCTGCACACGCCGTTGATGTCCGGTTCAAACTTCATCCACGGCATCGTGCTGATCGGTGCCATGGTGGTGCTCGGTCACGCCGATACCACGCTGGAGAAGGCCATCGGCTTCATCGCCGTGGCCCTGGGCGCGGGCAACGCCGCCGGTGGCTACGTGGTCACCGAGCGCATGCTGGAAATGTTCAAGAGTTCCAAGAAGCCGGACGGGAAGGGCCGGTGACCGGGCCATCGCCGTCCCGCCGGTTCGACGCCCGGCAGGTGTTCCAGTGGCTGAGCTACCTGCAGTACCCGGCCATGCTGGTTGCGCTGTACTACGTCGCTTCGCCGTTCTTCACGGGCCTGGGCGGGCTGCTGGAGGCGCTGAACAACGCGCTGTTGTACGCCGGCGTGGGCATCGGCATGTCCTCGTTGCAGGATCCGACCCGTACCCAGAACGAAGTCTCGCGCAAGGTCTGGGAAGACCCGCGCAAGGGCTACTGGATGCTGTGGCTGCTGACCGTGCAGGCGTTGCTGCCGATCCTTCTCGGGTTGGCGGGTACCGCGTTGGCCGCGTCGA
>NZ_JAYFUH010000079.1:0-30853 GCF_034961085.1 Stenotrophomonas capsici | reverse complement strand
AGTGGCTGAGCTACCTGCAGTACCCGGCCATGCTGGTTGCGCTGTACTACGTCGCTTCGCCGTTCTTCACGGGCCTGGGCGGGCTGCTGGAGGCGCTGAACAACGCGCTGTTGTACGCCGGCGTGGGCATCGGCATGTCCTCGTTGCAGGATCCGACCCGTACCCAGAACGAAGTCTCGCGCAAGGTCTGGGAAGACCCGCGCAAGGGCTACTGGATGCTGTGGCTGCTGACCGTGCAGGCGTTGCTGCCGATCCTTCTCGGGTTGGCGGGTACCGCGTTGGCCGCGTCGACGGCGCTGTCGCAGTTGTCGCTGGGGCTGGTGGCGTTCGGGCTGGGCATGATCGGCCTGCTGAAGACGGCCATCGAGATGCGGGAACACCACCGCCGTGACCGGCGGGTTGCCGCTCAAGACACAACGGTTCTGGAGAAGGCTGCATGAGCATGACGGTGCTGGTGAAGGTGAGTTACCTGGTGGCTGCGACGCTGTTCCTGCTCGGCCTGCAGCGCATGGCCTCGCCCAGGACCGCGCGTAGCGGCATCCACTGGGCCGGAGCGGGCATGTTGATCGCCACTGCCGCCACCTTCCTGCTGCCGGGGCTGCACAACCTGGGCCTGATCGCGGTAGCGCTGTTGCTGGGTACCGGCCTGGCCTGGGTGTCGGCCAAGAAGGTGGCCATCACCGACATGCCGCAGATGGTGGCGCTGTACAACGGCATGGGCGGCGGCTCGGCGGCGGCCATCGGCGCGGTTGAACTGCTGCGTTTTTCCGATGTTGCCGGTCGCGACACCAGCCACTGGAGTGCCGAGGCCATCGCCGCGCTTGCCGCACGGCAGCCGTCGGCGACGGTGCTGGCGCTGGCGGTGATCGGCTCGGCGATCGGCGCGGTATCGCTGTCGGGCTCGATCATTGCCTGGGCCAAGCTGGACGGCCGGCTGGACAAGCGCGTCACCTTCCCCGGCCAGCAGGCGTTCAACCTGTTGACGGCGGTGGCGATGGTGGGACTGGGCGCGTGGGCGGCGGTGAGCCTGCAGCCGGTGGCGATCATCAGCTTCTTCGTGGTGGCGCTGGCGCTGGGCGTGCTGATGACCTTGCCGATCGGCGGTGCCGACATGCCGGTGGTGATCTCGCTGTACAACGCCTTCACCGGCCTGGCGGTGGCCTTCGAGGGCTACGTGCTCGGCAACGAGGCATTGATCATCGCCGGCATGATGGTCGGTGCGGCCGGCATCCTGCTGACCCGGTTGATGGCCAAGGCGATGAACCGGCCGATCAGTGGCGTGCTGTTCTCCAACTTCGGTGGCGGCGGCCAGGGAGCGGAGATCAGCGGCAGCCAGAAGCCGATCGAAGCGGCCGACGTGGCGGCGATGATGGCCTTCGCCGAGCGCGTGGTGATCGTGCCCGGCTACGGCATGGCGGTGGCGCAGGCCCAGCATAAGATCTGGGAGCTGGCGCAGCGGCTGATCGAGCGCGGGGTGAAGGTGAAGTTCGCCATCCACCCGGTGGCCGGACGCATGCCAGGGCACATGAACGTGCTGTTGGCCGAGGCCGGCGTGCCCTACGACCTGATCGCCGACATGGACGACATCAACCCCGAGTTCGCCACCACCGACGTCTCGCTGGTGATCGGTGCCAACGACGTGGTCAACCCGGTGGCCAAGACCGATCCCGGCAGCCCGATCTACGGCATGCCGATCCTGGACGTGGTCAATTCGAAGAACACCATCGTCATCAAGCGCGGCAAGGGCACCGGTTTTGCCGGCATCGAAAACGCGCTGTTCTACGCCGACAACACGCGCATGCTGTACGGCGACGGTGCCGAAGCGGCAAGCGCGCTGGTCAGTGAGTTGAAGGCGCTCGACGGCGGGCACTGAGCCCGCCATTTCATCATCCAGGGGGAAACATGCGGAACGTTGGCAGTCGCGGCCTGTGCTACGTATTGGTGCTGTGCAGTGGGATGGCGTTGGCACAGTCCAACAGTGGCTGGTGGTCGCAGAACCGGTCCGGCGATGCGGCCGCCACGGAGCCGGCGACCGCGGCGTCGCCAGCAAGCGAAGTGTCGGCGGTACCCCCGCCGGTGACCCATGAGCAGCCCGTGCCGGCACCGTTGCCGACGCCGATGCCCGTGGCGTCACCGGCGCTGCCGTTGTCGCAGACACGTTTCGACTGCGTGGAAGTGGCCCGCTTCGAGGTCAATGATGGGCTTATCACCAGCAAGGAAGAGGCACGCGCGGCGATGATTCCCGCCGAGCGGCTGGCGGAGATCCAGCGCAGCGTGGCCGGCAACATCCCGGGCAAGATTGCCGGCATGCGCGCCGCGTTGGCCGGTGCGACGACTGGCTGCCCCGATCCGCAGCGCACGGTGTTGCTGACCGGGCGCATCGTCGACTTCAAGAAGGGCAACCAGGCCCTGCGCTATTTTGTTGGCTTCGGTGCGGGCGCACAGAAGTTCTCGGTGATGGCACGCGCGGTGCGCAAGTCCGATGGGGCGCTGTTGGCCGAGGAAGACGTGACGGACCGCAAGGTGGGTGGCTGGATCGGTGGCGATGCCGACAAGGGGCTGGATGACTTCGGCGAGAAGGTCGCCACCTTCGTCAAGCGGGCATTGCCGGCAACGCGTTGATCGAGCGCCGCATGGCAATCGTGAGATAGCGTGCCCGCGTCAAGGCGCCAGGGCAGGTGCCCGTTGGTCGGCAGATGCCGCATCCGCGCAGGATGGTGGTCGGGTGGTTTGCAGCGGGCCGGCGCCCTGGCGGCGTCGCGCTTCGGAGGTGGTGCAACCGAAGGCATGCTTGAACGCCCGGCAGAACGCGCTCTCGCTTTCGAAGCCGAGCGATTCGGCAATCTCGCAGACGGAGAGTCCGGTGCCCTGGACCAGCTCCCACGCACGTTGCTGGCGCAGGCGGATGGCGTACTCGCTCGGCGTTTCGCCGAACACCTCGCGGTAGACGCGGATCAGGTGCGTGGGCGAGTAGTTGGCGATCGCCGCCAGTCGCGAAAGATCCAGCCGGTCGTCGACGTTGCAGCGGATCAGGTGCTGCACCTTGAGCAGGCGCAGCAGCGTCTGGTGCCGGCGCGCGGCGGTACGCCCGCTGCAGCGTTCCAGCTCGCCCTGCAGCGCCTGCTGCTGCTCGATGAGGGCGTCGTGCAGCTGCATGAACGCATCGGCTACTTCGGGGGTATCGGCGTCGGTCGGGAACCAGCGCGTGCGCGTGAGGTGCACGATCGGGCGGGCGAGGGCGTGCGGACAGGGTTCCTGGCGCGGGATCAACGCACTGCCCGGCAGCGGGCCGGGGTGTGCCTGGCGCCACGTCTGCAGTGGGGCAGTGATGCACATCCAGCGCGCATGGCAGCGACTGTGATGCCGCAGCCCGCCCTCCAGCCAGACCTGCACGTGGCGCGAAGGCAGCAGCCAGGGCGTGTCATTGCTGGAGAGTTCGAGTTCGCCATGCAGAATGGCCGTTACGCTTACCCAGCCTGCCGGCACCTGCAGGCGTGTCCCGCGTCCTGAACTGGCGACAACATGCACGCTGTCGCTGGGACCGGAAGGCAGGCTCAGGGCCTGCGATCCGTGGAGCTGGTGGTGCCGGATCTTCACTGCGCCTCCACCGTCGGGGGTCCCGACCGTGTCGTGGATGGATGGCTTCAACGTGAAAAGCAGCGCTGCTGGGAATGCCCTTGCGTGTTCCTGCCTGCGACATCAATCGGGTGTAGCGTATGACCAAATCGCAGGAAAAAAAATAGCCCGGACAAGCCGGGCAGATCCGGTTTTTTGGCCCTGCTTTCCCCATTACGCCGGGGGCTGAGGAAGGTCTCGCCTGGGAGAGAGTTGCCAGGAGGCCGGATGGCCCATGCTGAACCCGCAGGCGCAAGCCGCGCGTGCATGGGTTTGCAGCTTGATTTGCATTTATTGCGATTCCGCGTCGAGCGTTGTGATGATTTCCCATGCAACTTCCAGGGGCGATGACAGGTGCGCGATCTCTACGAGCAGGCGTTGGCGTTGTGGCATGACGGCCAGTGCGCACAGTCCGAAGCATTGGCTCGACGGTTGGTACAGGTGGCGCCGGCATTCGCGCCCGGCCTGGCGCTGTTGGCGACGTTCCATCTCCAGCATGGCCAGGTCGGACATGCCCGGCCGCTGCTCGAACACGCGTTGCGCCTGCAGCCGGACCTGGTCGAGGCCTGGATCAATCTCGGCAACGCCTGCCTGGAACTGGATGACATCGACGCGGCCGTGCAGGCATTCGAGAACGCGCGCCGCCAGGGCGCGGAGGGAGTGGCCTACCTGCTCGGGCATGGGCTGGCCTGCCTTGGCAAGGGCGGGTTCGCCCCTGCGCGCCAGTTGCTTGTGCGGGCATATGCGCTGGAGCCGGAGGCGGCGGACGTACGCCTGGCCTACGCACGCTGCCTGGTCGAGTTCGAACGCTTTGACGACGCGGCGCAGGTGCTGGCGGGGCTGGAGGCCGGCCACCTGGGCGGGCAGCAGCGCAAGGCATTGGCGTGGCTGCAGATGCAGTGCGGCCAGGACGAAGTGGCGCTGGCGCTGTACACCGGGTTGATCGGGCAGATGCCGGAGGATGCGGAACCGCGTATCCAGCTGGCGCTGTTGCTGGAACGGCTCAACCGCGTGGACGAGGCGGCCCAGGTGTTGGCCGGTCTGCCACCGCCGGCGTCGGATGACGGGCGGGCGATGCTGGCACTGGCGTCGGCGCGGATTGCGCGACGCAGCGGGCAGCCGCGCACGGCGGCCGCGCTGGCGCAGGCCGCATTGCCGTTCGGTGCCGATCCGGCCATGCGCGCCCAGCTCTGGTTCGAGGTGGCGAAGGACCACGATCAGGAGGGCGACGCGGCTGCGACGATCCATGCGCTCGAACACGCGCACGCACAGGCCCGCCTTGCGTTCCAGTCACGCTGGCCGGAAACGGCATTGCCGGCCGTGCTGGGCTGGTTGGACCAGCGCCGGCGGCACGCGCCGGCCGTGGCGGTCGATGCAGGCACGCGGCAGGGGCCGCCCGATCCGGTGTTCCTGGTGGGGTTCCCGCGTTCCGGCACGACGTTGCTGGAGCGCATGCTCGATGCGCACAGCGCGCTGGACGTGCTCGATGAGCGGCCAGCGCTGGAAGTGATGATCGAGAACCTGCGCAGGCGCGACGGCTGGCGTGACGCGGCACTGGATGCATCGCTGGATGGTCTTCCCGGCGCCGCGGTGGACCAGGCGCGCGCCGACTACTGGCAGCAGGTCCATCGCCACCTCGTGCCGCAGGGGCGGCTGGTGGACAAGTACCCACTGACGATGACGCGGCTGCCGTACGTGGCCCGCCTGTTTCCGCAGGCCGATTGGCTGCTGCTGTTGCGCCACCCCTGCGATTGCGTGCTCAGCTGCCATATGCAGGCATTCGGCTTGAACGGCGGCGCGCTGGCCTTCGAATCGCTGGCGTCCACGGCGCAGACCTACGTCCGGGTGATGGAATGGTGGCATGCGCAGCGCGAATGGGTGCCGGCGCGCGTGCATGTACTGCGCTACGAAGACCTGGTGCAGGCCCCGGCGCAGCGCCTGGAGGCGCTGATGGGCTTCCTGTCGCTGCCGATGCAGGCCGCGCAGCTGCAGTCGCACCATGCAGCGGCGCAGCGCAGCCGGCGCATCAACACGCCCAGCTATTCGCAGGTGATCGAGCCGGTGAATGCCAACGCGGTGGGCCGTTGGAAGCGCTACCGCGCCTTCTTTGGCGATGCCGTGCTGGCCGAACTGGAGCCGTGGGCAAGGCGGTTCGGCTACACGATGGAGTGACGCTGCGGGAAGCGCAGGTAGGTCGACAGGATGTACTTGTCCTGGTCCGGCGACGGTTGGCCTTGGTGGGCGTACATCCAGTACGGCGGAAACATCAGCAGGCGGCCGGCACGCGGGGCCACGCCGGTGTGCAGGCCGGGAAACCAGGTCTGGCCGCCGTGCCCGACGTCGTTGAGGTACCACAGGAACACCAGGTAGCGGTCGCAGACGTCGTTGATGGCATCGAAGTGTGTCTGGAACTTCTCATCGCCACCGGCGCGGTAGCGCTTGAGGATGAGCGGGCTGAGCAGGGGGCTGTCGGGGAGGGCCAGTGGCAGCGCGACATCGGCGTTGTAGCGCTGCAGCGACTGGCTGATCAGCTGCCGGAAGAAGGCCAGGAACGGCGCATCGGAGAGCCGGCTGATGTCCAGCTCGGTCCAGGCGCTTTGTTCGAGCCCGGCGCGCACGCCACGCCCGTTGCGTTGCTGGAAGCGGCCCAACGCGTTGAACGACGCGATCAACTTGCCGCACATCTCCGTTGGCAGGCTGTCATCGTAGGTGCGGATGTAGTGGCGAAGGTCGCCGCCGTGTCCTTCCGCCGCGGCCGGGGCCGCGGCGGAAGGGGTGGTGACGGCTGCGGGATCAGAAGCGGGCTGTCCAGCGCATCCAGTAGTAACGTCCGATTGCATCGTAGGTCCGCATGTCCGTCGAGGCGTTGAAGCCAGAATAGATCAACGGCGGCTGACGGTCAGTAAGGTTGCGCACGCCGATCTGGATCGAACTGTTGTTCAGGTCCTCGAAGCGGTAGCCGATCTGCAGGTCGGTCTGGGTGAAGGACGGCACCCGGCGCCTGGCCACGTAGCCGGGCTCGGTGACATCGGCTACGTCCGGTGCTTCGTACACGTGGTGTACGTAGCGGGTGGTGAGGCTGGCACTGAGGTTGCCGCGCGACCAGCTGATGTCGTTGAGTGCACGCCAGCGGGCCATGTTGCCGAAGCCCGAGGAGGCGTTGTCGACGAACGTGCCCGCCAGGCCAGTACTGCCCGGAATGCCCGGGAAAGCGCCGACGTTGCTGCTCGGGTCGCCGGACAGCAGCTGCACGTCGTACTGGGCCAGGTAGGTGGTATCCAGGTTCCAGCTGAACTTGCCCCATGCGCTTTCCGGGAACAGGTAGCGGAAGCCGATGTCCATGCCCGCGGTCTTCAGCGTGCCGAAGTTGCCGGTGACGTTGGTCATCTGCGCCACGTCGCCGGCATCGTCGCGGACGAAGGTGTCGCAGAAGCGGCCGAAGTTGAAGCACTGGTTGAGCAGCACGTTCTCCGGCAGGTTGGTGATGAACTGGTCCAGCTTCACGCGCCAGTAGTCGGCGGTGATGCTGAAACCTTCCAGCCAGCTCGGGCTGTAGACGAAGCCGTAGGTGAGCACGTCGCCTTCTTCCGGTAGCAGGTCCGGGTTGGCCACCTGGAAGGAGGTGACCTGGTTGTTGCTCTGCCGGAACGAGCCGTCGGTGGGGACGCCGGTACAGGCGTTGGGATTGCCGCCGGTGTAGCCGTTGCAGGGGTCGGTGTAGGTGCTGGCGCTGGGCACGGTGGGGGCGTACAGGTCACCGATGGTCGGGGCGCGGAACACGTCGGCGTAGGTGGCGCGGATCAGCAGGTCGGCGAACGGCTTCCATTCCATGCCGATCTTGGAATTGGTGGTGCCGCCGAAGTTGGAGTAGTCCGAGTAACGCGTGCCGAGCGAGACGTTGAGCTTCTCGGCGAACGGCGCATCGGCCAGCAGCGGGATCAGTGCTTCGGCGTAGATTTCGTTGACGTCGAACTTGCCGTTGATGTCGCCGAACGTACAGGCTTCCTGGGTGATCAGGCAGACCGTCTCGCCCGGCGGGATGATGGTCAGGAAATCACTGCTGGAACTGGCCGATTCCTCGCGGCGTTCCACGCCCACCGCCAGCGAGACGGCGCCGGCCGGCAACTGGAACAGGTCGCCGGTGACGTTGGCATTGAAGACCTTCAGGTCGTTCTCGCTGCTGCTGTGGATGGTCGGGTTGATCAGCTCCAGCGCGGCCAGCTGGGCCTGGCCGGCGGCGGTGCTCGGGTCCGGCGGCGGGCCAAGGAAGTTGACCGGCAGGCAGCCGGCGATGGCGGTGGCCGGGTCGCCGGGCGTGCGCACGCAGATCGGGTTGCCGGTGGCCGGGTCGACCATCGAGGGGCCCAGTGCGTCGGTCAGACCCGGGCTGTACAGGTAGCCGCGGACCGCGGTGGTCTGCGGGGTGCGGCCGTAGCCATAGGAAGCGTCCCAGCTCCAACTGCTGTCGCTGAAGGCACCGCGCAGACCGGCGGTGATCTGGTAGGTCTCGGTTTCAAAGCGGGTGGTGCGGGTCGGGATGAAGTCACGCAGGCGCAGGCGTGCGTCGGTGATGTCCACGCCGAACGGGTTGTACATGCTGTCCGCGCTGATCGGCACGTTGTCCACCGCCGCGCGGCCGTCGAACGGCAGCGGCGCGATGAAGAACGAGGATTCGGTGCGCAGCCACGAACCCAGCAGGAAGCCCTCGATGTTGTCGGTGAGCTGGTAGTTGCCGCTCATGAACAGCGAGGTGCGCTCCTGCGGGGTCAGGTTGAGGTTGCCATCGGCCTGGAAGTTGTAGACGTCGGTGGCCGCGTTGAAGCAGCGGAAGTCCGATTGCGACGTGCCCGGGCGGCCATCGATGCGGGTCAGGGTGACGTTGGCGCCAGTGCCGCAGTTCGGGTCGCTCAGGTCCACGCCGCCGGCGGCGGTACGCGGCACCACATAGCGGCCGGTCAGGATGCGGCTGGTGCCGCCGATGCCCTTTTCGCCGGCATACAGCTGGTAAGGCTGGCTGGAGTAGGTGCGGTCGGCGGCGCTGACCGAGTCTTCCTTGTCATAGCTGGCGCCGAGCATCAGCCGGCCCTTGTCGCCATGCATGCCGAAGGTGGCGTCGAAACGCTGGGTATCGGCGTCACCGCGCGAGGAAATGCCATAGAAGGCGCTGGCTTCCAGTCCCTGGAAGTCCTTGCGCAGGATGAAGTTGACCACGCCGCCGATGGCGTCGGAGCCGTAGATCGCCGAGGCGCCGTCCTTGAGCACTTCCACGCGTTCGATCAGCGCCATCGGGATGGAGTTCACGTCCACCGCGCCGTTGGCGTTGGAGATGGTGCCGATCCAGCGCTTGCCGTCGACCAGCACCAGCGAGCGGTTCACGCCCAGGCCGCGCAGGTCCACGGTCGCCGCGCCGGCGCCGCCACCGTTGTTGACCTGGGGGTTGGTGGCCGCACCGGCGATGGCCGGCGTGCGTTGCAGGAACTCACCGACCGTGGCCGCACCGGAGCTTTCGATGTTCTGGCGGTCGATCGTGAAGACGGGGCTGGAGGTCTCCAGGTCGGCGCGCTTGATGCGCGAGCCGGTGACCTGGATGCGGTCCAGGTTGGTGGCTTCCTCCTTGGGCGGTGTGTCCTGGGCCAGGACGCTGCCTGCGGCCCCCAATGCGAGGGCGGCGGTGGAAAGGGGGAGCAATGCACTACGTACGGCCTGACTCAGGGGCTTGATGCTCACGGGCAACTCCGCTTGGCTGGTGCGGGGGAGCCTTGAAATTACGAATTATTAACTCCAACAAATGTGCGTCTCCGGCAGGGAACCATGTGCCGGAACTGACATTTTGTCTCGCAGTGTCTGAAACATTGCGAGATCGTGGCGTCACATGGCGCGCGCGCAGGCAAGGTCGGCCCCCGCAACGACCTGCCGCCGGCGGCGTCGGACATGTCGGCAGGGGTATGGAGGAGGGGGATACTACGGCGAGCGGGAGCTGCCGGCCGCAGGTCTCAGCGGGCCATGCGCCAGCCGACCACCAGGGCGATCAGCAGCCAGATGCCCTCGGCCAGGCCGTTGGCCATGGACAGCAGGGTCCAGGCCAGATGGGGCCCCATGCGCAACGCAGATTCCCACGGAGTGAGCCCCATCGGCCCGCCCATGTAGGCCGAGGCGATCAGCCAGTTGGTGGCTGCGGCGATCAGCACGGTGGCCGCCAGGGTGATCAGGACCCGCGCCCGGCCGCCGGGCAAACCGCCAAGACGCAGCATCCACGCGGCTTCCAGCGCGGCGACGATCGCCATCCAGCCGGCCTGGGTGCCCAGCGACAGGGCAACCAGCAGCCACAAGACGGTCAGGGTGATGCTTCCCAGCAGCAGCAACAGCGGCCAAAGCCAGTGGTGGACGGCGCGCGCCGACGAGGAAACGGAGGACATGAGCATTCCCGGACAGGTTCCGCAGCATAGCCCTTCAGCGGGCGACGCGCCCAGTCGGATAAAATGGCCATCTTGCGGGTAGCGACCGCGTCCCCATATCGATCCACATGTATTCCCGTAGCAGCGAACCCGTCCATTTCGAACGTGATTGCCCGGCCGTGATGGTGCCGCAGGGCGACAGCGTGACCCTGCCCGCCGGCAGCTATGGCTACATCACCCAGGCGCTGGGTGGCAGCTATACCGTGTTTGTCGAAGGCAACCTGTTCCGCATCGCCGGCAAGGACGGCGACGCGATCGGCAAGGAGCCGCCGCCGGGGCTGGAACTGCCGGACGACGCCGGCGACGAGGATGTCGAAAAGCTGGTCTGGCAGCAGCTGCGCACCTGCTTCGATCCCGAGATCCCGTTCAACATCGTTGACCTGGGGCTCATCTACGAGGTGGACCTCAGGCACCTGGACGACGGCCAGCGCGAGGTGGACGTCAAGATGACGCTGACCGCGCCGGGCTGCGGCATGGGCGAGATCCTGGTCGACGACGTGCGCAGCAAGCTGGAGATGATCCCGACGGTGGCCCAGGCCGACGTCGAGCTGGTGTTCGACCCGCCGTGGGGGCGTCACATGATGTCCGAGGCGGCCCGTCTGGAAACTGGCATGCTGTAACGGCTGGCCTGCGCGCCTGCGGTACCGGCATTTCCCGTACCGCAGCTGCCGCCGGCCGGACGCGTTGGAACCGGTGACCCCCCGCGCCGGCGTTGTGTCCCATCCCGCAATCTGGAAGGAATCATCCGGTGTCCCAGTCTTCCCCGAGTTTTGCCGTCACCCGTTCGGACCATCCGCGCAGCGCAGAAGAGCGCGCCAAGATCCTGGAAAAGCCGGGCTTCGGCCTGTACTTCACCGACCACATGGTGGCCGTACGCTGGGACAAGGACACCGGCTGGCACGATGCGGCGGTCACGCCATACGGCCCGATCTCGTTGGACCCGGCCGCCGCCGTGCTGCATTACGGCCAGGAGATCTTCGAAGGCATCAAGGCCTACCGCCACGCCGACGGCTCGATCTGGACCTTCCGTCCGGAAGCCAACGGTGCGCGCCTGCAGCGCTCGGCCCGTCGCCTGGCGCTGCCGGAACTGCCGGTGGAAATCTTCGTCGAGTCGCTCAAGCAGATCACCGCGGTCGACAAGGACTGGGTGTCCGACGCGGACGAAGCCAGCCTGTACTTCCGTCCGTTCATGATCGGCGACGAGGCCTTCCTCGGCGTGCGCGGCGCGCACAAGGCCACCTACTACGTGATCGCCAGCCCGGCCGGCCCGTACTTCGCCAAGGGCGTGGCGCCGGTGGCGATCTGGCTGTCCACCGATTACGCCCGCGCCGCCAAGGGCGGCACCGGCGCGGCCAAGTGCGGTGGCAACTACGCTGCCTCGCTGCTGCCGCAACAGCAGGCGCAGGCGCAGGGCTGCTCCCAGGTGCTGTTCCTGGACCCGGTCGAGGGCAAGTACCTTGAAGAGCTGGGCGGCATGAACGTGTTCCTGGTCTACGGCAAGACCAACACGCTGGTCACCCCGGCGCTGTCGGGCAGCATCCTGGAAGGCATCACCCGCGAGTCGATCCTGCAGCTGGCGCGCGACCGCGGCATGACCGTGGAAGAGCGCAAGGTGTCCATCGACGAGTGGAAGCAGGGCGTGACCTCCGGCGAGATCACCGAAGTGTTCGCCTGCGGTACCGCCGCGGTGATCACCCCGATCGGCCAGCTCAAGGGCGAAGGCTTCTCGGTGGGTGACCTGGCCGCTCCGGCCGGCGAGGTGACCATGTCGCTGCGCAAGGAACTGACCGACATCCAGTACGGCCGCCTGCCGGACCGCCACGGCTGGCTGGTGCGCCTGGCCTGATCCGCCACGGCGTGACCGATCCCAACCCGCCCGGGCCCTGTGCCCTGGCGGGTTTTTCATTGTCAGGATCTGAGAACTACATCGCATTTGTTTTGTGAAACAGCGACTTATGGCAGTGGCGGAGGCGATGGTTTCGCCTGCAACCCTCTTGGCAGGGGTTTATCCGGCGTTTACTCTCGGCCGACGGATCGGTTACAGGGGACTGGTTCGGGTAGTCCTACCCGGGCAATACACGCTTCCCCACCGATGTCTGGAGCCCGGGCAGGACCTTGGCCGCGCAACGCGGCATCCTCTTGCAGAAGGGCTCATCAATGTCACGCAAATCAGACCGTAGGCTTGGCCGTGGGTTGGTTGTAGCAGGCACGGTGTCGTTGTCCTCCCTGTTGTTGTGTACGCCGGCCTTCGCCGGTGATGTCCACCTGGCCGGCTTGGACAGCGCGCCCACGCACCAGCGCTTCATCGTCAAGTACAAGCAGGACAGCCGGCAGCTCGCCGGCGAGGCCGCCCTGCAGAGGACCCTGGGGTCGGCGGCGCGCGCGCTGCCGGTGCGTGCCGGCAAGGGCGTGGGCGTGCAGCACCTGCGCCGGCTGGCGGTGGGGGCGGACGTGATCCGCGCCGATGCCCAGCTTGACCGTGCCGATGCCGAAACGCTGATGCGCAAGCTGGCCGCCGACCCGAACGTGGAATACGTGGAGGTCGATCGCCTCAACACGGTCCGCCTGACGCCCAATGACACGCGCTACAGCGAGCAGTGGGGCTACTCCGGCACCTACGGCATCAAGGCCAACCAGGCCTGGGACGTGACCAACGGGGCCGGCTCGGTGGTGGCGGTGCTCGACACCGGCATCACCAACCACAGCGACCTCAACGCCAACCTGCTGCCCGGCTACGACTTCATCAACGACACCAGCGTTTCCAACGACGGTGACGGCCGCGACAGCGACCCCAGCGACCCGGGCGACTGGGTCAGCGCGAACCAGTGCGGTGGCATCCATGCCGCGCAGGGGTCGAGCTGGCACGGGACCCACGTCGCCGGCACCATCGCGGCGGTGACCAACAATGCCAAGGGCGTGGCCGGCGTGGCCTACGGCGCCAAGATCGTGCCGGTGCGCGTGCTCGGCACCTGCGGCGGCTATGACTCGGATATCGCCGATGCCATCGTCTGGGCCTCGGGTGGCACCGTGTCCGGCGTGCCGGCCAATGCCAACCCGGCCGAGGTGATCAACCTCAGCCTCGGCGGCTCCGGTGCCTGCGGCACCACCACCCAGAACGCGATCAACAGCGCGGTCGGCCGTGGCACCACCCTGGTCATCGCCGCCGGCAACGACAACGTCAACGTGTCCAATGCCTCGCCGGCCAACTGCAACAACGTCATCGCGGTGGCCTCGATCACCAGCACCGGCGCGCGTTCGAGCTTCTCCAACTACGGCGCGCTGATCGACATCGCCGCGCCGGGCTCGAACATCCTGTCCACGCTCAACACCGGCAGCACCACGCCGGGCACGGAAACCTACGCGGCCTACAACGGCACCTCGATGGCCACCCCGCACGTGGCTGGTGTGGTGGCGCTGATCCAGGCGGTGGCCACCACGCCGAAGACGCCGGCCCAGGTGGAGGCGCTGATCAAGGCCAACGTGACCGCGTTCCCGTCGACCCCGTCGCAGTCCATCGGCCCGGGCATCCTCAATGCCAAGGCGGTGGTGGATGCGGTCAATGGCGGGACCACGCCGAACCCGGGTGGCACGGTGCTTGGCAACGGCGTGCCGTTGACCGGCCAGTCCGGCGCCGCCGGCAGCAGCCAGTACTACACCGTGCAGGTACCTGCCGGTGCCAGCAACCTGGTGATCGCCAGCTCCGGTGGCAGTGGAGATGCCGACCTGTACGTGCGTGCCGGCAGCCAGCCGACCACCTCCACCTACGATTGCCGGCCGTACAAGAGCGGCAATGCGGAAAGCTGCACGTTCGCCACGCCCACGGCTGGTACCTACCACGTGATGCTCAACGCCTACGCGGCCTATTCGGGGGTGACCCTGCAGGCCACCTGGAGCACCGGCGGCGGAACCGGGGGCGCGCAGACCTACAGCAACGCCACGGCGGTGAACATCGTCGACAACGCCACGGTGGAAAGCGCGATCGGCGTGTCCGGGCGCAGCGGCAATGCGCCCGCCTCGACGCCGGTGGCGGTGGACATCAGCCACACCTGGAAGGGGGACCTGAAGGTGGACCTGGTGGCGCCGGACGGCAGCGTGTACGTGCTGAGCAACTACGCCGGCGGCAGCGCCGACGACATCAAGCAGACCTTCAACGTGAACCTGTCCAGCGAAGCCCTCAACGGCACCTGGAAGCTGCGGGTGAACGACAAGGCCAGTGGTGATACCGGCAGGATCAACCGCTGGTCGATCACGTTCTGATCCGGCGGCAACGACGGCGCCCTCGGTGGCGCCGTCCTCAACGCGCATGAGGTAATGGCCCCGGCACCGCCGGGGCCGTTTTTACGCGTCGGGCGTGCAGCGGTGCCGGTGCGAAGGCTCAGTCTTCGCAGATTTCGACCAGGGAGGCCTGCAGGAAACGCACGGCATCGTCGGGCGCGATGTCCAGCAGCAGCCCGCGTTGTCCGGCATTGATATACAGGCGCTCGTGCAGCCGCGCGTCCTGGGCGAACACCACCCCGGCCGGGCGCTGCTGGGCGAACGGGCTGATGCCGCCCACCTTGTAGCCGCTGCGTCGTTCGGCCTCGGGGATGTCCATCATCTGTGCATGCTTGCCCCCGCAACAGGCGGCAAGCTTCTTCAGCGACAGCCGGCGGTCGCTGGGGATCACCGCGATCACCGGTTGCTTGTCCACCCACGCCATCAACGTCTTGAACATGCGCGCCGGGTCGATGCCCAGCGCCTGCGCCGCCGCCAGGCCCTTGCTGTCGACGTCGGCCGAGTAATCATAGGCGTGCAGCCCATGGGCGATGCCGGCCTTGTCCAATGCCGCGGTGGCGCGGGTGCCCTTGGCCATCAGACGGCTTCGAAGCGGTTCGCGTCCACGTTCTTGCGGACCTTGGTCGGGTCCCAGATACGGCCATTCATGGCGATGTAGACGCCGGGCGGCAGCGACTGCACCGCACCGATCGCGCAGCCGATGTTGAACTCGGCATCGGAGCCGCGGAACCGCGCCGGGCTGAGTGCGCCGGTCATCACGATGGTCTTGTCGGCGATGGTCTGCAGCACCTTGCCGGTGGCCACCATCGAATCGGTGCCGTGGGTGACCAGCACGTGGCGGGTGGGCTGGGCGGCGATGGTGGCGCGGATCAACTCGCGGTCATCGTCGGTGATGTGCAGCGAGTCCTTGCGCAGGATCGGGATCACGTTGAAGCGGAAGGTCACGCCGAGCTCGCGCAGGATCATGCCGATCTGCGGGTCGCCGATCTGGTAATCGGACTTGTCGTCGAAGTAGATCTTGTCGATGGTGCCGCCGGTGGTGACGACCAGGAGTTCTTCCATCATTGCGGTAAATCCTTGCGGTGACTGCCAGCGGCGCCATGCCGCGATGCTGCGCATGATAATCCAAGCCGCCGCCCGGGCAGGGCCCGGTGCCAGCGGCTATCGCGGTGTCTTCCGCGCGAACCGCGCACGTACCCCGGGCACGCTCACCAGCCCGATCACCAGCAGCGACAGGCCGATCTCCAGCCAGGCGTACAGCGCGAGCTCGCGGTGCGCCCAGGCGCTCATCACGCCATGGCTGAACCAGAACAGGGCCAGCACCCCGGCCCAGAAACGGGCACCGGCGCGCCGGGCGATGACGCCGGCCAGCAGGAGCAGCGGCGGGGCCACGAACACCAGCAGCACCGCGGCCAGATGACGGTCGGCACGGAACCACATGCCGTACAGGGCCGCCAGCGCCAGCAGCGCCAGGCCCAGGACCCCGTCGCGCACTCGTGACTTCATGGCGCGGCCAACCGCCGCGCGATGTCGGCCACGCGCCGGCCCAGCACGCGGGCCAGGTGGGCTTCGTCATCGCTGGGCTGCGGGTCGTCCTGTGCACCGGCGACGTGGCTGGCGCCGTAGGGCGTGCCACCGGTGGTGGTATGGCTGAGCGCCGGTTCGGTGAACGGGATGCCGACGATCAGGCAGCCGTGGTGCAGCAGTGGCACCTGCATCGACAGCAGCGTCGACTCCTGGCCGCCGTGCATCGAGGCGGTGGAGGTGAACACCGCCGCCGGCTTGCCGGCCAGCGTACCGTTCACCCATTCCGCGCCCAGGCCATCGAGGAAGTGCTTGACCGGCGCGGCCATGTTGCCGAACCGGGTGGGGCTGCCGAGCACGATGCCATCGCATTCGGCCAGGTCGGCGATCTCCACGTAGGGCGCGCCGTCCTCGGGCACCGGCGGGGCGCTGGTCTGGGTGACGGCGGCCACCGGCGGCACCGTGCGCAGTCGGGCGCTCATGCCGGGCACCTCGCCGATACCACGGGCGATCTGCCGGGCCAGCCGGGCCACCGAACCGCCGCGGCTGTAGTACAGCACCAGAATTTCCGCCATCACACCATCCATTCATCACGCAGGAGTCCGCAGTATCGGCGATGCGGGCCGCGCTTTGCATCGGGTACCCTTCTCCAATGGAACCTCTGGATTCACTCAATCTATGGACGGAGCGGCTGCGTGACCGGGCGCGTACGGCGACCTTCGCACGCTTCCTGTGGCGCCGCTTCATCGACGACCGCCTGTTCCAGGCCGCCGGCTCGCTGGCCTACACCACGGTGTTCGCCCTGGTGCCGCTGGCGATCGTCGTGTTCGGCGTGCTGTCCGCATTCCCCATGTTCGACCGCTGGAGCGAAGCGCTCAGCGACTACGTGTTCTCCAATTTCGTGCCCTCGGCCGCGCGCGCCGCCGAAGGCTACCTGCGCCAGTTCTCGGCCAGCGC
This sequence comes from Stenotrophomonas capsici, assembly GCF_034961085.1. Classification (NCBI taxonomy): domain Bacteria; kingdom Pseudomonadati; phylum Pseudomonadota; class Gammaproteobacteria; order Lysobacterales; family Lysobacteraceae; genus Stenotrophomonas; species Stenotrophomonas capsici. The sequence continues at coordinate 14,027 of NZ_JAYFUH010000079.1, read as the reverse complement.
CGGGCAACTGACCGCGGCCGGCTTCATCGCCCTGGTGGCATCGCTGCTGATCACCCTCAACAGCATCGAGCAGACCTTCAACCGCATCTGGCGGGTGGCTTCGGCACGCCCGCAGTTGACCCGCTTCCTGGTGTACTGGACGGTGTTGACGCTGGGCGCCTTGCTGGCGGCGGCGTCGTTGGCCGTTTCGGCCAAGGTGCTGTCGCTGCCCCTGTTCGGGACCAACGAAGGGCGTTGGCTGGCCGACCTGGGCCTGCGCCTGGCGCCGGTGCTGATCGAATTGGCGTGCGTGATGCTGATCTACCGGGTGGTGCCGCACCACTCGGTGAAGTGGCGGCATGCCATCCCCGGCGCATTGCTGGCGGTGGTGATGCTGGAGCTGGTGAAGTGGGGCATGGGGCTGTATCTGGGTAGCTTCCAGTCCTACCAGAAACTGTATGGCACGGTGGCCTTCGTGCCGATCCTGTTGTTGTGGATCTACCTGGGCTGGGTATCGGTGCTGATGGGGGCCTCGCTGGCCTCCTCGATCGCTGCCTTCCGTTACCAGCCGGTCGCCCTGCGCCTGCCGCAGGGCTGCGAGCTGTACGGCCTGCTGCGCCTGATCGGTCGGTTCCGCGAGGCGCGCCAGGACGGCAAGGGGCTGGACGAGGAACAGATCCTGCTGCTCGAACCGATGCTGACCGACTCGCTGCTGCAGCAGCTGCTCGAGCAGATGGAGCGCATCGACCTGCTGCGCCGCGACGAGCGCGGGCAGTGGCTGCTGGCGCGCGACCTGGATGGCCTCAGCCTGGCCGAGCTGTACGAAAGCTCGCAGCTGCGCATCCCCGTGGCCGAGGAATACCTGCCATTCCGCGACGACCTGCTCGGGCAGGCCGCATGCCGCGCGCTGGATGAGCTGCGCGTGCCGCTGCGCACCCTGCTCAAGCGCCGCGTCGACGATATCTATACCTCTTCCGGAGAAACCTGATGAACCGCACCCTCGTTCCGTTCGCCGTGCTGGCACTGGTGCTGGCCGGCTGCACGCCGCAGGCACCCTCCGCCGCGCCGGAGGCGGCGATACCTGCACCGGCGGCACCGGCGGCACCGGCCAACGCGCCGGTCGAAGCGGTGCAGCAGACCGCCGAGTTCCCGCAGTTGCAGGTCGCCACCGTCGACGGCAAGACCTACGACCTGGCCAGCCACCGCGGCAAGTGGGTGGTGGTCAATTTCTGGGCGACGTGGTGCGCGCCGTGCCTGCAGGAAATGCCGGAGCTGTCGGCATTGCACGCCATGCGCAGCAACGTCGAGGTGGTGGGGCTGGCCTACGAGGACATCGAGCTGGACGAGATGCAGGGCTTTCTCAAGGCCCGGCCGGTGGCTTATCCCATCGCCATCCTCGATGTCTACGACCCGCCCAAGGACTTCGCGACCCCGCGCGGCCTGCCGATGACCTACCTGATCGCACCGGACGGAAAGGTGGCCAAGCAGTTCGTTGGCCCGGTCAACGCGCAGGAGATCGAGCAGGCCATCAGCGCGGCCGGCGGCAAGGCGGCCTGACCCGGCGCGCGGAACGCGCCGACGTAGGCCGGGTTCCCAACCCCGCCCATGTGCCATGGCGGGGGCGATGCGGTTGCCGGCAGGCCTCAATCGATGCCGATCGGCACCGACGCGATCGGTTTCACCACGCCGTACTTTTCCTTCTTCGGCTTGCCCGGCAGCGGCGGCAGCGCGACCAGCGGCTCGTCGACGCGGGTGTCGGGCAGCCGGTCGAGCAGGTCGCGGATCAGGGTCAGGCGGCCATGCTTCTGGTCGTTGAAGTCCACCAGCGTCCACGGCGCGTGGGCGGTGTGGGTGGCCTGCAGCATGGCTTCGCGTGCCGTGGTGTAGTCGGCATAGGCAAGCCGTGACTTCAGGTCCACCGGCGAGAGCTTCCAGCCCTTGAGCGGATCCTCGCGGCGCTCGGCGAAACGTTTTTCCTGCTGGACCTGGTCCACGCACAGCCAGTACTTGAACAGCAGGATGCCGTCGTCCACCAGCAGCTTCTCGAACACCGGCGTCTGCTGCAGGAAGGCGTGGTACTGGGCCTGGGTGCAATAGCCCATCACCTTTTCCACGCCGGCGCGGTTGTACCAGCTGCGGTCCATCAGCACGATCTCGCCGGCGGCCGGCAGGTGCGCGACGTGGCGCTGGAAGTACCACTGCGTGTCCTCGCGCTCGGTGGGCTTGGGCAGGGCGACCACGCGGCATTGCCGTGGGTTCAGGTGCTTGGCCACGTCCTGGATGACGCCGCCCTTGCCGGCGGTGTCGCGGCCCTCGAACAGCACCAGGATGCGCTGCCCGCAATGCTGGGCCCAGCGGGCCATGTTCGCCAGTTCCAGCTGCATCGGTTCCAGCAGCTGTTCGTATTCCTTGCGCTTGAGCTTGCCCATGATGGCTCCCGGTCTGGAATGCCGAGACTAGCGCAGCCCTGTGTCAGCCGGCGTCATCGCCCCGCCAGCCATGCCCACGGGCCAGGCCGTGCAGCAGGGCGGTGAAGTCCTCGGCAAACGCGGCCATGTCGAACAGGCCGGATTGCTCGCGGGCGATCGCCAGCTGCCCGCGCACTGCCTGCAGTGCGTCCGGGTCATTGCCCAGCGCGATGGCGGTGGCGACGAAGGTGGCGTCATCGGCGACGTTCATCGCGTCCAGCCCGAGGTGATGGTTGAGGCTGCCGGCCACCCGCGCGGCGAAGGTCTGCCCGGGCGTGGTCAGCACCGGGCAGCCGGCCCACAGTGCATCGGAGGCCGTGGTGTGTGCGTTGTAGGGGTGTGTGTCCAGGAACAGGTCGGCGTGGCGGTAGCGGGCCAGGTACTGCGGATGCGGCAACTTGGGCATGAACACCAGCCGTTCCGGATCAAGGCCCTGCTGGCGGGCAACCTGGCGCAGGCGCTGATCGGCCTGGCCGGGGCCGGACAGCAACCACAGCACGCTGCCGGGCACGCCGGCCAGCACCTGCAACAACCGGGCGACGCTGCGCGGATTGAGCTTGTAGCTGTTGTTGAAGCAGCAGAGCACCACGCCCTGTGCGGGCAACCCGCACTCGGCGCGCGTCGGCGCGGACTCCACCTTGCGGGTGTTGTCCGAGGGCTGGAAGGCGCGCGGCAGGCGCAGCACCTTCTCGCTGAAGCCCGCTTCGGCCGCATGCGGCACGACGAAGCCGTCGGCCAGCAGGTAGTCGATCCACGGCGCGCCGGAGCTGCCGGGGTAGGCCAGCCAGTTGACCTGCAGCGGCGCCGGCCGCATCGCCAGTACTTCCGGGGTGCCGCCACCGCCCCAACCGCGCAGGTCGAACAGGATGTCGATGCCGGCCGCGCGGATCTGCTGCGCGATGGCGGCATGCGGTTGGCCTGCAAGCACATGCAGCACGTGCGCGGCGGCCTGCAGGCGTCGCCGGATCGGGCTGCCGTCATCGGCGTTGAGGGCAAACAGCTGTACCTGCAGCTGCGGTTGCCGGCGCAGCTGTTCGAACAGCGCCACCGTCAGCAGGCCGGTGGGATGCGCGCCGAAGCCATTGGAAAGAAAGCCCACCTGCAACGGGCCGTGGCTGCGCAGCGGGCGTGGCGGCAGGCGCGGAACGGATTGCGCCAGCACCTGTGCGCGTTGGCGCGCGCAGGCCAGCTGTTCGGCGGGGCTGGCGTCCTCGCTGAGGAAGGCGAATGGCTCGACGGCGGGATTGCCGTGCGCGACCGCATCACGCACCTGGCGTGACAGCGCGTCGAGGTTGCGCCAATCACACAGGCGGCGTTGCCAGTTCAACAACTGTGCCGCCATGTAGGGCTCGTCGGGGGCGAGCGCGTGTGCGCGCCGATACGCCTCGGCGGCAGCCTCCGGCTGGTTGGCATCCTCAAGGACGTGGCCCAGCCACAGCGCCATGCCCGGATGGTGCGGGGCGAGCTGGCAGGCGCGCTGCAGCAGTTCGGCCGCCTGTTGATGCTGGTGCTGCATCCAGCGCACACGGCCGAGGCGGGCGAGGGCTTCGGGGTGGTCCGGTCGCAGGCGCAGGGCACGTTGCGCGGCGTGCTCGCCGGCCTGGATGTCACCGGCACCGAGTTCGGCATCGGCCAGCATGACCCAGGCAATGAAGTCCGCGGGTTGGCGGGTGACGGCGGCGCGCAGCTGCGCGCGTTCGCTGGAAGCGTGGGACATGGGATCAACGGCGACGGACGGCACTGCAGGGGATTCTGCCGTGCCTGCGTGGTTTTTGCTTGGGTCGCCCGGGTCGTGCAAGAAGGTCACCCGCGCGTTGCTGTTCGATCTCCATCGTTTGGCGCCGTGAAGGAGGCTTCGAAGCAAAGGCTGCCCTCGCCCCAGCCATCCCGCGTGCGGGAGAGGGGGCAGGGCAACAGCAATAGCGGGAAGCCGGCCGTCAGTCGACGCGTCGGCCCCCTCCCTTTCGCGTAGCGAAGGGGAGGATTGGGGAGGGGTGTTTCGTTTTTGCTTCGAAACCTTCCCCGCAGCCTCAAGCGAGGCCGTAGAACAAGGCCTCAGCTGCCTTCGGCCAACCGCGCCAGCTCGTCCACCTGGTGCTCGTGCTGCAGGCGGCTCACCAACGCATCCAGCTCACCTTCGATGATGTTGGGCAGGTCGTACAGCGTCAGCCCTTCCACGCGGTGGTCGGTGATGCGGCCCTGCGGGAAGTTGTAGGTGCGGATGCGCTGGCTGCGGTCCCCGCTGCCGACCTGCAGGCGTCGGCTTTCCGCCTGCGCCGCGGCCTGCTTGCTGCGCTCGGCGTCCAGCAACTGCGCCTTCAGTCGCTTCATCGCCTTGTCGCGGTTGGCGTGCTGGCTGCGCTCGGTCTGGCATTCGACCACCACGCCGCTCGGGACGTGGGTGATGCGGATCGCCGATTCGGTCTTGTTGACGTGCTGGCCGCCGGCGCCCGAGGAGCGGAACGTGTCCACCTTCAGGTCGGCCGGGTTGAGGGTGATGTCTTCCACGTCATCGGCTTCGGGGATGATCGCCACCGTCGCCGCCGAGGTATGGATGCGCCCCTGCGATTCGGTGGCGGGCACGCGCTGCACGCGGTGCGTGCCGGATTCGAACTTCAGCCGCGAGTAGGCGCCGCGGCCGACCACGCGTGCCACCACTTCCTTGTAGCCACCATGCTCACCGGGGTTGTCCGACTCGATCTCCACCTTCCAGCCCTGCCGCTCGGCGTAGCGGGCGTACATGCGGAACAGGTCGCCGGCGAAGATCGCCGCCTCGTCGCCACCGGTGCCGGCGCGCACTTCCAGGAACAGGTTGCCTTCATCGCGTGGGTCGCGCGGCACCAGCAGCAGCGCCAGTTCCTCGTCCAGAGCTTGCAGGCGCTGCTGGGCAGCGCTGATTTCCTCTTCAGCCAGCTCGCGCAGATCCGGGTCGCCGCGCATGGCCTCGGCCGAGGCCAGGTCGGCCTTGGCGCGCGACTCCTCGGCCAGCGCGTTGGCCACCGGCTCCAGTTGTGCGAACTCGCGGGAGAAATTGCGGAAGCGTTCGTTGTCGGCGACCACGGAAGGGTCGGCCAGCAGACGTTCCAGTTCTTCACGGCGCTCGGCCAGGGCCAGCAACTTACGGCGCAGGGTCGGCGTCATCGGTTCTCGCTACGGGGTGGTGGTACCCGGGCGTGGCCGGGAACAGGCGCTCGGCGGCGCGGGTAAGGTCAGTATCGCCTTCCAGCGCGGCCTGGCGAAGCGCTGCGGTGGGCGGGTGCAGCAGGCGGTTGGTCAGGCCGTGCGCCAGTTGCTCCAGGACTTCATCGGCCTCTTTGCCATGGGCCAGCTGCTGCCGGGCCTTGGCCAGCAGTTCGGCGCGGGTGGCCTCGCCGAAGGCGCGCAGCTGGCGCATCGGGGCCTGCAGGCTGGCCGCGCGCAGGTTGTCCTGGTAGCGCGAGACCTGCAGGTCGATGATCGCCTCGGCCTCGGCGGCGGCCTCGCGGCGGCTGCGGCGGTTTTCCTCGACGGCACGCTCCATGTCATCGACCGTGTACAGGTAGGCGTCGGACAGCGTGCCCACCTCGGCCTCGATGTCGCGTGGCACCGCCAGGTCGAACAACAGCATCGGCTTGTGCTTGCGGCTGCGCAGGGCGCTGGCGACCTGGCGGTGCAGGATCACCGGCTCGCGTGCGGCGGTGGCGGAGAACACCACGTCCGCCTCGCCCAGGTGGCGTTCCAGCTCGGTCAGCGGCAACGCCACGCCACCGTGGCGGGTGGCCAGGTCCTGCGCATGGGCCAGGGTGCGGTTGGCGATCAGCAGGCGCTTCACCCGGGCTTCGCCCAGGTGCTTGGCGGCCAGTTCGATGGTCTCGCCGGCGCCGACCAGCAGCACGGTGGATTCGTCCATGCGTGCGAACGAGTCCTGCGCCAGCCGTACCGCGGTGGAAGCCACCGAGATGGGGTTGGCGCCCACGCGGGTATCGGTGCGTGCGCGCTTGGCCACGGAGAAGGTCTGCTGGAACAGCTTGTCCAGCTGGTGGCCGATGGCGCCGCTGTCGTGGGCCAGCGACCAGGCGTCCTTCACCTGGCCCAGGATCTGCGGCTCGCCGAGCACCATCGAGTCCAACCCGGTGGCGACGCGGAACAGGTGGCGCACCGCTTCGCCGTCGGCGTGCTGGTACAGGTAGCCCTGCAGGTCGCCGGCATGCTGCTCCAGCCACTGCTGCAGGGCCTGGCCATCCTCGGCCACCGCGTACAGCTCGGTGCGGTTGCAGGTGGACAGCAGGACCGCCTCGGACAGCTGCGGGCTCTGGCGCAATGAATCCATCGCGCGCGGCAGCACGTCGCCACCGAAGGCGGCGCGTTCGCGCAGTTCCACCGGCGCAGTGTGGTGATTCAGTCCGAGCACCCAGAGGGTCATCTGTTCAGTTGCTTGCGATAAGCTGCTGGCTGTTGAAGGCCGCCATTTTACGGCCCGGTTGCGCCAGATGCCCGTATTCCATCGCATATGCACCGTTCTGTTGCTTTCCCTGCCGGTTTTCCCGCTGTCGGCGGCCCCGGCCAAGGCCGCCCAGGCGCGGCCGGCGGCCGAAGCCGCGCCGCCGCTGACACCGGTCCTTGCCGGTGAATTTTCCTTGCAGGCCGGCAAGTTGCCCGATGCCGCCCGCTGGTACCTGCAGGCCGCGCAGGAGGCGCGCGGCGACGTGGGGCTGGCTGAACGGGCCACCCGCATCGCCATGCTGGCCGGTGACGACGAGCGCGCCACCCAGGCGCTGGCGCTGTGGGCGCAGCGTGATCCGGGCGCGATCGCGGTACGTGCCACCCGGGCCTCGCTGGCCATGCGCAAGGGCGATGTCGAAACCGCGCGCAAGGAACTGCTGGTGGTGCTGCGTTCCCCCGAGCCGAACGCCTGGCGCAACGCCCTGCTGGCGCTGGCCACCGGTGGGCGTGACCCGGCGGTGCCGGCGCAGGTGCTGGGCATGCTGATCGATGCCAATGCGATTCCCGAGGACCTGGAGGCATGGCAGGAGTTCGGCCGCCTGGCGCTGCGCATGGAGCGCCCGGAGCTGGCCCAGCGGATGGTGGGTGAAGTGGTCAGGCGTTTCCCCGAGGAGCCGCGGGTGGTGCTGCTGCACGCCACGCAGTTGAACCAGGCGGGCAAGAAGGAGGAGGCGCTGGCGCTGCTCAAGGACATCGAGCCCAAGGCCGCGGCCGACGTCGAGCTGCGCAATGCGCTGGCCATCGCCTACGACGCGCTCGGCGAGCCCAAGGCCGCCGAACAGGTGCTGGCGCAGGGCGATCAGGACCTGCACAGCTGGGGCATGCGTGCCTCGTTGATGGCCAAGCAGAAGGACGATGCCGCGCTGCTCGCGCTGTACGAGGATATCTCGGCCAAGGCCAGCAAGCCGGACCCGGAGCAGCGCCTGCTGCTGGGCAAGATCGCCGAGTACCTCAAGCGGTACCAGGAGGCGGTGGACTGGTACCACGGCGTGCCCGGCGGCGACCAGCGTGGCGAGGCGCAGCTGCGCGCGGTCAACGCGCTGCACCTGATGGGCGAGAAGGCCCAGGCCTTCAAGGAAGTGCATGAGGTGCAGGGTGATGCTTCCGTCGACGATGACGTTCGCCGGGACGCCTACCTGCTCGAATCGGACCTGCAACAGCGTGACGGCGACAGCGCCGCCGAGGTGGACGTGCTGACCCGCGGCCTGTCCGCCTACCCGGATGACAGCGCGCTGCTGTATGCGCGCGCATTGGCCTGGGAGCGCAAGGACGACGTGCCGCGTGCCGAGGCGGACCTGCGCAAGATCCTGGTCGCCGAGCCGGAAAGCGTGGCCGCGCTCAATGCACTGGGCTACACCCTGGCCGATCGCACCCATCGCTATCAGGAGGCGCTGGAGCTGATCGAGCGTGCGCGCGTCGCCGAGCCGGACAACTCGGCCATCATCGACAGCTATGGCTGGGTGCTGTACCGGCTGGGGCGCAACGAAGAGGCACTGGTGCAGCTGCGCCGCGCCTGGAGCCTGACCAAGGATCCGGAAGTGGCCGCGCACGTGGGTGAAGTGCTGTGGGTGACGGGGCAGAAGGAAGAGGCGCGGCGCTTCTTCGACGAGGCCCGCAAACTGGATCCGGACAACCGCGCGCTGCTGCGCGCGATCGAGAAACTGGGTGTATGAATCAGATGACGTGGCGGGCGCCGTGGGTGCTGGTGATGGCCGGGGTGCTCAGCGCCTGTGGCTCGGTTTCAACGCGGCAGGCATCGCCGGTCACGCCGGAAGTGGCCGAGGTGTCGGCGCAGGCGCAGGCCGCCGAGCAGGCCCGGCGCGATGCGCTGCGCGCGCAGCCGGCCTGGGCGTTCCAGGGGCGCGTGGCGATCAGCAAGGGCCGTAACGGCGGCAATGGTCGGATCGACTGGCAGCAGCAGGGGGGCGGTTACCAGATCAGCCTCGCCGCGCCGGTGACCCGGCAGAGCTGGCAGCTGAGCGGTGGTGACGGTCAGCCGGCCCGCCTGGAAGGGCTGGACGGTGGTCCGCGCAGTGGTGACGACGCCGGCCAGGTGCTGGCCGAGGCGACCGGCTGGGAGATCCCGGTCGAGCAGTTGCCGGACTGGGTGCGTGGTCTGCCTGCACAAGGGGCCATCGCCCCGGAACACCTGGGGTTCGATGCCGAAGGGCGCCCGCGCGTGCTGCGGCAGCAGGGCTGGCAGGTCGACTACCTAGACTGGTACCCGGCCGAAGCCGGCCGGCCTGCACTGCCGCGCCGCATCGAAGCGGTCAATGGCGACGCCAAGGTGCGCCTGATCGTCGATGAATGGAGCATCGGCGCACCATGAGCCTCCGTCCCGATGCCGCAGGCTGGTCGTTCTGGCCGGCCCCGGCCAAGCTGAACCTGTTTCTTCACATCACCGGGCGCCGCCCCGACGGTTACCACGTGCTGCAGACCGTGTTCCGGCTGCTGGACTGGGGTGACCGCATCGGCCTGCGCGTGCGTGAAGATGGTCAGGTTCATCGCGAGGGGCCCTCGGTGCCGGGTGTGGCCGAGGCCGATGATCTGGTGGTGCGCGCGGCGCTCGCGCTTAAAAGTGCCGCCAATTGCGCCAAAGGTGTCGATATCCGCGTTGAAAAGCGTATTCCTGCGGGCGGTGGGTTCGGCGGTGGTTCATCCGATGCCGCCACGGTCCTGGTCGCCCTGAATGCGCTGTGGGGCACGGGACTGGACGAGGATGCGCTGGCCACCCTCGGTCTGGCGCTGGGTGCCGACGTGCCCGTGTTCGTGCGCGGCCGCAGCGCCTGGGCCGAGGGCGTGGGCGAGGAACTGCTGCCGATCCGGCTGCCGCAGGCTTGGTATGTGCTGGCCGATCCGGGGGTTCACGTGCCCACGGCTGAACTTTTCCGTTCGCCGGATTTGACGCGGGATGCCGCGCCCGTGAAAATAGCGGACTTCGCTTCCGGGACCGTCCTCGGGAATGCGTTCGAACCGGTGCTGCGGCGTCGGGAACCTGCCATCGAGGTGGCGTTCCAGGCCCTGTCAGGTATCGGTCGGGCACGGCTCACGGGGTCGGGAAGCGGTTGTTTCGTCGAGTTCGCCACGCGCGCTGCCGCAGAGCAGGCATTGGCGAAGTTGCCGAAGGAACTGCGGGCTTGGGTGGCCGCGGGTGTTGACCACTCGCCACTGCTCGATGCGCTGGAGACGACGGGAATAGTTTGATGCAGGGGCGTCGCCAAGAGGCCCAAGGCACCAGGTTTTGATCCTGGCATTCGTAGGTTCGAATCCTACCGCCCCTGCCATTCCTTTCCCTGTGGTTGTAAGCGCAACGGATGTGCGCGCCCCGGAACACGCATCATCTCTGCAGTAACCCGCCGATCCTTCCGCTACTCGTCCCCCGCCCGAGAGAGCTGTCATGCAAGACTCCCCGAACCTGCTGGTCTTTTCCGGCAATGCCAACAAGCGCCTTGCGCAAAGCATCTGCAAGGAGCTGGGGGTTCGCCCGGGCAAGGCCCTGGTGTCGAAGTTCTCCGACGGTGAAGTGCAGGTCGAGATCCAGGAAAACGTCCGCAAGCAGGACGTTTTCGTGGTGCAGCCGACCAGCGCGCCGAGCGCGGAAAACCTGATGGAACTGCTGGTGATCATCGATGCGCTCAAGCGCGCGAGCGCCGCCTCCGTCACCGCGGTGGTGCCGTACTTCGGCTACGCCCGCCAGGATCGCCGCATGCGTTCCTCGCGCGTGCCGATCACCGCCAAGGTCGCCGCCAAGATGTTCTCGGCCGTGAACACCGACCAGATCCTCACGGTCGACCTGCACGCCGACCAGATCCAGGGCTTCTTCGACATGCCCGTGGACAACGTGTACGCCTCGCCGCTGCTGCTCGCCGACATCTGGCGCGCCTACGGCACCGACAACCTGATCGTGGTCAGCCCGGACGTCGGCGGCGTGGTACGCGCCCGCGCCGTGGCAAAGCGCCTGGATGATGCCGACCTGGCCATCATCGACAAGCGCCGTCCGCGTGCCAACGTCGCCACCGTGATGAACATCATCGGTGACGTCGAGGGCAAGACCTGCGTGATGGTCGACGACATCGTCGACACCGCCGGCACCCTGTGCGCCGCCGCTGCCGCCCTCAAGGCGCGTGGCGCGCTGAAGGTGGCCGCGTACTGCACCCACGCCGTGCTCTCCGGCCCGGCGGTGGACAACCTGAACAACTCCCAGCTCGACGAGCTGGTGGTGACCGACACGATCCCGCTGTCCGAAGTGGCCCGCGTCTGTCCCAAGATCCGCCAGATCAGCGTGGCCGAGATGCTGGCCGAGACGATGCGCCGCATCGCCTTCGGTGAGTCGGTCAGCTCGATGTACGTGGATTGATTTTCCGGTCCCTGGCGCCCGCCGGGGATCACAACAGGCTCTTCTGGTCGCGGAAGAGTCTTTACGCAGCGCCGCGAGGCGGTGCATCAACCTAGAGTAGTCAACAATGGCAAAGTCTCACGAAATCAAGGTCGCCCGTCGTGACGTGCAAGGTCAGGGTGCGAGCCGCCGCCTGCGTCACGCTGGCGTGGTGCCGGGCATCGTTTACGGTGGTGATCGCGAGCCGGTGAAGGTTCAGTTCAACCACAACGAAATCTGGCTGGCCCAGTTCAACGATTGGTTCTACTCGTCGATCATCGACCTGAACCTCGACGGCACCATCCACAAGGTGCTGCTGCGTGACATGCAGCGTCACCCGTACAAGCAGCTGGTCATGCACCTGGACTTCCAGCGCGTGAACGACAACGAAGTGCTGCACGCTTCGGTGCCGCTGACCTTCATCAACGAAGACACCTCGCCGGCCGGCAAGTCCGCCGACGTGCTGGTCACCCACGAACTGAAGGAAGTGAACATCGCCTGCCTGCCGAAGGACCTGCCGCAGTCGATCGAAGTCGACCTGGGCGAGCTGAAGGCTGGCGACATCATCTACCTGTCGGGCCTGAAGCTGCCGGCCGGCGTGGAAATCCCGGCGCTGAAGCTGGGCAAGAACCACGACGACGCCGTGGTCATCGCCAAGACCGCCGGCGCTGAAGAAGCATCGGCCGAGTAATCGGCAATGCCCGGTCCGCCCTTCGGGGCGGGCCAGGCAGATGATTCGTACAGATGACTGGATTGCGATTGATCGTCGGCCTGGGTAACCCCGGCCCCGAGCACGCCCGGACCCGGCACAATGCCGGGTTTCATTTCGTAGAGGCCCTGGCACAGCGGCAGGGCGCGCGCTGGACGCTGGAAAGCAAGTTGTTCGGCGAAGTGGCCAAGGTCGAGATCGGTGGCCAGTCGGTCTGGCTGCTCAAGCCGTCGACGTTCATGAATCTTTCCGGCAAGTCGATCACCGCCGCACAGCGCTTCTGGAAGATCGAGCCCGAACAGACCCTGGTCGCGCACGATGAACTGGACATGCCGCCCGGCGTGGCACGGCTCAAGTTCGATGGCGGCCACGGTGGCCAGAACGGCCTGCGTGACACCATTCGCCTGCTCGGTCACGGCAAGTTCCATCGCCTGCGCCTGGGCATCGGCCATCCCGGCCACAAGGACCGCGTGGTGGGCTGGGTGTTGAACCGCCCGTCGCCGCAGGATGCGGTGCTGATGGACCAGGCCATCGATGCGGCCATCGACGTGATGCCGTTGGCGGTGGCAGGGGATTTCAATGAGGCCATGAAGCGGTTGCACACCGCCCGGCCATGATTGCGGCTTGCGGTTTCCCGGGCGATGGCCCGCGGGAGAGCGCAAGCCGGAATCTCGAATCGTGGAGTTAGCATGGGTATCAAATGCGGCATCGTCGGTCTGCCCAACGTCGGCAAGTCGACCCTGTTCAATGCACTGACCAAGGCGGGCATCGCCGCGGCCAATTTCCCGTTCTGCACGATCGAACCGAACGTCGGCATCGTGCCGGTACCGGATCAGCGTCTGAACGAACTGGCCGGCATCATCAACCCGCAGAAGGTCGTGCCGACCGCGGTTGAGTTCGTCGACATCGCCGGCCTGGTGGCCGGTGCCGCCAGCGGTGAAGGCCTGGGCAACAAGTTCCTGGCCCACATCCGCGAAGTGGACGCGATCACCCACGTGGTGCGTTGCTTCGAGCACACCGACATCATCCACGTCGCCGGCCGCGTCGATCCGATCGCCGACATCGACACCATCGACCTGGAACTGGCGCTGGCCGACCTGGACAGCGTCGAGAAGGCGCTCAACCGCGCCGAGCGTGCCGCCAAGGGCGGCGACAAGGAAGCGACCGCGCGCAAGCCGGTGCTGGCCAAGCTGCAGGCGGCGCTGTCCGATGGCAAGTCCGGCCGCAGCGTCGGGCTGGACGATGAAGAAAAGGCGCTGGTGCGCGACCTGTTCCTGCTCACCCTCAAGCCGGTGATGTACATCGCCAACGTGCTGGAGGATGGCTTCGACAACAACCCGCACCTGGAGGCCGTGCGTGCGCGTGCCGCCACCGAAGGTGCCGAAGTGGTGCCGGTGTCGGCGGCCATCGAGGAAGAGCTGTCGCAGCTGGACGACGAAGACCGTGACACCTTCCTGGCCGACCTGGGCCTGGAAGAGCCGGGCCTGAATCGCGTGATCCGTGCCGCCTACAACCTGCTGGGCCTGCAGACCTACTTCACCGCTGGCGTGAAGGAAGTCCGCGCCTGGACCGTGCGCAAGGGGGCCACCGCGCCGCAGGCCGCCGCGGTGATCCACACCGACTTCGAGAAGGGCTTCATCCGCGCGGAAACCATTTCCTACGCCGACTTCATCAAGTACCGCGGCGAAGCCGGTGCCAAGGAAGCCGGCCGCCTGCGTCTGGAAGGCAAGGAATACCGCGTGCAGGAAGGCGACATCCTGCATTTCCGCTTCAACGTCTGATTCGCGGACGTTGCTGCATCACAAGGCCCCGCACCGCGGGGCCTTGTTGTTTCTGCCCGATGGTGCATACGTGTGATGTGGTGAATTATTGACCAGTGGTTGAAGCGCCTTGTCGCGCAATGGCTGCAAGCACTTATCCACATGCTTCTCCCATCGCTTTCCACATGGGGTGTGGAAAACCGTCCGAGTGCTGGCATCCATCCCTTCCCTCTGGCGAAGCCAAGGGGAGGGCG
>NZ_JAYFUH010000078.1:0-7534 GCF_034961085.1 Stenotrophomonas capsici | reverse complement strand
CGTTTCCGGGGTGTGGATCCGGCGCGGGTATCCGCCTTGCTGGAATCTTCCGGGCCCGGTCGATGCATAAAAAAAGACCCGATCTTTCGATCGGGTCTTTCGTGTCTGGCAGCCCCGGAAGGATTCGAACCTCCGAATGTCTGAGTCAGAGTCAGATGCCTTACCGCTTGGCGACGGGGCTGTGGTGCAGCGCGATTATCGCACATCCGGCCCGCTGGTTGGGCATTGGCGCGAGAGGGTGGAACAGAAAAGGCCTGATCTTTCGATCAGGCCTTTTTGTGTCTGGCAGCCCCGGAAGGATTCGAACCTCCGAATGTCTGAGTCAGAGTCAGATGCCTTACCGCTTGGCGACGGGGCTGTAGTGCAGGTGGAACCTGCGTTCCCATGGTGGCTATGGGTGGACTCGAACCACCGACCCCAGCATTATGAGTGCTGTGCTCTAACCGGCTGAGCTACATAGCCTTGGGAGCCGGTAATTCTGGTGGTGCCGCGTCATTCTGTCAACAGATTTTTTCGCGCTTGTGGCCTGCGCAAGGCCATGGCAGAGTCCTCGGCAGTAGAAATTTTAGGAGTCCGCATCGTGATCGATCCGGACGGCTATCGACCGAATGTCGGCATTGTGCTGATGCGGGAGGATGGGCAGGTGTTCTGGGCACGACGCGTGCGCCGGGATGGCTGGCAGTTCCCGCAGGGCGGAATGAATACCGACGAAACGCCTGTCGAAGCCATGTACCGCGAGCTGCAGGAGGAAACCGGCCTGCTGCCCGAACACGTCGAAGTACTGGGGGCGACCCCCGGATGGCTTCGCTACCGGCTGCCCAGCCGGGCCGTACGCCGCAACGAACGCCAGGTCTGCATCGGCCAGAAGCAGGTCTGGTTCCTGTTGCGCCTGACCGGCGACGAGGCGCATGTGCGCCTGGACCAGACCGAGACCCCCGAGTTCGATCATTGGCGCTGGGTGGATTTCTGGTACCCGGTCGAGCATGTGGTGATCTTCAAGCGCGGTGTCTATGCCCGTGCATTGCGGCACCTGGCGCCATTGGCGCGGGGCATCGCCGGGTCCGGCGTGCAGTCGATGCCGGCCTCGGCGCTGGAGGCCTGGCTGCCGGGCAATACCGCCGGGCACGACCGGCCGCGCAAGCGGCAACGGCGGCAGGGGCCATGGCGGAAGAAGATTAATAATGATTAACGGCTGGAATTGACAACCATTATCATTTGCGGTGGAATGCGCTCAGCCAATCAGGGCTGTCCAACGAGCAAGCATCCGTGTACGTCTGCATCTGCAATGGGGTTACCGATCACCAGATCCGTGAAGCCGCGCTTGCCGGTTGTGACAGCGTGGCCGAACTGACCATGCGCACCGGATGCGGCTCCAATTGTGGCTCCTGCCTGGACATGGCCGCAGGCCTGCTGGAGCAGGCGCGGCTGACCCGCGAGTTGCCCTTGCCGATGTTGCAGGCCGCCTGAGCCTGCCCGCCGCCGCGGCGGCTAATGATCACGATTCGCGTTCCTTCATTGCGCGCCGACAACGGGTAGAGTTCGCCCGTTCACACCGTCGGAGTCCGTGCCATGAAAGGCGACGCCAAAGTCATCGAGTTTCTCAACAAGGTCCTCTACAACGAGTTGACCGCAATCAACCAGTACTTCCTGCACGCCAAGATGCTGAAGAACTGGGGCCTGAAGGAACTGGCCGAGCACGAGTACAAGGAATCGATCGACGAGATGAAGCACGCCGATGCGCTCTCCGATCGCATCCTGTTCCTCGAGGGACTGCCGAATTTCCAGGCGTTGGGCAAGCTGCGCATCGGCGAGAACCCGACCGAGATCCTGAAGTGCGACCTGGCCCTGGAGAACGAGGCCGTCGTGGTGCTGCGCGATGCCGTGGCCTACGCCGAGTCGATCAGCGACTACGTCAGCCGCGAGCTGTTCGTGAAGATCCTCGATTCGGAGGAGGAGCACATCGATTGGCTGGAGACCCAGCTGGACCTGATCGAGCGCATTGGTGAGCCGAACTACCTGCTGACCAAGATCGACGACTGAGTTCCGGGGTCTCGCCACGACGGCGTCATGTGCGGTGGATGACCGCGCATGGCGCCGTTGTCGTTTGTGCGGTTTGGTGCGTGGGGCGGCGTTGCCGTGTCGCGTTGAGCGGATGTGCCGGGTGCGGACGGGGTTGGGGACGGGGCCGGGATTCCGTCCCGGCCCGCGCAACCGGTAGCCAGGGCGCAGGGCTGGCGGGGACCTTCGTCCCGCCGGTGTCAGGACTGCGGCAGGCCGTGCTGGTAGGCGGCCAGGGCGATGCGGGCGCGGGCGAATTCGGCGATCACCAGCGCGGCCATGACCGTCGGGCGTTCCAGCGTGCCGGTGCGCGCGGCGTGTTCGATGCGGCGGGCGGCATCGGACAGGGCCTGCGCACCGACATTGCCGCTGGAGGACTTCAGGCTGTGCGAGATCTCGCGGATGCGCTCGTTGTCCGCCATCGCGGCAGCCTGCTGCAACTGTTCGACCAAGCGGGGCGTTTCGTCGAGGAACAGGGCGATGATCGCGCCGGTTTCATCGCCGGCTATCTCGAACAGCTCGTCCAGCACGGTGGTGTCCAGCACCGCCATGGCCGGCACGTCGGCCGGGCCAGGTGACGGGGGCGCCGCGGGGGCGCTGGGGGCTTCTGAAGGCATGGGCGTGTCGGTTGTGGTGGTGGCAGCGGGCGGCAGGTGCCGATGGCGTTGCAGGCAGGCCTGCAGTTGGGCGCGTGAGATGGGTTTGGAGAGGTAGTCATCCATGCCGGCATCCAGGCAACGCTGGCGGTCGCCGGCCATGGCGTTGGCGGTCATGGCGATGATCGGCAGCCGCGCGCTGCCGGTGCTGGCCTCGTGCGCGCGCCAGCGGCCGGTGGCGGCATAGCCGTCCAGTACCGGCATCTGGCAGTCCATCAGCACGGCCTCGTAGTCGTGCCGGCGCAGCTTGTCCAAGGCAATGGCCCCGTTCTCGGCGGCGTCGGGGATGCAACCCAGGACCTTGAGCAGCTTCTGCGCCACCATCAGGTTGACCGGATTGTCCTCGACCAGCAGCACCTTCATGCCGGTCAGGTCGACGTTGTCGGTCGCGGGAAGCGCCTCGGGCGCAGCCGGCACGGGCGTTGGCGCGCTGATGGCCGGTGCAGCTGGCGTGGCAGGGGGAGCCGGAACCGGCGGGGTCGTCGGTTCCGCGTCGGGTGTGGCACCGGCATGAACGTTCGTGGCCGTGGCAACAGGTGCGGTGCTGGCCGCAATCGTTGCTGCCGGCGCATCGTCGTGGCGCGGTGCGACCACCCGTGGTGCCGCCAGCGCCTGGCGCAGCTGTGCGTCGGCCAGGTGTTTGGGCAGCAGTATCGCCGCGCCGGTCTGCAGGTCCTCGGCCGGTGGCGCATCGCCCTGCAGCCACACCAACCGGGGAGCGGTATTGCCCATGCGCTCGACGGCACGCTGCAAGGCGACCGCACTGCCGCGCTGGGACTCCAGGTCGCCGATGACGGCATGGAAGCTGCTGCTGGTGGCGGGGTTGCGCAGGTACTCCAGGGCTTCCTGCAGGCCCGGCGCCGCCAGCGGCTCGTAGCCCCAGGTGGCGAGGATGCGCTCGAAGCGCTGGCGCAGGCGTTGTTCGGGCAGCAGCAGCAGGACCTTGCGGGGCTTGCCGAGGTGATCGGGTTGCTGCAGGTCGCCGATGACCTTGAGCAGCGGGATCTCGAACCAGAACGTGGCGCCGCGCCCCGGCTGTGACTGCACGCCGATGGTGCCGCGCATCAGGTCGACGATGCGCTTGCAGATGGCCAGGCCCAGCCCGGTGCCGCCGTACAGGCGGGTGGTGGAGGCGTCGGCCTGGGTGAAGGCATTGAACAGGCGTTCCTGCTGCGCGCTGTCCAGGCCGATGCCGGTGTCGCGCACCTCGAAGCGCAGCTGGTGCTGCGCCGGGGTCTCGCCGAGCCGCTTGACGTTGACCTGCACGCTGCCGCGCTCGGTGAACTTGATCGCATTGACCAGCAGGTTGCCCATCACCTGGCGCAGCCGCACCGGATCGCCGCGCACCGGCAGGCGCACGGCCGGATCGATGTGCAGCGACAGGCGCAGGCCCTTGTGCTCGGCGGCGCGCTGCATCAGCAGCAACATGCCTTCCAGGGTCTCGCGCAGGTTGAAGGTGGTGATCTCCAGCTCCAGCCGGTTCGCCTCGAGCTTGGAGTAGTCCAGGATGTCATCGACGATGCGGAACAGCTGCCGTGAACTCTCGGTGGCCGTGTTGAGCATGTTGCGCTGCTCCGGATCCAGCGGTCCCTGCGAGACCATCTCCAGCATCGGCAGGATGCCGTTGAGTGGCGTGCGGATCTCGTGGCTCATCGTGGCCAGGAATTCACCCTTGGCCAGCGTGGCGGCCTCGGCGGCCTGCTTGGCCTGCAGCAGTTCCTGCTCGAGCTTGCCGTGGCGTTGCTCGGCCTGGCGCAGGCGATTGCCTTCCAGCTGCAGCTCGTCGTTCTGCAGCTGCAGGGCATGTGCATCGCGTGCCAGGCCATTGCCGCTGATCGCCGCCAGCAGCGCGGCGATGGTCGCGGCGATAGCGGCCGCGCCACCGGCCACGGCCGGCACCTGCGGCAGCCAGGCGGTGGCAGCGGAGGCCGCCGCGCAGCCGGCGGCCAACAGCGCCCAGTTGCGCGCTCCCCCGTGGCCGGCCACTTACAGCACCGCGTTCTGGAAATCGAAATTGAGCTCGGCGCCGGCGTGCTGCACGACGTTGCCCTGGATGAAGTCCACGCCCCCCATCCACATCGCCGCGGCGGCCTGCGGGTCTTCGATCTGCTGGCCGATGATCTGCACGTTGGCGCGGTGGGCCAGGTCGATGGTGGTGCGCAGCTCATCGCGCAGTTTCTGGCTGGTGTGGCTGCCGGCGTAGCGCGCGGCCATGCGCACGTAGCTCAGCGGCAGCTGGGTCAGCAGGGCGTTGGCTTCATCGCCGGGTTCGAACTGGCTCAGGCAGAACTGCACGCCGGCCGGCATCAGCCGTGCGCAGAACTGCTGCAGGCCGACCACATGCACGAGTGCATCGGACAGGCGGACGTCGATGACCAACCCGTTGCCGGCGACCTGGCGGTCCTGCAACGCCTTGAGCAGCCAGTCGGCATAGGCACCGCGGGCCAGCGTGCGCAGCGACTGGGACACGAACAGGCGCATCGGCGGGGTGGCGAACTGGTACAGGTGCAGCAGGCCGAGCGCGTGTTCGACCACCTGCTGGTCGAGGTCGGCGATGCGGCCGGCGGCTTCGGCGGCCGGGATGACCTGGCCGGCGGAAAGCAGGGTGCCGTTGCTCTGGCGCAGGCGCAACAGCAGCTGGTACTGCGCCGTGTCGCTGCCGGCGACGGCGACGATGGGCTGGTAGGCCAGCTCCAACTGGCCGTCCAGCAGGGCCAGGTGTTCCTTGTTCTGGGCCTCGTCCTCGGGCACGTAGGCAGCGCTGCCGGTATGGCTCAGGCGCGCCTGCAGGGTAGTGCGCTCGACCGCTTCCAGCGCGTTGTCCGCGTCGGCGAAGCCCTGCGACAGGCGGGCATGGCCGACGGCGCAACGCAGGAAGACCGATTCTTCCTCGCGTGCGGAGAACGGCTGCGCGGACAGGATAGTGCGGGTGAACTGGGCCAGTTCCTCGACCTTGGTCTCGTCCAGGTCGCGGGCCAGCAGCAGGAAGCTGTTGTCGTTCAGGCGTGCCAGCTGGTAAGGCTTGAGCCCGCCGAACAGGCGCTGTGCGGCCTGCACCATCAACCGTTCGAAGCTGGCGTAGCCGTAACGCTCGCGCAGGCCCAGCGCGCTGGCGATCTCGATGAACAGCAGTCCGCCGCTGGCCGAGGCCGCCAACGCCGCCTGCAGCTGCTGCATGACGTTGTGGCGCGTGGGCAGGCCGGTTTCCGGGTTGTTCAACAGCGGGCCGGGCTCGCTGCGGCCGGCCGGCTGCATGCGGTTGCGGCGGATCCGGTTGGCGACCGCGGCGACCAGGTGGCGAGGGCGGATCGGCTTGACCAGCACGTCGTCGGCACCGCAATCGAGTACTTCGAACTGGCGGTCCGGGTCGGCTTCACCGGTCAGGAACACGATCGGCAGCAACTGCTGCTGCGGATGCTGGCGGATCATCGCGGTCAGGCGCATGCCGTCGATGCCGGGCATGTGCAGGTCCATCAGGATCAGGTCGGGGCGGTGCTCGGTGATGGCCTGCTGCACGCCATCGACATCCATCTGCACGAAGGCCTGCATGCCGGCGCCATGCAGCACGCTCTGCGCGAACAGCGCCTGGGAGCGGTTGTCCTCGATGATAAGGACCCGGTACGGCGCTTCGGCATCGGTGGCCTGCGCCGGATCGGCGGCCGGGGCGTCCTCGCCGCTGCTGCGGATCTGCGCCTGCACGGCTTCGGCCGGCGGCGCATTGCGCACGCTCCAGCGCTGCCAGTAGCCGGCGGGCGGGGTTTCCGCACGAATGGGTCGGGCGGTCGGGGTCGGGGTGTCGGTGCTTGCCATTTCTGCTCCCGGTGGGCCGGGCGATTATGCGTTCAGGAAGAGGGTGGCAGCGACCGTTCGCCACTGCCGGAAAGGGGAGGCGTCGCCGCCGGGGCCGCGAACAGGCGCTTGAGGCCGCGCCACAGCATGCGCCAAACCAGCCAGACCACCAGCGCTCCGAGGATGCTGGCGCCCAGCACGAAGCACAGTGCCAGCCACGGATGCGCCAACGCCAGCGCCAGGCCGCCGACGACCACGGTGTCCTCGGCGACGGAGGCGACCCAGTTGCTGGCCGGCTCGGGCGAGGTGTTGAGCAGGGCGCGGGTGCCGGACTTGAGCCCATGGCTGGCCAGCGCGACGCCGGCGCCGGCAACGAGGGCGCCGGTGCCGAGCTGGCCGTCCGGCGACAGCGTGGCGGCGGCCAGGAACGCCCCGGCGGGCACGCGGGCCAGGGTCTGGACCAGGTCCCAGATCGAATCCACGCCGGGTATCTTGTCGGCGAAGAACTCGGCCGCGGCCAGCGCGGCGGAGGTGCCCAGCACCCACCACGATTCAGTGGCCTGCAGGGCTGGAGGCAGGTCCACCCAGCCCAGCAGCCCGGCCAGACCGACGCCGAACACGGTCAGGTAGACACGGATGCCGGCCAGCCAGGCCAGCAGGATGCCGATGACGAATATGTGGGCTTCGGTCATGGGAGGGGCCGCGTGCGAACCGTGAGCAGGGTCCCAACTATCGGATATGCCCGCGATGATTGCCAGATGCGCGGGTACAGGCGTCGGCCATCGACTCTCGTTTACACTGGCCCGTCGTTAGTCAGACCGAGCAAGGCCGCCCTGTCGGGGCGCCGGAGCCTGCCATGAGCCCTCGACCCACTTCCCGTTTCCAGATCACCCCCCGTGGCGGCGCATCGGCGCGGCCGGGCTGGGTGCCGCTCGCGCTGCTGGCCGGTGCCTGGCTGTTGTCACTGCTGCTGGTGGGCTGGCTGTCGGCGCGCTATGCCTCCCCCGATGCCGGAGGCCTGCGCGAGAAGC
>NZ_JAYFUH010000077.1:0-15383 GCF_034961085.1 Stenotrophomonas capsici | reverse complement strand
AAATGTTTCGGTCAAAAACGGGCAATTCGCCTATTCATGATCCAGCCATGACGTGCTAGGCATCATTTTGTGCATCGCAAGGTGAAGTGGCGCCGCAGGCCATCACCGATCTCCGGGGAACAGCAGCTCTTACGGTCGCCATCGATGGCTGCCAGCAACAGGAGCCGGCCCCCGCCTCAAGGGGAAATCAATGGAATTGCAACGCATGCCGGCCTTGTTCGCCGGCCTGGAAGAGTTGTCCGTGCCTGGCTGGGATGCCGCCGCGTTGCAGCAGGCCACCCAGGCCTACCCGCGCCCGCGCGCGATCGTGTGTGTCTCGCCGCGTTGGCAGACGCGCGGGGTCTGCATCAGCATCGCGCCCGAGCAGGACAGCCTGCACGCGATGGAATCGGTATCCACGCGGGTGGCGCGCCGCGTCGCCGGCCTGCTCGACATGCCGAGTGCACGCCTGGACAGCAGTCATCCGCTGGATCCGGAAGTCGTGCAGCTGGTGCAGGCGCTATACCCGCAGGCGGATATCCCGGTGGTGCAGATCAGCCTGGATTCGGAGCTGTCGGCGCTGGAACATGCCGCGTTGGCGGCATGGCTGCGGCCACTGCGCGAGCAGGGCGTCCTGATCGCCGGCATCGGCACCATCTGCCCGGATGCTGACGATGCCACGCGCCAACAGGTGTCGTGCTTCCGTGACCAGGTGGGCCAGTTGATCGACGCGGGCGACATCGTGCGCCTGGCCGAATGCCGGCTGCCCGCGCCCGGTGGTGAGCGGGACATGCACCTGGCGCCGAGTGCGCTGCCGTTGCTGTATGCGCTGGCCGTGCGCGAGGCCGGCGACAGCGTCGAGTTCTTCAATGGCAAGTGCGCGGGCATGCCTGCGACGCCCTCGGTCGTGCTGCATCCCAAGGCTGCCTGAGCCTTCAGCGGTGGCCGCGTTCCTCGCGTTCGCGTGAGCGCGTGCGGCGATCGAACAACAACGCGCTGACGATCAGGCCCATGCCGATCGCCACGCCCAGCAGGAACAGCAGGATCGCGAACGCCGGGTAACCGAACAGCGTGAAGCGCGTGGGCACCTGCATCAGCAAGGCCGAGGAGAGCAGCAGCGCGGCGGTGATCAGCCCGGCGGCGATGCGGTTGGCGACCTTCTGGATGTTTTCCATCAGGCGCGACTCCTCCAGCCCGGTGACCTTCATCTGCAGGCGGTTCTCGGCGACCAGGCTGAGGATGTCGGACATGCGCCGTGGGCCGTCGCGCAGCAGGTGCTGCAGCTCCATCGCCTCACTGGCCAGGTTGGCGCGCGAAAGCGACTTGCGGAACCGCGCGCGCATCACGTGCTGGAGCTGCTTTTCCACCACCTTGCGCGTATCCATCTCCGGTGCCAGTACCCGGCACACGCCTTCCAGGTTGAGCAGCGCCTTGCCGAGCAGGCTCAGTTCCGGCGGCGTGCGCAGGTTGCTGGCGGTGGCGATGCGCACGATCTCCAGCACCACCTGGCCCTCGGAGACGGTGCCGTTGGCGGCGTAGCGGGCAATCATCTGCCCGGTCTCGCGCAGGTGGCGTTCCTCGTTGTAGTCCTCCAGCCGGGTGCTGATGGCGATGATCTCGTCGGTCACTTCCTCGCCGCGGCCATCGACGGCGGCGAACAGCAGCTTGAGCAGGCGTTCGCGCAGGCGCGGCGGCACGTGCGCGACCATGCCCAGGTCGAAGATGGCCAGTTGCCCGTCCGGGGTGACGCGCAGGTTGCCCGGGTGCGGGTCGGCGTGGATCTCGCCATGCACGAAGATCTGGTCCAGGTAGCCGCGCACCAGCGCCGCGGCCAACGGCAGCATCGGCTGTTCGGTACGGCGAACCGGCGGGATCGCGTCCACGCGCACGCCTGGCACCAGTTCCATGGTCAGCACGCGCCGGCTGCACAGGTCCCAGATCGGCTGCGGCACCCACAACTCCGGATAGGGCGCCAGGTGCTGGCCGAAACGCGCCAGGCTGGCCGCCTCGGCCTCGTAGTCCAGTTCCATGCGCAGGGTCTTGGCGAACTCCTCCAGCCAATCGGAGAAGCGCACCTTGCGGCCAACCCGGGTGAGGTGGTCGGCGGCGCTGGCGAAGCTGCGCAGCACGCCGATGTCCGAGCGCAGCTGCGCGGCGATGTCCGGCTTCTGCACCTTGATCGCCACTTCCCGGCCATCGCGCAGCTGCGCGCGGTGGACCTGGGCGATGGAGGCGCAGCCCAGCGGTTCGGGGTCGAACCAGTTGAACAGCTTGCTGATCGACGCGCCGAGGTCTTCCTCGACGATGGCGCGGATCTGCTCGACCGGGATCGGCGCGACCTTCTCCTGCATGCGCTCCAGCGCGGCCACGTACTCGGCGGGGATCATGTCCGGGCGGGTGGACAACACCTGGCCGAGCTTGACGAAGGTGGCGCCCAGCGCCTCCAGGTCGGCGACGAACTGGGTCGGGTCACCGGCGGCCGGCGCGCGCGCCAGGCGCGGCAGCTCGCCGTCGAGCGAGATGCCGGAGAACACGCCGGAGTTGCGATAGCGCAGCAGCAGGCGAACGATCTGCTGGCGGCGGCTCATGCCGCCAACGGTGGCCGGGCTGTCACTGGTGGTGGGCTGCTCGTTCAAACGCAGGGGTCCACAGGGGCAGGGATCCCCAGTGTGGCTGCGGAAGGGTGGGCGAAGGGTGAATGCGGCCCCCTCGCGTTGCGGCGCACCGATGAGTGAGAATCGGCAGCTCTTCCCCCTTCGGAACCTCCCCATGGCTGGAGCCAGCCTGTTCGCCCTGCTCGACGACATCGCCACCCTGCTTGATGACGTTTCCATCCTGACCAAGGTCGCGGCCAAGAAGACCGCCGGCGTGCTGGGCGACGACCTGGCCCTCAATGCCCAGCAGGTGACCGGGGTCAGCGCCAACCGCGAGTTGCCGGTGGTGTGGGCGGTGGCCAAGGGCTCGCTGCTCAACAAGGCGATCCTGGTGCCGGCGGCGCTGGCGATCAGCGCCTGGCTGCCGTGGGCGATCACCCCGCTGATGATGCTCGGCGGTGCCTTCCTCTGCTACGAGGGCGTGGAAAAACTCGCGCACAAGTTCCTGCATTCCAAGGACGAGGACGACGCCCACAAGGCCGAGCTGACCCGCGCGCTGGCCGATGACAGGACCGACGTGGTGGCCTGGGAGAAGAACAAGATCAAGGGCGCAGTGCGCACCGACTTCATCCTCTCGGCGGAGATCATCGTGCTGTCGTTGGGCGTGGTGTCCAGCGCGCCGTTCGGCCAGCAGGTGGCCACGCTGATCGCCGTGGCACTGGGCATGACGGTGTTCGTCTACGGCCTGGTGGCGGGCATCGTGAAGCTCGATGACATCGGCGCGTGGATGCTGGACAAGGGCAAGGCGATGGCCGCGCTCGGGCGCGGCATCCTGCATGCCACGCCGTGGCTGATGCGCGGGCTGTCGATCGCCGGTACGGCGGCGATGTTCCTGGTCGGCGGCGGCATCCTGGTGCATTCGATCCCGGCGCTGCACCACTTCGTGGTCGGGCTGGCCCCGTCCCACCTGGAGTGGCTGGCCAACGCGCTGGGCAGCGTGGTGGTGGGCGTGGGCATCGGTGCGGTGGTGCTGGCGGTGGTGACGTTGGTGCAGAAGCTGCGCGGCGGCTCCGCGCCGGCGCACTGAGGTGCCGGCATGCAGCGCGGCCCGGGCCGCGCTGCATGCGATGACGCTCCGTGGCATGGATCACGGCGGGGTGGAGAGCTCACGCAGGTGCTGTTGCGCGCGTGCCAGTGAGTGACCCGAGAGGCTCTGCAGCAGGCGCTGCAGGCCATGCGTTGGTGGCAGCCGACGCAGTGCCCAGCGCGCCAGCGCGGCGCTGGCGAGCATCGCCACGATGCCGAAGCCCAGCGTGGCAACGAACCATTGCGGCGCCAGCCGGTACAGGTCCAGGTGCAGCCACTGCACGCACAGCCACTGCGTGGCCAGCAGCCACAGGCAGAACCACGGCAGTCCCAGCGCCAGTTCGGTGGCTGCGGTGAAGCGTTGCAGCCGTGCCAGCTGCTGCATCCGCTGGAGGACCGGCGCATCGAGCATGTCGATGCGCAGCGCCAGCAGGGCGCGGGTGATGGACACCCAGATCGCGACGATGCCATACACGTGGAAGGCCAAGCCGGTGAGCAGCAGGTGCGGGACGTCGCGATGCGCGATCCAGAACCCCGCCGCCAGCATCGTCACTATGATCCACACCAGCAGCCAACCCAGCTGCAGCGCGCTGAAGCCGCGCAGGCGGCGGCGTACCTGCTGCTGGCGCGGTTGCCGCCAGGCCTCCAGCGCCGTGGCCTCCAGCGCGTCGATGCGTCGTGCCTGGTCGGCCCAGGCGGCCTTGAGCTGTTCCAGTTCCATCGGGGGCCTCGTCAGTCTTGGGAAGGGGACAGGTGCCGGCGCAGCTGCTGGCGCAGGCGGTGCAGGCGGGTGGCGGCATTGCCGGCGCTGATGCCGAGCACCTGGCCGATCTCCTGGTGGCTGCAGTCATCCAGGTGCAGCAGCAACAGGGCGCGGTCCAGTGGCGGCAGGGCGTGGATCACGGCATGCAGCTGTGCGCGCTGGGCAGCCTGCTCGGCGGTGTCCTCCACGGCCAGGCCCGATTCCATCGGGTCGGGGGCGAGCGTGCCGTGGTGGCGCTGCCGCAACTGCCGGCTGCGCTGCTGGGAGATGGCCACGTTCAGGGCCACCCGGTACAGCCAGGTGCCGAACCGGGCCTTGTCCGGGTCGAACGAGGCGAAGCCGCGCCAGGCCTGGATGCTGATGTCCTGGACCAGGTCGCGGCGGTCCTCCGCTGCCTGGCTCCAGGCGCGGGCCACCTTGAGCACGATGCCCTGGTGCTGCTGCAGCAGGTCGGCGAAGTGGTGCTGCAGCGTGGCGTTGGCGGTCACGGGGATGTCCATGCAAGGGTGATTCGCACCAGCGCAGGGAATATCACAGCGGCGGGGGAGAGGCGTTCGCGGTCGGCCGGGGCCGGCCGCACGGCAGGCGGCTCAGTCGGCGTTGCGTATCTGGTCGCGGCCGGCCTGCTTGGCGGCGTAGAGCGCGCGGTCGGCGCGCTGCAGCAGCAACTCGGTCGGCTCGCCGGGGCGGCGTTGCGCCGTGCCGGCGCTAAAGCGTACGTGCACCCGCTGGTCGTCCTGCAGGAAGGGGCGCTGGGCCAGCGCTTCCTGCAGGCGGCGCAACTGGGTCTGTGCCTGCGCCTGCGGCATGGCGGGCAGCACCAGCACGAATTCGTCGCCGCCGAGGCGGGCGACGTGGCCGTGGCTGCCCAGTCGCGCCTGCGCGGTGGCGACCAGGTGGCGCAGCGCACGGTCGCCGCCGGCGTGGCCGAAGGCGGCATTGGTCTGGCTGAAGTGGTCCAGGTCCAGGAGCGCGATGCTGAGCGTGGCCCCGTCGTCGGGCAGGCTTGAAAGCAGGGCATCGAGCCCGCGCCGGTTCAGGGCGCCGGTCAGCGGGTCGGTGCGCAGTTGGTTGCCGGCTTCGGCCAGTTCGGTTTCCAGCTGGCGCACGCGCTGCTCGGCGGCCTGTGCTTCGGCGCGCGCATTGGCCAGGTGGTCACGCGCCCGCGCGGCCTGCGCTTGCACGCGCGCGGTGTCCTGCAGCACGTCCTGCAGCAGGCTGGTCAGGTCGGCGATGCTGCGGCTCTGGCGCACGGCGATGGCATAGCTGGCGATGCGGTCGTGGTACTCGCCGGTTTCGATGGCCATGCCGTCGACCTGGTCGATGAAATCGACCATCAGTTCCTTCATCGCCTGCTTGGATTCGTCGATGCCCTGGCGCAGCAACCCCTGCCGGTAGATCACTTCGCGCAGGTCATTGCGGGTCTGCTCCAGCGCATCGCCGTCCAGCGGACCGGACAGCAGCTGGCGCACGCTGCGGATCTGGCCGTGCAGCCAGCTGTCGGCGTCGAGCAGCTCGGTGATGTTCTCCAGCAGCAGATCGAACAGGCTCAGCAGCAGGTCGCGCTGCTCCTGCAGGCCCTCGCTGCGCACGCCGACCTGGTGGCACAACTCGCGCAGGTGCTGGGCCACCGGCTGCAGGGCCTGGCCGCTGCGCCAGGCCCGCAGTTCCTCGCCCATCCGCCGTGCCTGCTGCTCCAGCTCGGGCGAATGCTGCATCAGGCTCGCCAGCACCGCATCGAGCGTGTTGGCCAGCAGGTCGCGCAGCTGCGCGGCCTCGCCATTGCCGACGGGCGGCTCCTGCTCGATGGTGCGGATGTACTTGTCGATCAGCTGCCGCATCAGGCGGCCATAACGCTCCCAGTCCCGCTCGGCATGCGCGCTGTGCAGGCGCTGGCCCATGTCGCCCAGTTCACCCGGCAGGCTGCACATGCCCTGGGCAAAGGCACCGAGCAGCGGCTCGGGGCTGTCGGCGCCGACGAACAGGCGCTGCAGCAGGGCCATGCCGGGGTTGTCCAGCGTCGCCGGTTCGGGCCGCGGCGCAGAGCTGGTCCGACGCGACAGGATGCGTCCCAGCCCGAGGCTGCCTGGTGCGGAGGAATCGGAGCTGTCGGCCATGGCGCGCGGGTTCGGGTGGGGGTGCGGGGGCGCGCAGGCGCCCCCGGGCGGGGTGGTATCCAAGCCTCATTATCGGCAAGGTGGTGGGGGGCTTGAATCGCAGTCGATCACAGGAGCGGGACATGCGGGTGCTGTTGGCGGGGGCGACCGGGTTGGTCGGGGCGCAGGTGCTGCGGCGCCTGCTGGCCGATGCGCGTTGCAGCGCGGTGGTGGCGCCGACCCGGCGGCCATTGCCGGTGGTCGATGCACGCCTGCACAACCCGGTGCAGGATTTCGCCGCCTTGCCGCTGGACGCGCCGTGGTGGCAGGTGGATGCGGCGATCTGCGCACTGGGGTCGACCTTGAAGCAGGCCGGTTCGCGCGAGGCGTTCCGCCAGGTCGACCATGGCTACCCGCTGCTGATCGCCCGCACGGTACGGGCGCGGGGCTGCGCGGTGTTCGCGTTGAACTCGGCGATGGGAGCCGATGCCGGTTCGTGGTTCTTCTACAACCGGGTCAAGGGCGAACTGGAACGCGACCTGCGCGCGCTGGGGTTCGATGCGTTGACCTTGGTCAGGCCCGGGCTGATCGGCGGTGAGCGACTGGAGAAACGTGCCGGTGAGCACGCCGCCCTGGTGGTATTGAGCGCGCTGGGGCCGGTGCTGCCCAAGGCCTGGCGGATCAATCCGGCCGAACGGATCGCCGGGGCGTTGGTGGAGGCGGTATTGGCGCCCACGCCGGGCGAACGGGTGGTGGGCTCGGCGGCGTTGGCGTGAGTTCTGGAGGGCGGGGGGACGTTGTTTCTGACGCAGGCTCGCGGTCGAAGCCGTTCCTACGCCCCCTCCCTTTGCCGCAGGCAAGGGGAGGGCTGGGGAGGGGTGCTCTCGTGCAGGAACCCTGATCGGCTTCGTGACCGAGGCCGTTCCTGAGAGGGTCACGCAGGCAGCGATTGGCCGCCATCCACCGCCAGCACCTGCCCGGTGATCCAGCGCGCCGCCGGCGAACACAGGAACAACGCTGCCTGCGCCACGTCCTCGACATCGCCGAAGCCGCCGAACGGGATCCTGTCGCGGATCCGTGCGTACAACGCCGGCTCCTCGCTGCGGCGACGCTCCCACAGGCCACCGGGGAATTCGATCGAGCCTGGCGCCAGGGCATTGACCCGGATGCGCTCGTGCGCCAGCTCGGTGGCCAACGCGGTGGTGTAGTAGTTCAGCGCGGCCTTGGCCGTGGAGTACGCCGCCGCGCGTGGGGTCGGCACCGAGGCGTTGATCGAGCTGATGTTGAGGATGGCCGGCATCGCGCTGCGGCGCAGGTGGGGCAGCACGCAGCGGTTGGTGCGCACGGCCGCCATCAGGTCGATGTCGAAGCCGGCCTGCCAACTGGCATCGTCATTGCCGTTGCCATAGCCGGAGGCGTTGTTGACGACGATGTCGATGCCGCCAAGCGCGGTGGCCGCGGCGTCCACCCACTGCGCGATCTGCGCCGGATCGGCGAGGTCGCAGGACTGCGCATGGACCGCCTGCGCACCGGTGGCCTCCAGCAGCACGGCGGCCTGCTGCAATATCTGTGCATTGCGTGCGCACAGGCTGATGCGCGCGCCGGCGCGGGCAAAGGCGTCGGCGATGGCCAGGCCGATGCCGCGGCTGCCGCCGGCGACCAGCACGCGGGCACCGGTGAGGGTGGGAACGGACATTGGCTGCATCTCCAGGGAAGGCTGCGCGGATTATCCGATGCCGTGGGTGTTCACTCCCAGACGCGCGGTGGCGCGCCCTGCTCGGGGTGATGCATGCGTACCACGCAGAAACGATGGCCCGTTGGCGCTTCCATCACCCACCAGCGCTTGACGAAGCCGATGCGGCGGGCGCCCAGGGCTTCCAGGCGGTCGGCCTCGGCGTCGATGTCGTCCGCTTCGATGTCCAGGTGCACGCGCGAGGCGTGGCTGACACGCTGCACCTCGACATTCAGGTGGCCGGGGGCATCGCGCAGGCGGCTGTACTGCGAACCATCGGTGTTGGATTCGCTGGGCTCGGCCTCCAGCCCCAGTGCGGCGCCCCAGAACGCGGCGGCGGTGTCGCTGTCGGTGTCCTGGCAATCGATGATGAATCCGGCAAGACGGCTGCGGTGGCTCATGGAGGGCTCCGGGTGGCAGGGGAGCCGGCAGCTTACCCGCGTGTGGTTGCAGCGCCGGTTGCGATGGCGCGCGGGCCGGCCAGGTGCCAGGCGGCGCTGCACAACGCCCCGTAGACCAGCCATTCGGCCAGGCGTTGCAGCAAACCGCGCACGTCAGCCAGCGCGGGAGTGCCCATCAGCAGGAACAGCAGCAGCCAGGCCATCGCCAGCGCGATCCACAGCAACCGGGTGGCGGGCCGCAGGCCGGGCGCGGCCGCCATCAACACCAGTCCCAGCGTGGTGCCCAGGTAGGTCAGCACGCCCAACAGGTTGTGCAGCACCTGCCAGACGCTGCCGCCATGCGGGCAGCCCAGGTCACATGGCGCCAGCGCCGAGCCGATCCAGGCCAGGGGTTCGCACAGCAGCAGCCAGTAGCCGACGCGCCCGATACCCATCAGCGGTACGCGCGCGGCCATCACCACCAGCAGCACCGCGCCCAGCACGCCCACCGGGATGAAGCCGGCCAGGCTGATCAGCCGCGCGTGCGCGCTGCCGGTGGCACCGAGTTCACTGATGTACTGCGCCACCGGCGAATACCCGGGCTTGAGCGCCGCGCCGCCCAGCAACATGGCCAGGTAGACCAGCACGAACAATCCGACCAGCCAGCGCCTGTCCTGCATCGGCGCGCCTTACTGCGGGCTGCTGGACAGGAACAGTTCCACCTTGCCGCACGACGGGCAGGCGTACAGGTCGAACTCCTCGCGGTGCACGAACAGTTCGCCCAGTTCGCCGAGCAGGAACGGCATCGCCTGCGCGCCCTCGTGGAAGCGGCGGCGACCGATGAAGGCCATTTCGCTGTCGGTGCAGCGCAGGCAGGTCATCTGTCGCGGCCCCTGGACATGCACGACGCCCGGCGCGTGCGCCTCGGGGTCGGGGGCACTGCCGTCGGCATGCGTGCCGCAACGCCAGCACACGCGTGCCTCGATGCCATTGCGTACACCGCATTGCGTACAGATCCAAGCGTCCATGGTGTTTACCGAATCGTGTGCGTGGCTTGCCGGCCCATCGTAACGCCGGAGGATGACACCGCGGTATCCGCCGGCCCGGCAACGATCAGTGGATTGGCGGCGCGTGCAGCTGGGCGAACAGCAGGTTCTGCGCCTTGCGGGCCATTGCGCGCGGCACGCTGGCGACGAAGCTGCCACCGCTCAGGGCCATGTCACCCTTGATGATCAGGCCGTTGATGCGGGTGTAGCTGCGGAAGGTGTAGCGGTTCCCGTCGCGGCTGACTTCCAGGAACATCGGTGCGGTCAAGAAGCCTTTGCCCTTGCGGTAGACGCGGTTCGGGCCGGCTTCGCTGGCAAGGTGGTAGCCATTGGCCTGTGCCCAGGTGGCGACCTGCGCCAGGACGTCTTCATCGCTGGTCAGCGTGGTCTGGTCGAACGGCCGGCCGCTGTTCCTGGCGATCAGTGCCATCACGTTCAATGCCCCCAGCCCGATCACGGCGCCGACAACCATCCCTGTCATTATTCCCATTGCGTTTTCCCATTGAAGTAGCGGGCCGTATGGTAACGGCCCGCAGGCGTGCATGCGTGTTCAGCAGGGGGGGGGCGCTGCATCGATCCCAAAAAAAGGGCCCGCATCACTGCGGGCCCCGGGACTGCGGTGGCAGGACCGGTCAGTTGGCCCGTGCCAGGTCGTCGATCAGCGCACGCAGGAAGCGGGCGGCTTCGCCGCCGGTGCAGGCGCGGTGGTCGAAGGTGACCGACAGCGGGATGACCTTGTGCGTTTCCACGCCACCCATCACCGGCGTCAGCTGGAAGCGGGCGCGGCCGGCGGCGACGATGGCCACGCACGGCGGCACGACGACCGGCGTTGCGTAGCGGCCGGCGAACATGCCGAAGTTGGACAGCGAGATGGTGTAGCCGCTCAATTCCGAAGCGGCGATCGAGCGGTCTTCCACCTGCTGGCGCAGGCGGTTGATGCCCTCGCGCACGCCACGGGCGTCGAGCATGTCGGCATTGCGCAGGGCCGGCACGAACAGGCCGTCGTCGGTGTCCACCGCGATGCCGATGTCGACCTGCGCGTGCAGGGTGCGGGTGAGGTTGTCACCGTCGAACCAGGCATTCATCGCCGGCACGGTCTGGCAGGCGACCACGATCGCGCGCACCAGGCGCGAGGTCATGTCATTGCCCGGTGCCCAGGCGTGGATGTCGGCGTCGTCGGTCAGCGTGGTCGGCACGACCTTGCTGTGCGCATCGGCCATCACCCGCGCCATGTTGCGGCGCACGCCCTTGAGCGGTTCCGGCTGGCCCTTGGCGACCACGCCCGGCGGCGCGGTACGCATCGGCTTGCCGGCGGCGGAAAGCGGGGTGCGGGCGGCTTCATCCCTTCCACCGCCTGCGGGGGAAGGTGCCCGCAGGGCGGATGGGGGAGCGCCCTCACCCGGCGCACGCTGTGCGCCGACCTCTCCCGCCCGCGGGAGAGGTGCGCCGACGCGGGCGGTACCGGCTTCGGCGGCCTGCTTCACATCGTTCATCGTCACCGCGCCGTCGGCGCCGGTGGCACGCACGCGGGCCAGATCCACGCCCAGCTTGCGCGCCATCGCGCGCACGGCCGGCACTGCCTTGACGCCACCGACGGCCACGGCCTGCTCGGTGTGCACGGCATTGGAGCTGACCATCGCGCCGACCACGGTGCCTTCGTCGGCACGTTCGGCGGCAGCAGCCGGTGCCGGCGCTGCGGCAGGTGCAGGTGCCGAAGCAGCCGGTGCCGGGGCGCCGTGGTGGTGGCCGGTGTCCTGGCCTTCGGCACGCTGCGGCAGGTTCGGGTCGATCTCGAAGTGCGCCAGCATGTGGCCGGTGACCACGATGTCACCCGGCGCGCCGGCCAGCTTCAGTACCTTGCCGGACACCGGCGAGGGCACCTCGACCACGGCCTTGGCGGTCTCCATCGAGACCAGCGGCTCGTCCAGCTTGATCACGTCGCCTTCCTTGACGAACCACTCCACGATGGTGGCGTCCGGCAGGCCTTCGCCCAGGTCGGGCAGGTTGAAGCTCTTGGTCTGGCTCATGTGCAGTTCTCTTCCAGCAATTCAAGTTCGCGTGCCGGTAGCCAGCCCTGCGTGCCATCGGCACGCTCGGACCACCACCAGCCGCCATGTTCATGGTGCAGCCGCACCTGCTCGCCACGGTCCACGTCCAGTTCGCGCGCGCTGTAGTCGCGCAGCACTTCGGCGCGGCCGTCGTCGAGCATCCGCAACCAGGCAATCGGCGTCCATCCGGCATCGCCGGCGTCGGTGGTCACCCACGCGAACGCCGGCCATTCCTCGTCACGCACACCCAGGGCGACGATCTGCCCGGTGTGCACGTGCAACGGATTGCGGTACTGGCTGCGGTGGCTGCCGGTCAGGCGTGCCTGCATGTCAGCCCGCCGCCACCGCGCGCTTGGCCGCCGCCACGATCCGCTCCACGCTCGGCAGGTACTTCATTTCCAGGCGGAACAGCGGGATGTGGGTGTCATAGCCGGTGACGCGCTCGACCGGGGCGAGCAGGTCGTACATCGACTCCTCGGCCAGGCGGGCGGCGATCTCGGCACCGAAGCCGGCGGTCTTGGGCGCTTCCTGCACGATCACGCAGCGGCCGGTCTTGGCCACCGACTCGGCGATGGTGGCGAAGTCGAGCGGGCGCAGCGTGGCCACGTCGATCACTTCGGCGCTGATGCCTTCGCCGGCCAGCTTGTCGGCTGCCTCCAGCGCTTCCTTCACCTGCGCGCCCCAGGTCACCAGGGTCACGTCGGTGCCGTCGCGCAGCACGAAGCACACGTCCAGCGGCAGTGCCTCGCCATCGTTGGCGACCACTTCCTTGTACTGGCGGTAGATGCGCTTGGGCTCCATGTAGATCACCGGATCCGGCTCGCGGATCGCGGCCAGCAGCAGGCCATAGGCACGCTGCGGGCTGGACGGCAGCACCACGCGCAGGCCCGGCACGTTGGTGAAGATGGCTTCGTTGGCCTCGCTGTGGTGCTCAGGCGCACGGATGCCGCCGCCCCACGGCACGCGCAGCACCATCGGGCAGTGCAGGCGGCCACGGGTGCGATTACGCAGGCGCGCGGCGTGGCAGATGATGTGGTCGACCATCGGGTAGACGAAGCCGTCGAACTGGGCCTCGGCCACCGGCTTCATGCCCTGCGCGGCCAGGCCGACGGTGAGGCCGGCGATGGTGGTCTCGTCCAGCGGGGTGTCCAGCACGCGCTGTGCACCGAACTGCTGCTGCAGGCCGGCGGTGGCGCGGAACACGCCGCCGTTGACGCCCACGTCCTCGCCCAGCACCAGCACCGACGGGTCGTGTTCCATTTCCCATGCAAGGGCCTGGGTGACGGCTTCGATGAGGGTGATCGGGGGGGCGGTCATGGTGGTTTCTCCGCTGTTGCTGGCCGCGCTGTGGGCCACGTCGTGGCCGGCCGGGGTTCCGGGAAGGGCGCGCTTGATGTCATCCATGGCGCTGCTCCAGGGCGATGGCGGCGGCGCGCTGGGCCAGCAGGTCCGGCGGCGGATCGGCGTACAGGTAATCGAACATGGCCTCGACCGGCTGCACCGGGCAGTTGAGGTAGGCGTTGACCTCCTCGTCCACGCGGGTGCCGCACTCGGCGATCCAGGCCTTCTCTTCCTCCTCGCTCCACACGCCGGCGGCGGTGAGGTACTTGCGCAGGCGGATCAGCGGCTCGCGCTGCCAGGCGGCCTTGACCTCGGCGTCGTCGCGGTAGCGGCGGGCGTCGTCGGCGGTGGTGTGGTCGGACAGGCGGTAGGTGAGGAACTCCAGCACCGTGCCGCCCTTGCCGGACAGGGCACGTTCGCGCGCCTGCTCCATGGCCGCCAGCACCGCGATCAGGTCGTTGCCGTCCACCTGCAGGCAGAACAGGCCGCCGGCCAGGCCCTTCTGGGCCAGGGTCTCGGCACCGGTCTGGGCCGAACGCGGCACCGAGATCGCCCAGCCGTTGTTGACCACGCACAGGATCAGCGGCAGCTGGTAGGCGCCGGCCGAGTTCACCGCGGCGTAGAAGTCGGTCTTGGAGCTGCCGCCGTCACCGCAGACGGTGACCGCCACCTGCGGCAGGCCGCGCAGCTTGAACGACAGCGCCGAGCCGGCCGCGTGCAGGCATTGGGTGGAGATCGGCACGCAGATCGGGAAGTCGCGGACGGCGTCGCTGTCGCGGTCGTAGTCACTGCCGCGCTCGTCGCCGCCCCAGTACATCAGGACGTCGCGCGGGCGCACGCCGCGCATGAACATCGCGCCGTACTCGCGGTAGCTGGGGGCGAACACGTCGCCGCTCTTCATGGCTGCGCCGATGCCGACGTGGGCCGCTTCGTGGCCCAGGCAGGAGGCGAAGGTGCCGAGTTTGCCGGTGCGCTGCAGGGCAACCGCCTTGGTGTCGAACACCCGGGTGGCCAGCATCTGCTTGAACAGCGGCAGCAGGCTGCGCGGGTCGCGCAGCGACTCCGGCAGGTCGTCGCGTACCAGGCTGCCTTCGGCATCCAGGTACTGCAGGTATTCGATTTGGAACTGGGCGGAAACCGTCATTGCAGCAACACCTTGAACAGATGGTTTCAAATGATAGGAATTGCGCATGGTAAGGAATCAGGCTGGAAAAGCCGTCCTGCGGCGCAGCACGACTGACCGTACAAATGCCGGATTCGTTCCATGGCCCTCGCCACGGCCGTGCAAATACAGCGTATTCAGCAAGGCCGCGCCAAGGCAGGGCATTGTCGCGCCGGTTGCCATCGCAAGTGTTCTTATTCCGTTTGCGCGGAACCGCACCGTCGGGGGATGCCCGCCGGGCCGGGCCGTGCCCGGCATGCGATCCCGGCAATACCCGGCGGTGCCTGGCGCCGCGCTACCGGGCGTGCGGCTGCGTTACCCTTTGCGCCCCGCGCAGATGGCAAGGCCGATGACCGTAGAAAAGAACCAGCGTGAGCTCGAGGCAGGCATCCACACCGACCTGCAGGGCCGGCTCACCTACGGCGGCTACCTGCGCCTGGACCAGTTGCTGTCGGCCCAGCAGCCGCTGTCCAACCCGCCGCACCACGACGAGATGCTGTTCATCATCCAGCACCAGACCTCGGAGCTGTGGCTGAAGCTGCTGGCCCACGAGCTGCGCGCCGCGCGTGCCCACCTGCAGCGCGACGAGGTCTGGCAGTGCCGGAAGGTGCTGGCCCGTGGCAAGCAGGTGCTGCGCCTGCTGACCGAACAATGGGCGGTGCTGGAAACCCTGACCCCGTCCGAATACATGGGCTTCCGCGACGTGCTCGGGCCCTCGTCCGGCTTCCAGTCGCTGCAGTACCGCTACATCGAGTTCCTGCTCGGCAACAAGAACGCGGACATGCTGGGCGTGTTCGCCCACGACCCGGCCGGGCAGGCGCAGCTGCGCGAGGTGCTGGAGGCCCCCAGCCTGTACGAGGAGTTCCTGGCCTACCTGTCGCGCTTCGGCCATGCCATCCCGGCCACCTACGAGGGCCACGACTGGACCCAGTCGCATGTCAGCGACCCGGCGCTGCGCCATGTCTTCGAGAACATCTACCAGGACACCGACCGCTACTGGCGCGAGTACTCGCTGTGCGAGGACCTGGTGGACCTGGAGACCCAGTTCCAGCTGTGGCGCTTCCGCCACATGCGCACGGTGATGCGGGTGATCGGCTTCAAGCGGGGCACCGGCGGCTCCAGCGGCGTGGGCTTCCTCAAGCAGGCGCTGGAGCTG
>NZ_JAYFUH010000076.1:0-16513 GCF_034961085.1 Stenotrophomonas capsici | reverse complement strand
CTGCTGGAAAGGTGTCTGAGGTGCTGGCACAGTTCAAGGAGCTTCTCGTCGCACCCTCCAACAGTCCGCAGCAAGGTTAGGTGCAGATGCGTTTCTTGTTGATCGCCTATGATTTTCCGCCTATTCCCTCGCCGCAGGCGTTGCGCTGGGCCTACTTGACCAGGGAGCTCGTGAAATCGGGGCATCGCGTGGAGGTGATCGCTCCCGATGTGCCGGGCTATGGCCCTGGTGGTTTGCCGGAATTGCCTGCCGACGTGATCGTCCGGCGTGTCTTCCCCGGACGCCTTACCCGATTCCTGCTTGGACGTGGCCGGAAGACTACTGTCCCCGCTACAGCGGCGGCCACGGCATCGACGGCGGATGAAACGAGGGGGGCTGCTGTTGAAGAGGTCCTGAACTGGAAGGGCCGGCTGAGGAAGTCCTTGGAATCCTCATTTGCTGGTGGGGGTAGCGGGCTCAATTGGAAAGGCCGTCTGGCTGAGAAGATAAAGGCCACGGTCTCGGACCGGGTATTTCCTGACTATCGCGCCGAGTGGGTGGAGCACGCGATCGCGGCATTGCAGGTGTCAGTTGCCGAAGCACGACCGGACGTCGTGGTGGTCTCGCACGAGCCGGCGTGCGCCTTGCCCGTGGGTATCGCAGCTGCCAGGCAGGGGCTGCCCTTGGTTGTTGATCTGGGTGATCCGGTCTTGGCACCGTATACCCCGGAAAAATGGAAGAGGGCGGCCTTTGCGCTGGAACGAGATGCTTGCCATGCAGCGATGATGGTGAGCGTGACCACTGATGCAGCGGCGGAAGTGCTGCAGGAACGGCACTCATTGCCCGATGGAAAGGTCGTGGTCATTCGGCAAGGATTCGATCCGGATTTCCGTAACGATGCTGCCCATAGCGGTGTTCTATTCGATTCCGGCATGCTCGAGTTGCTCTATACGGGCAGTTTCTACAGTTTCCGAAGTGCGCAGATGCTGCTGGATGTTGTTCTATCGGTTCCGGGGGTCCGCCTGTCGATTGCGACAATCCGGGCGCCGGATTATCTCCTGGAGTATGTGGATCGATCACAGGGACGGATACGGTTACTCGGATTCCTTCCCCATATGGCGGCAGTGGCGGCCCAGCGCCAATGCGACATCCTGGTGAACCTGGCGAATGCAGATCCTGTGCAGGTGCCGGGCAAGATCTTCGAATATCTGGGTGCCGGCAAGCCGGTCATGCACCTGCGCGGGGAACATCAGGATGCTACCGGTACGCTGGTATCCGCGACGCGTGCAGGCTGGGATATCGCTTCGACACCGGAGCAGATAGAGTCGGCCCTGATTGAAGCAATTGATTGCAAGGCAGAGGGAAAGCTGTCGATGCGTGCTCCGCGACGCGATCAGGTCGGGCAGTACTCCTGGCCCAGTCTGGCAGCACGCTGGCTTTCTGATGTGGAAGCAGCTTTGGACCGGCGGCGTAGGCCTGCTGACGCCATCAGCTGAGTATTGGGTGCTCCGTCAGTTTCCCAGGAGCGCCATTTCGATATAGAAGGAGTTTTATGAACGGCAATGTTGATCCCCTCATGGGGACGGGCAGCAGGATGAATGATCGGACCGTGTCCGTTATCGGCTTGGGCTACATCGGTCTGCCGACTGCAGCTACTTTCGCCGCGCATGGCCGCACCGTCATAGGCGTGGATATTTCCGAGCGAGCAGTGAGCGCGGTTAATCAAGGGCAGGCGCACATCGAGGAACAAGGGTTGCCGGAGATGGTTTCGCAAGGTGTGGCCAGTGGCAGGCTCCGTGCCGTCATCAGCCCCATCTTCGCAGATGATTTCATCATCGCGGTGCCGACCCCGGTCGACCATGAGACCCATCATCCCGATATCGGCTATGTAATGGCGGCGGGTCGCTCCATTGCACCGGTTCTTCGCAAGGGCAACCTGGTCGTTCTGGAGTCGACTTCTCCGGTCGGGACCACCCAGCAGTTGGCACGGCTATTGGCTGAACTCCGCCCTGATCTGCGCTTCCCGCTTGATGGCGAGGCGGAGCCGGATGTGAACCTGGCCTATTGCCCGGAGCGCATCATTCCCGGTCAGATGCTACGGGAACTGGTAGAGAACGATCGCATCATCGGTGGCATGTCGGAGCTTTGTACGGAGAGGGCCGCAGCGCTTTATCGCACCTTCGTCAAGGGTGAGTGCGTACCCAGCGATGATCGTACCGCGGAGCTCTGCAAGCTGGCCGAGAATTCCTATCGGGACGTCAATATTGCCTTTGCGAATGAGTTGTCGATGATCTGCGGCAACCTTGGGATTGATGTCTGGAAACTGATCGAGCTGGCCAACCGGCATCCGCGCGTGAACATCCTGAAGCCAGGTCCGGGCGTCGGCGGGCACTGCATCGCGGTGGATCCGTGGTTCATCGTATCCAGCGATCCAGAGCGTGCGAAGATCATCAAGACCGCGCGTCAGGTCAACGACAGCAAGCCGAAGTATGTACTCGAGTTGGTAGCGGAGGCCGTCGAGGTACTTGCTGGAAAGAGTCCTCGCATCGTGTGCCTTGGACTTTCCTATAAGCCGGACGTGGATGATTTCCGCGAGAGCCCCGCTCTTGCCGTTGCTCAATCCCTGTCCGCCACCTATCCCGGCTCTGTTGTCTGCGTGGATCCATTTGCGCACGCTCTTGATGCATCAGGCGAGGACGTGGCGAGCCTGGATGTCGCCCCGTTTGATGGGGGCTTGATGGATGCAGATATTGTGGTCGCCCTGGTATCGCACACCGCTTTCCAGGCGATTCCCTATCCGGTGGACGCGTCCGTCATTGATGCCTGCGGGCTGTGGAGCTGAGGAACGATCATGCATAACGAGCACGGTGATAGCCCTGACGCTGTCAACCCCTGGGCCGACCACATCAATGAGGCCTACTACGACGGAATGGGCGCCGCTTTTGGCGCAAAGACCCGTGATCGCATCAACTGGATGTGTTCACAGGTTGCCGGTGAATCCGTGCTCGACGTTGGCTGCAGCCAGGGTATTACGTCGATCCTGCTGGCACGCGAGGGCTTGCGTGTCACCGGAATTGATATCGATCAGCCCACGATCGATTACGCGATGGCGGAGCGGGCGAAGGAAATCGCTTCGGTGCAGGAGCGCATCGAGTTTCGCTGCCTGGATCTGGCGGCACTTCCGCCTGCGGCGTTCGATACAGTCCTCATGGGGGAGGTGATCGAGCACCAGACCAGTCCCGAGCGTTTCCTTGCGCGAGCGGCCAGTTTCGTCGCACCCGGTGGGCGGCTTGTCGTCACCGTTCCCTTCGGCCTCAATCCGTGGCCGGACCACAAATCGACGATTTTCCCGGGAGACCTTGCGCTGGGCTTGCCCCCCGGTTTCGCCCTGCGCGAGTTGATCGCAAGTGACG
The DNA here is from genome assembly GCF_034961085.1 of Stenotrophomonas capsici. NCBI lineage: Bacteria > Pseudomonadati > Pseudomonadota > Gammaproteobacteria > Lysobacterales > Lysobacteraceae > Stenotrophomonas > Stenotrophomonas capsici. The sequence goes on along the minus strand of NZ_JAYFUH010000076.1, from coordinate 13,121 downwards.
GCTATATCCGCATGGTGGCCGATCGCGACGCTGCTGCTCCTATGTTGGACTGGAAGCTGTTGCTGGGTGCAACCAGGATCGGTGCGTTGGAGGTTCATCGCAGGTACTACGAAATTGTCGAGGAACTGAAGCAGCTGCATAAGCAGAAGGCGCTGCTGCAAAGCTCGATCCAGACGATTCAGGGGCAACTGGATGGTGAAGCCAAGGAAAGGATGCGTTCAGAGCTGACCCTGAAGGAGGAGCAAGCCAAGCTCGAAAGCAAAATGGAAGAGTTGGAGGCACTTCGCGCGGAGCGGGACTGCGTGAAGAGTGTCCTGGACAGCGTTTCCGCAGAAAATGGGGACGTCAGGACGGAGCTTGAACGTTCCGATGCGGAACTACGAAGTGCAAGGGAGAGCATCAACGCGATCCGGGCGAAACTCACTGGCAGTGTTGCTGAGACCGATGATCTGCGCCTTAAACTGGCGAATGCATCCGAATTGCAGAGCCGCCACGCAAAGGTGCAGAAGCAGCTGAGCGACGAAAAGCAGGCTCTGGAATCCCAGCTTGTCTCGCTAAGATCCGAGTTCGCCGTTGCCCAGCAAAAAAGGACAGGGCACTTCCTGCATCTCGAGGCAGAGCGCGAATATGTTCGCATCTTGCAGGAGCGCATGCGCGAATTGCATGAGGAGAACTATCGCTTCACACATTCATTGGCACTTGCTATAGGACAGGCGGTCCTGCAGCTACGCACGCTACGAGGCATCTTTGGTTTTCCGATTGCTGTCCTGCGTGCGCTGAACGCATACCGCCGCCGTGATGGCTCGATACCCAAGTTGTCTCTGCCTACGCGACCATCGCATCGGCCATTGCCGTCAAGTGGCTCCGCTGGTGCGGCCTCTTCCCAGATGGGCGCCTCACCTGCGGTGAGTGTGGCTGGTGATCTGGCGCGCAAGCAGTTGTCCATTGCCGGGTGGACGCAGCAACTTGCTCCTGGCAAGAGTGCGGTGATGAGCGTCATGGATGAGTTCTCGCGTGCCTGCTTTGCTCCTCATGCCAATCTGATCGAGCCTCGGCCTGACAACTGGGAGGGCCTGCTGGATCGATATCGCCCGCAGTTTCTTTTCATCGAGTCTTCTTGGAAGGGAAATTCCGGAACCTGGCAGTATCGGGTGGCTAACTATGCCAATCCGCCAGGGAACGAAGTTCTGGAAATGGTTGCCGAGTTCAAGAAGCGGGGAATTCCTACTGTCTTCTGGAACAAGGAGGATCCCGTTCACTTCAATGATTTTGTCGGCAAGGCGATTCACTTCGACCACGTCTTTACCACGGCCGAAGAAGCGATAAAGAAGTATGCAGATAGAACCACGGCGAAGGTGAGTGTCCTTCAGTTTGCCGCCGAGGAGACACTGCACAATCCGGTTGGAAGTGGTGAGCGAAACTCCAAGGTGTGTTTCGCGGGTAGCTTCTATGCCAATCGCTTCCCCGAACGTCGGGACGATCAGCTGATGTTGCTGGATGCTGCACTGGAGCATGACTTCGATATTTTCGACCGGAATCACAAGCCCGGTTCCTTGGCATCGGATTTCTCATTCCCGGAGCGCTTTTCCAAAAATATACGCGGTAGCCTGCCCTATTCGGATGTGAATGACGCATATCGGAGATATCGGGTTTTTCTGAATGTCAATTCGGTCGTGGATTCGCCGACGATGTTTTCCAGGCGGGTATTCGAGTTGTTGGCTTGCGGTACGCCGGTGGTCAGTACTTGGTCTGAGGGCACCGAAGCGACATTTGGTGATGATCTGGTATGGCATGTCCGTACCCCTGAGCAGGCCAGAGAGGCTTTGTCGGTACTCATGAATGATGATCGCGAATGGACGAGGAGGAGCCTGAGTGGCATTCGTGAGGTGTTTGCCAAGCACACCTATCGGCACAGGTTCCAGCAGATCCATAAGGCTATAGGTCTGGAGCAGATCGAGAAGGGTGGATTCGCGGAGGTTCTGGTGGTGGCAGAGGCCGAGTCCGGCGCAGCTGCGCGCCAGTTGCTGGATGCATTCCATCGGCAGATTCTGCCAACGGGATCCACCAAGCGCCTGATGCTGGTTTGCCGTGGCGATGTTGAGGTGGAAGCCGGGAACTGTCTGGATGTTGGGGAGGTTCAGGTGATCCGCAGTGAACGCAGGATCACGGAAGTAGTTTCCGAGATCGGATCCAGGCCCGATGGCGATGCGCTCGCTGTGATGACGGCGGATGCAGTTTACGGAAAGTTCTATCTGCAGGACCTGATGAATGCGCTGCGATACAGCGGTGCGACCGTGGTCGGTAAGCCATGCGATATGAGACAGCAGTATCGATACGATGTCGAGCTGGATCAGGCTTCATTGGTGATGGATCTTGCATCGCTTTCAATCCGCGATTGCGTGAGACTTCTTGGGAAAGAGGAGCTTGCCGGTCCTGGTGAAAAGACCCGGTTTGCAGCTGATTCCGCGAACTTCCGACGGGTGGGGGAAGTGCTGGATCGCAGTCGATACCAGGGGCAAATTTTGAATATTGAGATCTGAGCAGGGGCCAACATGTCAAACAGGAAGATCCGCGTTGGTGTCAGTGGACACGATCTTAAATTCTGGTATCCGCTGCAACGGGAGTTGGAGGCCACCGGTAGGTATGAATTCCGGGAGGATGTTTGGAGCGGACACGACCAGCATGATGAGGAAGTCACTCGCGATCTGATACGGTGGGCAGATGTTCTGGTGGCTGAATGGGCCATGCAGAACGCTGTCTTTTTGTCCAGAAACAAGCGGGCTGGACAGCGACTTCTGGTGCGCTTGCACCTCCAGGAGCGCGGTACTTCCTATCCGGAGCGTATTGACTATGCGAATGTCGATGCAATGATCTTCGTTGGCGCACACATCATGGATGAATGTGTGGCCAAGTTTCACATGCCCAGGCGGATATGCTATGTGGTCGGAAACTATGTGGATGTTGATGCATACTCGCTGCCAAAGTTTGGTGGCTCCCAGTTCAATCTCGGCATAATCGGTACCGCGCCAAGGCGAAAGCGCCTTGACCTCGCCTTGGATACGCTGGAGATTCTGGTGAAGCGCGACGCAAGATATATGCTGCGCGTTAAGGGTCAAAGCCCAGCTGATATCGCCTGGTTGTGGGGGCGGGTTGTAGAGCGTGAGTACTACGAGGCGCTCTATGAGCGAGTTAATTCGGGGGAATTGAGGCACAGAGTCGTCTTTGATCCGCAAGGCCGGGATGTGCCGCAGTGGCTGAAGATGGTTGGCTTTGTTCTTTCGCCATCCGATTTCGAGAGTTTTCACATGGCTGTGGCTGAGGGGGCCGCTTCCAGTGCGATACCAGTCGTCTGGAACTGGACTGGTGTCAACGACATCTATCCGGAGCTTAGCCCGGTTGCCAGTGCAGCTGAGGCCGCAGACCAGATTGACTTCTTCAATAGAAGCGCGGCGGGCCCTCGATTCCGTGGTCAACTACAGGATGCAATGCGCGCTCGGTATGACAAACGTAGTGTCGTATCGCGCTGGAAGGAATTGCTGGATTCATGTGATTTCAATGTAAGCTCGGTATCGGGCGTAAAACGTGATGTGCTCGTTGTGTGGGCAATCGACGTTTGGGAGACGTTCCATAGGCGAGAAATGCTGGTGGCATTGGCCGGGCATCTTGCTGAAAGTCATGACCTGCTTATCGTCGAGCCTGGAAGCCATTACCAAACGGTCGCTGATCTCGGATGGGCGCCTGCCGACGAGCTGGAGCGGATGGCAAACGGTGAAATGATCAAGGTCGGCGACAATATCTTCCGAACGAGGCTTTTCACCGGCGGGATTCCAGCAGGCATACCCAGGGCGTCATACCAAGGGTCTAGTGATACCCTGTCGGTGCTCTCTGGTCTTATTGATGAGCATTATGGTTCAGAGGCTAGGCTGCTACATTGGATCTATAAGCCAGATCAGGCTGCTCGGATTGGAAGTAGGGCGAAGTTTGTATACGAAGTGTACGACGAGTACACGATGGACTTCGGGACAGGGACGATTCACGAAGATGTGGTAAAGATGGAGTTGGGCGCGCTGCGCGCTGCTTCACATGTGTTTTTCACTTCCAGCCCTCTGCTGGAGCGAAAGTCAGGTGCAGCGACTTCCTTCTCGCTGGTCGGAAATGGCGTAGCAATCGATGTGTTTTCCAGGTACCGCATTGTCAATGAGAGCTATGGCGGGCGTCCGGTGGCCGGCTACCTGGGCAATCTAGCAGCATTTTTCGATTGGACATTGATGGAAGACGTCTGTCGGAGGATGAGTGAAGTCGATTTTGTTTTCCATGGGCAGGTGGAACTGTCCGAGAAAGACTCTAGATGGTCTTGCTATGTCGGAATGTGCGCCCTGCCGAACGTTACATTCACTGGGCGAGTTGGGCGGGAAAGAGGTGCGGCAGCTATCAATCGTTATGATGTGCTGTTGATCCCATTTGTGGTCAATGATGCCATGCATGCGGTCAACCCATTGAAGCTCTGGGAGTATTTTGCGACAGGGTTGCCTGTGGTCAGTACGCCCATGGACGCTGTTTGTGAAGACTCGCCCTTGCTTCGTGTCGCGCACGGTTCTTCCGATTGGCTGAACGCCATACGTGAAGCACTGAGCGAGAAGGACATGGGCTTGCGCGACCGCAGGATCAAGCGCGCCGAGGAGCAGGCTTGGCGTTACTTGACCAGAGAACATGCAGGGGTTGTTGCTTCACTTTGACCTAGGGCCAAGTGCCAATTTGTTGGTAGTAGAATTTGCGGTTTGAACGGTTGGTTGATTTCTCTCATTGATGCTCCCACGCAAATCCGTCGGAAAGCGTTGATGGGGTTTACTTATCGAAATTGTATCGGAGATTTAATATGCTGCGTTTTGCTCGTAGTTCGGTCTTTGCGTTGATGGCTTTGGGAATGGTCGGTTGTGGAAATTCTCCTGTACCTGCTGATGGTGCTGCTTCGCCGGCCGAGCCGGCTGTTGAGGCAACTGATGTTTCCGCTGCTGTTGCTTCCGACTTTCCCCGGGGTTTTGTCCCTGAGTTTTCCTATCGGATTCGATCCAAGGCAAATGACACGGTAGAAGGAGTCGAGTACAAGAGGCTTGTTGTCGAGTTCAAAGGCGCGGATGTGGCGAGTATTGATAAGGCTGTCGAAGCTGGACTAGTGAAAATCGGGTATCGTCGATACAAGACTCTTAATCAGGAAAATGGGGCAATCGTAGGCGATTACGGCAAGGATGGTCATCGCATCACCGCAACCACTACGCCAAAGTCAGAATCGATGAGCCTTTTTGATCCTGAAGCCAAGGGCACGGTCTACTTTGTTTGGCGGCCGTAATTTTCGGATATAGAGCACCGAGATGAGCGGTGTGGAAGCGACGGGCAGGGGTGTGCGTGTCCGCTGACCCAACCGTGGCTATGGGGCGTCCTTGTGGCGCCCCTTGCTTATTTCCCTCATAACGGCTGGTTTGCCAGGGTGGTGAGCGCCTTCTGGAGAGCAGGAGATTTTGTGGTCGGCGAGTAGGTTGATCTCGCTCCCAATGTTGAGCGCCGGCTGATCATTCTGTATCCCTCGGGGAAATTCCAGTACGACATTTCTTTTGGGGCAGCCATCGCCACGCGTGATTCCGGGTTCTGTGGGTGGGTGTCGAAAGCATAAACCGGCGGCATGTTTGCCCGTTGGTACCCGGTCGATGCATTGTCTTCTTTCTGAGCTCGGGAGGTGCTGCATCGACTGTTTGCAGTTGCCTAAAACTCCGGCCTTGTCAGTCGTGCTGAGAATAGTCCCGCTCTCCGTTTTGCTGAAACGCAAGGATCATTGTTCTTGTCATTGCCTCGAGTCTCTGATCAAGTGTTTTCGATGGATGGGAATCAGGCTTGTGCTCAGATCGCCTATGGTCGAGATCACCTGGGAGTGAGCTACGAGTCTCAGCTGAATGGATCCCCATAAGGTATCCTGCCAGAGTCAGATGCATCTCGAGTGTGATCGGTGATTGAGTAGCCACTCTGAAGTTTCGGAGCAGCTCTTCGGAACTTCGCGAGTCAGGCAAAAGGTGAAAGACGTGTTATATATCTGCGTTGCCGATAGCCAGCATAGCAAGGGGCGCATATGTGGGATGAACTGCAAGCCTGTTTGCCGAAGGATTCTGCCGAGCAGTTCAGTGCTGGCCAGTACGCCGCCAAGCTGGCGCCTTCCCTGCCTAAGGGGGCGCTTGTTCTGGATCTGGGCTGTGGCTCCGGCGTCTCTGTTGATCTTTTCCGCCGAATTGCACCGCAAGTCAAATGGCTCGGGGTTGATATAGAGGACTCGCCAGAGGCTGTTGCCCGTACGCGCAAGGACGCGGAGTTTCGATATTACAATGGGATCGACATACCAGTTGCGCCCGATTCCATCGACATGATCTATAGCCGCCAGGTGTTTGAGCATGTTCGCTATCCGGAAAGCGTGCTGGCCGATATTGGTCGCGTGCTGAAGCCGGGTGGTGTGTTTATCGGATCAACTTCGCACTTGGAGCCATATCACTCCTTCAGTTTTTGGAACTATACACCGTTCGGATTTAAGCGTTTGATTGATGCGGCGAGTGGTTTGGAGCTGGTGGAAATGCGTCCAGGGATTGATTCCGTCACACTCATTAATCGTGCGTATCGTAATAATGATCCGGAAATGAATCATTGGTTCGGTGAGGAGTCGCCTATGAACCGCGAAATCGATGAATGGGCAAAAATGGGAGGACATTCCGTGCAGGAGGCCGCTTATCGCAAACTCGCTTTTTGCGGGCAATTCGCGTTCTGGGTTAGGAAGCAGGGCTGATGCAGAGAGTCTTCATTCTTGGAAGTTGCGTATCACGTGATGCGTTGGAGTATGCGTCTGAAGAGTTCGAGATTGTCAGCTACCTGGCCAGAACATCTGTAGCCAGCATTGGCTTGTCGCCCGTTGACGACACCGAAGTGCGCGAGATTGTGGAGCGACTACCAAGTGCATTTCAGCGTCGAATGCTGGTCAATGATCTCGACAAGACCACGCTGTCGGTGATTGCAGGCATAGAGCATGATGTAGTCCTTCTGGATTTCATCGATGAACGCTTTGATTTGATTATTGCTGGTGACTCACTTTTCAGTCTTTCTGGTGAGCTGAAGAATGGAGGGTTCGAGCCCGGTGAGCGGGACGTGATCAAGCCTGGTGGCGAAGAATTTTTAGTGCATTGGATTGCAGGGCTAGAGCGATTTCTGGCTGCTGTGGAACCCGCGACGCTTGTGCTTAACAAGGCATACTGGGCAGAGGCCTTCCCCGACGGCTCAGATGCATCCAGCTTGGGCTGGATACGAAACAATAATGCGTTCTTGAAACAACTGTATGACGCGCTTGAAGAGCGTTGGACGCTGCCTACAATTACATATCCGGAATCTGTGGTTCTGGCGGATCCCGATCATAAATGGGGGAGGGCTCCATATCACTATGTGAAGCCCTTCTATGAACATACAATCCAGTCGCTGCAGGCGCTAACTGCCCGCAGCGAATAAGGCGCCACCTTCGCTATGAAGCGAGCAGGTCCGAGACGATTTGACTGATGTGGTGTGAAGCCAAGCCGTCGCCGTAAGGGTTGTGTGCGTGTGTCATTCGCTGATAAGCGAGTGGATCATCAAGCAAGTTCTCCACTTCAGCCACGATATGCATGGCTGAGGTTCCGACCAACTTTACGGTGCCAGCATCGATGGCCTCCGGCCGTTCGGTTGTATCGCGCATCACCAGAACTGGCTTGCCAAGCGACGGCGCCTCCTCCTGGATGCCGCCAGAATCAGTGACGATGATGTGGGAACGGCTCATGAGGTAGACGAATGGCAGATATTCCTGCGGATTGATGAGGTGCACCGAAGGCTGATCGCCGAGAATTCGGTTCACGGGCTCCTGCACGTTGGGGTTGAGGTGCACTGGGTATACGACCTGCGTATCGCCACGTGCAGCGATATCCTTGAGTGCATGGCAGATCTGTTCAAAGCCATCACCGAAGTTCTCGCGGCGGTGGCCGGTGACCAGTATCAGGCGCTTGCTTTGGTCGAGGAATGGGAAGCGTGCTGCAAGTTCCGATTCCAGCGCGGGGGATGCCTTGATCTTGCTGACAACGGCCAACAGCGCATCGATCACGGTGTTGCCAGTGATATGAATGGTGTTGGGATTGATGCTTTCCGCGCTCAGGTTTTCTGCAGATTTCTGAGTCGGGGCAAAATGCAGCTTCGCCAGAACACCGGTCAGCTTTCTATTTGCTTCCTCCGGCCACGGCGAATATAGGTTCCCCGTGCGCAGACCTGCTTCAACGTGACCAATGGCCGTGCGCTGATAGAAGGCCGCCAACGAGGTGGCGAAGGTGGTGGTGGTATCGCCGTGCACCAAAACGATGTCGGGTTTGTGTTTGGCGATTACGCTTTCCATGCCTTGGACGATTCGCGAGGTCAGGCCTGAAAGGGTCTGGCCGGGTTGCATGACGTTGAGATCTTCGTCGGGGGTGATCTCGAACAACTCCAGCACCTGGTCCAGCATCTGGCGATGCTGGGCGGTGACGGCGACGATGGTTTCCAGTTCCGGGCGCTGTTTGAGAGCGGTTACCAGGGGTGCCATCTTGATGGCTTCCGGACGGGTACCGAAAACCACCATTACCTTTTTACGAGGCGTCATGTTGCTCTGAACTCCTTGGTTGCGTCTGCCAATCGGCTTTTCGCTCTGCGACTGGTGCGCGTGGGTGTGCTCTTTGCCAGCGAGCCATTCTACGCTGCCTGCTTTTCTTTTTTGCTGTAGGGTCCTGCCTGCGCGCATGAAAAAAGCGGCCCGATGAGGACCGCTTTTTTTTATTTCGCCGCTGAGCGAAGTAGTGGCGTTACAGCGCCGCTTCCAACTCCGGCAACAGGCTGAACAGGTCACCCACCAGCCCGATATCGGCCACCTCGAAGATCGGCGCGTCGCCGTCCTTGTTGATGGCCACGATGGTGCCGGCGTCCTTGATGCCGGTCAGGTGCTGGATGGCACCGGAGATGCCGACAGCGATGTACAGCTCCGGGGCGATGATCTTGCCGGTCTGGCCGACCTGCATGTCGCTGGGCACGTAGCCGGCATCGACCGCGGCGCGCGAGGCACCGACGGCGGCGCCGAGCTTGTCGGCCAGCTGGTAGATCACCTTGAAGTTCTCTTCCGAACCGACGCCACGGCCGCCGGAAACCACGCGCTTGGCGCTCTGCAGGTCCGGGCGGTCGCTCTTGCCGGCGGCCAGGCCGATGAAGCGGGTGTGCGAGGGCAGGGTGGCATCAACGTTGATGGCCTCGACCGGGGCGCTGTTGCCCTTGGCTGCTTCCGGCCACGAAGCGGCGCGAACGGTCGCCACGACCACCTGGTCGGCCGGCACTTCCACGGTGATGATGGCGTTGCCGGCGTAGATCGGGCGCTTGAAGGTGTGCGGGCCTTCCACGCTCATCAGGTCGGAGACCTGGTTGACGCCGAGCAGTGCGGCCACGGCCGGGATCAGGTCCTTGCCGGTGGTGGTCGAGGCGCCGAACACGTGGCTATAGCCGATGGCGGCCTTGGCGATCTGCGGTGCCTGCACCTGGGCCAGGGCATGTGCGTTGGCCGGGTTGGCCAGGGTGAGCACCTTGCTGACGCCGGCGATCTGCGCGGCTTCGGCGGCGATGCCGGCCGGGTCGGCGGCCAGCACCAGCACGTCGATGTCGCCACCGACGGCGGCAGCGGCCGAAACGGTCTTGGCGACGGCGCTGTTGAGCTTGCCGTCCAGGTGCTCAGCGATAACGAGAATCTTGGCCATTACAGCAACCCCTTCTGCTTGAGTGCAGCCACCAGTTCGGCGGCGTCCTTCACCATCACGCCCTTGCTGCGCTTTGCCGGCGCGGCGTAGTGGGTGGTCTTGAACGTGTCGGCGGCTTCAACGCCCAGGTCGGCCAGCTGCAGGGTTTCCAGCGGCTTGGCCTTGGCCTTCATGATGTCCGGCAGCTTGATGAAGCGCGGTTCGTTCAGGCGCAGGTCGGTGGTGATCACCGCCGGCAGGTCGACTTCCAGCGTTTCCAGGCCGGCGTCGACTTCGCGGGTGACCGTGGCCTTGCCGTCGGCGATCTCGACCTTGGAGGCGAAGGTAGCCTGCGGGCGCGCCCACAGCGTGGCCAGCATCTGGCCGGTCTGGTTGGCGTCGTCGTCGATGGCCTGCTTGCCGAGGATGACCAGGTCCGGTTGTTCCTTCTCCACCAGCTTGAGCAGGGTGCGGGCGGCGGTCAGCGGCTGGATGGCCTGGTCGGTCACCACGTGGATGGCGCGGTTGGCGCCCATGGCCAGGCCGTTGCGCAGGTGCGCCTGGGCATCGGCCGGGGCGATGGTGGCAACCACGACCTCGGTGGCGATGCCCTTGTCGCGCAGGCGCAGGGCCTCTTCCAGGGCGATTTCGTCAAACGGGTTCGGCGAGAGCTTGACGCCATCGGTCACCACGCCGGAGCCGTCCGGCTTGACCTGAATGCGGACGTTGTAGTCCACCACGCGCTTGTACGCGACGAGGATTTTCATGTGCTGCGGAGTCCTTCGGTTGCTGAGGGGGCCGGCCGGGCCGGGAGTTAAGGTTTTTCCCGATTCTAGCTGGGAAGCATGCTCCATGCGAATGCGTATGGTCCGGTCGGGTTGCCAGCAAATGTCCTGACAATTCGTGCTCGGATGGAGACCTGCGTCAATGTTGGGGCGGTGTTGGACAGGGCCGATATATCCTTGTGCACGAAAGAGCCGCGCAATGTCGGCGTACAGAGGAGATCCAACGCGTGTCCACGTGGCTTGTAACCGGCGGTGCTGGCTTCATCGGCGGCAATTTTGTCCTGGAGGCGGTTGCCAAGGGCGTACGGATCGTCAATCTCGACGCGTTGACCTATGCGGGAAACCTGCAGACATTGGCCGGCCTGCAAGGCAACCCGGCGCATGTGTTCGTGGAAGGCGACATCGGCGACAGGGCCCTGGTCGCCCGCCTGTTGGCCGAGCACCAGCCGGACGCGGTGCTGAACTTTGCCGCGGAGAGCCACGTCGACCGCTCCATTGATGGGCCGGCGGCGTTCATCCAGACCAACGTCGTGGGCACCCTCGGCCTGTTGGAGGCCGTGCGGGACTACTGGAAGGCACTGCCACCGGACAAGGCCGAGGCGTTCCGATTCCTGCACGTCTCCACCGACGAGGTATACGGCACGTTGGGCGAGACCGGGAAGTTCACCGAAACCACTGCATACGCGCCCAACTCACCGTACTCGGCGTCGAAGGCCGCATCCGACCACCTGGTCCGTGCCTTCCACCACACCTACGGATTACCGGTGCTGACCACCAACTGTTCCAACAACTACGGCCCGTACCACTTCCCGGAGAAACTCATTCCGTTGGTCATTGCCAAGGCATTGGCCGGCGAGCCGCTGCCGGTATATGGCGATGGCAGGCAGGTGCGCGACTGGTTGTTCGTTGCCGACCACTGCGAGGCGATACGCACGGTGCTGGCCAAGGGCAGGGTCGGCGAAACCTACAATGTGGGTGGCAACGCGGAGAAGCAGAACATCGAGGTGGTGCAGGCGATCTGCGCACTGCTGGATGACCGTCGTCCACGCGCGGATGGCAAGCTGCGCAGCAGCCAGATCACCCATGTCGCCGATCGCCCCGGGCATGACCGCCGCTATGCGATCGATGCCTCCAAACTGAAGAACGAGCTGGGCTGGGAGCCACGCCACTCCTTCGAGGAAGGCATCGCTTTCACCGTTGACTGGTTCCTGGCCAATCAGGCTTGGGTGAAGGGCGTGCTGGATGGCAGCTATCGCCTGCAGCGCATCGGCACGGGCGAGGTGGCCTGAGATGAGCCAGCGCAAGGGCATCATTCTGGCCGGCGGCTCGGGGACACGGCTGTATCCGATCACGCAGGGCATCAGCAAGCAGCTGCTGCCGGTCTACGACAAGCCGATGATCTACTACCCGTTGAGCGTGCTGATGATGGCCGGCATCCGCGAGGTGCTGGTGATCAACACGCCGCACGAGCAGGTGTTGTTCCGCAGCCTGCTCGGCGACGGCTCACAGTGGGGGATGGACATCCAGTACGCGGTGCAGGCGAGTCCGGACGGGTTGGCACAGGCCTATCTGATCGGCCGCGAGTTCGTCGCCGGACAGCCGAGCTGCCTGGTGCTGGGCGACAACATTTTCCACGGCACCGGCCTGCGCGAGGTGTTGCGGCGTGCCGATGCACGTGCGCACGGCGCGACGGTGTTCGGTTACTGGGTCAACGACCCCGAACGCTACGGCGTGGCCGAGTTCGACAAGGATGGCAAGGTGGTCGGGCTGGTCGAAAAGCCCACGCAGCCGCGCTCCAACTATGCCGTCACCGGCCTGTATTTCTACGACGGAAAGGCCAGTGACTATGCCGCGGAGCTACGACCTTCGGCACGTGGTGAGCTGGAGATCACCGATCTCAACCAGCGTTATCTCGACGAAGGCAACCTGCACCTGGAGCCGCTGGGGCGCGGCTACGCCTGGCTGGATACCGGCACCCATGCATCCTTGCTGGAGGCCTCCAATTTCATTGAGACACTGCAGACGCGACAGGGCCTGCAGGTGTGCTGTCCGGAGGAAATCGCCTTCGGGCAAGGCTGGATCAGCGCGGAACAGCTTGAAATGTTGGCTGCACCGCTGTTGAAAAATGGCTACGGCCAGTATCTGCAGAAGCTGCTGCAACGGGGAATTGTTCCGTGAAGGTGATTGAAACCAAGTTGCCGGGTTGCGTGGTCATCGAGCCGGCGGTGTTCGGCGACGAGCGTGGCTTCTTCTTCGAGACCTGGAATGCGGAGCGCTTCAAGGCCGAAGGCCTGCCGGACCGGTTCGTGCAGAGCAACGTATCTTCCTCGAGCAAGGGCGTGCTGCGTGGGCTGCATTACCAGTGGCCGCGCCCGCAGGGCAAGCTGGTCAGCGTGCTGGAAGGGGAGGTCTACGACGTGGCGGTGGACATCCGCCGTGGTTCGCCCACCTTTGGCCAGTGGGAAGCGGTCGTGTTGAGTGCGGAGAACAAGCGCCAGTTCTGGATCCCGGAAGGTTTCGCACACGGCTTCGCCGTGTTGTC
>NZ_JAYFUH010000075.1:0-9829 GCF_034961085.1 Stenotrophomonas capsici | reverse complement strand
AGGTGTGCCCGCTTTCCAGCGCGTATTCGCCGAGCACGCGGGTGCAGAAGCCGTGGATGGTGAAGATCGCCGCCAGGTCGGTTTCCTCGGCGGCCGCGCGCAGGCGCCGTCCCAGCTGGGCCGCGCTCTCGCCGCCCTGGTCCAGGTGGCGCTGCAGGACGGCGTGGGTCAGCGCGGTTTCCGGGGTGTCGCTGGCGTCCGGCGCCACCCCGACCAGGCGCGCAGCCAGGTCCAGGCGCTCACGGATGCGCTTGCGCAGCTCCTGGGTGGCGGCATCGGTGAAGGTCACCGCCAGGATCTGGCCCATGCGCAGGCCACGCTCGACCACCAGGCGGGTGAACAGCGTGGCCAGGGTGAAGGTCTTGCCGGTGCCGGCGCTGGCTTCGATCAGGCGCAGCCCATCCAGCGGCAGGTCCAGGTAGGGGTCGTGTACGGCGGTGTTCATGCCGCACCTCCAGTGCGCCCGGTCGGGCCCGGTTCGGCCCGTACCCGACCCTCGCGCAGGGCCGAAAATATCAACAGGCTGTTGTGGATAAATCTGTGAGTAGTGTCTTCGGCAGCGAACGGATCACTGCCGCGCAGGGCCAGCCGCAGCGCTTCGCCGTCGCGCTCGCCCCAGCTGTAGTCGCCGCCGTACCAGCGCGCGTGTGCAGACTTTTCGCGGTTTTCGGCAGCGGCGTTGTAGATATCCCAACCGGTGTACGGGGCAAACAGCAGCGGCGCCTGCAGACCGGCGGAACGTAGCTGCAGCAAGGCTTTCAGGGCATTTTGTGCCGCTTCCGGCGAGGGCGCCGGCAGGGCGTGCGGGCCGTGCCCGTCCTGCCCGCCGTCGTGGAACTGCAGCAGCGGCAGGCCGGCACCGGCGGCATTGGCCAGCAACCAGTCCAGCCCCCCGCGCAGCACGTAGGCCACCCCGGGCGCACCGGCATGCAGGCGCACCAGCCCCTGTGGATGAATCTGGTTGACCCGCCCGTGCAGGCGCAGGCCATCGACCTCCACTTCGTACAGTTCCGAGCGCAACGGCTGGCCGTCGTACCAGGCCGCGAAGGCTTCGGCGCTGGGCCGGACCCGGCCGAGCACGCGCTTGAACTGCTGTTGGCCCAGCGCACCGGACGGCAACAGCGCGCGCGCGCGCAGGCGCTGGTACAGCCCCTGTTCGCGACCTTCCAACAAGGCGGTCAACACCTGCTGCTGCAGGGCCGAATGCTCGCGGCCACCGCCGGGGACGACCAGCGGCTCGGTGTCTTCGCTGTGGTCGATCTCGCCGGCCAGGCGCAGGCCCAGCCGCTGGCCGAGGAACTGCCCGGCCGGGTCGGACAGGAAGCGGCGCAGGCTGTCCAGCGACAAGGCTTCGTCCTCCAGCGCGGCCGGCAACGGCGCGGCCTGCAGGCCGGTGAACCACGGCGCCAGCGCACGGCGGTTGCCACCGATCGCACCGGCGGCCGGGTGCCATTGCTGGCGATAGCTGAAGCGACGCGGCTCCTCGCCGCCGAACGCAGTCGGCGCGAACGGCTGCAGCGGGTGGCGTACCACCAGCTGCCGGCGCACCGCGGCCGGGTCCTGGTGGTAGGCGGCGGCCGCGTCGATCAGTTCGCTGACCAGCACCGAGGGCTCGCGCACGCTGCCATCGCGCGCATCGGCGCCCAGGTAGCTCAGGTAGAACACCTCCTGCGCGGAGGCGAACAGCTGCAGGAACAGGAAACGGTCGTCCTCGCGCAGCGAGCGGTCGCCATGGCGGCGACGCGTGGTGCCCAGCTCGGCGGTGAGCCGGCTCAGGCCCGCGGCCGGGTCGCGACGCGGGAAGTCGCCGTCGTTCAGGCCCAGCACGCAGATCACCCGGAACGGTAACAGCCGCATCGGCACCATGCGGCCGAAGCTGATGCCGCCGGTCAGCAGCGGGGCGCGGGTATCGGCCTCGGACAGCACCGCGGCGAAGTGCGCGCGCACCACCTCGGCCGGCACGCTGGCGGCGAAGCCGGCCGTGTCCGCGTCCTCGGCGAACTCGCTGACCAACTTGCGCAGGCGGTCCAGCGCGCGCTGGGTGGACGGCTCAGCCGGGGGCTCGGGCAGCAGCGCCTGCAGCAGGCCGAGCAGGCGTTCGCGCCATTGCGCCGGGGTCAGCGCATCGGCCAACGTCTTCTGGTGGCGGGCCAGCACCCGCAGCAGGCGGATCAGCGCATCCAGCGCGGCCAACGCACCGCCTTCCAGTTCCGGCCACGGGGCGACGCCACCGATGTCCTCGTCGCTGCCGCTGGCATGGCCGAGCAGCAGGCGGTCCAGCGCGAACTGCCAGGTGTAGGCATCGTCGCGCGGGGCCTGATGCGGGTCCGCGCGATGCGCAGCGTCCAGGCCCCAGCGGGCACCGGCGGCCTGCAGCCAGGCGTGCAGGCGTTCGAAGGCGGCCGCGTCCAGCCCGGCGGCGGCGGCCAACGGCGCGCTGGCCAGCAGGTCGAGGATTTCATTGAGGCCAAAGCGCGACACCGGCAGGCCCAGCAACTGCACGAACACCTCGGCCAGCGGCTCGCCCTGCAGCGGGCTGGCATCGGCCAGCGCCCACGGGATGTGTTCGTCGCTGCCGCCGCGGCCACCGAACACCGATTCCAGGTACGGCACGTAGGGGTCGATGTCCGGCGCCAGCACCGCGATCTCGCGCGGCTGCAGCGGCGGATCGAAGCGCGGGTCCTCCAGCAGCGCGCGCAACTGGTCGTGCAGCACCTGCATCTCGCGCAGGCGGGTGTGGCAGGCATGCACCTGGATGCTGGGGTCGTCCACGCGCAGGCGCTCGCGCAGCGGCGGTCCGGGCAGCGCGCGGCGGTGGTACAGGTCGGCCTGCAGGCGGTGCAGCAGGCTGTCCCCCAGCCCACCGGCATCCAGGCCGGGGCCGGCCTCGCTTTCCGGGTCGACGTAGGCGGCGATCTCGCCGGAGGGGTGCACCACCTCGTAACTGCCCAGCACCGCCATGAAGTCGCGCCCAGCCGCGCCCCAGGCCTGCAGCAGCGGGTTCTCGCCGGCCGGCGCGCCGAACGGATCGGCCTCGCCGCTACGCAGCTTCTCGCCCAGCGTCTGCAGGTCGCCCCAGTACGAGCGGGTCGGCGTGGGCATGTAGAAGTGCAACGTGCCGACCCGCGCCTGGGTGGCGATCACACGCAGCACGTCCGGCGACACATTGAGCGTGGCGAAGGCGAACAGCCGCCCCGGCAGGCCCTGCGGCAACGGCTTGCCCTCGCCCTCGAAGCGGCGCAGGTAGTCATCGATGCGACGCGCACGGTACTGGTGGCCCCCGGCGATGGCCCGCCACAGGATGGCCTGGGGATCGTTGGGCTCGCCGCCCTGCTCCCAGTCCAGCAGCCAGTCACGGCGCCAGGCCTGATACTTCTCGAACACCCCGCCCAGCTCGCCGGCCAACGCCCACGGCCGCAGCGGGTCGTCGCGGTCCAGGTAGGCGCGCAGCGCGGCCATCGGCGGCCGGGCCATCAGCGCCGGATCGGTCAACGCCGCGTACAGCCGCCAATGCAGGCCACTGGCGCCGAGGTCGTCGGCCTCGCCGCTGACGTTGGCGTTGAGCGCACGCGCCACGAACTCGCCGGGCGTCAGGAACTCCAGGTTGGCGGCGATGCCGTACTCGGCCGCGAGCGTGGACTGCAGCCAGCGCCGCATCGCCACCTGCGGGATCAGCACCGTGTCGGCGGCCAGCAGCGGCTGCCCGGGCGCAGGTTCGCGCAGGACATGGGCCAGCAGCGAGGCCAGCACGTCCAGGGCATTGGAGTGATAGAGGCGGAAATCGGGTACGGCGGTCATCGCGCCATCTTGCCGTAGCAGCAGGCTTACGGCGAGGTAGCGCTGCGTTCACCGCCTTCCAGGCATCGGCCAACCGTGCATCGCATTCTTCCGGCGGCAATGGCCACCACTCAGCGACCGAGCGTTGCGTCTTCCCGGCGGTCGGTGACATGCAGGTAGGCATGGACCTGCTGAGCCCCTGCGGTGGTTCGTTCCGGGTCCAGCCGGTAGGTGAAGTTGACCGTGATATCCACAGGCAACGACGCAAACCGGTCAACGACCACATCCGATATCTGCTCCCGGAAGCGAACCGACTCACCGGGAGCAAGGGTCCGGCTGTGCGCGAGCAGGCGTGGTGCGGGGGGACTCATCCGGACACCGGTCTGCTTTCCGGAACGGTTATCCACCAGTGTCATGGCAGGACCCCGGTGGCCGATGTACTCGACAGGCAGTGACACCGCCTTCTTCCCGGCATTGAACAGCTCGAGCTCCACCTCAACCATCCTTCCCGCATACCGGCAGGGCCCAGGCTCAACGCACCGGACCCTCAACTCGATCTGCGAGAGGTCATCGCTTGCATGGGCCGTAACCGTCCATAGCGACTGAACCAGCACCAGCACCATCAGGAAACGACGCACGTGACCTCCCTACCCAGCTCCAGACGCAAGAGTTCCGTCACCTCGATTCCGACGTTCCAGACATGTCGAGGTTCAAGCACTGCACTATGTTCCTCGGACATCAGTGTGGGGGCCTGACCCTCGTCATGCCCCATTCCCTTCGTCCTCACCAATTCCTCACTGGGCATACCATTGGGCATGAAGTACTGCAGGATCCGTGCTTCCTTTCCATCGTCCATGTATTCGTCAGGCAATCCCAAGCAATGCATCAGTTCATGCACATATGTCCATGGGCCCGTCTGCACGTCGACAACGATGATGTTCTGATCAACATGTTCGCGGAAGACTTCATCACGTAGATCCAGTACGCAATCTTCGTTCTCCTCGACATATTCAATCGCATAGCGAATCGCAAAAGAGCACGTTCCACACTGTGGGTCGTCGATCAGCAACTTGAAGCGACCATTCAGTCCCCCGGTGAGTCCTTGCCAGATTTTTCTCTTGGCTTCCTGGATTTCCTTGTCCGAGACAAGCCTGTAACCCGGCACAAGTTCGTAGGGCTTGATCTTCATCTTGATGGTGACGGTGATATCGCCCCCCGATTTCAGTGGGACATCGAGTCGGAAGCTAACCGGCCAATCCACCCCGTCGTCAAAATGGCTTCCATCCGTCCCATACGATTCGAAGTAGCGCCCACGCGCATCCACCTTCACTTGGGTGACGAGATCCTTCATCCAGCAGTGGCTGGTAGGCTGCTCACCTGTTGCCGGCTGCGCCGGAGGCGCTTTCGGCTGGTCTGCCCTCGGCTCCCAGCGCATGGGAGAAACACCTCGCAGCAGATCCCTCCCGATCCCACTGTGGCCATCGGCGATGTGAGCCAACTGCTGCCGCCCCGCCAGCAGTACGCAACCACAGCTGGCCTTGTCCCCATTCCGTGCGACGGCCTGCCCGTCGATCAGGAGCGTGGGGTCACCGGTCACGATGGCGCCGGCGCCATGCCGGGTGCAGAGGACCTTGTCGCCGACTCGCGCCACCGCGCGGCCGTCGATATCGGTGTGCGGCGAGCCGGACAGCACCGCGCCTCCGCGCTGCAGGGCATCGCCAACCACGATGAGCATCCGTGACATCGCCGCTCGGCCTCCCTGGCCGATCCTTCAGGGAAATCAGCGGCGGACCTTAGTGCAGGGATGCGGCGGGATGATCAGGGGCGGCGAGGTTGGCCCGGGATCACTGGCATGACAACGCGCGGGGCTGGCAACAGGGCAGTTCCACTTGCCGCGCGTCCCGGTGTTCCGGGCAAGCGGCCCGGCGACCCCGTACGGATTGGGCCAACCGGCGGACACTGTGTTGCTGCTCCCGGGACTGCTCATCACCCATGGTTCGCCCGGCGGATGCGACAATACTGCACGGACCAGTTCGCTTTTGTTCAGCCGCGTCTGATAATCCTACAACGTTGTTTTTCCGTTAAAGGCCACCATGCCCTCGAACCCGCCACCCCTGGTGCAGTTGTCCAACGTACGCATCGACCGCGGCGGGCGCACGATCCTGCGCGACGTCTCGCTGCAGGTGCCGCGCGGCAGCATCACCGCGGTGCTGGGCCCGTCGGGCAGCGGCAAGTCGACGATGCTGGCGGCGCTGACCGGCGAGCTGCGCCCGGTGAGCGGCAATGTGCAGCTGTTCGGCCAGGACATCCCGCACGGCAACCGCGCCCTGCTGGAGATGCGCAAGAACGTCGGCGTGCTGCTGCAGGGCAACGGCCTGCTGACCGACCTGAGCGTGGCCGAGAACGTGGCGCTGCCGCTGCGCGCGCATACCCGGTTGCCGGAGCCGGTACTGCGCCGACTGGTGCAGATGAAGCTGCACGCAGTCGGCCTGCTGGCCGCCGCCGACGCCTGGCCGCGCGAGCTGTCCGGCGGCATGGCGCGGCGCGTGGCGTTGGCCCGTGCGCTGGCACTGGACCCGCCGCTGATGATCTACGACGAGCCGCTGACCGGGCTGGACCCGATCGCCTCGGGCGTGATCATGAGCCTGATCCAGCGCCTCAACGACAGCCTCGGCCTGACCAGCATCATCGTCAGCCACCACGTCCACGAGACCCTGCCGATCAGCGACCAGGCGGTGGTGATCGCCAACGGCGGCATCGTGTTCTCCGGCACGCCGGACGAACTGCAGGCCAGCCAGGACCCGCTGGTGCGCCAGTTCCTGCACGGCCAGCCGGACGGCCCGATCCCGTTCGATGCGCCGGCGCGCAACTACGGGCTGGAGAACGCGTGATGGTGCCGATGCACGAAATGCGTGATTCCTGCCCCCTCACCCGCATGGCGGGAGAGGGTTGGGGAGAGGGCGCTTCTGCGCTCAAGGCTGCCCCCCTCCGCCCTTCGGGCACCTCCCCCCGCAAGCGGGAGAAGGACAACAGCGGCTTCCGCACCTCCAACACTTCAGGAGTCGCTCTCTGATGCCCTTCGCCTCCTCCATCCGCTCGCTCGGCCGCGCCGGCCTGTTCTCGCTGACCGTGCTGCGTGGTTCGCTGCCGACCCGTGACTTCCTGGCCGAGCTGACCCGCGAGATCTACAAGATCGGCGCACGTTCGCTGCCGATCATTGCCGTTGGTGGCGCGTTCGTCGGCCTGGTGCTGACCCTGCAGGGCTATCGCACGCTCACTACCTTCGGTGCTTCCGATGCGCTGTCCACGCTGCTGGGCCTGTCGCTGTACCGCGAGCTGGCGCCGGTGCTGACCGCGCTGCTGTTCATTGGCCGCGCCGGCAGCTCGATCGCCGCCGAACTGGGCCTGATGCGTGCCACCGACCAGATCAAGGCGCTGGAGCTGATGGCCATCGACCCGGTTGCCAAGGCGGTGGCGCCGCGCTTCTGGGCGGCGGTGCTGACCGTGCCGCTGCTGACCGGCATCTTCTGCTCGCTGGCCATCACCGGTGGCTACTTCGAGGCGGTGCATGTGCTGGGCCAGGACAACGGCACGTTCTGGTCGGGGCTGCGTGGCAGCGTCGACTTCTGGGATGACTTCGCCGTGGCCCTGCTCAAGTCGGCGATCTTCGGCGGCACCGCGGCGCTGGTGGCGGCCTACGTCGGCTTCCACGCCGAGCCGACCATCGAAGGCACCTCGGTGGCGACCACCCGCGCGGTGGTCAACGCCTCGCTGCTGGTGCTGATGTTCAATTTCGTGCTGTCGGCACTGCTCTTCCAGTAATACCCCACGCCCCGCGCCGGTCGCGTGGGAACAGAACCCGAACGGCTTCGCCGCGGCGAAGCACCAGATGGATCAGGAGTGAGATAACAACATGGCCATCCGTGGACCCAGACTCGAATTTTCCGTCGGCGCCTTCCTGCTGCTGGCCCTGGCCTCGCTGCTGGTGCTTGCCGTGGCATCGACCAACCAGCGCTTCGGCGTGGGCGGCGGTGACTATGTGCTCAAGGCCCGCTTCACCCAGATCGGCCAGCTGCGCAAGCAGGCGCCAGTGAAGGTCGGCGGCGTGACCATCGGCCAAGTGGCTGATATTCAGCTCGACCCGGTTAAA
Source organism: Stenotrophomonas capsici (assembly GCF_034961085.1). Lineage (NCBI taxonomy): Bacteria > Pseudomonadati > Pseudomonadota > Gammaproteobacteria > Lysobacterales > Lysobacteraceae > Stenotrophomonas > Stenotrophomonas capsici. The sequence continues at coordinate 1,902 of NZ_JAYFUH010000075.1, read as the reverse complement.
TACGACTCCATCGTCACCCTGGCCCTGGACGGCAAGTTCAAGGATCTGCCCGCCGATACCTCGGCAGGCATCTTCACCAGTGGCCTGCTGGGCGAAAGCTACATCGGCCTGCAGCCCGGTGGAGACCCGGAACCGCTCAAGTCCGGTGACGAGATCGTCTTCACCCAGCCGGCGGTGGACCTGATCCAGCTGGTTGGCAAGTACATGTTCAGCGGTGGCGGCAATGCCGCCGGCACCGAGACCCACGAAACCCCCGGCGCAGACGCGCCCGCAATGGAACCGCAACCATGAACGTGAAACTGCTCGGCGCCGTGCTTGCTTCGGCCCTGCTGGCCTCCACCCCTGCACTGGTCAGCGCGCAAGCGCGCCCGGCCGCCACCGCTGCCCAGCCGTCGCCGGCCGCACGCACCGTGCTGGATTCCAGCACCCGCATCATCGACACGCTGCAGTCCCGCCGCAGCGAGTTCCGCAGCAACCCGGCCGCCCTGCGCAGCTTCATCGACGGCGAGCTCAGCCGTGGCTTCGACCGCGACTACGCCGCCCGCCTGGTTCTGGGCGTGCACGGCCGCGGCGCGTCGGACGAGGACGTGAAGCTGTTCGCCGACGCCATGGCCGACAACCTGATGTCGCGCTACGGCTCGACCCTGCTCGACATCCAGGGCAAGCCGAGCTTCCGCTACAAGGGCGAAACCGCGCTGCCGGGCAACCGCGGCGTCAAGGTGACCACCGAACTGGTGCGCTCGGGCAGCGAGCCGACCCCGGTGGAGTACCTGATGCGCAACGTCGGCGGCCAGTGGAAGATCTTCGACGTGATGATCGAAGGCATCTCCTACGTGCAGACCTTCAAGAACCAGTTCGACGCCCCGCTGCGCCAGAAGTCGATCCGCCAGGTGGCCACCGAGCTGCGCAGCGGCAGCATCCAGGCCAACGCCGGTCCCGCTCCCCGTGGCAAGTAATGCCAGCGCCCGCATCGAGGGCGACACCCTGCACCTGGCAGGCGTGCTCGACCGCGCTGCGGTAACGGCGTTGTGGCCGCAGCTGGCGCGCGTGCCGGGCACGTTGCGCCAGCTCGACCTGCAGCTGCTGGAACGTGTCGACAGCGCCGGGCTGGCCGTGCTGGGCGAGCTCGCCGCACGCCTGCGCGCGCATGGGCCAGTGCAGGTCCTCGGTGCGCCGGCAGGGCTGGACGAACTGCGGGCAGCCTACCGGCTGTCCCCGTCACTCGATTTCAATGCGACCGCAGCAGGAAGCTGACATGAGCATCATCCGCACCCTCCCCCTCCTGGCCTGCGTCGTGCTGCTTGCCGCCTGTGCCGGCAAGCCGGCACGCGACAGCGCGCCGGCCTCCCGCCTGGTCGAACCGTCGCAGGCCATCGAACAGCCCGTGGCGGCCAATGACGTGCCGGCGGCGGCGGAAACCCCCGCCGTCGATACCGACACCTCCGGGCACGACACGCCACCGCCGGCCGCGGCCAGTGCGGGCACCGCCAGCGAAGATGTGGCCCCCACCGCCGCCGAGGACGACTTCGCTGCGCTGTACGGCGGCCCGTCACCCGGCACCGGCGCGGAGGAAGCCACCGGCGCATCGCCGTCCTACGACCCGTGGGAGAAGTACAACCGCGGCGTGCACCGCTTCAACAATGCCGTCGACCGCAGCGTCGCCCGTCCGCTGGCCACCGCCTACACCAAGGTGGTGCCGCAGTTCGCGCGCACCGGCGTGACCAACTTCTTCAGCAACCTGCGCTCGCCGCTGACCATGGTCAACCAGCTGCTGCAGGGCCATGCCGATGACGCCTGGGACACGCTGGGCCGCTTCCTGATGAACAGCACCTTCGGCATCGGCGGCCTGTTCGACCCGGCCAGCAAGGCGATGGTGCCCAAGCGCAGCGAAGACTTCGGCCA
>NZ_JAYFUH010000074.1:0-12861 GCF_034961085.1 Stenotrophomonas capsici | reverse complement strand
TCAACCCGCCGGTGACGGTGGGCTCGAAGCGCGCCGGCAACCCGAGCGCGCGGCGCGCCATCTTGGGGACGCAGGGAAAGCAGCTGTACAGCTCCATCGCTTCGAACACGCCGCCGGCAAGGTGGCGTGCGCTTTCCAGCACCGTGCTCTGGGCGTGGCTTTCCCAGTAGTGGTCGCGTGCCAGGAAGTCGCCGGGCTCGTTGGCATGCACGCCGCCCCAGATGTGCACGAGGCGTTCTTCGGGCAGGCCGGCGCGGCGCGCCAGCGCCAGGCTGGTCACCAGCACGGCCGCACCCTGGTTGACCTGCGGATTGGCGGTCATGCGCTTGGTGTACGGCCAGGCGATCCAGCGGTTCTGTTCCGATGGCGTGGTGACGTCGGCCGGGCTGTACGGCTCGCGCAGCCACGCGCAGGGATTGCCGGCGGCATGCCGCGCGTAGCGGCTCCACAGCTCGCCGCTCTCGCGCTGCGCCGCGGACGGGGTCTGTCCCCAGTGGGCCGTGCTGGCCGTTTCATAGAATGGATAGACCGTGGCGGGCCGGTCGCAGCCGAGCGCGGCGGCCAGCGGATGCACCAGCGTGTGACCGCGCAGCGGCGCCGGTCCATCCTCGGCCCAGTGCGTCCAAGGCAGCGTGATTCCCTGCGCGGCGGCCTTGCCGACGGTGGACTGGGATTCGGCGCCACAGATCAGCGCGACCCGGCTCTGGCCATCGATGATGCGTTCGGCAGCCTCCTGGATCAGCCGCAACGGGCTCTCGCCGCCCACCGTTCCATACGCGCGATGTGCCGGTTCAATGCCCAGGCATTCGGCCAACAGGCCCGGCGAATCGCGGTAGCGCCAACTGGACAGGTTGACCACGTCCAGTGAATCGACCTGCTGCAGCAGCGGTGCACGTGCATCGTCCTCGGCCACGCGCGCGGCACGCAGCATCAGGTCGACCGGCTCCAGCCCGTCGCGTGGATCGGCCGGGCGGTCCAGCCATTCGCCGATGCCGACGATCACCGGTTGGGTGGCAGGGCTGCTCACTGGGCCGGCTCCACTGGGGTATTCCAGACCACCAGGCCGTCCAGTGCCTCGATCCGCCCGCCGCTGGCCAGCAGCGGATTGACCTCCAGTGAGGCCAGGTCCGGCCCCAGGGCGAGGGCGGCATCCCCGATGCGCGCGATCACTTCAGCCAGCCAACGACGGTCCACGACCGGCCCGCCGCGATACCCATCGAGCAGCGCCGAGCAGCGCAGCTCGCCAAGCATTGCCAGCACATCCTCGGCGCCGACCGGCAACAGGCGCAGGCTGCTGTCCTTGAACAGTTCGACCCAGACCCCGCCCAGGCCGACCGCCAGTGTTGGCCCCCACTGTGGGTCGCGCACCACGCCCACCAGCAGCTCGATGCCGTGGCGGCGCATCGGCGAAACGAGCACGCCATCGATGCGTGCATCGGGCCGCGCGGACGCAACCGCATGGCGCACCTGCTGGTATGCATCGGCGGCTTCTTCGACGGCCACGTCCAGGCACACGCCGCCGACGTCGCTCTTGTGGGCGATGTCGGGCGAAGCGATCTTCAGCACCACCGGGCCGTTGAAGCTGGCGGCATGGCCCTGCGCCTGCACCGGGTCGGTCGCCATCCGCGCCGGCACCACCGGCACGCCCTGGGTCACCAGGAAATCCAGCGTCTCCCGCTCCGACCGCGGGCGTTGCACGTCTTCGCCGGCCGGCAACGCGGTGCGGGATGGCTGCGGGGAAAGAGGATGTTGTCGTGCCCACCACTGGGCCTGGGCGATGGCGGCCACGCCGCGGTCCAGGCCCACGCCCAGATAGACCAGGCCATGGTGCTCGGCCAGCATCCGGCTGAAATCCGGCACCGGTCGCGGTGCGATGCTGAGCAGCACGCCGGGCGTGCTGGCGGCGGAGAACGCCTGCCCCACCTGCTGGATCACCTGCTGGCTGTAGCCATGGCGGGGTTCGGTGGGCAGGTCGTACAGGCAGGCGATCAGGCCGATGTCGGGGTCCTGGTCGAGCACCTTGATGCTGCGCGCGAACAGCGCCGGGTCGAGGATGGCCGCGCCGGTGAGATCCAGCGGGTTGTGCGGTGTGCCGAAGGACGGCATCACTTCGTCCAACGCATCACGGCTGCGCACGGACAGCTCGGGCAGTGCCAGGCCGCTGGCTTCGGCGCGGTCGGCGGCGATCTCGCAGATACCGCCGGAAATGGCGATGGCGGCGACGTTGGCACCACCGCGCGGACGCAGGCGGGATAGCAATGCGGCGGTGGCCACCAGGTCGTCGATCGAATGTACGCGGATGATGCCCAGCTGCCGGCAGGCGGCGTCGAACACCCGGTCATCGCCGACCAGCGAGCCGGTGTGCGCCTGAGCGGCTTTCGCGGTGACCGGGCTGGTGCCGATCTTCAACGCCACCACCGGCTTGCCGGCGGCCAAGGCGCGCCGCGCGGCGGCTGCCAGCGTCGCGGTGTCGCGCGTGGTTTCCAGGAACAGGCAGATGACCCGGGTGGCTTCGTCATCGACCATGTAGTCGACCAGGCGTGCCACGCTGAGGTCGGCTTCATTGCCGGTGGAGACGATGTAGCTCAGGCCCACGCCCTGGCGGCCGGCATGGTCGGCGATGTAGCTGGCGGTGGCACCGCTCTGCGAGATCAGCGCGACATTGCCGGTCAGGCGGGTAGGCAGGCCGATCGTCCACAGCGCGATGCGGTCGATGTAGTTGATCAGCCCCAGGCAGTTCGGCCCGAGCAGGTTGACCTGATGCTGCCGTGCCAGGCCCGCCAGCGCGGCCTGGCGTCGTGCGCCATCCTCGCCGGTCTCGGCGAAACCGGAGGTCAGGATCACCGCATTGGCGATGCCCGCCTCGTGCAGGTCGCCGAAGGCATCCTCGATGGCGTGCGCCGGCACCATCAGCAGTGCCGCGTCCACCGGTTCGCCGATCGCCCGGCAGGAGGCGGCGGCACGCAGTCCGTGGATATGGCCGCCGCGCGGGTTGACCACGTGTACCTGGCCTGCGTAGCCGAGTTCGCCGAGGTTGGCGAATGCCCCGTTGGACCAGCGGGAGCGTTCGGTGGCGCCGACCAGCGCGATGGCGCGGGGGCGCAGCAGCCCATCGAGCGAGGCAGGCGCATCGGCGTGTGCATTCAATCGTGCATTCATGGGGGAGTTCTCGTGCAATCGGGCGCCGCCGGCACGCGACGGTTGTTGCCCGCGCGGGAACGGACGCGCGTGCCACGTGCGGTAGCGGATGAGGTCAGGACACCTGAGGGGGCGCACGCCATGCGCCGGCTTGAAGCTGTTCACGCGCCTGGGCGGCATGCGCCCGGCCCGTTGTTCGGACGTGTCCGTGCAGGACGTGAACAGGTTCAAGAAGACGCGGCATGCAATGCACTATCGGAAACGGCGGGGGACGCGTCCAATACGAAAAGCATGGCCATCCAGACGTGTTTGCTCTTGCCCGCGGCGCTCAGCCGGCATCGGCGATGCCCTCGAACGCCGATGCCATGCGCCAGCACAGTTCCGTGGCCGGATGGGGAGTGCCGCGGCGGCGCGCCAGCCGCAGCAGCACCGGGCGCTGGTCGATCATCGGCCGTGCGCAGAGCTGCTCCTGCAACTGCGCGGGGGGGCGGCGGATGAAGTTCAGGCCCAGCGCCCGGTTGGCCAGGATGTGCTCCAGCCACAGGTCGCTCATCATTTCGTGGTCCACGCGCAACACCGCGCCGGCGCGTTTGGGACCGTTGAACAACTGGTCGTACAGCGGTGGGTTCAGGGCACGCTCGAAGACCAGCACCGTCCTGTCGTGCAGGTCGCGGTCGCTGACCACGTCGAGCTGTGCCAGTGGGTCGTCCCGGCGGCACAGCAGTTCGCAGCTGGACTGGGCCACGACCCGGTACTCCAGTGCCGGATCGATCACCTCGCCAACGACGAATGCCATGTCCAGCTTCTCGTCGGCCACCTTCTCGACCAGCTCCGGGCTCCAGCCGACCACGGTCTCGATGCGCAGCCGTGGATGGATCTGCGCGAAACGTTCCAGCAGCACCACGCGTTCGGCGAACAGGTGCGAATACGGTGGCAGCCCGATCCGCAGCAGCGGCCACTCCTGCTGCCGGCGCAGCAGCAGCGCGCCGGCGTTGAACGCATCCAGTGCCTGCATCACCGCCCGTGCCGGCGCGAGCAGCGCGGCCCCCTGTTCGCTCAGCGCGACGCGCCGGCTGTCGCGGATGAACAGCTCGAAGCCCAATTGTCGTTCGAGCTTGCGGATCTGCGCGGACAGCCATGGCTGGGCAACGTGCAGGGCGTCGGCCGCGCGGGTGAAGGACAGCGCGTCGGCCACGGCGACGAACATCTGGAGCAACCGGGATTCGGTACGCATGCGCGTGGCGGAGTGGCGATGGGGCAGTCCAGTATGGGGAGTCGCCCGGCAGCTGTAATGCGCGGCATCGCCAACCACGCGTGGCCCGCATTCCTGCGTGGTTTCCACCGTTCTGTTTCGGGACAACGGGGTTACAGTCGCCATTGTTCCGTCAGGAAACAACGCCACACCAACGGCCTTGCCACGGTGTACTGCGGCAACAGCCGGACGCCAACGACCGTGGTTCGCTCCAACGATGAACGCACGGCATCGCCTGGATCAGGTTGCTACGCGCGAACGCACGTCCCGGCAGGAATCAGGCCGGCATCGACCGCCAGAGCCATGCCCCCAGCGCCGTCAGCGATGCGATCCAGACGACCACGATGATGGCGGCCATGGCGCGGCTGACCGGCCGTGTCGCCGCGGCCGCAGCCCGCTGCCGGGCGTCATCGAGTACTTCTGCCGGCACCCGGCGCAGCACCAGCAGCAGACCGAGCGGCACGATCACCAGGTCGTCGAGATAGCCCAGGAGCGGGATGACGTCCGGGATGAGATCGATGGGGCTCAGCGCATACGCCGCGATCCCGAGGGCGAGCAGGCGCAGCGGCCATGGCGTGCGCGGGTCGCGCGCCACGAAGTAGACGACCAGCGTCTGTCGCTTCAGCTCCCTGGCCCATTGGCGCAGACCTGCCATGTGTGTTCGATGCCGTCGTCAGCGACGGGCCCACTGCACGATCTGGCTGGCCGACATCGCGCCGGACTGGCGCGCGATCTCGCGCCCGCCCTGCAGCAGCACCATGGTCGGGATGCTGCGGATGGCAAAGCGCGCGGCCAGCGCCGGCTGCGCCTCGGTGTCGACCTTGGCCAGCCGCATGTGCGGTTCCAGCTGCGCGGCAGCCTTGGCGAACTCCGGTGCCATCTGCCGGCAGGGGCCACACCATGCCGCCCAGAAGTCGATCAGCAGCGGAATCTGCGAGCGCTGCGCATGTGCCTGGAAGGCAGCATCATCCAGGGCGATCGGCACAGCGGTGAACAGGGCCTGGTGGCAGCGGCCGCACGCAGGCGACTGCGCCAGCCGCGTGCCCGGCACGCGGTTGATGGCATTGCAGTGCGGGCAGGCGATCTGCAGCAGGTCGGGGCTCGGGGTGCTCATCGGCATGTGGGACAGGAGTGGACTGCGCTGCAGTATGTGGCCGCCGGGGTGAAGCGCGGGCGACCGGGGGCGGCCCGCAACGGCGCTGGATGAACGAAACCACCGCCGCGTCCGTTGCGGCTGTAACTGTCGCATTGCACAAAAAAGCGTGTTATCAATGCAGCCCATGAACGCAGCCCGCGCCAGCTTTTACTTTTGGTATTACTTTCCGAAGCCGCTGGCGGAGGAAGGACTGCGCTCACCCTGAAGAAACCTTCAGACGCATTCCCGAAAAGCCGCCAGCCAACCTGGCGGCTTTTTTCATGCCGCCAGCGCTGGGGCCACACCCTTCACGATCTGGATTGGAGACCCCCGCAATGCCCCCCCACACCGACGACCTGCGCATCCGCAAACTTGAACCGCTGACCCCGCCGGCCCAGCTGCTGTCGCTGCTGCCCTGCGACGAGGAGGCCTCGCAGACCGTGGCCGACGCCCGCGCCGCGCTGCACCGCATCCTGCATGGCGAGGATGATCGCCTGGCGGTGGTGGTCGGCCCGTGCTCCATCCACGACCCGGTCGCGGCGATGGAGTACGCCCAGCGCCTGCGCCCGCTGCGCGATGCGCTCGGCGGCGAGCTGGAGATCGTCATGCGCGTGTACTTCGAGAAGCCGCGCACCACGGTTGGCTGGAAGGGCCTGATCAACGACCCGGACCTGGACGGCAGCTTCAACATCAACAAGGGCCTGCGCTTGGCGCGCGGCCTGCTGCGCGACATCAACCGCCTCGGCCTGCCGGCGGGCGTGGAGTTCCTGGACGTGATCTCGCCGCAGTACATCGCCGACCTGGTGGCCTGGGGCGCGATCGGCGCGCGCACCACCGAAAGCCAGGTGCACCGCGAGCTGGCCTCCGGGCTGTCGTGCCCGGTGGGCTTCAAGAACGGCACCACCGGTGACGTGAAGATCGCCGCCGACGCAGTCGGCGCGGCCTCGCACCCGCACCACTTCCTGTCGGTGACCAAGGAGGGCGGCACCGCCATCGTGGCCACCCAGGGCAACCCGGACTGCCACGTGATCCTGCGTGGCGGCAAGGCGCCCAACTACGACGCGGCCAGCGTGCAGGCGGCCAGCGAGGTGCTGGGCAAGTCGCAGCTGCCGGCGCGGTTGATGATCGACGCCAGCCACGCCAACAGCAGCAAGAAGCCGGAGAACCAGCCGCGCGTGATCGAGGACATCGCCGGCCAGCTGGAGGGCGGCGAGCAGCGCATCGTCGGGGTGATGATCGAGAGCCACCTGGTGGCCGGCCGCCAGGAGCTGGTCCAGGGCCAGCCGCTGGTCTACGGGCAGAGCATCACCGACGGCTGCATCGACTGGGACAGCACCGTGCAGGTGCTTGAGCGGCTGGCCGAGGCCGTGCGTGGGCGCCGCCAGGCACAGCTGGAAGCGGCCGCCTGACTGGGCCAAGCGTGACAGCCACACTGGCACGCACCGGCCAGTCCAAGTAATTTACGCGGCGGGAGGCGCAATGCCTCCCGCCTGCTGTGGTCTCAGGGGAGAGCGCCTCACGCGGCAGGAAGCCTAGAAATCACCGCTTATGGAGAAGGAAGTGATGCGTATCCGTACGTGCAGTATGGTGCTGGCAATGATGCTGGTGCCGACCGTGGCGATGGCCAAGAGGGAAGTCGTGGATTCGGGCAGTGGCTGCCTGCAGAACCTGGCGGTGAGCGGTGGCTTCACCACCGGCAAGCAGTTCCTGGCCTCCACCGACCACGAAGGCATCAGCTACCCCGAGGCTTTCCGCAAGACCGTGGCCGCGATCGAGGCCGAGGGGCTGGTGGGTGTCTCGCCGAACGAGCAGACCGGCTACATCGCCGCCGAGCAGACGGTACGCGGTGGTGGTGGCTCCACCGTGCCGCTGCGCACCACCGTGCGCCGCCAGAACGACGGGTCCATCCGCGTTGAAGTGCGTTTCAGCATCAAGGGCGGCCAGCTGACCTCCAACAAGGCGGTGGGTGAAGGCCTGTGCAAGATCGCCGACGCGGCGAGCCTGTAACAGCGGGCGGGAGCGCGCGTGGGTAACGGTGCCTGGTTCCTGTACCTGCTGGAATGCCGCGATGGCAGCTACTACGCGGGTATCAGCACCGATGTACAGGCGCGCTTCCAGGCCCATCTGGCCGGCAAGGGCGCGCGTTACACGCGCGCGCACCCGCCGCTGCGGGTACTGGGCATGCGCCCGTACGCCGACCGTGCCGCCGCCTCGCGCGCGGAATGGCAGATCAAACAGCTCCCCCGCCAGCACAAGCTGGCGTGGCTGGAGCGGGCCGGGGATTGAGGTAGAGTCTGGCTTGCAGCCGCCGTTCCGGGCGGCGCCAACGCCCGGGCAGCCGGGCACCACAGCCACGCATGCGGCTGTCCAGCGGCATGTCGGCATCGTCCTCAAGCGGAGGGTTCGTGATGGCAGGTTGGTACGAGTTGGAGAAGAGCAAGGACGGGCAGTTCTACTTCGTGCTCAAGGCAGGCAACGCCGAGGTGATCCTCACCAGCGAGCGTTACACCACGCGCGCGTCGGCCGAGAACGGCATCGCCTCGGTGCAGAAGAACAGCCCCGATGAAGCGCATTACGAGCGCAAGACCAGCAGCGATGGTCGACACCATTTCAATCTCAAGGCCGCCAACCACCAGGTGATCGGCAGCAGCCAGCTGTACGCATCGCAGGCCGCGCGCGAAGCCGGCATCACCAGCGTCAAGGGCAACGGGCCGAGCACGACGGTGAAGGACAAGACGGCGGGGTAGTTGGGTTTTGCCCTTACCCCAACCCCTCTCCCGCGTGCGGGAGAGGGGCTTTGAAACTGCAGTTGCGCCGATCACTTCAAACTGTCGTGAACCTGGCCCCTCTCCCGCACGCGGGAGAGGGGTTGGGGTGAGGGCAGCACCAGCCAGCTCAATGCACCTCGTCCTGGTACACGAACTTGGGCATCTCCCAGCGGTAGCGGATGGCCAGCAGGCGCAGTGCGAAACCGCCCACCAGGCAGCACACGATCGCGGTGTCGTCGGCCACCTGCCAGTGCAGCAACAGCAGGTAGGCCGCACCGGTGAGCAGCGAGATGATCGCGTACAGCTCCTTCTGGAAGATCAGCGGCACCTCGTTGCAGAGGATGTCGCGCAGCACGCCGCCGAACGCGCCGGTCAGCGTGCCGGCGATCAGCACGATCTGCGGGGCATGCCCGGCCTCGCGCGCGATGGCGCAGCCGATCAGGGTGAAGGCGATCAGGCCCAGCCCGTCCAGCACCAGGAAGGTGCTGCGGAAGTGGTGCATCCAGCGCGCCAGCCAGGTGGCGACCAGCGCCGCGCAGACGGTGAAGCCCAGGTACTCGGGGTGTTTCACCCAACCCAGCGGGTAGTGGCCGAGCAGGATGTCGCGCAGCGAGCCACCGCCCAGAGCGGTGACGCAGGCGATCATGACCACGCCGAACAGGTCCATGCGGCGCCGGCCGGCGGCCAGCGCGCCGGTCATGGCTTCGGCGGAAATGGCGATCAGGTAGATGAGGGAAAGCAGCATGCTGTGGGTTCCTGGCAGAGCGGTGGGGCCGGCCATGCGCCTGCCGCCACCCTTGCCTGGGCAAGGATGGGACTGCGTTGACCGGTGCCGCTCCCGCTGTCCCTTGTGCCTGAGAGTTCAGCGGTGATGGCCGCGTGCCCCTTCGGCGGATCGCGCGGACGGTGTCCGGCGACCTCTCTCCAGCTCGGCGTGTCGGATGCATGGTTGGTGGGATTCCAGCCCACCGGCCTGAGCGATCATGGGAGCCTGCGCCTTCGGCGGGCGCCAGCGTGGCGCCTCTCTCCTGCATCCGGGTGCCAGTGTAACTGCTGCGTTGCAGCATGAACTGGCCGGATCTGGCAGTCCGCGCCTGTCGGTGCCCCCGCTCCCACATGAAAACAGCCGGCGGCGGGGCCGTCGGCTGCTTCGGTGCTGCGACTGCATGCCCGCTGCCGCGGGCGTTGCTCAGGCCTTCATGCTGCCCGTGTCGATGTAGCGCTGGTGCCAGGACAGCGCTTCGGGCAGCAGGTGCGGGGTGTGCTTGCCGTAGCTGTCGCGGCAGGCGCGGTCGAAGTAGTCGTTGAGCTGGTCGCGGTAGCCCGGGTGCGCGCAGTTGTCGATCACCTGGCGGGCGCGGGCACGCGGCGGCAGGCCGCGCAGGTCGGCCAGGCCCTGCTCGGTGACGATGATCGAGACGTCGTGCTCGGTGTGGTCGACGTGGCTGACCATCGGCACGATCGCCGAGATGCTGCCGCCCTTGGCCATCGACGGGCTCAGGAAGGTGGACAGGAAGCCGTTGCGGGTGAAGTCGCCCGAACCGCCGATGCCGTTCATGATGCGGCTGCCCATGACATGGGTGGAGTTCACGTTGCCGTAGATGTCCACCTCGATCATGCCGTTCATGCCGATGCAGCCCAGCCGGCGCACCAGCTCCGGGTGGTTCGACATTTCCTGCGTGCGCATGATGATGCGGTCGCGGTAGAACCGGATGTTGCGCTTGAACTCCTCGTTCGCCTCCGGGCTCAGCGCGAAGCCGGTGCACGAGGCGTACTCGAGCACGCCGGACTTGAGCAGGTCCAGCATGCCGTCCTGGATCACCTCGGTGAACGCACTGAGTCCGCGCAGGCCACTGTCGGCCAGGCCGGCGAGCACGGCGTTGGGGATGTTGCCCACGCCCGACTGCAGCGGCAGCAGGTTGTGCGGCAGGCGGCCCTTGGCCACTTCGTGCTTGAGGAACTCGATCAGGTGGCCGGCGATCAGGCGGCTGTCCTCGTCGATCGGCTTGAACGGGCTGTTGCGGTCCGGGCCATTGGTACGCACCACCGCCACGATCTTGTCCGGGTCCACGTCCAGCGTGGTCTGGCCAATGCGGTCGTTGGCGTGGATCAGCGGGATCGGCTTGCGGTGCGGCGGCAGCGCGGTGCCGTAGTAGATGTCGTGCATGCCCTCGATGTCGGCGGGCTGCCACTCGTTGACCTCGATGATCACCTTCTTGGCCAGGTCCAGCCAGGTCTTGTTGTTGCCGACCGAGGTGGACGGCACCAGCGCGCCGTCGGCGCGGATGGCCGAAACCTCGACCACCGCGGTATCGATCTCGCCATAGAAGCCGAACCAGACATGCTGGGCGACGTGCGAGAGGTGGATGTCGATGTAGTCCAGCTTGCCGTCGTTGATGCGCTTGCGGGCATCGGGGTCGGTCTGGAACGGCATGCGCATGGCGATGCCGTCGGCCTTGGCCAGCGCGCCGTCCAGTTCGGGCGCGGTGGAGGCACCGGTCATCAGCTTGATCTGGAACGGCAGGCCCTGCGCATGCACGTCCTCGATGCGCTTGGCCAGCGCCATCGGCACCGCCTTGGGGTAGCCCGAACCGGTGAAGCCGCTCATGGCGACGGTTTCGCCCGGCTGGATCAGCGCCGCGGCTTGTTCGGCGGAGACGATGCGGTCGCGCAGGCGCGCGTCCAGGATGCGTTCGACAGACATGACGACTACGGGTTGTTGTGGGGACCGTGGATTATCGCCCTTCCCGCGGGGCAGGGGGGTTCTACCTTGGTGGGATGGTTTTTGTGGCGCGCAGGCTCTTGTACCGCCAAGTACTGTTTTGCACTGCAGCGTGCAAGTTGCTTCGGCAGGCCGCACGATCGCCCTGCATCCCGACGTGGGGGAGGGAGCAAAGCCCGCTGACAGTTCGCTGTCAGCGGGCTTTTTTAATGGCCGATCGCCGCAGATGGCGATCGCTGGCATGCGCAGATGCCAGAATCGACGGATGGAAAATTCCCCCGCCGCAGTTCCTGAATACGTTGCCCCGGTGATTGACCGGGCCCTGGCCCGCCTCAAGCTGGCGTTGCCGGACCCGGCGCGCTGGCCGCCGCCGCCGGACATCGAGGCGGGGCTGCGCCGGCTGGCCATCGCCAGCGACTTCGCCATCGACACGCTGTGCCGGCAGCCGGAGCTGCTGGAGCGGCTGGCGGCCCCCGATCCGGCCCCGGTCCCGTTGCCCGGACTGGACCCGCTGCAGCCCACCGCCTGGCCCACCCAGCTGCGCCGCTACCGCGCGGCGGCCTCCACCCGGTTGATCTGGCGCGACCTGCAGGGGCTGGATGACGTGGACGCCACCCTGGCCGGGGCCACCCGGCTGGCCGAGGACTGCCTGCAGCTGGCGCTGGCCGCGCTGGAGCAGGAATTCGCCAGCCGCCACGGCGTGGTGCGCAGCGCCGACGGCGGCGTGCAGCGGCTGGTGGTGTTCGGGCTGGGCAAGCTCGGCGGCGGTGAGCTGAATTTCTCCTCCGACATCGACCTGGTCTACGCCTACCCGGAAGGCGGCGAGTCCGACGGCGCGCGTCCGCTGGCGGCCGAGGAGTACTTCGCGCGGTTGGGCCAGCGCCTGGCCCGGCTGCTGGATGAAACCACCGCCGAAGGCTTTTGCCACCGCGTCGACCTGCGCTTGCGCCCATTCGGCACCGCGGGGCGGGTGGCCTTGTCGTTCGCCGGCATGGACCAGTACTTCCAGCGCGAGGGCCGCGACTGGGAGCGCTATGCTTGGATCAAGGCGCGCGCGGTGGCCGGTGACATCGCCGCCGGCGAGGCCTGGCTGGAAACGCTGCGGCCCTTCGTCTACCGCCGCTACCTGGATTTCACCGCACTCGATGGCCTGCGCGAGATGAAGGCGGCCATCACCGCCGAGGTCGCGCGCAAGGACCGCGTGGACGACATCAAGCGCGGCCCCGGTGGCATCCGCGAGATCGAGTTCCTGGCCCAGGCGCTGCAGTTGATCCGTGGCGGCCGCGAGGCGGCGCTGCGCGAGCGGCGCCTGCTGCCGGCATTGCGCGCGTTGATGGATGCCGGGCAGATGGCCGAGCAGGATGGTCAGGACCTGATCAGCGCCTACCGTTTCCTGCGGCGCGTGGAAAACCGTCTGCAGATGCTGCGCGATGCGCAGACCCACAGCCTGCCGACCGACCCGCTGGACCGCGAGCGCATCGCGCTGGGCCTGGATTACGCCAACTGGGAGGCGCTGCTGCAGGCGCTGGATGCGCAGCGCCAGCGTGTGGGCACCGAGTTCGGCGCGTTGCTGGCCCCGCGCCAGGGCCAGGCCGCGCCCGATGCGCTGGCCAGCTACTGGCGCGTGCTGCCCGGTGGCGGCAGCGCCGAGGTGCTGGCCGAGGCCGGTTTCGCCGATGCGGCCGGTGCCGACCAGTCGCTGCGTGAGTTCGCCCAGTCGCTGGGCGTGAAGTCGCTCTCGGACAACGCGCGCGCGCGGCTGGACCGGGTGCTGCCGGCGCTGCTGCATGCGGCCACCCGCTCGCCGCAGCCGGACGCCGCGCTGCGGCGCGTGCTGGGGCTGCTG
>NZ_JAYFUH010000073.1:0-17111 GCF_034961085.1 Stenotrophomonas capsici | reverse complement strand
CGGCAGTGAATCGCCGCTGCGGCAGTGCAGTGCGTGGCCACCGATGCGGGCCGGAAGCGGTGCCGGCGGCACGCCCTGCGGTGCTTGCCGGATCAACAGGATGCTCATGTGACACCTTTGCGGAGCGCCGTTTGGCGCGGTGGTGACACGATGCGCGCCGGGCAGGTAACACCGCTACGTCGGAGCAGGGGTGTGCGCGTAAAGATTGCGTAGCGCTGCCATCGCCGCAGGAGCGGCCTCGGCCGCGAAGCCGGTGACAACGCTACGTCGAAATGCCCGGACATCGCGGGGGCGGCAGCGGTCATCGGTCTGCCGGCCAGGGCCACTCCTGCCGGGGAACTTCGCTCTTTCCTGCCAGTCCACTGCCTTGTCTTCCCTCAGGAACGTGCCATGAACGAGACGACCATCGCGCGCAAACCTCACCCCGCCTTGGCCTGGCTGCGTCGCGAGGCATTGCCGTTGGCGGTGATGCTGGTGCTGATGGGCGCCGCCCGCGACAGCCTGGCCAACCACTACCAGGTGCCCAGTGGATCGATGCAGCCGACCCTGCAGCCCGGTGACCGGGTCGCGGTGGACATGCGCGCCTACGGGTTGCGCCTGCCCTTCACCGAGCTGCAGGTGCTGGCGACCGGGCAGCCCCGGCGTGGCGACGTGGCGGTGTTCGACTCGCCGGCCGACGGCACGCGCCTGGTCAAGCGGGTGGTGGCCGTGGCCGGCGACCGGGTGGAACTGCACGGAGGCTACCTGCACATCAACGGGCAGCCGTTGCAGCGGCAGGTCGCCGAGGAACTGTTCGGCGACAAGGCGGTACGGCTGGACCTGGCCGACGGCGGTGGCCCGGACATCACCGGCATCACCATCCCGCAGGGCAAGTTGCTTGTGCTGGGCGACCATCGCGGCAACAGCTTCGATGGGCGCTTCTTCGGCCTGGTGGACGCCGACAAGGTCTACGGCAAGGCGGTGGCGGTGTACTGGCGGCGGGGCGAAGGCCTGGAGTGGCTGCGGCTTTAACGCGGGCGGTTAACACCTGGGAGGCACGAAGCCGGCACGGAAACGTCGCCGGCTTTTTCGTGGATGACGTTCCGGCTGCGGCGACTATTGGTATTACCAATAAATCCTAGTAACCCTATGGTCTAATAGGATCTTCGCGGAAACAGCGCTTCAATCGCGCTTCGTTGGTCGGATCATTTCATTATTGGTATTACCAATAATGCGGCCACGGCACTCCACCTGCGGGTGGCCGCTTCCGCCTCTGTCGAGAACCTGCATGCAGCCCTGGGAACAACTCTACGACCCCGCTGGCAACCTGTGGCTGTCCAGCCTGATCGCGCTGTTGCCGATCGCCTTCTTCTTCCTGGCCCTGGCCGTGCTGCGGATGAAGGGCTGGTTGGCCGGCACGATCACCGTGGCCATCGCGCTGGCGGTGGCGCTGCTGTTCTACCGGATGCCGGTGGCGCAGGCACTGGGCGCGGCCGGCTATGGCTTCATCTACGGCCTGTGGCCGATCGCGTGGATCATCATCGGCGCGGTGTTCCTGTACAAGGTGTCGGTCAAGACCGGCCAGTTCGACATCATCCGCGCCTCGATCCTGTCGGTGACCGAGGACCAGCGCCTGCAGATGCTGATGGTGGGCTTTGCCTTCGGCGCGTTCCTGGAAGGCGCGGCCGGCTTCGGTGCACCGGTGGCGATCACCGCCGCATTGCTGGTCGGGCTGGGTTTCAAGCCGCTGTATGCCGCGGGCCTGTGCCTGATCGTCAACACCGCGCCGGTGGCGTTCGGTGCGATGGGCATCCCGATCATCGTCGCCGGCCAGGTCACCGGGCTGGATGCCTTCGAGATCGGGCAGATGGCCGGCCGGCAGTTGCCGTTCCTGACCATCATCGTGCTGTTCTGGATCATGGCCATCATGGATGGCTGGCGCGGCGTCAAGGAAACCTGGCCGGCAGTGCTGGTGGCCGGTGGCTCGTTCGCCATCGCGCAGTACCTGACCTCCAATTTCATCGGCCCGGAACTGCCGGACATCACCGCCTCGCTCGCATCGCTGGTGTGCCTGACGCTGTTCCTGCGCCGTTGGCAGCCCAAGCGCATCTTCCGCTTCGAGACCGAAGCCAGTGCGGCGGCGGCTGCACAGGCGCTGGACGCACCGGCCTACAGCGCCCGGCAGATCGCCAAGGCGTGGTCGCCATTCCTGATCCTGACCGCGATGGTCACGCTGTGGAGCATCAAGCCGTTCAAGGCGCTGTTTGCCGCCGGCGGCCCGCTGCAGGGCTGGGTGCTGAAACTGCCGGTGCCGGGCCTGGACCAGCTGGTGCAGAAGATGCCGCCGATTGTTCCCGCGCCCACGGCGTACGAGGCCGTCTACAAGTTCGACGTGCTCTCGGCCACCGGTACCGCGATCATGCTGGCCGCGGTGATCGCCATCGTCTACCTGCGCATGCCGCTGCGCGCGGCAGTGCGTACCTTCGGCGAAACCGTCAACGAACTGAAGACGCCGATCTATTCGATCGGCATGGTGCTGGCGTTCGCCTTCATCGCCAACTATTCGGGACTGTCGGCAACGCTGGCACTGGCTCTGGCCCATACCGGCGATGCGTTCACCTTCTTCTCGCCGTTCCTCGGTTGGCTGGGCGTGTTCCTGACCGGCTCGGATACCTCGTCCAACGCTCTGTTCTCGGCACTGCAGGCCACCACCGCGCAGCAGATCGGCGTGTCCGAAGTGCTGCTGGTGGCGGCCAATACCACCGGTGGCGTCACCGGCAAGATGATCTCGCCGCAGTCCATCGCCATTGCCTGTGCGGCGGTGGGCCTGGCCGGGAAGGAATCGGACCTGTTCCGTTTCACGGTCAAGCACAGCCTGATCTTCACCGTGATGGTCGGCCTGATCACCACCGCGCAGGCGTACTGGCTGACCTGGATGATTCCCTGAGCCATGGACAGCCTGCCAGCCACCGCCCATGGGCTTCGGGCCACAATGTCGGCATGAGCACTCAACGCATCTCCGACAAGGTGGCCGCGCAGCTGCGCGCGCTGGTGGACGAACAACAGCTGCAGCCGGGCGACCGGCTGCCCGCCGAGCGCACGCTGGCGGTGCAGCTGGGAGTGTCGCGCACGGCCCTGCGCGAGGCCATCGCCCAGCTGGGCAGCCAGGGCCTGCTGGTGGCGCGGGTGGGCGGCGGCACCTTCGTCGCCGAGCCGGCCGCGCGTGCGCGGCAGGCACTGGATGAGCCACTGGCCCCTTACCTGCCGCTGTTCCAGGGTGACCCGGAGTACCGCTTCGACGTGCTGGAGATCCGCCATGCACTGGAAGGCGCCACCGCCTGGCATGCCGCATTGCGTGCGACCGACGATGACCGCGTACGCATCACCCAGGCCTTCCAGACGATGATGGACGCGCACGGCAAGGACGACCCGGCCGGCGAGGCGCAGGCCGATGCGGCCTTCCACCTGTCCATCGCCGAGGCCTCGCACAACCTGGTGCTGCTGCAGGTGATGCGCGGCCTGTTCGATCTGCTGCAGACCAACATCTCGCAGAGCCGCGAGAAGCTCTACACCTCGGCGACCACGTTTTCGCCACTGTCCGACCAGCACCGCGAGATGATGGACGCGGTGCTGGCCGGCGATCCCGAACGCGCGCGCGCCGCCGCGCATGCCCACCTCGCCTTCGTGCACACCACGCTGCGCACGCTCGATGAGAACGAGGCGCGGCGTGCACGCGCCTCGCGCCTGCCTTCCCCCCACGGTTGACCCCATGATCATCTCCGCCTCCACCGATTACCGTGCGGCCGCGCAGCGTCGCCTGCCGCCGTTCCTGTTCCACTACATCGATGGCGGCGCGTATGCCGAACACACGCTCAAACGCAACGTTTCCGATCTGTCCGACATCGCGCTGCGCCAGCGCGTGCTGCGCGACATGTCCGACCTGAGCCTGGAAACCGAGCTGTTCGGCGAGAAACTGGCCATGCCGGTGGCCCTGGCGCCGGTCGGGCTGACCGGCATGTATGCCCGTCGCGGCGAAGTGCAGGCCGCGCGCGCGGCCGACAGCCGGGGTATCCCGTTCACCCTGTCCACGGTGTCGGTGTGCCCGATCGAGGAAGTGGCGCCGGCGATCAAGCGGCCGATGTGGTTCCAGCTGTACGTGCTGCGCGACCGTGGCTTCATGCGCAACGCGCTGGAGCGCGCGCAGGCGGCCGGGGTCACCACGCTGGTGTTCACCGTCGACATGCCGGTGCCAGGCGCGCGCTACCGCGATGCGCATTCGGGCATGAGCGGGCCGAATGCCGGCGTCCGCCGCATCGGCCAGGCCATGACCCATCCCCGCTGGGCGTGGGACGTGGGCTTGTTCGGTCGTCCGCACGACCTGGGCAACATCTCCGCCTATCGTGGCCACCCGACCGGGCTGGCCGACTACATCGGTTGGCTGGGCAACAATTTCGACCCCTCCATCTCGTGGAAGGACCTGGAATGGATCCGCGAGTTCTGGAAGGGGCCGATGGTGATCAAGGGCATCCTCGATCCGGACGACGCACGCGACGCGGTGCGCTTCGGCGCAGATGGCATCGTGGTGTCCAACCACGGTGGTCGCCAGCTTGATGGCGTGCTGTCCACCGCGCGTGCCTTGCCGGCCATCGCCGATGCGGTGCAGGGTGACCTGAAGATCCTCGCGGACTCGGGCATCCGCAACGGCCTGGACGTGGTGCGCATGCTCGCCCTCGGTGCCGACAGCGTGCTGCTGGGCCGCGCCTTCGTGTATGCATTGGCCGCGCAGGGCGAGGCCGGCGTGGCCAACCTGCTGGACCTGATCGCCAAGGAGATGCGCGTGGCGATGACGCTGACCGGCGCGCGCCGCATCGCCGACATCAGCCGCGATTCGCTGGTCAACCTGGCATGAGCATGCACGACACCTTGCTGGCGCAGCTGCGTGCGGCCGTGGGCAATGGCCACGTGCTGACCGGCGACAAGGCCACGCGTCGCTTCCGCAAGGGCTACCGCTTCGGCGATGGCCCGGTGCTGGCGGTGGTGCGGCCGGGGACGTTGCTGGAAATGTGGCGCGCCCTGCAGGCTGCGGTGCAGGGTGGTGCGGCGGTCATCCTGCAGGCGGCCAACACCGGCCTGACTGGTGGCTCCACGCCGGATGGCGACGACTACGGCCGGCCGGTCGTATTGATCAGCACGCTGCGGCTGACCGGCGTGCAACTGCTCGACGGTGGTCGCCAGGTGCTGTGCCTGCCCGGTGCGACGCTGGACCGGCTGGAGCAGGCCTTGGCACCGCTGGGGCGTGAGCCGCATTCGGTGATCGGCTCGTCATGCATCGGTGCCTCAGTGTTGGGCGGTGTCTGCAACAACTCCGGGGGGGCGCTGGTGCGGCGAGGGCCGGCCTACACCGAGATGGCGTTGTTCGCACAGGTGAATGCTGCCAGCGAACTGCAGTTGGTCAATCACCTGGGCATTGCCTTGGGCGACACCCCGGAGGAGATCCTGCAGCGCGTGCAGGCGGGCGACTACAGCGCCGCGGACGTGCAGTTGGAGTCCGGCCGGGCCGCGTCCGATCCGCATTACGCCGAACAGGTGCGGCGGGTGGATGCGGACACGCCGGCACGTTTCAATGCCGATGCGAGCCGCCATTACGAGGCGGCGGGTTCGGCGGGAAAGCTCGCGGTGTTCGCGGTGCGGTTGGATACGTTTGCCAGGGAAGCGGCCGAAGTGTTCTACATCGGCAGCAACCAGACGCAGAGTCTGACCGCCATTCGCCGGCATCTGCTGACCGGCTTCGAGCGGTTGCCGATCAGCGGCGAGTACATCCATCGCGTCGCCTATGACATCGGCGAGCGTTACGGCAAGGACACCTTCCTGCTGATCGACAAGCTGGGTACTGCCCGGGTGCCGGCGGCGTTCGCGTTGAAGAGCCGTGTCGATGGCTGGTTCGAGCGCATTGGCCTGCGCGGTGTCACGGACCGGATGATGCAGCTGCTGACGAGCCTGCTGCCTTCGCATCTGCCGGCGCGCATGGGCGGGTTTCGCCAGCGTTACGAGCATCATCTGCTGTTGAAGGTGTCGGCGCAGGATGCGGCGGTGACCGAGGCCTGGCTGCGGGAGTTCTTCGCCAGGCATGAAGGCGACTACTTCCATTGCACGCCGGAAGAAGGGCGCAAGGCCTTCCTGCACCGCTTCGCCGTTGCTGGTGCAGCCGTGCGCTATCGCGAAGTGCATCGCACGCAGGTGCAGGACATCGTTGCGCTGGACATCGCGCTGCGCCGTGATGACCGTGAGTGGTTCGAGCAGTTGCCGGCCGAGCTGGATGCACGTCTTCTGCACAAGCTGTACTACGGCCACTTCCTGTGTCACGTGTTCCATCAGGACTACATCGCGCGCAAGGGCGAGGACCCGATGGCGATCGAGCATGCAATGTGGAAGTTGCTGGACGCGCGTGGCGCGGAATACCCGGCCGAGCACAACGTCGGCCATCTCTATCCGGCCAAACCGGCGCTGGCGCAGTTCTACAAGCAGCTTGATCCGAGCAATACCTTCAATCCCGGCATCGGCCAGACCAGCAAGCAGCCCGGTTGGAAGGGCTGTGATTGCTGAATCTTGCTCATGCCTTTGCTTAAGCCCCTCTCCCGCGAGCGGGAGAGGGGTTGGGGTGAGGGGAAGCTTCTAGCTGGAAAGGCAAAGGCCAAAGCCAAGAGCCAAAGCCAAGAGCCAAAGCCAAGAGTCAAAGCCAAGAGTCAAAGCTGCCCTCATCCGCCCCTTCGGGGTCCCTTCTCCCGTACACGGGAGAAGGGACGGCATCCGCCGTCATACAGTTCGGCGCGGGCGCGGCATCGGCATCGGCATTGACTCATGAATCGATACTTCCTGCATATCAATCCGTACACAACAGGTTATGGATCGACCTGTTCAACAGGTCCAAGCTTCCCGCATCTCCAATGAAGCGGCCCGGTGATGGGCCTCGATGCGATGGAACTCGAACACAACGGCACGCCAACCTGCCGTGATTCCCTGGCGCCTGCGACTGCGCTGACCGCCACCGTCGAACAACCCCACATCCGCCAAGGCACGCCGGCGTTCCGGCGTGCGGTGGTGGCGCTGTTCATGGCCGGCTTCGCCACCTTCGGCGTGCTGTACTGCGTGCAGGCGCTGTTGCCCGGCTTCAGCCACCACTTTGGCGTGAGTGCGGCCAACAGCGCGTTGGCGTTGTCGGTCAGCACCGGCGTGCTGGCGGTGGCGATGCTGGGGGCCGGCATCCTCTCCGACCGCGTGGGCCGGCGCCCGGTGATGGTGGCCTCATTGCTGGTTTCGTCACTGTTGACCCTGGCCACGGCGATGGTCGATGACTGGAACACCCTGCTGGTGCTGCGCGCACTGCTGGGCGTCAGCCTGAGCGGTGTGCCGGCGGTGGCGATGACCTGGCTGGTCGAGGAGATGGACAGTCGCGCCTTGGGCCTGGCCATGGGCCTGTACATCGGCGGCAATGCGGTGGGCGGCATGAGCGGGCGCCTGATCGCCGGCGTGGTGGCCGACCACGGGGGCTGGCGCGCCGGCATCGGCGCGGTGGGGGTGATCGCGCTGCTGGCCACGTTCGCGCTGTGGACGCAGCTGCCGGCTTCGCGCCATTTCCGTGCCCGTCATGCCGAACCGGCGCGGCTGCCCGCACGTTTCGGCGGCGTGTTCGGCGACGCGGCGTTGCCGTGGCTGTTTGCCTGCGGCTTCCTGCTGCTGGGGGTGTTCGTCACCGTCTACAACTACCTGGGCTATCACCTGATGGCGCCGCCGTACGACCTGAGCCAGACCGTGGTGGGCCTGATCTTCATCGTCTATCTGGTCGGCAGCTTCAGCTCGGCGTGGATGGGCCAGCTGGCCAATTGCCTGGGCCGCGGTCCGGTGCTGGCGTTGTCGTTCACCTTGATGGTAGGCGGCGTATTGCTGCTGATGCTGCCGTGGTTGTGGGCGATGGCGTTGGGTATCGCCGTGGTCACGTTCGGCTTCTTCGGCGGGCATTCGGTGGCCAGCAGTTGGGTGGGCGTGCGCGCCGGCGCCATGCGTGCGGAAGCCTCGGCGCTGTACCTGCTGTCCTACTACCTGGGCTCCAGCCTGCTGGGTGCGCTGGGTGGCGTGTTCTATACGCGCTGGGGCTGGATTGGCGTGTGCAGCTACGTGCTGGTGCTGACGCTGCTGGGGATGGGCGCGGCCTGGTGGGCATGGCGTCACCTGCAGGTGACGAGCGATGTGCAGGTGGCGGTCGGGCGTTGAGAGCCAAAAGCGTTACCCCTCCCCAGCCCTCCCCTTGGCTGCGCCAAAGGGAGGGGGTGGTTCATGCGGGTCGATCAGATCACTGCGAAGCGGCGCTTCTGCCCCCTCCCTTTGGCGCAGCCAAGGGGAGGGTTGGGGAGGGGTAGAGGTAAAACGCCTTCAGCCCCGCACCACTTCCTGCCGCATCAAGCCGATGAACTGTCGCATCAGCGGCGTCACCGCTTCGCGTCGCCACGCCAGCTGGATTTCCGATGCCGCGCCGCGATCACTCAGCGCGACGAAGCAGGCGCCGTCGACCTGGATATGGCTGCACGAGGACGGCAGCACGCACACCCCCAGTCCCGCCGCGACCAGGCTGATCAAGGTTGAGGACTCGCCGGCTTCCTGCACGATGCGCGGGCTGAAGCCGGCGTTGCGGCACAGCATGATCACATGGTCGTGGATGCCGGCACCGGCATCGCGCGAGAAGCCGACGAACGGGTCCAGCGCGAACTGGCGCAGGGACAACGTGGCCGTGTCCGGATCCTTGCCGGCCAGCGCGGGATGGGTGGCATGCACCACCAGCGCCAGCGGATCGTCGAGCAGGCGCTTGGCGACCAGCTCCGACGGCAGCACCCGCTTGCGGATGATGCCCACGTCCAGCTCGTTGGCCAGCAACGCATCGATCTGGCGCAGGCTGTTCATCTCGCGCAGCTGCAGTTGCACCTGCGGGCGCTGCTGGCGATAGGCGAAGAACGCGCGCGGGATCTGCGGCAGCAGCGGGGTGGCGCGGGTCAGGCCGACGCGCAGTTCGCCGCTTTCGCCGCGCTGCGCACGCTGCACCCTGTCCACCGCGGTATCGACGCGCTGGAGGATCTCGCGCGCCTGCTCCAGCAGCACTTCACCGGCCGGCGTGAGCTGCACGCGGCGATGGCTGCGCACGAACAGATGCGCGCCGACCAGGGTTTCCAGCTGGCGGATCTGCTGGCTGAGCGGCGGCTGCGACATGCCCAGGCGTTCGGCGGCGCGGCCGAAGTGCAGCGTGTCGGCCACGGCGAGGAAGTAGCGCAGGTGGCGAAGTTCCAGTGACATGCGCCGGTTCCGGGGAAGGTGCGGTGATTGTCGCCGGACTCCACCGCGAATGGGGGCGATGGCGATGCGCGCCGTCGTGCGCGGGCTCAGCGTTCCGAAGGCCCGGTGTCGTCGTATTGCCGTGGCGCGAACAGGTCCGGCTGGATCAGTTCCACGAACGCGCGTGCCTGCGGCGACAGCACCTTGCCCCGCCGCACCACCACGCCGTAGCTGCGCGAAGGGAAGTAGTCGCCCATCGCACGGGTGACCAGCTTGCCGCGATCAGCATCGTTCAGGCACAGCGCGGTGACGATGGAGATGCCCATGCCCATCGCCACGTACTGCTTGATCACCTCCCAGCCGCCGACCTCCAGCGCCACCGTGTAGGGCACGCGGTGCTGCTGGAACACCAGGTCCACCAGCCGCCAGGTGATCTGCCGGCGTGGCGGCAGGATCAGTGGCCACGGCGACAGGTCTTCCAGGCTCAGCTGCTTCTTGTGCGCCAGCGGGTGGTCGGGCGGGGTGATCAGCACCTGGTCGAAGCG
Organism: Stenotrophomonas capsici; assembly: GCF_034961085.1. Classification (NCBI taxonomy): domain Bacteria; kingdom Pseudomonadati; phylum Pseudomonadota; class Gammaproteobacteria; order Lysobacterales; family Lysobacteraceae; genus Stenotrophomonas; species Stenotrophomonas capsici. The sequence continues at coordinate 7,269 of NZ_JAYFUH010000073.1, read as the reverse complement.
GTACACCGGCGCGTAGCTGAGGTCGGCCGGGACATCCATCATCGAACCGATGGCCAGGTCGGCGGCATCGCTGCGCAGCAGGTCGGTGCCGTCCGCACTGATGGCGTTGTGCAGGGTCAGGCGCACATCGGGGTACTGGCGGCGGAAGTTTTCGACGATCTTGGGCAGGAGATACAGGATGGTCGACGAATTTGCGGCGATGTTGAGCTCGCCCGCGTCCAGCCCGCCGACCTTCTCGCGGAAGCGCGGCAGCAGCCCGTCCAGGCTCTCCACCAGCGGCTGGGCCATGTCGTACAGCAGCTGGCCCTCGCGACTGGGTACCAGGCGTCGCCCGCTGCGCTCGAACAGCACCATCCCCAGCTCCCGTTCCAGCGCCTGCAGCTGCAGGCTCACTGCCGGCTGGCTGACGAACAGGGCCTCCGATGCCCGCGAAACTGACCCTAGTCGAACCGTCTGCAGGAATGCACGCAGCGGCTTGAGCCGGTCCGACTTGTAGGAAAAACGCGGGTTTACGGGCGTCTTCTTGGGCATGGCAGGTCAAGTATTAGCACAATTTATAAAAAAGATTGCAAAAACTGTTTTGTTAAATACCTCGTTGCGGCGGCAGGTTGGAGTCCCCGACACCCGCAGGAACCTCCGATGTCCGCCGTCGCCCACGCTGTCGCCGCCACGATCCCCCCCCGCCCGACCCCGGGCATTACCGTGACCACCCAATTGGCCGGCCAGTCCGAGCTGTTGCCGGCCGGTGCGCTGGGGCTGCTCGTATCGCTGCACCGCGCGGTGGAGCCGGAGCGGCAGGCGCGCCTGGCCGCGCGTGGCCAGCGCCAGGCCTTCTTCGACCAGGGCGGCAGCCCGGACTTCCGCGACGACACCCGCGCCATCCGCGAGGGCGACTGGACGGTGGCACCGATCCCGGCGGCGCTGCAGGACCGCCGCGTCGAGATCACCGGCCCGACCGACCCGAAGATGGTCATCAACGCGCTGAACTCCGGCGCCAAGGTGTTCATGGCCGACTTCGAGGACTCCACCTCGCCGACCTGGCGCAACGTGTTGGCCGGCCAGCGCACCATGATCGGTGCGGTGCGCGGTGACCTGGCGTTCACCGCGCCGGCGGCCAACGGCAAGCCGGGCAAGCACTACACGCTGCGTCCGCATGACGAGCAGGCGGTGCTGATCGTGCGCCCGCGCGGCTGGCACCTGGACGAGAAGCACGTGCTGATCGACGGCCAGCCGATTGCCGGTGGCCTGTTCGACGCGGCGGTGTTCGCCTTCCACAACGCGCATGCGCTGATGGAGATCGACCGCGGCCCGTACTTCTACCTGCCCAAGCTGCAGTCGATGGAGGAGGCCGCGCTGTGGGAATGCGCGCTGTCGCACATCGAGGGCATGCTGGGCCTGCCGCAGGGGCAGATCAAGGTCACGGTGCTGATCGAGACGCTGCCGGCGGTGTTCGAGATGGACGAGATCCTGCACGCGTTGCGCGACCGCATCGTCGGCCTGAACTGCGGCCGCTGGGACTACATCTTTTCGTACCTGAAGACCTTCCGTCACCACGCCGACAAGGTGCTGCCCGAGCGCGGCCAGGTGACCATGACCCAGCCGTTCCTGAAGGCCTACTCGGAACTGCTGATCAAGACCTGCCACCGCCGTGGCGCGCATGCGATGGGTGGCATGGCCGCGCAGATCCCGATCAACCACGATGCCGCCGCCAACGAGCAGGCGATGGCGCGCGTGCGTGCCGACAAGCTGCGTGAAGTGACCGCCGGTCACGACGGCACCTGGGTCGCGCACCCGGCGTTGATCCCGGTGGCCAGGGCGATCTTCGACGAGCACATGCCCACGCCCAACCAGCACAGCGTGCTGCGCCGTGACGTGCAGGTCGGTCGCGAGGACCTGGTCGCACCGTGCAGCGGCAGCATCAGCCGCGCCGGCTTCGAGAACAACGTCGAGGTCTGCGTGCGCTACATGGCCGCGTGGCTGGACGGCAATGGCTGCGTGCCCATCCACAACCTGATGGAGGACGCGGCCACCGCCGAGATCAGCCGCAGCCAGATCTGGCAATGGCTACACGCAGGCAACCAGCACCTGGACGACGGCACCGCCATCGACCTGGCCTTGCTGGAGAGCACCCTGCGCGCGCTGCCGGCGCGCTTGGGCGACACCACCGCGCTGCCCGGCGGCAGCCGCATCCCCCAGGCCATCGGCCTGCTCGACCAACTCAGCCGCGCCGATGAACTGGCCGAGTTCCTGACCTTGCCGGCCTACCGGCAGATCGACTGACCTTCCCCCTTACGCATCACGATCATTCGAGGACGCAACGATGAGCAGCTACCAGCAACAGATCGACGCCCTGCAGCAGGACTGGGACAACAACCCGCGTTGGAAGAGCATCACGCGCACCTACAGCGCCGCCGACGTGGTGCGCCTGCGCGGCAGCGTGCAACCGGAGTACACCCTGGCCAAGCGCGGTGCGCAGCGGCTGTGGGACCTGGTCAACGGCGGTGCGAAGAAGGGCTACGTCAACGCGTTCGGCGCGATCAGTGCCGGCCAGGCGATGCAGCAGGCCAAGGCCGGCCTGGAAGCGGTGTACCTGTCCGGCTGGCAGGTGGCCGCCGACGGCAACACCTCCGAGACGATGTACCCGGACCAGTCGCTGTACGCTTACGATTCGGTTCCGACCATGGTCCGCCGCATCAACAACACCTTCCAGCGTGCCGATGAGATCCAGTGGAAGAACATCATCGACGGCAAGGTCAAGGCCGAGGACGCCATCGACTTCTTCCTGCCGATCGTGGCCGACGGCGAGGCCGGCTTCGGCGGCGTGCTCAACGCCTACGAGCTGATGAAGAACATGATCACCGCCGGCGCCGCCGCGGTGCATTTCGAGGACCAGCTGGCCGCGGTGAAGAAGTGCGGCCACATGGGCGGCAAGGTGCTGGTGCCGACCCAGGAAGCGATCCAGAAGCTGTCGGCCGCACGCCTGGCCGCCGATGTGCTGGGTGTGCCAACCATCGTGCTGGCCCGCACCGATGCCGAGGCCGCCAACCTGCTGACCAGCGACTTTGACCCGAACGACGCGCCGTTCGTCACCGGCCAGCGCACCGCCGAAGGCTTCTACCGCGTGAAGAATGGCCTGGAACAGGCGATCAGCCGTGGCGTGGCCTATGCCCCGCATGCCGACCTGGTGTGGTGCGAGACCGGCACCCCGGACCTGGGTTTCGCCCGCGAGTTCGCCCAGGCCGTGCACGCCGCCAGCCCCGGCAAGCTGCTGTCCTACAACTGCTCGCCCTCCTTCAACTGGAAGAAAAACCTGGACGACAAGACCATCGCCCGGTTCCAGGACGAGCTGGCCGCGCTGGGCTACAAGTACCAGTTCATCACCCTGGCCGGCATCCACATCAACTGGTTCAACACCTTCAAGTTCGCCCATGACTACGCCCGCGGCGAGGGCATGCGCCACTACGTGGAACAGGTGCAGGAGCCGGAGTTCGCCGCGCGCGAGAAGGGCTATACCTTCGTCTCGCACCAGCAAGAGGTGGGGGCCGGCTACTTCGACGACGTGACCACGGTGATCCAGGGCGGCGCCTCCAGCGTCACCGCGCTGACCGGCTCCACCGAGGAGGAGCAGTTCCAGGCGGAAGTGGCTGCCTGAGTCAGATTTGTCCGGTTGTTTTGGAGGGGCTCTTACGAGCCCCTTCCTTTTTGTGATTTGCGTCCTTGCACTTTCATGCTGAAACAGCGTGGATGGGTGTTTATTTTAGTGATAACCTCGTGAACCAACCCGCCACGCATGGCGGGGGTCCATGAGGCAGGGAATGAGCGGCATGGTGTCCGGGGGTCTGGCCAAGCAGGCGGATCCCCCCGCAGGTCTGTCGGCCGCAGGGGGATCGACGCTGCGTGCCCAGCTTTCGCCCATGGAGTTCGCCCTGTTCGCTTCGTTCGGCGTCCGCCGCCGGTTGGCCGCGGACCAGGTGCTGTTCCGGCGCGGCGACCTGTGCACCTCGATGTACATCATCGTCAGCGGTGCCATCTGCCTGGACTTCGGTCCCGGCCTGCCGGCCAAGCAGCTGGCGGCCAATGACTTCTTCGGCGAGCTGGCCATGCTGATGGAGCGCCACCCGCGCAGCTCCGATGCCCGCGCCAGCTGCGAGACCCAGTTGATCGAGTTGACCCAGGAAGGGTTCGAGCAGCTGATCGAGCAGGACCCGGCGATGGTGGTGTTCTTCCTGCGCCGCACGGTCTCGCGCGTGGTCGGCAGCGAGCAGCGCCTGATCGGCCAGCTCAGCCGCCGCAACCAGGAACTGGAAGCGGCGCTGGGCAACCTCTACAGCGCCACCCACGAGCTCAACCACACCCGCGAGATGGTCTACAACGACGACCTCACCGGGCTGCACAACCGTCGCTCGCTGACCGCCTACCTGCAGCGCTCGCACCGTTCCGGGCAGCGTCCGCAGGGCCTGCTGCTGATCGACTGCGATGACTTCAAGGGGCTCAACGACCGCCATGGCCACCTTGCCGGCGACCAGGCGCTGCAGCGCCTGGCCCGCATCCTCGACTCGGTGGTCGGCCAGGACGACCTGGCCTGCCGCCTCGGCGGCGATGAGTTCTGCGTGCTTTTGTGCCGCACCGATGCGCTGCACCTGATGCGTACCGCCGAGTTCATCCTTGATGCGATGCGCAGCCTGGCCGCGTTCCCGGGGGCGGAGCCCGGCGCGCGTTCGGTCAGCATCGGCGTGTCGCTGGTCAACGCGACCTACCACTGGAACGAGGCCTACGCGCGCGCGGACCAGGCGTTGTACGAAGCCAAGCGCCTGGGCGGCAACCGCGCCCAGTGGTTCGCGGGCTGATGGACTGCAGAGAGCAACGACATGGCAGACGAGATCGACGACAACGAATCCGTGCTGGCTCATCGCCAGCTCAGGACGCTGGTACTGACCGACCTGTGCGACTCGGTGGCGCTGATCGAACGGATCGGCGACAACGCCGCGGCTGAGTTGTTCCGTGACCTGGACAGCCGCGTGCTGCAGCTGCTTCAGGTCTGGAACGGCCGCCTGATCGACCGCTCCGACGGCATGTTCCTGCTCTTCGACGCTCCGGCAAGTGGCCTGGGCTTCGCCTTGGACTACCAGCAGGCGCTGCAGGCGCTGGGGGCGGAGCGGAGCCTGTCGCTGCAGGCGCGGGTGGGCTTGCACGTGGGCTATGTGCTGTCGTGGCAGAACAGCGACGAAGCCGTTGCCGTGGGCGCCAAGCCGCTGGAAGTGGAAGGCCTTGCCAAGTCGATGGCGGCGAGGTTGATGAACCTCGCGCGGCCGGGCCAGATCCTGCTCTCCTCGGTTGCCGAATCGTTGCTGCGGGGAAACTTGCAGGTGCTTGGGGAACACGCGGCACGGCTGCACTGGAAATCACACGGGCGTTGGCGTTTCAAAGGCGTGCCGACGGTCCAGGAAGTGTTCGAAGTGGGGGAGGCCGGGAAAGTGCTGATGCGCATGCCTGTGGGATCGGCCAAGGCCCGGCGCGAGCTGCCGCTATGGCGCCGTCCCGTTGCGTTGATGGCCGAGGTGGCACTGCTGGCGGTACTGTGTGGCGTGGGCTGGTCCATCATCAGACCCGAGCCGGCATTGGCGTTCGCCGAACGCGACTGGGTGGTGGTTGGCGACCTGCGCAACCTGACCGGGCAGACGGTATTGGACGATTCATTGCAGCAGGCATTCCGCATCAGCCTAGAACAGTCCAGATACGTCAACGTGGTCAGTGACCTGAAGCTGCGTGACACTCTGGCGCGGATGCGCAGGGACCCGGACAAGGTCGTGTTGGATCGCGTGGTGGCCTCGGAAGTCGCGCTGCGCGATGGTGCGCGCGCCGTGATTCTGCCGGTGGTCACTGAAGTGGGGGGGCGTTTGCGTGTCACCGCCGAGGTCATCGATCCCATGACGCAGAGCACGGTTTACACCGAATTCGCTGACGGCCGCGGAATCGACTCGGCGCTGGGCTCGGTGGATGTCGTGACCACACGCCTGCGCAGCCGCCTCGGCGAAGCCTTGGCTTCGATCAAGCGTAGTTCGCGGCCGCTGCCGGAGGTCAGTACCCGCGACCTGGATGCGCTGCGCGCCTACGCCATGGCCCAGCGCGCGTACGGCAATGGCCGCTTCAAGCAGGCACTGGGGTTGTACGAGCACGCAGTATCGCGAGACAAGGAGTTCGCGCTGGCCCACCTGGGCATGCTGCGTTCGCTCAATGCAACCGAGCAGCTGCCCCAGGGCTTGTTGAGCCTGCAGAAAGTCCAGCAGATGGCTGCTCGCCTGTCGCCACGCGAGGTGATGTATCTGCAGGCGTGGGAAGTGCAGATCAACAGTCCGGGTGATGCATACGAGAAGTGGCGGCAAATGTCGGATCTGTATCCGGATTTCCATGCTGCCGCCGCCAATGCCGGCTATGCGATGGAAATGGAGAACCGCTTCGAAGAAGGGTTGCCGTATATCCGTCGTGCAGCCGAGTCGCTTTACGAATTCGCGCCACTGTCCCAGGAAGCGTTCGGACGCATGTCGTTGGCATTGGGGCACTACGAGGACGCCAATGCCGCATTCGCGCGCGCCAGCGAGAGCGGCCTGGTGACGGCATCGGTATGGCAGGCTAACCTGCGCGCCGTGCAGGGCGACTTCCAGGAAGCCGAGCGGCTGTGGCCGCGCGATGCCAAACTGGCTGCCCCGCACTTCGATCACGTCTCACACTACCTGGACCAAGGCGCGCTGCAGGCGGCGTCATCGGAGGCGGTACGTTTACTGCAGGCCTTGCCTGCTGATGGCAGCCGGCATCGGCAGGGCCAGGTGCAGATTGCGGTGTTGCATTGGCTGTCCGGTGATCGCCGTGCCGCCCTGGCTACGTGCCGAAATGTCGTGCGTGATGCCATCGCCGCGCTTGATGGTGCAGCGGGGCTGTCGGCGCGTACCGAGGCAGCGACCGCTGCCCATGCGGCGGTACTGGCCCAGCGATTGGGCGACCACGCGCCGGCAAGGCAGTTGATCGCCCGGCTCGATACGGCGCCACAGCTCGCCGCGATGCAACCGGTGAGCGGGTTCCTGCAGGTGCTCCGGGCGCGCGAGGCACTGGCTGCCGGGAAGAACACGCAGGCGTTGGAAGGGCTATTGTCCCTGCATGGGCAGCATGAATCCTTCCAGTTGCGGGTTGCCCTGATGGAGGCCTATGCGACCCAGGGTAACGCCGATGCGGCCCTGCGCCAGGCACAGTGGCTGACCTCAAACCGGGGCTGGG
>NZ_JAYFUH010000072.1:0-11056 GCF_034961085.1 Stenotrophomonas capsici | reverse complement strand
CAAGGAAGTTCTCGCATGCTGCAAGATCTACATGCTGCGCACGGATGAGCTGGAGGACTGGACCACCAAGCACAGCAACGACCTATTTAGCCCGACCATGACCGTCATGCTGCGCGCGATGGGCCGCTGGGCCAAGGACGCCTGCCACTGGCTGAACAAGAACGACGATGTGATCGAGGGCAGCTTGGATATGGACGCCGTCACCGCTCTCGAGCGCATTGTCGCCTTCGTGCGTCGGGCTTGCGGCACTTGGCGCTTCAAGAACGCCCGAGCCGAGTACGAGCGCCAAGCTGGCAGCAACTTTTCCAGCGCTCGCAAGCTGATCCTCGACTGCTTCGCCCGTCGCTCACGCCTGCTGGTCTTGCGTGTGGACCTGTATATGCGCAAGGGCGATAGCCTTTGGGATCTGGCCAAGGAGGGTGACCGAGCAGCAGCTCGCTTTCGCCGCCTATTGTATGAAGGCAAGCGCTTCCCCAAAGCCATGGGCTGGATCTGCAAGTGCGAGCACGGTATTGACCGAGGCCTTCACTGGCACTGGATGGTGATTCTCGACGGCCATGAGCATTCCAACGCCATGGGCCTGACTAAGCAGCTGGGCCTCTTGTGGCAGCAGATCGTTGGCGCGAACCGAGGTAGCTACTTCAACTGCTACGTGCGTCGAAGCCATTACAAGTTCAATGGTCTTGGCCTGGTCCATGCCACCAATGCCCATAAGCTCTTGGGAATGCGTCACGCCATCCTTTACATGACCAAGCGTGATTGCGTGCTCAGAACCACGACGGACAAGCACCAGGACTTCCGGCGCAGCAAACCGCGCAGGAAACCCGTCTCCACGCGTGGTGCGCCCCGCAAGAACGAGGATGGCCTCGACTCATACCTTATGCACCCGCGAGTAAGAGACTACTTATCCTTTTCTGAGCAGAAATACAAATACATAGCTGAGACGGCGGCCTCAATCAGCACCGCGTCTTTGCTGCTAACTTCAGGTTTCAATGCGCTCCGGCGGGGAGTGCTGGATATGTACGTCTTCCACAATCTCGGAGAAGTACGCGAGCGGGAAAAGAAGGCGCTGGCCGACTAAAACACCGAGATCGCACACGACAGCCTTGGCTGGCTGCTGCCCGCCGAGTTCCGTCAGCACCACTAACCGACCACTTCAACTCAGCCAGGCATTGGACTACGGGGAGTCGACAGAGTCAGAGCGGCGGGGCGGAGGCTTGGGCGCTTCATTCCGACTTTGGCGAAGTCTGCCAATTACAAATTTTGCCTCGGCCTCATCAACTTCCTTGAATTTATATAGATCGTAGAGCTCAATAAGCCTTGATTCAGGATAGACATTAAGAGTTCCGCTAATTTTGAAAAGACCGCTTGCGGCGGCAGGCTGATCGTATACCTTCTTGTTAAACTCGCGAATCCGGCCGGCTGCGCCATCTGCGGGAGAGATCGATTCGTGAAAACTGTAAAAGTTAAAGACGGGCTGAATGCACGATGGATTAATTAATATTGTTCCATGCTCAAGTGTTCCGTAGATGTATACATCCCGCACAGGCAGCTCGCGCGTTGGTGCGCTTGATAGAACTGCCCTGCAGTAGGGATTTTCCATTGGAGAGTTCGAGCAGCTGGTCAGCAGAAAGCCGACGAAGGCAACGGCGAATTTATTCATGGCTCATATCCCGAGCAACCCCCGCCTCCACTCGCACAGGCTCCTTCCCAAGAGCGCTTTGCACCGTCCCAAATAGCGCGCCGACGATCCGCGAGCGACATTCCAGGTTGATTGTAGGCATTCCTAATGCCTAACGCATTGGCCATCGCGGAGCTCATGCCATACGCATTAAGTTCCGTCACCATTCTCTCAATGCCTGTTGCAGGAAAGTAACTCGGCCGGGCGCCGGGCTGCATGCTATCCCATTTATGCACTCCCTCATGGCCAACAACCATGCCTCCGACGACATCTGTTCTAAGTCCCGTTCTTGAAGCTGTTCCACGAATCTGCTGAGCATCAAGATCCATCCCGCCTTTTGAGAATTGCCCTAATACACCCTCGCCCAACGACGCAAGGTTTATCGTAAATCCGTTCCCGTCGCCGGCAGTACCAATGATATCTAGCACTTTCCCTAATTGAGTTTTGGCACTGCCGTCCCTCATCTTCCCATGTGTTGCTGCTGCTGCTTTAACAAACGAGTCGGTGAGGCGGGCATCCCTAACGCTGCAAGTCGCACCATTATTAGTGCAGGCGTAGCGTCCATCAGGATCGGTAAATCGATACGGATTATTGTTTGCATACCAATATCGATTGAACGCCCCAACGGGATTTTTGTAGGCCGTCACCGGATCCACTGACAGGAATCTACCGATCTGCGGATCGTAGTAGCGCTGCTGCATGTAGTTCATGCCGGTCGCTGCATCCAGTACGTGACCCGTGAAGCCAGGCCCATCCTTCGCCGTTGCGTTTACCACCTGCCCATAGGGCTCGTACTCGTTTCGCTCCAGCACCGCCTTGTCTGCGCCGGTCACCGTGATCGGGCTGCCCAGCGCATCGGTGTGCTGGTACTTCGGTGTGATGACCGTACCTACCGCCTCACGGAATGCGACCAGACTGCCACCCAGATAGACATACTGGGTGCTGACACCCAGCCGGCCGTCGGTGCTGTACATCAATCGCCCGTCTTGGGCATAAAGACTGTACTTGCTAGCCGTGGTGTAGTCTCGAACCCGACGCCCCGCTGCATCGTAGACATAGCTGGCAATGCCATTGACGCCGCGCAGGCGGTTGCCGAAGTCGAAGTCAAAGACCTTGCCGTTCTTGTTGTTGAGATTGCCCTGTACGTCATAGCCCAGGCCAATCACGCTGGCGCCGCTACAACTGCCGGTCTTGACGTTGGTCAGCTGCCACTTGGTGTCGTAGCAGTAAAAGTGATTGCGGGCTGCACCACCTCCAGCAACGTTGACCCGTATCAGGTTGTCCAGAACATCGTAGGCATAGGTGGCTGTGCCGAACATCGCCGAGGTCGTCGACGTCACTCGGTCCAGCCCGTCGTACACCATGCTGCGATTCTGACGACCGGCGATGTTGTCGGTGATCTGGCTGACATTGGCGTTCTTGTCAAACCCGTAGGTCAGATCCAGCCGTTTGTCGGCGGCCGCCGTGCAGCCGACCACTACACAGTCCATGCTGCGAATCGGTAGATGCCGGGCGTTCTGCGTCATCGTGTGGACGATGCCATTGCCATAGGTGAACTGTTTGATGGCCCCATTGGGGTGGTAGCTCACCCCGGTGGCAAACGTGCCCGCCTGGGTGGGCTGTCCGAGTGCATTGGGTGCAAACGCGACACTCTGCCCATTGGGATACTTCTCGACACTCAGATGGCCATTGCTGTTATAGGTGTAATTAATGGGCCAACTGATCTGGTTCCACTGCATCCGCTCCTCCGTCAGCATCCGCCGACGGTTGTAGGTGTACTGTGTGGTAACTAGGTTTGCACCATCATTGTCGGCAGACACCGTGTTGGGCAGACCATCGGCGGTGTAGGTCCAGGTTTGGTTTCCCCGACCATCCGGAAACGTTAGCGTCTTGAGTCGGTTGCGCACGTCATAAGTGCGAGCTGCGGTTCGCGCCAGAATGGCCGCAGTCTGGCCGGTGGCATGGCAGGCGGACGTAGCGCCGAATCCGCTACCTGACCATGTGAGATTGCCTCCGGCGTCATAGCCCATCAAGGTGGCGCCGGTTTCCGGCTCAACCACCCGGCACAATTCTTGATTGGTGTTGTATGTATAGGTGCGCGTGGCCTGCACCGTACCGCCACTATTGCCGCGCACGATGCTCGTGGGCTTGCCAAATACATCCCGGACAATCGTGGTAACCGCCCCCTCGGGATGTGTGATCTTCACCGGCGCATCGTAGCTGGGCTGGTCGAACATCTGGTACCAGGTCCGCGTCTGCTGCCCGCCCGGTTGCGTGACCAAAGTGTAAGGACCTGTCGCGTCGCTCAGGTAAGCCGTGGTTGTCGCCAGCAACCCCAACTCTGAATCCTGCGACACCGACTTCGTGCGCCCCAAAGCATCGTAGGTTGTCCAGATCCCCTTATCCGGGTTGCTCGCTGCCGAAGGATACGAGGTAAACACCACCCGCCCCTCATGGTCGTACTCGTAGCCCGTAAAGCGCTGCGTGGCAGTCACGTTGCCCGAGTCATACTCGCGCACTAGCAACGGCCGCCACAGGGCATCGAAATAGCTGATCTTGACACCATTGCCGGTTGTTACCGTCTGACGCCAGTGTCCTGCCGGAATCCCGTATTCGGCAGTGCCTACCTGGACAAAAGCCTGAGTGGTGGAGTTCCACGCAACCGTGTCTCCAGTGGGATAGGCGATGCTCGCCATGCGCCCCATGGCGTCATAAGTGTAGTTGGTGGCGTATCCATTCTCGTCAGTGACGCGCGCTATCCAACCTCTGTCATCGACGATGGCCGACTGAGTCTTGCCGTCTGCATAGGTGATCGACTGCGGAATGCCTCTCTTCCAGCCAGCAAGCGTCGTGACGTTGTTGTTGCCATCCTTGACCGTAGCCACTGTGCCGTCAGTATTGTAAGTCAAGGTCTGCTTAAGCTTGCCGAACGACCAGCTTTGCAATGGCATGGCAGTGACAGCATCATAGGTCGTCTGCTCGGCCACAGCACCATTGACCGAACGACTTGCCACTTGCCCCAGAACCCACTTCGTCGTGTTGTCGTGGTAAGTGATCGTCTCTGTCCGCGTGGACGACTGCCCCAGAGCCAAGTCCACGTTGAGCAGCAAAGATGCCCCTACACACATCAATGGCCAGACGAGTCCCTGTTGTCTTAGCTTGCTCATCTTCGCTCTCATGGTGATGGACTATTCGTCGCGGTGACGCTCAGCGGCCTTGCAAGCACATCGAACGTATCGATTGTCTTCGTAAAGATGGTCCCATCTTGCTTCACGCTGCTGCGCTTAAGAGGCTGAACGACAGCGTTTATCAGCCCTTCTCCTTTGTATTGCCGCGTAGCGCCAATGGTGCGAACAAAAGGCTGCCCGGTTCCATTCAGATCGTATTGAAGCTCATCCGTCCGAAGAACAGAGCTGGGTGCTGCCCCCCGCTCTATCCTGATCAACTTGTGTTCGTTGTATCTATAGGTATTCCCGTATGTGTGCCTCTCGAACCCAGCGGGCCCATTGATGTCGGTAGACACGTAGCTCGCGCAACTATCGAGATTGCACTTCGGGTCAATGATTGAATAGACCGTCGGCGCGTTCAGGGGTTGGCCGTCGTCCGGCAGGCGAATCCAGGTATAAGGGCCAGCAACCCAACTGCCAGGCGGGATGTAGTTCGGAGAATAATTCCAAAGACTGCGCGCCTGTGCAGCAAGCTGACTTCCGTTGTACTGATAGGTCCACTGCAGGCCATCTATTCCGGGGCCGGATATCTTCTTTCGGACCAAGCTATTGACCCAGTAGAAGCGGACATAGTCCGAGTAATCTGCACCGTACTCAGGACCATCGCTTAGCGGATCAGCCAAGCATTGTTTGGGAACACTACTCCGACCGTGCAACGTCGGAGCGAACTCAAATTCGGCCGAAGCACCGGATGGATGTTTCATCGTGAGGACAGCATTTGCTACTGCTGACTTGATCGCACCAGGGTAGTTGCAACTGGCTGGATACTGTTGACTAAGCAGGAGCGACTTACTGTAATTGCTTAGACCTAGCTGCCAAGCACTTCCGTCAGGCAGAGTGACGGAAGTAAGTGCATCGCCCGAAGCCGTGTAACCGTAGTTCCAGACGCGACCATCAGATGCCACAGATGAAATTCTTCCATTTGGGCTGGTAGTGAATGTGATCTTTCGCCCATCACTAGATTCTATTTTCTCAATACGGACTGCCTGCTGGCTACCATTAACATAAGAATAGGAAACCCAGTTCCCGAACCTATCCTCGACCTTCGTCACATAGAGAGCACTCATTTTCCTGATGAGTTCCTGCTCGTAGACTTCCTCGAAACCACCAGTTGGCGTCTGAATTGAGTAATAGAACGACTTTCGCTGGGGTGGCTCATAGAACTCCGCCATCCAATCGAACCAGTACTTCGTACCGTCGGGCCCAACCGCCAGAAAGCCCTCACCGCTGCCATTCCTGATGGATGGAAGGCATGAGACCCAAACTCTTCCGGTCGTAACCCATCTATATGGCCCACCCACACTAGGCGAAGGCAACCCACTACTGGGAGCAAGCAGCTCTCCGCCACCGTCCATCTCTATGTTCAGCCCTGACCAATAGTCCGAAGCAAAGAACTCACCGATTACCGGCGGAACTCGTTGACCTGAACAGCGCTGGTCAGACCAGGAGTAGGTCCGTTGTGGATTGTAATCTATTCCATTGGGCCCTAGAACGTTCCCTTGAAGCTGGCGCGCGAAAACGCCCGTAATCCTGGGAATATCCAGCGTCCAATCAGCGAACGACTGATCTTCCATTGGTGCGTTGTACAAGGAAGTCTCTGATAGAACTACTGGATCTCGAAGCGATAGCTTGCGCGCCACGCGAACGGGTAGCGACGAGCTACCTTCCAGCTCTACATCAACCACTTTGAATGAGACGCGGCCGTTGTATAGGTCAACGCTCTCACCAAAGAGGTCGCCTTTGAGTTCACTAACCCCGCTGCGGTTTTTGATGTGCTGGGAATAGCTCTCCCACGGTGCCTGCTGCGCACAAGCTCCGAATGCAACACATGCCAAGACGGCTGAACCTAGAATCGATCTGAACATGTCATCCCTAGAAAAGACATGGTTGCTCTGTCGCGCGACTAGCTTCGTACGCCGATTCTCAAGCGCCAAGTCACGCCCCCTTGTAGCTCCCCCGCCGATCCTGGTATCCGGAATCGTCGATCATGCGTTCTGTCAGCTGCCTGCAGCATACGAAGCTTCAACCGGAAGACCATCGAATCCCGTTCGAGTGCTGGCATGGCAATAGAGATGTAATCACAGCACGTGGCCAAAGACATGCCGCGCCGCAGTATTCACCCAGAGTTGAAAGACAATGTCCCACCCCATTAAGGGACAGGACAACGCCCGAGATCCCGTCACGACCGCCAAATTTCCAGCTATGCGCGCCCCGATCGCTGTTGACGGCCTGGATCGAATGGCCCAAGAAGCGCCGCTGGAATCGAGCCCAACGAGAGCAACCAACAGGGTTCCGCTTCAATACAGCACTTCAGACTCGCCGGATACCAGCTATTGGGCTGGAAAAGGTGGGGATTGAGCGGGCTCGCTACGACTGGAAAACGTCCGGCAAAGCCGTCCTGACTTTCCCGCTCAATTCACCCATAGAAAATCATGCAAATGAGCACGCTCCACGCATAGACTGCTCGCAACTAATTCAACCGTCTAATTTCTCTAAGTTCCCACAAATGATCCGATGTCAATCGAGAGTCTCCGTCGGCTTGCGGCGTGACGATCGGAGCAGTTTCCCAATGCGCCTGTACAGAAAGCTAATCTATTTAGTTTCTTACGGGGTTCGCTTCAATGAACTTCCCGTGGTGAAGCAAATAGCTGACCCTCTTCTCCACGGATGGACAGCAGGTCGGATCATCTGGCCCTTGCGTCAGGATCCTCATTGTTAGTGTTCCGTCCTGCACCGAGAACTCCTGAACGCCTTCTCCGTAGCCTGCTACCGGGATCGCATCGGTATATCGCAATACACCCCCCTCGCTAACAAATCCAGCGACGTGGGTGGCATAGGCATTGCCACCATTGGTTGCCTGCAGTACGAAGAGCACCACCTTATCGCTAACACCATCCCCGTTGAGGTCGCCCTCTGCGAAACGCCGGGCTTCAACGTCTTCCTCTGACTGATCAAATGTGAAGGCCACCCGCGTGAGGGCCTCATTGATCACTGTTTCATCTGAGGCAAGTGCTACAGGCCCCGATGCAAGCACGGGCCCAGCTTCCTCCGAAGGGCATCCCAGCGCCTCCGCCTCCGCGGGTGTCAATCCCGCCGGCACTTCACAGCCTGCCAGGTTGATATCGCCCTTCTGTGTAAGAGCCTCCTCCTTCTTGCATCCTGCAACTGCCAGCAACGCGCAAGCTGCTAGGGTAACCACTTCAATCCTCTTCATTCGATCTCCTGAGCTCACTAAGGAGCAAAAGTAGAAGCCGCGACGATGGCGGGCGTGCCAATGCACGCCCGCTCTCCAGTTCCACCGAAGATCGCTATCGCTTGTCAGACCCGTCGCATACCCAGCAATTGGGATCCAACCCACGGGCGATCTTGTCCGCTCGGATTCGCTCCTGCTCCTCTTGGTACCGGGCATCACGTATCGACGGGCCTACCGGCCTGATAGCCCCTGTTCGCTGCTCTGCCTCCTCCAGAAGCACGGCTTGCTTCGGGGTCAGCACGAAGTCGTCACTCGCGAAGATTGAGCGATGCAGTTCCCGCATCTCTGATTCCTGCATGTATTCCTTGCCATCTTGCAGGTAGTAGCTGGCGGATTCGATCTTCCCGGCGCTGTAGAGGATGCGCTCTGAGATCGCCCCATTCTCCTCCCAATAGGCCTCCCACAGACCCTCCGGAGCGCTCCCTTTGAAGATGCTTTTCACCTTGACCTTGCCGCTGGGATAGTAGCTCCTGGCCTCCCCTTCCAAAGCGCTGTTGACAGCCGTCGCTTCGTAGGAGAGCTGCTCTGGATTATCGGCGTAGTAGATCTTGATGGGGCCATTGACCTTCCCATCCTTCATGGTCAGAAGCACCCCGGGATTGCCCTTCCTTGTGTGAAAGACCGTCTCACCGTCGAGCCCCCCGTTTGTACGATGGCCTTCGTACGCCACCACCTCGGATCGCGGATAGCGGCAGGTGAAGGAACTACCGACCAGCCCGTCTTCCACATCCACGTCGCAGATGTAGTCCAGGTTTCCCAGGAGCATCGTCATCTTGGTCGGCTGATTGGTGTCCAGGTTCTGCAGAATCCTCCTGATCGGCCCCAGATGCTGCTCGATCTGGTTATGGGGAACGCCCGTCACCAGGCCGTCGAATGGCTCATTGGCGCCCCCTTCGAAGATCTTGCCATTGCTCAGATCAGCATTGCGCCAGTCCAAAACCGGCTTGCTACAGCCAGCCAGAAGAAGGGCAACTGCCACCAGCGATACGTACTTCATTCCTTTCATGTGCTTCCTTGTTGGTGGGTTCTACGAGTGGTCAGTGCGTGGCCCCTGGAGCCTGCTGGAATAGGGCTCAGGGCCGCGCGGGCAGGACTTATGGATTGGGGGCCGTCACTGATATCGGCATTGCTCAGCTGCGTTGGCGAGCTGATCCATGAAGTCCGAGGGCGGACGCCCCTGCCTGTTGATCGCCACGAGTCCCTGCTCGCCGTAGTGGTCCTGCAGCTTGTCGATGGCACATTTGCAGTTGGACTTCGGTGCGCCGCTGCTCATGCAGCTATCGATGAACTGGCCACGGACCTTGTCCAGTTCGCTGGTGCAGCCAGCCAGCATCAGGACGATGGCCGGGATCAGGAGGGATGCGAATAGTCGGCTCATGCCTATCGCCTCCTCACCAAGATCAGGATCCCGAGGATCACCACGATCCAGATCACCCCGCTGAGCAGCTTCCCCACCGAGGGGAACATTACCGCAGGCCATACCAGCGCCTGGCCCAGGTTGTAGAAGAACCCCTTGTACGCGTAGCGACCCCAGATATCGAAGCAGATCGCAGCGATAAGTACGGTCACGCCGTACATGCCTATCAAGTACCTCATGTGTTTCCTCGTTGGTTGGATTAGTTGGTTTGTTTCAGATGCTCACTGACGGCCTCGAACAGCAGTCGCAGGTCATCAGGGTTGGGAATGCTCAAGCTGATGAACGGCTCGCCATGGATTCGCACGCCAGCGCCGTGGGCAGTGATCTGGGTTAGACACCCCAGCAGCCGGGTATCCACCGCCTCGAACTTGGCCTTGCCCCGGATCTGGGCCTCGGTGATCAGCACACCCTCCCTGGCACCGCCGAACACGGTGTCGTCGATAAGGACAACGACGTCTTGGGCGCGTAGTCCTTCCCCGTAGCTGTCTAGAGCCCCCAGGAGCTTCTTCCTGGGGATGTGGGGAGCCACGAACACGCGCTCGAAGGGCTCGTTGCTGAACTCGAGCCCTTCCAGTACTTCCCGAAGCGAACGGAGCGGTGGGGGCTCTGGGGCCCTGGCTCGCTCCGTCCGGGGACCTGGATCAGCTGGCCCGGCCGACGCTTGGCTACGGTCGAAGCGTTCACGTTGGTCCGGGTCCTTGAGGACTGCATAGGCCTTGTTGACGGCCTGCATCTTGGCCGTTGCCCACGCCACGGCAGCCTCGTCGCCGGCGGCGTACCGGTCAGGGTGGTACTGGCTCCGCCTGCCCTTGTAGGCCAGCTCTATTTCCCAGAGAGGTGCCTCGGGGCGTACCCCGAGGACTTCGTAGTGGTTTTCTTCGGACATCCCTTTTCCCTGCAGAAGCGGTAACCAAGCGGCTTTTTTGGCCAGAACTCGATTGCTCGCTGCTCAATTCCGCTGCCCCAAGGGGTCTAGCTCCGTACTCGACCTTTGCCCTACCTCAATACCCGCAATGCTAATCGTAGTATGTCGAATAGTAGTATTCAGATCGAGACCATCTGCCGATGGCTCGTGCATCCCACGAAACTCGATTGGTCACCGTTTTCGCCGGAAATGTCCGGCGATTGAGGAGAGAACGTGGACTCTCTCAGGAAGAGCTAGCCGAGGCTGCCGGTGTCCATCGGACATACGTGGGCATGATCGAACGCGGCGAAAAGAACGTGACGATCTACAACATCGAGCGAATCGCAATAGCTCTTGATGTCCCACCAGGATCTCTTCTCGAGTGAGCGTAAGGATCTGAAGGGGCTGGAATGCAGACCCTCTCCCCCTAGAGGCCGGCCGCCTCCTCAATCTTTAGCGCCTTGAGCAAGCAGGCTCCGGCTCTCATGCGAAGCCTGCTAGCGGCCTCCCTCACCTTCGCCCTCTGCCGCCAATTTCCAGCAGCAGCGCGCTCCATCTCCCGAGCCTGTCGGTC
>NZ_JAYFUH010000071.1:0-10646 GCF_034961085.1 Stenotrophomonas capsici | reverse complement strand
GCACCCACAGGGTCAACGTCTCCACGCACGGCTTGCCGCGGGCGTCCAGCCAGCCCAGTTCATAGGCGTGCCAGCGGTCTTCGCCGTGGAAAGGCAGGTCGCCGCCGCCCAGGCCGATTTCCGCGCGGGCCCCGGCACGGGGGATCGGGAACAACAGGCTGGCGTCGTACTGGCGGGGGTAGTCGACCTCGCGGCCGAGGCTGGAATCTTGGGGGGTATTCATCGGCGCCATTGTAGGGGCAGCAGTTTGAGCGGCGGATTTACCGACACCCGCTTTCACTGCACACCCCACCCCAGGCGCAGGTTCAGTTCAGCAGCCGCTTCCACCACGACGTGCCCGGCTTGGCCTGCGGCACTTCCTCGCTCTGCAGGCGCATCACCTGCCGCTCCGGGTCCAGCGCCGAGGGGCCGTAGACGACGCGGATGCGTTCCTCGGCACTGGCCCCCAGGGTGTCGCCATCGCTGATGACCATACCGTTCTCGACCAGGTAATCGACGATGCCGGTGAGCCGGCCGAATACCTCCTCGGCACTGTCCTGGGTCTCGGGAATCTCGATGTCCATCAGCCCCAGCATGTCCATGCCGCGGGTGTGACCGGTCATCACCCCGTCCGGGCGGGCGCCGACGTTGATCGCCACCCAGGCGATCGGCATCGGCGCAGGCAGGGTGGCCTGGGTCAGTTCACGGAACAGGCCCGGCAGCACCACGTGGTTGGCACTGCCGAAATACACCGCCTGGATGCTGTCGGACAGGGCGATGGCCGAGGCCAGCACGCGGCTGAGCAGCGCGGCCTGGGCGACCAGGTTGGTGTCCTGGCCGTCCTGGCCGAACGCCATCACGGTGACGATGGTGTGCGCGGCGTAATCCACCGGCGCCGGCGTGGCGTCGGGCCACAGCCGGCTGTGCGCGCAGATCTGGTCGATGTCGTCGCCGATCTGCACCGGGATCGGCATCAGCGCGATCAGCGCATCGCCGTACTCCAGGCATTGCATCGGCGACTCGTCGCCGCCGTCCGCCTTGCCCTGACCGTCCTCGGCGGGCATCTCGCCCAGCCGCAGCAGCGACGGGTCCAGGTCGGGCCAATCGCTGCGCATCTGCGCCAGCAAGGCGTGCGCGGTGAGCGTGGGATCAAGCTGCGATTGCAGCAGCATGGCCAGGCTGGCGCTCATGGGAGTGTCCTTCTTCCGTGTCGAGGGGGGCACGACACTACCGGGAGTCAGCCAGCCTTGCCACCGTGCAGGTAGTCCAGCGACACCTGAAGCAGCGCGCGCAGGCCGACGTCCAGCGCCTTTTCATCGAGCAGGAACTTCGGCGAATGGTTGCTGGGCGCGGTCGCCGGGTCGATGCCCGGGGACGTCGAGCCGACGAAGAAGAACATCGCCGGGACCTGCTGGGCATACAGCGAGAAGTCCTCCGAGCCCATCTGCAGCGGCGGCTCGTAGACGTTGTCCGTGCCCACCACGGCCTGCAGGCTGGGCAGCATGCGCGCGGTCAGGGCCGGGTCGTTGACCGTGGCCGGGTTGCCGTCGTTCTCGTAGATGTCCGTCACCGCGGTGGCGCCGTGCGCGGCGGCGGTGTGCTCGGCGACGTTGCGCAGGTCGGCGAAGATCTGCCGGCGCATGTCCGCATCGAAGGTGCGGATGGTGCCGACCATCTCCACCGAGTCGGGGATGATGTTGTAGCGGATGCCGCCCTTGATCGCGCCGACGGTCAGCACCGCCGGCTGCCTGGACAGGTTGGCGCGGCGGCTGACGATGGTCTGCGCGGTGCCGATCAGGTCGGAGGCGGCGACGATCGGGTCGATCCCGTTCCACGGCGCCGAGCCGTGGGTCTGGCGGCCGTTGACGGTGATCGAGAAGCGGTCCGAGGCCGCCATCAGCGGGCCGCCGCGCACCGCGATCTGCCCGGCCTGGACGCTGGAGAACACGTGCAGCCCGAACACGGCCTCGGGCTTGAAGTCCTTGAACAGGCCCTGCTTGAGCATCAGGTCGGCGCCGCCCTGCTCCGGCGGCGGCGCGCCTTCCTCGGCCGGCTGGAAGATCAGCATCACTTCACCCGGCAAGCGGTCGCGCATGGCCACCAGCGCATCGGCCACGCCCAGCAGGGTGGCGGTATGGGCATCGTGGCCGCAGGCGTGCATCACCCCGACCTGCTCGCCGCGGTACTCGGCCTTGGCCCTGGAAGCGAACGGCAAGCCGGTCTGCTCGGTGACCGGCAGCGCGTCCATGTCGGCACGCAGGGCGATCTTCGGGCCCGGCAGGCCGCCCTTGATGATCGCCACCACACCATGCACGGCAACGCCGGTCTTCGGCTGCAGGCCCATCGCGCGCAGGCGCTCGGCGACCTTGGCGGCGGTGCGCTCCTCGCGGTTGGAGAGCTCGGGGTGTTCGTGGAAATCGCGACGCCAGTCCACTACCTGCTGCTGCAGCCGCCTGGCCGCCTCCGCCACTTCCGGGCGTTGTGCCTGCTGGGCCTGCGCCAGCGGGGAGAGAGCGCACAGCAGCGCGGTCAGCAACACGGTCGTGCGGGCCATCGGCAATTCCTTGGAAAGGGAGCGTTGGGGGACTGTAAGCCAGAACCGGGGCGATGCGCCGCCTGGGCGTGACCGGAAGGCTCGCGCCGAGCGTGGCTCGGCACTGCCGGGACAATGACGGCCGGCGTGGCACTACGGCGGTCAACCGGGGGCGCTCTGGAACGTTCACACCCTGTCGCGGTCTGAGCGCGTAGGCCATCGGTCATGAAACAGACCGACACGGGCCAGCGCTATCCTTGGCAGCTTGATCGTTTCTTCCCCTTATCGGTTTCTCAGGAGTTTTCGCATGTCGCGTTTCTGGAAGATTGTGCTGCTGGTCATCGCAGTGCTGCTCGTGGCCGGGATCGGCTACCGGGTGATGGGGGGCGGCAAGCAGAAGGCGGGCGCGCCGGCGGCAGGTGCCATGCGCGGGGACCAGGGCGGGGGCAACGACGCCCCGGTGCCGGTCACCGTGGTCGCCGCCGAGCGCAGGAACGTGCCGGTGTACGTGACCGCCCAGGGCACGGTGACCGCCTACAACACCGTCACCGTCAGCCCGCAGGTGGGCGGTGAGCTGCTGAGCGTGAACTTCCGCGAAGGCCAGGCCGTGAAGAAGGGTGAGCTGCTGGCGCAGATCGACCCGCGCACCTTCCAGGCCCAGTACGACCAGGCCGCGGCCAGCAAGCGCCAGAACCAGGCCCTGCTGGCCACCGCGCAGTCCAACTTCGAACGCTCCAACTCACCGGAATACCGCCAGTTCGTCGCGCAGACCGACCTGACCACGCTGCGCAACCAGGTGACCCAGTACCAGGCCGCGGTCGCCGCCTCGCAGGCGTCGATGGACCAGGCCAAGGTGCAGCTGGACTACACCCGCATCACCTCGCCGATCAACGGCGTTGCCGGCATCCGCGCGGTGGACCCGGGCAACGTGGTCAGCGCCGGCACCCAGATCGTCACCGTGACCCAGCTGCAGCCGATCTACGTGCTGTTCAACCTGCCCGAGCAGCAGCTCGACGCGGTGCGCAGCGCCCAGCAGGCCGGCCCACTGCAGACCGCCACGCTCGACCGCGAGGGCGGCAGCGTGGTCAACGCCGACGGCAAGCTGCAGGTGGTGGACAACCAGATCAGCAGCACCAGCGGCACCTTCCGCCTGCGCGCCGAGTTCGGCAACGCCGAGGGCGCGTTGTGGCCGGGCCAGTTCGTCAACGTGCGCATGCAGCTCAACGAGCTGCCCGATGCGGTGGTGGTGCCGGCCGAAGCCGTGCAGCGCAGCAGCAACAGCGACTTCGTCTACCTGATCAAGGCCGATGGCACGGTGACGCTGCGCGACGTGGTCCAGGGCGGCCAGGTCGATGACAGCCACGTGGTGATCAGCAAGGGCCTGCAAGGCGGCGACAAGGTGGTCACCGAAGGCCAGTTCCGCCTGAAGGAAGGCAGCAAGGTGACCCAGCTGGCGCCGGGCCAGGCACCGCCGGAACCGACCGAGGACCAGCTCAAGGCGGCCAGCCAGAAGGGCCGTGGCGGCAGGGGTGGCCCGCCGCGCTGACGCGCCGCGCGCCCTCCGTCCCTCCCCCTTCGCACCAGGAATCGCCCGTGGGCTTCTCGACTATCTTCATCCGCCGACCGATCGCCACTTCACTGCTGATGATCGGCCTGATGCTGCTGGGCATCCTCGGCTACCAGCGCCTGCCGGTGGCCGCGTTGCCCGAGATCGAGGCGCCCAGCCTGGTGGTGACCACGCAGTACCCCGGTGCCAGCGCGCAGACCATGGCCTCGCTGGTGACCACGCCGCTGGAGCGGCAGCTGGGCCAGATCTCCGGCCTGGACATGATGACTTCCGACTCCTCGGCCGGGCTGTCCAGCATCGTGCTGCAGTTCTCGATGGAGCGCGACATCAACACCGCCGCGCAGGACGTGCAGGCCGCGATCCGCCAGGCCACCCTGCCCAGCTCGCTGCCCTACCAGCCGGTCTACAACCGGGTGAACCCGGCCGATGCGCCGATCCTGACCCTCAAGCTGGCCTCGGACACGCGCCCGCTGCGCGAGGTCAACGACCTGGCCGACTCGGTGCTGGCCCAGCGCCTGTCGCAGACCGACGGAGTGGGCCTGGTCTCCATCGCCGGCAACGTGCGCCCGGCCGTGCGCATCCAGGCCAACCCGGCGCAGTTGTCGAACATGGGCATGACCCTGGAGGACCTGCGCAGCGCGCTGACCCAGGCCAACGTCAACGCGCCCAAGGGCTCGCTCAACGGCAAGACGCAGAGCTACACGCTGTCCACCAACGACCAGCTGGCCGACGCGGCGGCGTACAACGACATCATCATCCGCTACCAGAACGGTGCGCCGGTGCGCCTGCGCGACGTGGCCAAGGTGGTCGACGGCGTGGAGAACGACCAGATCGCCGCCTGGGCCGACGGCAAGCCGGCGGTGCTGCTGGAAGTGCGCCGGCAGCCCGGCGCCAACATCGTCAAGACGGTGGAGAGCATCCGCCAGATCCTGCCCAGCCTGCAGGCGATGCTGCCGGCCGACGTGACGCTGGACGTGTTCTCCGACCGCACCGTGACCATCCGCGCCTCGGTGCACGACGTGCAGTTCACGCTCATCCTCACCATCTGCCTGGTGGTGGCGGTGATCTTCGTGTTCCTGCGCCGCCTGTGGGCCACGGTGATCCCGTCGGTGGCGGTGCCGTTGTCGCTGCTGGGCACCTTCGGGGTGATGGCCTTCGCCGGCATGTCGCTGGACAACCTGTCGCTGATGGCGCTGACCGTGGCCACCGGCTTCGTGGTCGACGATGCGATCGTGATGATCGAGAACATCGTGCGCTACATCGAGCAGGGCAAGGACGGCCAGGAAGCGGCCGAGGTGGGTTCGAAGGAGATCGGCTTCACCGTGCTGTCGCTGACGGTGTCGCTGATCGCGGTGTTCCTGCCGCTGATCCTGATGCCCGGCGTCACCGGGCGCCTGTTCCACGAGTTCGCGTGGGTGCTGTCGATCGCGGTGGCGATCTCGATGCTGATCTCGCTCACGCTCACGCCGATGATGTGCGCCTACCTGCTCAAGCCCGACGCCCTGCCCGAGGGTGACGACGCCCACGAGCGCGCGGCCGCCGCAGGCAAGGTCACCGCCTGGTCGCGGCTGGTGCACGCCTACGAGCGCAGCCTGGACTGGGTGCTGCGCCACCAGCGCCTGACCCTGGGCATCGCACTGGCCTCGGTGGCGCTGACCGTGCTGCTGTACATGGCCATCCCCAAGGGCCTGCTGCCCGACCAGGACACCGGCATGGTCACCGGCGTGGTGCTGGCCGACCAGAACGTGGCCTTCGACCAGATGCAGCAGCGCACCCAGGCCGTGGCGGAGGCGCTGCGCCACGACGAGGCGGTCACCGGCGTGGCCGCCTACATCGGCGCCGGCACCATGAACCCCACGCTCAACCAGGGCCAGCTGAGCATCGTGCTCAAGGACCGTGGCGAGCGTGACGGGTTGGACGTGATCCTGCCGCGCCTGCAGGCCGCCGCCGCGCATATCCCCGGCGTCGCGCTGTACCTCAAGCCGGTGCAGGACGTGACCCTGGACACGCGCGTGGCCGCCACCGCCTACCAGTTCTCGCTCTCGGACATGGACAGCACCGAGCTGGCCGCCCAGACCGAGCGCGTCACCGATGCGCTGCGGCGCCTGCCGGAGCTGGCCGACGTGGACAACAACCTGGCCAACCATGGCCGGGCGCTGCACGTGCAGGTGGACCGCGACAAGGCCAGCCGCTACGGCGTGCCGATGCAGACCATCGACGACACCCTGTACGACGCCTACGGCCAGCGCCAGATCTCCACCATCTTCACCCAGCTCAACCAGTACCGCGTGGTGCTGGAAGTCGCGCCGGAGTTCCGCAACAGCGACGCGCTGATGAACCAGCTGGCGATCGGCAGCAACGGCAGCGGCACGCTGACCGGCAGCAACGCCACCACGCTGGGCCAGGTGAGCTCGAGCAACTCCTCCACCGCCACCGGCATCGGCAACAGCAACACCGGCATCGCGCTGGGGGGCGGCGGCAGCATCCCGCTGTCGGCCATCGCCACCGCGGTGCCCGGCACCGCGCCGCTGATCGTCAGCCACCAGCAGCAGCTGCCGTCGGCGACCATCTCCTTCAACCTGGCCCCGGGCTACTCGCTGTCCGAAGGCGTGGACGCCATCAACAAGGCGGTGGCCGAACTGCAGCTGCCCCAGCAGATGCAGGCCCAGTTCATCGGCACCGCCGCCGAGTTCTCCAGCAGCCAGACCGACGTGGTGCTGTTGCTGCTGGCCGCCATCGCGGTGATCTACATCGTGCTGGGCGTGCTGTACGAGAGCTACATCCACCCGCTGACCATCATCTCCACGCTGCCGCCGGCCGGCGTCGGCGCGTTGCTGGCGCTGTACCTGTGCGGGATGAGCCTGTCGGTGGATGGCATCGTCGGCATCGTGCTGCTGATCGGCATCGTCAAGAAGAACGCGATCATGATGATCGACTTCGCGCTGGACGCGCAGCGGGCCGGCGCCAACGCGTACGACGCGATCCGCCGTGCCTGTCTGCTGCGCTTCCGCCCGATCATGATGACCACCGCGGCGGCGATGCTGGGCGCGTTGCCGCTGGCGCTGGGCACCGGCATCGGCTCGGAGCTGCGCCGCCCGCTGGGCGTGGCCATCGTCGGCGGCCTGCTGCTCTCGCAGCTGGTCACGCTGTACACCACGCCGGTGATCTACCTGTACTTCGAGCGCCTGTCCGAATGGGCGGCCAGGCGCCGCGAGCAGCGTGCCGCCGCGCGCCTGCACGCCGCCCGCTGAGGCGCACGGATGAACATCTCCGCGCCCTTCATCAAGCGCCCGATCGGCATCGGCCTGCTCGCCATCGGCCTGTTCTTCGCCGGCTTGGTCTGCTACCTGCGGCTGGGCGTGGCGGCCCTGCCGAACCTGGCGATCCCGGTGATCTTCGTGCAGGCCTCCAACACCGGTGCCGACGCCAACACCATGGCCGCCACGGTGACCGCGCCGCTGGAGCGCCACCTCGGCCAGGTACCGGGCATCGACACCATGCGCTCGAGCAGCAGCGACGGGCGCAGCATGGTGTTCCTGATGTTCAACACCAGCCGCGACATCGACGCCGCCGCGCAGGACGTGCAGGCCGCGATCAACGCGGCGATGGCCGACCTGCCGGCCGGCATCAACACGCCCACCTACCAGAAGGCCAACCCCAACGACGACCCGGTGATCGCGCTGGCGCTGACCTCGGAAACACAATCGGTCGCCGAGCTGTACAACCTGGCCGACTCGCTGCTGGCGCAGCGGCTGCGCCAGTTGCCGGGTGTATCGCAGGTGGACATCGCCGGTGCCTCGACGCCGGCGGTGCGCATCGACCTCAACCTGCGTGCGATGACCGCGCTGGGACTGAGCCCGGACGACCTGCGCAACGCCATGCGCGCGGCCAACGTGGCCTCGCCGTTGGGCTTCCTCAGCGACGGCAGCAGCCAGACCGCGATCGTCCTCAACGACCAGGTGCGCAAGGCCTCGGACTTCGCCAACGTCGCCATCTCCACGCATGACGGCGCGGTGGTGCGGCTGAAGGACATCGCCACCGTCTACGACGGCCAGCAGGACGCCTACCAGGCCGCCTGGTTCAACGGCAAGCGCGGCGTGCTGATGTACGTGTACCTGCGCAGCGGCGACAACCTGGTCGCCACCGTGGACCGGGTCAAGGCCTCGGTTCCGTCGCTGGCCGGCTACCTGGACGCCGGCACCACGCTGACCCCGTACTTCGACCGCACCCCGACCATCCGCGCCTCGCTGACCGAAGTGCAGATCACGCTGATGATCAGCCTGGCGATGGTGATCCTGACCATGGCGCTGTTCCTGCGCCGCCTGGCCCCGACCCTGATCGCGGCGGTGACGGTGCCGTTGTCGCTGGCCGGCGCGGCCCTGGTGATGAGCACGCTGGGCTTCACCCTCAACAACCTGACCCTGCTGGCGCTGGTGATCGCCATCGGCTTCGTGGTGGACGATGCGATCGTGGTGATCGAGAACATCATGCGCCACCTCGATGAGGGCATGGACCGCAGGCAGGCAGCGCTGGCCGGCGCACGCGAGATCGGCTTCACCATCGTCTCGATCACCGCATCGCTGGTGGCGGTGTTCCTGCCGATCATCTTCGCCCAGGGCATGCTCGGCGCGTTCTTCCGCGAGTTCACGCTGACCCTGGTGGCGGCGATCGTCGTTTCGGCGATCGTCTCGCTGACCCTGACCCCGGCACTGTGCGCACGCTTCCTGCAGCCGCATGAGGCCCACGTGCGCGAGTCGCGTACCCATCGCATGCTCGACCGCATGCACGAAGGGATGCTGCGCCTGTACACCGTGGCGCTGGACTTCTCGCTGCGCCACTGCCTGCTGCTGGCGCTGACCCCGCTGCTGCTGATCGTGGCGATGGTGATGCTGGCCGGCGCGGTCAGCAAGGGCTCCTTCCCCGAGCAGGACACCGGGCTGATCTGGGGCCGAGCCAGCTCCAGCGCCACCGTGTCCTTCCAGGAAATGAGCACGCGCCAGCGCCGTCTCAGCGACATGTTCCTGGCCGACCCGGCGGTGAAGATGGTCGGCTCACGGCTGGGCTCCAGCCGCCAGGGCAGCAGCGCGCAGTTCAACATCGAGCTGAAGACCCGCCAGGACGGCCGCCGCGAGCCGACCAAGGACGTGGTCGCCCGCCTCAGCGCCAAGGCCGCGCAGTTCCCCGACCTGGACGTGCGCCTGCGTGCGATCCAGGACCTGCCCTCCGACGGCGGTGGCGGTGGCCAGGGCGCGCAGAACCGCGTGACCCTGCAGGGCAACGACGCCGACCAGCTCGCCGAGTGGCTGCCCAGGCTGGTGGAAGTGCTCAAGCAGAACCCCAAACTGCGCGACGTGGGTTCGGACGTGGACAAGGGCGGGCTGATGCAGAAGATCGTCATCGACCGCGAGAAGGCCTCGCGGCTGGGCGTGAGCATCGGTGCCATCGATGGTGCGCTGTATGGCGCGTTCGGCCAGCGCCAGATCTCCACCATCTACGCCGACCTCAACCAGTACGGCGTGGTGGTCAACGCGCTGCCCAGCCAGACCGCCAGCCCCTCGGCGATCGAGGACCTGTACGTGGCCTCCAGGAGCGGGCAGATGATCCCGCTGACTGCGCTGGCCCACCAGGAAGCCGGCCTGGCGCCGTCGCAGGTGACCCACCAGAACCAGTACACGGTGATGGACCTGAGCTACAACCTGGCCCCGGGCGTGAGCAGTGGCGAGGGCGATGCCATCGTCAAGGCCGCCATCGATGGCCTGCGCATGCCCGGGGACATCCGCCAGACCGAACGGGGCGGCTTCGGCCAGGCCACCGATCCATCGGCGATGCTGATGCTGATCATCGCCGCGATCGCCACGGTCTACATCGTGCTGGGCATGCTGTACGAGAACCTGGTGCACCCGGTGACCATCCTGTCGACCCTGCCCGCGGCGGGCATGGGCGCGCTGCTGGCGCTGTGGGTGACCAACACCGACCTGTCGGTGATCTCGATGATCGCGCTGGTGCTGCTGATCGGCATCGTCAAGAAGAACGCGATCATGATGATCGACTTCGCGCTGGTGGCCGAGCGCGAGCACGGCAAGTCGCCGGCCGAGGCGGTGCGCGAGGCGAGCATCGTGCGGTTCCGCCCGATCATGATGACCACGATGGTGGCCATCCTGGCCGCGCTGCCACTGGCCATCGGCATCGGCGAGGGTTCGGAACTGCGCCGCCCGCTGGGTATCGCGATGATCGGCGGCCTGCTGATCTCGCAGAGCCTGACCCTGCTGAGCACGCCGGCGCTGTACGTGATCTTCTCGTGCCTGCAGAAGCATTGGCGCAACTGGCGAGCGCGTGCGAAGGAGCGCAAGCGCCTGCGCAGGCTGGCCCGTGCGTGAGTGACCGACAGGCCAGGAGTGCATTCCGGCCTGGGTGATGCAACGGACGTGCAGCGCGACACGCTCTGCCCTTCCCTTTGCAGGACGCGCTCTGCCCCCTCCCTTTGCCGCAGGCAGGGGGAGGGCTGGGGAGGGGCGCCGTTGGTCTGGCTGTTCCGTTGCTGTGGTTGCCATGTATGCCGCCGAAGGC
>NZ_JAYFUH010000070.1:0-7421 GCF_034961085.1 Stenotrophomonas capsici | reverse complement strand
GCCCTGCGAGGAGGAGAGCCATGAGCACTTGTCCGGACTTCGATCAGCTACTGGTCTTCCCGCACCTGCAGGTGCAGAACGCCAATGCCATCTCCAGCCCGTTGACCCATGGTTTCCCGTCGATGACGGCCTTCCTGGGCCTGATGTGGGCCCTGCAACGCAAGGCGCACACCGCCGGGTTGGATGTCCAATTCAAGGCGGTAGGCGTGGTCTGCCACCAGCATCGCGAACTGGCCACCGAAGACGGCTTCGTCAACAGCTTCCACCTCACCCGCAACCCGGTGAACAAGGATGGCGGCAGCGCGGCGATCGTCGAGGAAGGACGCATCCACCTGGGCCTGAGCCTGCTGCTGGCCGCGCGCAGCCCGCGCTGGCAACAGACCCCGGATGCACGACAGGCCGATCTGCAGGTGCTGTCCCACCTGCTGGCCGGGATGCGTATCGCCGGCGGCAGCGTGATCCCGCCCGCACAGCCGGGGCGGCGACGCTACCAGCCGTGGGCCCTGGACCTCAGCGGCACGCCCGAGGACCGTCAAACCCTGTTTGCGAAGGCGCGCATGCGCCTGCTGCCGGGCTTCACCCTGGTCGGTCGCGATGACCTGCTGGCCCAGCGCCTGCAGGAGCAGGCCGATGGCGGCAAGCCCTCCGATCCCCTGGATGCCTGGTTGTCGCTGGCTCGCATCAACTGGCATTGGGAGGCCGACGAAGACGGCAAGGGCCGCTGGGTCAATGACCGCACCGGTCTTGGCTGGGTGGTACCGATCCCGGTGGGTTATGGCGCACTGGGTCAACTGCACGCCCCCGGCAGCGCCGCCAACGCCCGCGATGCGGAAGTGCCGTTCCGCTTCGTCGAAAGCCTGTACTCGGTGGGGCAATGGATCAGCCCGCATCGCTTGCATGCCGCCGAGAGCCTGCTCTGGTACGCCGACAGCCAACCCGGGGCCGGCCTGTACCGCTGCCGCAACGATCACGTGCAATCCCTTGATGAAGACGAACGGGATACTCCGTTCGAATTCGACACCGCCATCAACTGACTCTGCGAAAAGGAATCCCGTCATGTCCAAGGAACTCAAGACCGCCTCCGTCCTGGCCTTTGAACGCAAGTTGGACCCGTCCGACGCGCTGTTCACCAGCGGCAACTGGGACGCACGTGCCGATACCGGCCGCTGGGCACCGGTAGGCCTGCGCGAAAAGTCCGTGCGCGGCACCATTTCCAACCGGCTCAAGAGCAGCGGCCAGGACCCGGCCAAGCTCGATGCCGCCATCCAGAACCCCAACCTGCAGACCGTGGACGTGGCCGCATTGCCGGCAGACGCCGACACGCTGAAAGTGCAGTTCACCCTGCGCGTACTGGGCGGCACCGGCAGGCCGTCGGCCTGCAATGACGCGGCCTATCGCAAGAAGCTGATGGACACCGTGGGCGGCTACGTGCGCCAGCACGGCTTCAATGCGCTGGCCATCCGTTATGCCGCCAACCTCGCCAATGGCCGCTTCCTGTGGCGCAACCGCATTGGCGCCGAACAGGTGGAAGTGACCGTGGCGCATCTGCGCGAGGGCGAACCAAGCCAGCAATGGACCTTCGATGCGTTGGCCCATTCGCTGCACGATCTCAGCGCGCCGCCCGCCCAAGCGGCCGCATTGGAGCAGCTGGGTGCCTTGATCGCCGGTGGCTTGGCCGGCGACAGTCACGTGCTGCTGCAGGTCACCGCCTTCGCCCGCATCGGCGCCGGACAGGAGGTGTTTCCCTCGCAGGAGCTCATCCTGGACAAGGCCGCCGGCAAGAAAAGCAAGACGTTGTATGACGTGGACAAGGTGGCGGCCATCCACTCGCAGAAGATCGGCAATGCGCTGCGTACCGTGGATACCTGGTACCCGGAAGCCGACGACAACGGCCCCATCGCCGTGGAACCCTATGGCTCGGTGACCACCCAGGGCAAGGCTTACCGCCAGCCCAAGGAGAAGCAGGACTTCTACAACCTGCTCGATGCCTGGGTACTGAAGGACAAGGCCCCGGCCGTGGAGCAGCAGCATTTCGTCATCGCCACGCTGGTGCGCGGCGGCGTGTTTGGCGAAGCAGGCTGAATGTCATGACCAGCCACCACGTCGATATCCGGGTCGTTCCCGACCCGGAAACCAATGCCAGCCAGTTGTTGGGCGCGCTGTACGACCGCCTGCACCTGGCCCTGGTCCAGCAACGCGTCCAAGACATTGGCGTGAGCTTCCCCGGCTACAGCACCGTGCCGCGCACCCTG
This sequence comes from Stenotrophomonas capsici, assembly GCF_034961085.1. Taxonomy (NCBI): domain Bacteria; kingdom Pseudomonadati; phylum Pseudomonadota; class Gammaproteobacteria; order Lysobacterales; family Lysobacteraceae; genus Stenotrophomonas; species Stenotrophomonas capsici. The sequence continues at coordinate 5,169 of NZ_JAYFUH010000070.1, read as the reverse complement.
GGCACGGTGTTGCGCCTGCATGGTGGCGAGGCGGGGCTGCGTCGCTTCCTGCAGGAAGACTGGCTCCGGGGGCTGCGCGACCATGTCCGGCTGACCGACATCACGCCTGCGCCAGAGGGAGCTCTCCAGCGCACCGTGCAACGCCGGCAGTTCAAGACCAGCGTCGAGCGCATGCGTCGCCGCCGCATGCGTCGCAAGGGGGAGACCGCACAGCAGGCACAACAGGCCATTCCGGCAACAGTGGAACGCCAACCCAACCTGCCCTACCTGCACCTGCGCAGCCGCAGCACCGGGCAACCATTCTGCCTGTTCATCGCATTGGGCCCCCTGCTGGAAAGTCCCACCCCCGGCCCCTTCAACAGCCACGGACTCAGTGGCAGCAGCACCGTGCCCTGGTTCTGACCCTTTTTCGGAACCGCCAAACCGCTCTTTCAAAATCAAAGGGTTACAGAAGCCCCCAAAAATTGGGGGCTTCTGCTTGTTGTCGCTCTTTTTTCGTAAAATCAATCGATTAGGCATTATTTCGTCTAGTTCGCTGCCGCGTAGGCAGCTCAGAAAGTCTTCCACGGTCGGAGCATCACCAGCAACGGGTTCGCTGCCGCGTAGGCAGCTCAGAAATTCGAGGAAGCCGGCCTGTTGCGGTCGCTGGGGTTCGCTGCCGCGTAGGCAGCTCAGAAATGACAGAGCGCATTGATCGCCTTGAGCAGTCGGTTCGCTGCCGCGTAGGCAGCTCAGAAAATCTGGGACTGACGCGGGGCCGGCGGCTCGACGTTCGCTGCCGCGTAGGCAGCTCAGAAATCCACGGTCGCCGCGGTGGTGTCGATCCCCACGTTCGCTGCCGCGTAGGCAGCTCAGAAATGATCGAGCGGTTCCTGATCAGCCCCGAGGCTGTTCGCTGCCGCGTAGGCAGCTCAGAAATGAATCCACTGCAGCTTCCGGGCGACCTTCTCGTTCGCTGCCGCGTAGGCAGCTCAGAAAAGCTCGGAAGTGTTCGACGAGTCGCCGCGCCGGTTCGCTGCCGCGTAGGCAGCTCAGAAAACCAACCCGGACGCCGAGCCCGGGCACGCCTCGTTCGCTGCCGCGTAGGCAGCTCAGAAAACCTCCACGTGCTCGTAGAACCTGTTGGCCACGTTCGCTGCCGCGTAGGCAGCTCAGAAAATCGACAGCCGGCTCAACAAGCTTGGGTTCTCGTTCGCTGCCGCGTAGGCAGCTCAGAAAAACACGGTCTACCAGTTCGTGCGCGGCTTCGCGTTCGCTGCCGCGTAGGCAGCTCAGAAAGCCGCGATCAGCCATGAAATGGCAAAGCTCCTGTTCGCTGCCGCGTAGGCAGCTCAGAAATTCGTATCCGGGTTGAAGTTCCCTGCGTTCCAGTTCGCTGCCGCGTAGGCAGCTCAGAAAAGGTTGCGCCGGTCGGCCTCGGTGACCATCCAGTTCGCTGCCGCGTAGGCAGCTCAGAAATGCACAAGCCGGTTGCGGCTTAAGGGCCAAGGGTTCGCTGCCGCGTAGGCAGCTCAGAAATGCGCCTCGGCTGGCAACAGCGGCCCCACGGTGTTCGCTGCCGCGTAGGCAGCTCAGAAAATCAGTCCTGATCCCCGAAGCCGCTGCGGCGCGTTCGCTGCCGCGTAGGCAGCTCAGAAACGGACGAGCTGCGAGCGATCGGCCATGCTGACGTTCGCTGCCGCGTAGGCAGCTCAGAAGAATACGCACGAGTTCGACTTCCCATATAAGGGGTTCGCTGCCGCGTAGGCAGCTCAGAAATTGTCGCGTTGACGCAGGCTACGATGGGCGTTGTTCGCTGCCGCGTAGGCAGCTCAGAAATGCAGCATCAGGACAATCGCATCCCAATCCGTGTTCGGTGCCGCGTAGGCAGCTCAGAAAGAACAGCTGCGTCAGGCATTCATCACCGGTAGGTTCGCTGCCGCGTAGGCAGCTCAGAAAGTTCCCGACCTTGACTTCCTGTCGCGCGGCGGGTTCGCTGCCGCGTAGGCAGCTCAGAAAAGGAACACAGCGCGATCCTCGGCCTTCATTGGGTTCGCTGCCGCGTAGGCAGCTCAGAAATGGAAGCGCTGGGAAGCTGCCACAGAGCTGCTGTTCGCTGCCGCGTAGGCAGCTCAGAAATTGGCGTGCCACGGCTCGATGAGGTTGGCAGTGTTCGCTGCCGCGTAGGCAGCTCAGAAATGGCTTTGCGCAGCTCGCCGACCACATCCACCGTTCGCTGCCGCGTAGGCAGCTCAGAAAAGGAGGATGAAGCCGCATGATCCGCGTGCTCTGTTCGCTGCCGCGTAGGCAGCTCAGAAAAGCGCACGGGCGAGGAGCGCTACCCGCTTCGAGTTCGCTGCCGCGTAGGCAGCTCAGAAAGAAGCAGCGGCCTACGTCCACCAGCCGGTGAAGTTCGCTGCCGCGTAGGCAGCTCAGAAAAGATCAGGCCGGGGGACGCTACAGACCATCTCGTTCGCTGCCGCGTAGGCAGCTCAGAAATATCCCGTTCGTTCCAGCCGTTGCGCCACTTCGTTCGCTGCCGCGTAGGCAGCTAAGAAACATGAGCACGAAGCAGCAGCCGCGCGGCGTCCGTTCGCTGCCGCGTAGGCAGCTCAGAAATCGGCGCCCAGGTAGCAGCACTCAAGCACTTCGTTCGCTGCCGCGTAGGCAGCTCAGAAAGAATGGGTCGGCGAGGCTTCGATGAAGCCCGGGTTCGCTGCCGCGTAGGCAGCTCAGAAATTACCGAACTCGAGCGCCGCATCAACCAGGTCGTTCGCTGCCGCGTAGGCAGCTCAGAAAATCGTCGCAGGGCCAGCTTTTCGCGCGCTGAAGTTCGCTGCCGCGTAGGCAGCTCAGAAAACCAAGGAACCACCACTTCCGGCGCGCCTGCCGTTCGCTGCCGCGTAGGCAGCTCAGAAAATGGGGGTGCCGAATGCGTAAGCTCCTGCTGAGTTCGCTGCCGCGTAGGCAGCTCAGAAAATCCCGGGCTTCAGCGCCCGGGGTGGTTTCTGGTTCGCTGCCGCGTAGGCAGCTCAGAAATTGCCCGGCGCGCGGCGGGTGAATCGGTTGCGGTTCGCTGCCGCGTAGGCAGCTCAGAAGATCGGAGTTCACGAACAGAGCATCCACCGCAAGTTCGCTGCCGCGTAGGCAGCTCAGAAATTGCGCGGTCACGTCGAAGCCGCTGGCGGGCTGTTCGCTGCCGCGTAGGCAGCTCAGAAAGCCTACGAAGGCACGGAACTTGTGCGGCAGCTGTTCGCTGCCGCGTAGGCAGCTCAGAAAGGAATCCAGCGCGGCGGCCAGTGCCTCGTGGTGTTCGCTGCCGCGTAGGCAGCTCAGAAAATCAGCTCAGCGCCGCTAAACCGCTCGAGCTGGTTCGCTGCCGCGTAGGCAGCTCAGAAAACCGCCCAGTGCAACCACCTTCCCCACCATCGGTTCGCTGCCGCGTAGGCAGCTCAGAAAACAGGCCAGTCGCCCTTGTCGGCCTTGTTCACGTTCGCTGCCGCGTAGGCAGCTCAGAAAACGACTGATGACCTGACCGAAGGCTCGGAAAAGTTCGCTGCCGCGTAGGCAGCTCAGAAATTGCGGGCAGCGTCGCGGGCGGTCTGGAAGGGGTTCGCTGCCGCGTAGGCAGATCAGAAAGTCCGGCCACTGCTGCGCCGTGCGCGCGTACAGTTCGCTGCCGCGCAGGCAGCTCAGAAAAATCTCATCAAGGCGGTTGGCCAGTGCAAGGCGTTCGCTGCCGCGTAGGCAGCTCAGAAAACAACCCCGCCGCCCTTGCGCTTCGCGACGGTGTTCGCTGCCGCGTAGGCAGCTCAGAAAACGACCGGACGATCATCAACATCAAGCCCGAGGTTCGCTGCCGCGTAGGCAGCTCAGAAAGTTCTGGAACAACGTCAGCAACGTCCGCTCATACTCGCTGCCGCGTAGGCAGCTCAGAAACAGCCGGGCGCCAGCCAGGCCGCGTGCGGTTGGTTCGCTGCCGCGTAGGCAGCTCAGAAATTCGACGACCAGGACATCCCTTTTGACTTAGGGTTCGCTGCCGCGTAGGCAGCTCAGAAAAGAACATGAACCCGCACATCGCGTTCGTGGAGGTTCGCTGCCGCGTAGGCAGCTCAGAAAGCAATGATGATCACTCGCGCTGCAAAAGTAATGTTCGCTGCCGCGTAGGCAGCTCAGAAATCATGGGCTTGATGACGTAGCGGTCGCCCTCCGTTCGCTGCCGCGTAGGCAGCTCAGAAATTATCGAGCAACAGACCTACGTGATTGAACAAGTTCGCTGCCGCGTAGGAAGCTCAGAAATCTTCCGTTTAGTTGGCCTCCCTGCTTCCAGCGTTCGCTGCTGCGTAGGCAGCTCAGAAATTGCGCAGGTCGTGGACCGTGCGCTTGCGGCTGTTCGCTGCAGCGTAGGCAGCTCAGAAAACGGCCACCTCGGCGTCAGGCAATGGGATGAAGTTCGCTGCCGCGTAAGCAGCTCAGAAACGCGTCTGCGGCAGGTAGGAATGCTGATGGCTGTTCGCTGCCGCGTAGGCAGCTCAGAAGAGCTCAATGCCGAAGGATACGACGGCCTTGGGCCTAGCTGCACAGACGGCTCAACAGGCCCGCGCTCCGCGCCAGCTCGCTCTCGCCAGATTCCCAGCGGGGTTCGTCAATCATCGTGGAAAAGGCCTGCTGTGCACTCCGCCGCCCATGCGGATGAATGCCGGGAACCGGTCTGCCGCGGGTGCCCAAGCGCATTCCGCATCGTCATTGCTGCCGTCCCTCCCCTTACCCCTTATCATTCCCTCCCCCCTTGCCGGCTTTCGCCATGACCGCCCTGCGCCCCTTCCTGGACAAGATGCCCGTCGTCGGCGAGCGCGTTTACGTGGACCCGGCGTGCACCATCATCGGTGACGTGGAAATCGGCGATGACGCCTCGGTCTGGCCGGGCACGGTGATCCGTGGCGATGTGAATTACATCCGCATCGGCGCGCGTACCAACGTGCAGGACGGCACCATCATCCACGTCAGCCATGACAGCCCCTACAACAAGGGCGGCTATCCGACCCTGATCGGCGAAGGCGTCACCGTGGGCCATGGCTGCATCATCCATGCCTGCACCATCGGCGATTACTGCCTGATCGGCATGGGCGCGTGCATCCTCGATGGCGCGGTGATCGAGGCCAACGCCTTCATCGCCGCCGGTGCGGTGGT
>NZ_JAYFUH010000069.1:0-13110 GCF_034961085.1 Stenotrophomonas capsici | reverse complement strand
CGATGAAAGGCTGGAATAGTGATGATCGGCCAGCATCAAGCTCAGGCGCGCAAGGTGCATCACATAGGGGTTGTCCAGCCATCGACGGTCTCGATCGGGCAGTGCCTGAAGCCCTCCGGCGACACGGGCGGCCTGGCGTCGCCATTGCTTGTCGACCACGGGCAAGGGAGCGGCCGCTTGCCAGTACGGCAGCGCCTCCGCGTCGGTATGTGCTTGTGGAAGCTCATTCCACGTATGCCTGACCAGTGCCAGGGGCTCCTTGAGCCAGCGCTCATCCCAGTGGCTGGCACGCTGCCCAAGCCATTGCTGCGTCCCTTCGGCATTGAATGAGGGAATGACGGGGAGACGATGGTGGCTGACCACCAGCCAGGCCACCGCAGCTGCCAGCGGCGGAAGTTGCGGGAATGGACAGTCCTGGCGTGCGTCGAGTCCATCGCGCTGGTAGCGGCCGGGGGCCAACCATTCCTGATCGTCACCATTTTCGCCCTCCGCCAGGCGCTGCAGCCAACCGGCGTCGTCATCGTCACCAACGAAGGCCTGGAACATTCGCAGCGACACCCATTCGTGCCGGTACAGGTTGCGCTCCATCCGCTGCCCACGCAGGCGTTGCTGGAAGGCCGTGCTGGCCTTTCCCAGGTCGTGCAGCAGTGCGGCCAGCTGGGCCAGCAGTCGGATGGGTTGTGCGGTGTGCCAATCGTTTTCGTCGCCGGCGCGCAGGATGTTGCGTCGGGTGGTGTTGGTGGGGGCCGCACCGTCGGCGTTGAAGCGGCGGGCATCGCCCACCACCCATAGGAGCTCGCTGTGATCGCGTCCGCGTATCCAGTGGCAGGCGACGGCGGTGTTCTTGCGTGCCGTCCTGCGCAGCAACCGTCGCAGCGTGTCGAGCCCGTCCTGGGTGATGGCGGTCTGCCATGTGCGGTCGCCGCGCCGTTCAGCGAACTGGTCGAGGATGCGCCGTGTTTCAGACAGCGCCCGCTTTTCGCATTGCGAAACCAGCAGGATGTTCAACGTTTCACCCGTGTGGCTGTCGTGGTGGCGATGGCCTTGAGGCTGTCGATGATGAAATCCAGTGATTCACTGCGGGTCATTGCCTCGATGCAGTAGCGGCGGAATGCCTGCTCATCATCGCCGCGCATTGCCGAAAGAAAGGCATGGGGAAGGATGCAGGCGTCCTTGACCAGGTCGGCGGCGTCGAACACCAGGCCGCCACGACGTGTCTTCCCATGCAGCACCGCAAGGCCGTGCGGCAGTCCCAGCACCCAGCAGGCGGTGGCTCCCAGGCCGTAGGCGAGGTAGTTGCCATGGTCCAGGAAGCGATTGGCCGGATCGGTGCCGGTACCGCCTTTGGCACGACTGAAAGTGCCGTAGCCGACGGTGTCCACGGCGAGCTTGAACAGGGCTTTGCTCAGGCGGGCTTCTTCCGTCAGCAGGGCGGTGGTGTCCTGCGCAACTTCGATGGTGCATCGAGAAGACTGCAGCAGGGCATCCAGCTGCGCGGTATCGACCGCGAAGCCGGCCTCGCGCAATGCGCGTTGTTGCCACTGCAACGACAACCGTTGCAGACGCAGTTGCTGCAACTGTTTGGCAGCCACCAGCCGAAGGTCGTCATCGAACCAGAACTTCACCCAGGCCTGGAGGTACTCGGTGGGCCGGTACTCGCTCTGCGGCGAGAACCAGGCGATGTCGACATCGATCTCATTGGCGCTGAAGAGCGGGGTACCACCGCCGCCGCAGAAGCCGACCAGTACCCCGGCCCGGGCCAGTTCGCGCATCGCTGCCTGGGTGACGGAGGTTCCGGTGCCCAGCAATACCGTTGTGGTGTTGGCGATGGGGATGTTCCAGTACAGCGACTGTTTCCCAGCGTCGGTGACGTACTCGACGCGACCACCGTTGACCAGCACCCGGCAGTGCTGCAGGTAGTAGATGTTGGCCCGCTTTGAATGCAGGATTGTCTTCAGGTCTGAAGACGGCAACTGTTCCATGTTGTCCCCCGGATTGACGCAGTCATGGTGCCCATGGCTGTGTCGCATATGGCGAGACTGTAGCGGGTAAGGTGGCCGGGAGGTGAACCGGGCGGCTGGAAGGCAACCCCTCCCCAGCCCTCCCCTTGGCTGCGCCAAAGGGAGGGAGCGGAACGCGGCCATCCACGGTCAGTACGTCGTGGCCGGTCCTTGGTGCTGCGGGAGGCAGCGGGGGAGGAGGGGCGCAACGCCCCTCAAGCCACCTTGCCGCGCCGTGCCCGTTCCAGGTGTACCAGCAGCAGCGAGATCGCTGCCGGGGTCATGCCCGGGATGCGCTGTGCCTGGCCGATGGTCTGCGGGCGCACGCATTCGAGCTTCTGCAATGCTTCGGCGGACAGGCCGCGCACGGAGCCGAAGTCGAAGCCTTCGGCGATCACGGTGTTCTCGTGGCGCTGCTGGCGCTCGATCTCCTCGCGCTGGCGATCCAGGTAACCGGCGTACTTGACGCTGATCTCCACCTGCTCGGCCACACGCGCGTCGGCCACGCCCGGGCCCAGCGAGGGCACCCGCATCAGCTTGGCGTAGTCCAGTTCCGGGCGCTTGATCAGGTCCAGCACGTTGGTTTCGCGGCTCACCGCCACGCCGGTGGCCTGCGCCACTTCGCGGCCCAGTGCATTGGCCGGCGTCGCCCACAGGGCGCGCAGGCGCGCGCTTTCGTTGCTCACCGCTTCCTGCTTGGCCTGGAACGCCGACCAGCGACGCGCATCGACCAGGCCCAGCTCGCGGCCGGTCGGGGTCAGGCGTACATCGGCGTTGTCCTCGCGCAGCTGCAGCCGGTATTCGGCGCGGCTGGTGAACATGCGGTACGGCTCGCTGGTGCCGTGGGTGATCAGGTCATCCACCAGCACGCCGATGTAAGCCTCGTCGCGGCGCGGGCACCAGCCGTCGCGGCCCTGCACGAACAGCGCGGCGTTGATGCCGGCCAGCAGGCCCTGCGCGCCGGCTTCCTCGTAGCCGGTGGTGCCGTTGATCTGCCCGGCGAAGAAAAGGCCGGCGACCTGGCGGGTCTCCAGCGTGTTCTTCAGCCCGCGCGGGTCGAAGAAGTCGTACTCGATGGCGTAGCCGGGGCGGGTGATGTGCGCGTTCTCGAAGCCGCGGATGCTGCGCACCAGCTCCAGCTGCACGTCGAACGGCAGCGAGGTGGAGATGCCGTTGGGGTAGATCTCCACCACGTCCAGCCCCTCGGGCTCGACGAAGATCTGGTGGCTGTCCTTCTCGGCGAAGCGCACCACCTTGTCCTCGATGGAGGGGCAGTAGCGCGGGCCGATGCCCTCGATCTGGCCGCTGTACAGCGGTGAGCGGTGCAGCGCGTTGCGGATGATCTCGTGGGTGCGCTCGCTGGTGTGGGTGATCCAGCAGCTGACCTGGCGCGGATGCTCGCGCACGTCGCCCAGGTAGGACATCACCGGCAGTGGGTCATCGCCGGGCTGTTCCTCCATCACGCTGTAATCCAGCGAGCGACCGTCGATGCGCGGCGGCGTGCCGGTCTTCAATCGGTCGATGGCGAACGGACGCTCGCGCAGGCGCGCGGCCAGCGTGGTGGCCGGCGGGTCGCCCATGCGGCCGGCGGTGTACTGGGTCTCGCCGATGTGGATCTTGCCGGCCAGGAAGGTGCCGGCGGTCAGCACCACGGCGGCGGCATGGAAGGTCAGCCCGGTCTGGGTGATGGCGCCGCGCACGGCGTCGCCTTCGATCACCAGGTCGTCCACCGCCGCCTGGAACACGGTCAGGTTGGGCTGCGACTCGACGATGCCGCGGATCGCCATGCGGTACAGGTTGCGGTCGGCCTGGCAGCGGGTGGCGCGCACGGCCGGGCCCTTGGAGGCATTGAGGGTGCGCCACTGGATGCCGGCGCGGTCGGCGGCATGCGCCATGGCACCGCCCAGGGCGTCGATCTCCTTGACCAGGTGGCCCTTGCCGATGCCGCCGATGGCCGGGTTGCAGCTCATCGCGCCGACGGTCTCCACGTTGTGGGTCAGCAGCAGGGTGCGGGCGCCGCCGCGGGCCGCGGCCAGTGCGGCCTCGGTGCCGGCGTGGCCGCCGCCGATGACGATGACGTCGTAACGGTAGAAGGAGTCGCTCATGGGCGTGAGATTGGTCGAGAAGTGTGAAGTCCGTTGCCGGGTATGCCTCCGGTGCCAGGGCGGCCCGGTTGCTGATTTTACCGCCAACGAAAATTCTTGAGACGAAGGCCTAAAGTTGGCACGCAACCTGCAGCTAATACATTGCACCCAGCGTGGCATGCGACACAGGCGCAACAAGGTCGGAATTGGAACAGGGGCCGACCGAAGCGCACGTTGGGGTAGCAGGGGCCGGTAGTCGGGGGACTACCGGCTCTGGTATCCGACAATGCCTTGCAAGGCATTGAAAGCAGCAAGGCAGTAAAGACGAAGCCCCGGCCTAGGCCGGGGCTTCGTCTTTTTTAGGCGCCGATGCCCGACAGGGCCGGAACAGGGGGGATCCAGATTTCCTGGCGGACATCGACATTGAAGCGGTTGGGCGGGACCGGTTTAGGTCAGTTTGCGACGCAACCGGTCACCCGTGGGACAAAGGATGCCTGCATTTTCCGCAAATGCAACCTTTTTATCTCTCCACATTCCTGACTTCGCGCGGAAGACGGTTCTGTGACGGCTGTCGGGCAGGCATCGGCCGGGACTGCATGGCCTGGGCACGCGGCACCGCGCGTGGCTCGGTCATCGCGCGGGGCTGCGGACGCTGCAGGCGGTCCATGTCCCGCCAGGGCGACTTGCTGCCACCGCCGTTGGCCGGCGGCATCGGACGGGTCGGCGGGTTGGGGCGGTTGTCACCCGGACGCGGCGGACGCGGACGGTTGTCGCCATGGCCATGGCCGTTGCCCGGCGGGGGCGGCCGGTGGCTGTGCGGCGGACGCTGCGGGTACGGGCGGTAGTACGGGCGATAGACCGGGTAGCCACCCCCGTAGTAGCCGCTGCCGTAACCGTAATAGCCGGAGCCATAGCCGCCGTAGGCACCGTAAGGGTAGCCATACGGATAGCTGTACTGCACCGACGGCGAGCCATGGTAGTAGCCGCCACCGCTGCCGCCGACGTAGTCATACGTGGCGCAGCCGGACAGGGCCAGCAACAGGCCGGTGGAAACAATCAGGCGCTTGATCATGTGTCGTCCCCCCCAATGGGTATGGCGCCAGCTTCGTGCTGGTGGATTGAATCGGCCCTTAATCGGTACCGATTTGGCTGAACACATTCCATGCGCGAATGAGATGGTCCAAGGCAGCGAGCCTACGCTAACCTTCCACCATGAACGAACATTCCTTGCCCGGGTTCGCTGACGTACTGGCCGCCGCGGCGCGTATCGCATCGCACGCGACGGTCACGCCGGTACTGCGTTCGCGCGAGCTGGACGGGCTGGCCGGTGCAAGCCTGCACTTCAAGGGCGAGCACCTGCAGCGCGGGGGCGCATTCAAGTTCCGCGGCGCCTGCAATGCGGTGTGGTCGCTGGATGCCGAGCAGGCGCAGCGTGGCGTGGTCACCCATTCTTCCGGCAACCACGGGGCCGCGCTGGCACTGGCGGCACGTTCGCGAGGCATTCCCTGCCACGTGGTGGTGCCCGAGGGCGCGGTGGCGACCAAGCTGGCCAACATCGTGCGCAATGGCGCCACGTTGTGGCGCTGCGCGCCGAACCAGGCCGCGCGCGAGGTCGAATGCGCGCGCGTGCAGCGCGAGACCGGGGCGACGCTGGTGCACCCGTATGCCGATGCCAAGGTGATCGCCGGGCAGGGCACGGCGGCGTTGGAGCTGGTGCGGCAGGCCGGGGCGACGCTGGACGTGCTGGTGGTGCCGGTGGGCGGCGGCGGGCTGGCCGCGGGGACGTTGTTGGCCCTGCAGCAACTGCTGCCCGACTGCGCGCTGGTGCTGGCCGAGCCGGCCGGTGCCGCCGATACCGCGCGTTCTCTGGCCGCCGGCGAACGACTGCTGGACTTCGTGCCGGACACGGTCTGCGATGGCCTGCGCGGCGCGCTGGGCGCACCGAATTTCGAACTGCTCAACCAGCGCGCCGAGGTGATCACCGTCGATGACGTGGACACCGTGACCGCGATGCGGCGGGTCTGGCAGGTGATGAAGCAGGTGGTCGAGCCGTCATCGGCGATCACCCTGGCCGCGGTGCTGGCACAGCCGGAGCGTTTCGCCGGCCGCAACGTGGGGTTGATCTTCAGCGGCGGCAACGTGGATCTGGATGCGTTGCCGTGGGGGAAGGAATGAGCAGCAAGGGACGCACCGGCCTGGTGGGTTGGTTGTGGCGGTTCGGGGTGTTGCTGGCGTTGTGGTTGCTGGGCGTGGCGGCATGGATCATCTGGGTGGGTGACCGCGACCAGGCCGCGCCGGCCGACGCGATCATCGTGCTGGGCGCGGCGGCGTATGACGCCAAGCCTTCGCCGGTGTTCGAGGAGCGCATCCGCCACGGGCTGGACCTGTACCGGCAGGGCTATGCGCCCAAGCTGATCTTCACCGGTGGGTTCGGCGGCTCACGCGCGCGCTTCTCCGAATCGCAGGTGGCGCGCCGCTACGCGCTCAAGCAGAAGATCCCGGCCGAGGACATCCTGATCGAGACCCGCTCGCGGACCACCCGGCAGAACCTGGTCGAGGCGCGCCGGGTGATGGCGCAGAACGACATGCACCGGGTGATCGTGGTCAGCGACCCGCTGCACATGGCGCGCGCGCTGCGCCTGTCGCACGAACTGGGCATCGACGCGTTGGCCTCCTCCACGCCGAGCACGCGCTTCCGCAGCTTCCACACCAGCTGGCGCTTCCTGGCGCAGGAAATCTATTTCTTCCACCGCGACCTGTTCGTCAAGGGCGCCTGAGGCGCGACGGCGGCGCACGACACGCAGGGGTTCTGCATGAGCAACGACGATACTTCCCGCCAGCAGGCGATCGCGCTGGTGCGCGGCTACTACGATGCCTTCAACCGCGGCGATTGGGCCGGCATGCTGGAACGGCTGTCCGACGACCTGGCGCATGACCTGAACCAGGGCGCGCGTGAGGTCGGTCGCCAGGCATTTGCCGTTTTCCTGCAACGCATGGAAGCCAGCTACCGCGAGCAGCTGCGCGATGTGGTGGTGATGGCGAGCGAGGATGGCCTGCGTGTGGCGGCCGAGTACGTGGTGCATGGCCAGTACCACCACACCGACGACGGCCTGCCGCCGGCGCAGGGGCAGCGCTATGTGCTGCCGGGCGGTGCGTTCTTCGACGTGCGTGATGGGCGGATCAGCCGCGTGAGCAACTACTACAACCTGCAGGACTGGATCACGCAGGTCAGCGCCTGATCCGGCGCTGAGGCGGTATCGGCTTCGCGGCCGGGGCCGCTCCTGCGCGATGCCGCCTTGCGCGCGGGGCCGCGCCTACGGTTTGCGGCGGATCGGGATGGCCGAGACCGGCACGGCGGCGACATCGTGGCCATGTTCGCGGATGGGGGCGCCCGGTTCCGGTGCCCAGGCATGGGCGTAGATGACTTCCCAGCTGCTGGGCAGCTTGCCGTCGGCGCCGCGCAGCGGCTCATAGGCCTGGCTGGCGGCGGCGAAGCGGCTGCGGCCGGTCAGCGTGTGGCGGCGGTTGCTCATCGCGTTGGTCGCGCCAATCGCCTTGAGCTCGCGCATCAGCGCCGGCAGGTCGTCGTAGGTCAGGGTGAACAGGTCGCGGTCCAGCACCGGGTCGCGGAAGCCGGCCATCATCAGCGCATCACCGAACTGGGCGATCTGCACGAAGCGGCTGACGTGCGCGGTGTCGTCGGCCTGTGCGAAGGCATCGCGCAGTTCCACCAGCGTGTCCGGGCCGAAGGTGGAGCACACCAGCAGGCCGCCGGGCTTGAGCACGCGTCGGAAGCCGGCGAACACCGCCGGCAGGTCTTCCACCCACTGCAGGCACAGGTTGCTGAAGATCACGTCCACGCTGTTGTCGGCCAGCGGCAGGGCGCGCGCGTCGGCACACACCCGCGAGAACGGGCGCCACCAGCCGGCCTGCTGCTTTGCCTCGACCAGCATCGGCAGGGCCAGGTCCAGCGCGATCACCTGCGCCTTGGGCCAGCGCTTCTTCATCACCGCGGTGGCATGGGCCGGACCGCTGCCCACGTCCAGCACCACCTGCGGTTGCTTGTCGGCCAGGTAGTCCAGTGATTCCAGCAGCCGCTTGGCCACCTCCTGCTGCAGTGCCGCCGCGGCATGGTAGCTGGAGGCGGCGCGCGAGAAGGCGCGGCGGACGTGCTTGGGATCGAACAGGGAAGACATGGCGGGTACGTCGGTAAGGTCGGGAGTCAGAAAGTGCCGGGGTAGGCGCCGCCGTCGATCAGCAGGTTCTGCCCGGTGATGTAGCCGGCATGCACGCTGCACAAAAACGCGCAGGTGGCACCGAATTCGTCGGCATTGCCGAAGCGGCCGGCGGGGATGCTGCCCTGGCGGCGCGCGGATACGTCCGCCAGCGGCTGCCCTTGCTTGTCCGCGCTGGCCTGCAGGATGCCGCGCAGGCGGTCGGTGTCGAAGGCGCCGGGCAGCAGGTTGTTGACGGTGACATTGCGGGCCAGGTGGGTGCGGGCGATGCCGGCGATGAAACCGGTCAGGCCCGAGCGTGCGCCGTTGGACAGGCCGAGCACGTCGATGGGGGCCTTCACCGAGCTGGAGGTGATGTTGACCACGCGCCCGTAGCCGCGCGCGGCCATCGCATCGACGGTGGCGCGGATCAGTTCGATCGGGGTGAGCATGTTGGCGTCCAGCGCGGCCAGCCAGGTGTCCCGGTCCCAGTCACGGAAATCCCCGGCGGGTGGGCCGCCGGCGTTGGTGACCAGGATGTCGACCTGCGGGCACGCCGCCAGCGCCGTGGCACGGCCCTGCGCGGTAGTGATGTCGGTGGCGACGGTGACCACCTGCGCGGCACCGGGCAGGGCGCGCAGGTCCGCTGCAGCCGCTTCCAGTGCGTCGGCACCGCGCGCAACGATGACCACGTTGACGCCTTCGGCCGCCAATGCGCGTGCGCAACCCAGGCCAAGGCCTTTGCTGGCACCACAGACCAGGGCCCAGCGGCCGGCGATTCCAAGATCCATGCTTATTCCTCGTGCGACGCGGGGAGCGACATGATCGGACAAATGCTCACGCGCAGCCTGCAACGAAGTGTTGCAGCAGCCCGGCGACCTGGTCGGCGTGGCCCAGGAACGGCGCGTGGCCGCCGCCTTCGATGGTGTGCGCGGCGTGCAGCCCGTCCGGCGCCAGTGCGGCTGCGGCGTGCATCGCGCGCGCCGGCACCAGCCGGTCGCGCTGGCCGCCGATCCACAGCCCCGGCTTGCGCAGGCTGGGCAGGGCACCGCGCAGGTCGCTGCGTTCGAGCAGGGCCAGCCCCTCCTGCAGTGCGCGCGGTGCAGGCTCGCCACGGGCGACGAGCGCTTCGCGCAGGGTGCGCAGCTCGCTGCGGCCGTGCTGCGAGCCCATCACGTCCAGCGCGAGGAAGCGCTCCAGCGTGCCGCGGTAGTCCTGTTCCAGGTCACGGCCGAACTGTTCGAACACGCTGGCCTGGACCGCATCGGGCCAGTCTTCGCCACGCACGAAGCGTGGCGTGGCGGCCAGCATGGCCAGGCCGCGCACCTGCGGCAGGGTGGCGGCGGCATGCAGGGCCACCAGCCCGCCCAGCGACCAGCCGCACCACACCGCGGGCGGGGTGGCGGCGGCGATGGCGTTGACCAGGTAAGGCAGGCGCAGCGGCGTGGCGTCGTCACGGCTGTGGCCATGGCCGGGCAGGTCGACCAGGTGCAGCTGGAAATACGGCGCCAGCCGCTCGACCAGCGGTGCGAAGATGCCGCCATGCAACGCCCAGCCGTGGATCAGGACCAGTGCCGGTCCGCTGCCGGTGACTTCGATATGCATGGGGCGTACAACCTGCTCAGGCGCCGACGGTGTTCAATGATTTCTGGTACAGCACCAGGTCGCGGGCCTTGGCGATGGCTTCCAGCAGCGCCTTGACCTGGTCCACGGTGTGCAGCGCCGACAGCGTCACGCGCAGCCGCGCCTTGCCTTCGGGCACGGTCGGCGGGCGGATCGCGCTGACCAGGAAGCCGGATTGTTCCAGCGTCGCCGACAGTGCCATCACCGTGGCCTCGTCGCCGCACAGCAGCGGCTGGATCGGGGTTTCCGACGGCATCAGCTCCAGTCCGTGGCGGCGCGCGCCCTCACGGAAGGTGGCGATCAGCTCGGTGAGCTTGTCGCGGCGCCAGTGGTCGCGGCGCGCCAGCTTGACCGCCGCCAGCGAGGCGGCGGCCTGCGCCGGTGGCAGCGCGGTGGTGTAGATGTACGGGCGCGCGGTCTCGGCCAGGTGCTGGATCAGCGCATCCTCGCCCAGCACCACCGCACCGTGGCCGCCGAGCGCCTTGCCCAGCGTGGCCAGCTGCAGCGGCACTTCGTTCACGCCCAGCCCGGCGTCGGCCACGCAGCCGCGGCCGTGTTCGCCGACCACGCCGATGCCATGTGCGTCGTCGACGTAGAACAGGGCTTCCTGCATGCGCGCCACCAGCGCCAGCGAGCGCAGCGGGGCGATGTCGCCATCCATGCTGAAGACGCCGTCGCTGATCAGCATGGCGGCGCCGTCGGCGGCGTTCTTGAGCTGGCGCATCGCGCCTTCGCTGTCCAGGTGCGGGTAGCGGCGCAGCCGGCAACCGGCCAAGCGGGTGGCGTCGAGCAGGCTGGCGTGGTTGAGCCGGTCCTGCACGCAGACGTCGGTCTCCTCGCTCAACAGCGCCTGTTGCACGGCCAGGTTGGCCATGAAGCCGCTGTCGAACAGCAGCGCACGCGGGTAGCCGAGCCAGTCGGCCATTTCCCGTTCCAGCTGCTGGTGCAGGCTGTGGTGGCCGCAGACCAGGTGCGAGGCGGTGCTGCCCACGCCCTCGCGCGAGGCCGCGTCCTGCAGCGCGGCGATGACCTCGAACTGTTGGGCCAGGCCGAGGTAATCGTTGCTGCAGAAGCCGGTCAGCCAGCGGCCATCGACCTCCAGGCGCACGCCATCACGCCGGCCGACGGTGCGGCGGGTGCGGATGCGGCTCTGCGCGAGACGCAGCTTGCGCTGGTCCTGAATGCGGTCGTGGATGTCGGGACGGGCCATGGCATCGGTTCATGGTCGGACGGCCGGTTAGCGTAACCGGTTGCCCGCGAGAATTCCCGGAGGCGGTCGCCAGCCGGGGCTCAGGCGCCGTGGGCGCAGGCCGGGGCGATGTCCAGGTGCACCGTGCCGGGGTGGTCGTGGTCGTCCGCGTCCACGCTCACCTGCATCGGCCGGATGCCGAGGCGGGCGAACAGGGCCTGGTCGCGCTCGGTGTCCGGGTTGCCGGTGGTCAGCAGCTTCTCGCCGTAGAAGATGGAGTTGGCACCGGCCAGGAAGCACAGCGCCTGCAGTTCATCACTCATGCTCTCGCGGCCGGCCGACAGGCGCACCATCGAGCGCGGCATGGCGATGCGGGCCACGGCGATCATGCGTACGAACTCGAACGGGTCCAGTTCGGCACTGCCGTGCAACGGGGTGCCGGCCACCTGCACCAGCCGGTTGATCGGCACCGAATCCGGGTGCGCCGGCAGGTTGGCCAGCGCCAGCAGCAGGCCGGCGCGGTGCTCGCGGGTCTCGCCCATGCCGACGATGCCGCCGCAGCAGGTCTTCAGGCCGGCGTTGCGCACGTGTTCCAGCGTGTCCAGGCGGTCCTGGTACTGGCGGGTATGGATGATCGAGTCGTAATAGTCCGGCGCGGTGTCCAGGTTGTGGTTGTAGTAGTCCAGCCCGGCGTCCTTCAGTGCCTGTGCCTGGTGGCCTTCCAGCATGCCCAGGGTGGCGCAGGTCTCCAAGCCAAGCGCCTTCACTTCCTGGATCATCGCCGCGACCTTCGGAATGTCACGGTCCTTGGGCGAGCGCCAGGCCGCGCCCATGCAGAAGCGCGAGGCGCCGGCCTGCTTGGCGGCACGGGCGCGGGCGACCACGCTGTCGGTGTCCATCAGCTTCTGCGCGTCCACGCCGGTGTCGTAGCGTTGCGCCTGCGGGCAGTAGGCGCAGTCTTCCGGGCAGCCGCCGGTCTTGACCGACAGCAGCGTGGAGACCTGCACCTCGGCCGGGTCGAAATGGGCGCGGTGCACGCTGGCGGCCCGGTGTAGCAGTTCGGGGAACGGCAGCTCGAACAGGGCCAGCAGCTCTTCGCGTTTCCAGTCGTGGCGGATGACAGCGGACATCGGTGTTACCTGACGGTGGTGACTACAGAAGCGGCGCAGTCTGGTGAGCATGCGCGAAGCTGTCAACCTGAACATGATATCGATGGTTTACAGGATGGTCGGAGGGCTGTCCCGCGGGGTGTTCCCGCCGCAGTGCCTGGTGTGCGGCGAGGCCGGTGCCGGCGGGCGCGATCTGTGCCGCGCCTGCGCCGGGGACCTGCCGTGGCAGGGCGCGGCCTGCCTGCGTTGCGCGCTGCCCCTGTCGGCCGGTGACGCCGGGCAGGTCTGCGGGTTCTGCCGGCAGCAGCGGCCGGTGCTGGAGCAGGTGCACGCGGCATTCCTGTACGCCAGCCCGGTCGATGGGCTGCTGCGGCGCTTCAAGTTCCATCGCGACCTGCCGGCCGGCCGCCTGCTGGCCGGGTTGATGGCCGAGCGGTTGTCCGGCGTGGCGGGGCCACAGGCGCTGCTGCCGGTACCGCTGCACCGTGCGCGGCTGCGCCAGCGCGGCTATGACCAGGCACGCGAGCTGGCCCGGCCCCTGGCCCGGGCGCTGGGCATCCCGCTCTGCGATGGCCTGCGCCGGACGCGCGCGACCATGCCGCAGTCGGAGCTGGATGCCGACCAGCGCCGGCGCAACCTGCGCGCGGCCTTCCTCGCCAGGCCGGGCTTGCCGGTGCACGTGGCATTGCTGGATGACGTGATGACCACCGGCACCACGCTGCAGGCGGCGGCGCTTGCCCTGCGCCGTGCCGGCGTGACCCGGGTGGACGCCTGGGTCTGCGCGCGGGTGCCGTGATCGCGCCATGACAGCGCCGGTGGCATAAAGTCAGTGCCGAGGGGGTATCAACTTTCGTGCATCACATGAGGAGATGGCTATGGGCGGTTCCCCGG
>NZ_JAYFUH010000068.1:0-9606 GCF_034961085.1 Stenotrophomonas capsici | reverse complement strand
TCCAGCCCGCGCAACGCGGTGCTGGCCGCGCTGATCTTCAACGCGCTGGTGATCCCGGCGTTGATCCCGCTGGCGCTGCGCGGGGTGCGCTTCCGCCCGGCCACCGCCACCGCGCTGCTGCGCCGGAACATGCTGGTGTACGGGCTGGGCGGCGTGCTGCTTCCCTTTGCGGCCATCAAGGCCATCGACCTTCTTCTTGCCATGGTGTTCGGCGCATGAAATCCACGACTTCCGCTTCCCTCTGGCGCCCGGCCATCGGCCTGTCGCTGTTCGGCCTGATCGGCACCGGGCTGGTCTATGCCATCGTCGCCACCGGCATCGCCGGCGTGCTGTTCCCCGCCCAGGCCGATGGCAGCCTGCTGCGTGATGGCGATGGCACGGTGCGCGCTTCGTTGCTGGTCGCGCAGCCGTTCAAGGGCGATGGCTACTTCCAGGCACGTCCATCGGCGGCCAACTACGATCCGATGGCCGCTGCCGGCAGCAACCTGGCGCGCAGCAACCCGGACCTGGCCAAACGCGTGGCGGATGCCACCGCCGCCATCGCGACCCGCGAGAACATCGACCCGGCGAAGGTGCCGGGTGAACTGGCCACCCAGTCCGGCAGCGGCCTGGACCCGGAGCTGTCGCCGGCCGCCGTGCAGGTGCAGGTGGCCCGCGTCGCACGGGCACGCGGCTGGCCGGTCGAACGCGTGCAGGCAGTGGTGGAGGCGCAGGTGCAGGGCCGTCAATGGGGCGTGTTTGGCCAACCACGGATCAACGTGGTCGCGCTCAACCGCAGGCTGGACGAGGCCATGCATGCCCCGTGATGCATGCGCGACCGGCAACGGCGCACAATCGCGGCCATGAACGACACCCGCAGCCGCCAGGCCGACGCCCTGGTGGAAGGCCTGCAACGCGATGCCGGCGGCAAGCTGACGGTCTTCCTCGGCGCCGCCCCCGGCGTCGGCAAGACCTTCCGCATGCTCTCCCGCGCCCAGGAACAACTGCGGCGCGGCGTCGACGTAGCCGTGGGGCTGGTCGAGACGCACGGCCGCGGCGATACCGCCGCGCTGCTGGACGGCCTGCCGGTCATCCCGCTGCAGCAGGTGGACTACCACGGCCATCGGTTGCAGGAGATGGACCTGGACGCGGTGCTGACCCGGCACCCGGCGCTGGTGCTGGTCGACGAGCTGGCCCACCGCAACGCCCCCGGCAGCCGCCACGAGCGGCGCTGGCAGGATGTGATGGAGCTGCTCGACGCCGGCATCGACGTCTGGACCACCCTCAACATCCAGCACCTGGAAAGCCTCAACGACGTGGTGATGCGCATCACCGGCGTGCGCGTCAGCGAGACCGTGCCGGACGGGGTATTCGACCGCCTGCACGACATCGTGCTGGTCGATCTGCCGCCGCGCGAGCTGATCGAGCGCCTGCAGCAGGGCAAGGTCTACGTGCCCGAACAGGCCGCGCAGGCGCTGCAGGCGTTCTTCTCGCCGGCCAACCTCACCGCGCTGCGCGAACTGGCGATGCAGGAGGCCGCCGACCGCGTGGACAGCAGCCTGCGCGAGACCCGCGCCGCGCGTGGCGAAGGCAACCTGCCGCTGCGGCGACGGGTACTGGTGGCCATCGACGGTGGCGGCCAGAGCGAATACCTGGTGCGCGTCGCGCGGCGCATCGCCGAGCGCCGCGATGCGCCGTGGACGGTGGTGACCGTGCAGCACCGGCGCCAGGACGAAGCCACCGGCCGCGAGATCGATGCCGCCTTCGCGCTGGCGCGCCGCCTTGGCGGCGAAGCCGAACTGCTGCACGGGCCCGGCATCGCCGACGCACTGCTGGACTACGCCGCGCACAACGCGGTGTCCTCGCTGGTGCTGGGCCGCACCCGCGAACGACCGCTGGCGCGGCTGTTCAACCAGACCCTGACCCAACAGCTGATCCAACGCGGCGCGCATTACGAGATCACCATCATCAGCACCCCGCAGGCCCGCGCCCGCGCACGCCGGGTGGGGCTGTCGCTGGATACCGGAAGCTGGGCCAAGGACGCCGGGCTGGCGGTGCTGGCCACTGCCGTGGCCTGCATCGCGGCGTGGCTGGGCGAACGCTGGATCGGCCTGAGCGACCTGGCGATGGTGTTCATCGTCGCGGTGGTGCTGGTCGCCGCACGCACGCGCATGAGCGCGGCGGTACTGGCCGCGACGCTGTGCTTCCTGGCCTACAACTTCTTCTTCATCGCCCCGCGCTTCACCTTCGCCATCAGTGCACGCCAGGGCGTGATCACCGTGTTCCTGTTCCTGGCCGCGGCGCTGGTCGCCGGCCGCCTGGCCTCGCGGCTGCGCATGCAGGTGGTGGCACTGCGCGCGGCCAACCGCCACGCCACGCTGCGCCAGGCGCTGGGCCGGCAGCTGGCCGGTGCCGCCGACAACGCGCAGGTCGCGCACGCCGGGCGCGCTGCGCTGGAACAGGCACTGGATGCGCCGGCCTGGGTGCGGTTGGCTGGCGATACCAGCACCAGCGGCAGTGCCGCGCCCGGCGACACCGACCTGGCCGCGGCCGAATGGGCGCTGCGGCATGGCCAGCCGGCCGGCCGCTACACCGACACGCTGGCCGGCGCCGACTGGTGGTTCCTGCCGCTGCTCGACGGCGAAGGCCGGGCCATCGGCGTGGCCGGCCTGCAGTTCGGCCGGCAGCACCCACGCCTGGCACCGGAACAACGGCAGCTGGCCGAGGCCATGGCCGACGACATCGCCCAGGCCGCGCTGCGCACCCAACTGGTCACCGAGCTGGAAACCGCCCACCTGCACAACGAGACCGAACGCCTGCGCTCGGCGCTGCTGTCCTCCGTGTCGCACGACCTGCGCTCGCCGCTGGCGGCCATGATCGGTTCGGCCGACAGCCTGTCCAACTACGCCGAGGCCATGGATGCGGTCGATCGCCGTGCGTTGCTCGACACCATCGTGGTCGAGGGCGAGCGCCTGGACCGCTACATCCAGAACCTGCTGGACATGACCCGGCTCGGCCACGACGGGCTGAAGCTCAACCGCGACTGGATCGGCGTGGACGAACTGATCGGCTCGGCGGCGCGGCGCCTGCAGCGCTACCAGCCCGAGGTGCGGCTCAGCCTGGATATCCCGGCCGACCTTGCACCGATCTGGGTGCATCCGGCGCTGGTCGAGCAGGCGGTGTTCAACGTGATGGAGAACGCCGCCAAGTTCTCCCCGCCCGGCGTTCCCGTGCAGGTGCGTGCACGCCAGCAGGACAGCACGCTGCGCATCGAGGTGATCGACGAAGGCCCGGGCATCCCCGATGCCGAGCGCACGCGCATCTTCGACATGTTCTACAGCGTGGAACGCGGTGACCGCGGCCGCCAGGGCACCGGCCTGGGCCTGACCATCTGCCAGGGCATGATCGGCGCGCATGGCGGCCAGGTCGAGGCGCTGCCGGGGCGCGACGGACGCGGTACGCTGGTGCACATGACCCTGCCCCTGCTCACCCCGCAACCGGACCCCGCGCCCGACAATGGCTGAAGCTCCCGCCATTCCGCCGGCACGCGTGCTGGTGATCGACGATGAAGTGCAGATCCGCCGCTTCCTCGACATCTCGCTGCGCGCCCAGGGCTACGCGGTCAGCCAGGCCGCCACCGGCAGCGAGGGCCTGCAGCAACTGACCAACGAAGGCGCCGACCTGGTGGTGCTGGACATCGGCCTGCCCGACATGGAGGGCCACGACGTGCTGGCCGAACTGCGGCAGTGGAGCCAGGTGCCGGTGATCATGCTCAGCGTGCGCGCCGGCGAGGCCGAGAAGGTACGGGCGCTGGACAACGGTGCCAACGACTACGTCACCAAGCCGTTCGGCACGCAGGAGCTGATGGCGCGCGTGCGCGCCCTGCTGCGCAGCCGCAGCACCGACAGCGAAGGCCAGGTGCCGGTGTTCGACGATGGCCACCTGCACATCGACCTGGCGCGCCGCGAGGTGCGCATCGACGGCGAAGCGGTGGCGTTGACGCGCAAGGAGTACGCGCTGCTGGCGCTGCTGTTGCGCAACAGCGGGCGGGTGGTGACGCAGCCGCAGATCCTGCAGGAAATCTGGGGCCCGACTCACAAGCACGACACGCATTACCTGCGCATTCTGGTCGGCCGCCTGCGCCACAAGCTGGGCGACTCGGCGTTGCAGTCGCGTTACCTGTTCACCGAACCGGGCGTGGGCCTGCGCTTCGGCGGCGCGTGAGCCGCCGCCGGCAGGAGCGCCCTCGGGCGCTCCTGCAAACGCGAAGGCCGCCCGCACAGCGCGCGGACGGCCTTCGTGGCGACACACCAGTCCGGTCAGAAACCCAGTTCGGTGCCTTCCGGCAGGATCTGCTGCAACTGCGTGCGGAACACGCCCTTGATCCGCTCCAGCGCCGCCTCACTGTCGCCTTCGAAGCGCAGCACCAGCACCGGCGTGGTATTGGAAGCACGCACCAGGCCCCAGCCATCGTTGAAGTCGGCACGCAGGCCGTCGATGGTGGACAACCGCGCACCGGCGAACGGGGATTCCTCCAGCTGCGCGGCAGCGACGAACAGCGCCACCTGCGCATGCTGGGTGCCCTCTTCCACCGGTACCTTCAGCTCCGGGGTGGAGATCGCATCCGGCAGCTCGGCGAACACCTCCTCCGGCGATTCCTCGCGCTGGGCCAGGATCTCCAGCAGGCGCGCGGCCGAGTACAGGCCGTCATCAAAACCGTACCAGCGCTCCTTGAAGAAGAAGTGGCCGCTCATCTCGCCGGCCAGCTCGGCATCGGTCTGCCGCATCTTCGCCTTCATCAGCGAATGCCCGGTCTTCCACATCATCGGGCTGCCGCCGTTGCGCAGGATGCAGTCGGCCAGCTTGCCGGTGCACTTGACGTCGTACAGCACCATCGCGCCGGGGTTGCGCATCAGCACGTCGGCGGCGAACAGCATCAGCAGGCGGTCGGCGAAGATCACCTTGCCTTCGCGGGTGACCACGCCCAGGCGGTCGCCGTCGCCGTCGAAGGCCACGCCGAGGTCCGCGTCGAAACGCTTGACCATCTGCACCAGGTCCTCGAGGTTGTGCGGGTCGCTCGGATCGGGGTGGTGGTTGGGGAAGGTGCCATCCACGTCGCAGTACAACGGGATGACCTCGGCGCCAATGGCCTCCAGCAGCTGCGGGGCGACCGCACCGGCCACGCCGTTGCCGGCGTCGGCCACCACCTTGAGCGGGCGGTCCAGCTGCACGTCATCGGCGATGCGCTGCACGTAATCGTTGATGACCTCGCGCTCGGATAGGTTGCCCGGCGCATCGGCACGCTTGAGCTGGCCTTCCTGGATGCGCGTGTACAGCGCGGTGATCGCGTCACCGGACAGGGTTTCCCCGCCGATGACGATCTTGAAGCCGTTGTAGTCCGGCGGGTTGTGGCTGCCGGTCACCGCCACGCAGCTGCCCGCGCGCAGGTGGTAGCTGGCGAAGTAGACCACCGGCGTCGGTGCCATGCCGATGTCGATGACATCGCAGCCGGCGCGGCGCAGGCCCTCGATCAGGCCATCGGCCAGCTCCGGCCCGGACAGGCGGCCATCGCGGCCCACCACCACCTCACGCAGGCCCTGGGCCTGCATTTCGCTGCCGATGGCCTGGCCGATCAGGGTGGCGACGTTGCCGGTCAGCTCGGTGCCGACCACGCCACGGATGTCGTAGGCACGGAAGATGCCCGGCACCACCGCCTCGGCGCCCGGTTCCGGACGCGCCGGCGCGTCCTCGCCGGCGGCGCGCGCGGAGGTGGCTGCGGCCACCGGCAGGGGTTCCTGCTCCAGCGCCTGCTGCAGGGTCATCGTGTTGTCGTCGACCACTTCGGTGGTGCGGCGCAGGGCCGGCAGCTTCAGGCGCTTGCGCCCCACCAGCATCAGCACGGCCAGCGCCAGCAGCAGCACCGCCACCACCGCGCAGGCGACCATGCCCAGCCCCATCGGGCCTTCACCGATGTCCGGCAGTTCGGCCACCACGCGCAGGCCGGTCTCGCCCACCGGGCGGGCCAGTGCATCGGCACCACCACCCAGCCCGGTGTTGCCCTTGGCGACGATGGTGAAGCCGCCCTGGCGCAGGCCGAGGAAGGCACTGCCCGGCGCGTCGATCGTGTCGAAGACCGAGGTCAGGCGGTTCAACGGCTGGCGGATGTACACCACCGCCTCGCGCTCGCCCAGCCGCACCGGTGCGGCCAGGCCCAACCGCGGCGCACCGCCGTCGCGCACCACGCGCGCCACCGGCTTGCCTTCGGCCAGGGCCAGTTCCAGCAGCGACAGCCGTGCATAGCCGAAGGCTGCCGGATCGGCGTAGGCCTCCATCAGGGTCGAATCCAGCACCACGGCGTCTTCGACGCCGTTCCACTTGTCGCGGATGGCCAGCGCGCTGGCCTGGGCGTCGCCGCCGGCCAGGGCGGCCTTCACCGGTTCCAGCTGCAGCTGGCTGGCGAACTGCCGGGTCTGCCCGTCCAGCGCCTTCTGTACGCCCGCCACCGCCTGGTCACGCGACTGCTCCAGCGCCGTGCCGGTATCGGATTGCAGCCACTGGTTCACCGCGCTCCAGCCGAACAGGCCGGCCAACAGCAGCACCAGCACCGCAAGCAGCGGTGTTGAACGGCCCAGCGCGATGCGCGGGCGCCCTTCTTTCCCTTGGCTCATCGTGTTTTCCCCTGTCAGCGCACCCCGGTGTGGCCGAATCCACCCGCTCCACGTGCGCTGTCGATGAAAGTATCCACTACCTGCAGGCTCACGCGTGCAATCGGCATCACCACCAGCTGCGCGATGCGGTCGCCGGGCTCGATGGTGAAGGCTTCGCGGCCGCGGTTCCACACGCTGATCAGCAGCGGGCCCTGGTAGTCGGCATCAATCAGCCCGGTACCGTTGCCCAGCACGATGCCGTGGCGGTGGCCCAGCCCGGAGCGCGGCAGCACCACCGCGCACAGGCCCGGGTCGGCGATGTGGATGGCGATGCCGCTGGGCAGCAGCGCCGCGTCACCCGGTGCCAGCGCCAGCGGCGCCTCGATGGCCGCGCGCAGGTCCATGCCGGCGCTGGCTTCGGTGGCGTAGGCCGGCAACGGCCATGCATCGCCGAAACGGGGGTCCAGCAGCTTTACCTGCAGGGGCTGCAATGCGTTGGGGTTGCTCATGCGTCCAGTCTCTCCGCGATCAGGTCCAGCAGTTGTTCTGCCAGTTGGGTCTTGGCGGTGCCGGGGAACTCGCGCTGGCCACCGTTCCAGTAGGCGGTGGCCGCGTTCTGGTCACTCTCGAAGCCACCGCCGGCGACGCCGACCTGGTTGGCGATGATCAGGTCCAGGTGCTTGTCGGCCAGCTTGCCACGGGCGTATTTCTCCACGTCGTGGGTTTCGGCGGCAAACCCGACCACCAGCTTCAGCGCCTGCTCCTGCGCGGCCACTTCGGCCAGGATGTCGGCGGTGCGGACCAGCTCCAGCACCAGGGTCTGGCTGCCGGCGGTCTTCTTCAGTTTCTGCGGCGACACCTGGCGCGGGGTGTAGTCGGCCACCGCGGCGGCGCCGATGTAGATATCCGCCGGCAACGCCGACAGCACCGCCTCGCGCATCTGCGCGGCCGAACGCACGTCGATGCGCTCCACGCCGGCCGGCGTGGGCAGCTGCACCGGGCCGCTGACCAGCACCACCTGCGCGCCCTGGCGGGCGGCCGCGGCGGCCAGCGCATAGCCCATCTTGCCGCTGGAGCGGTTGCCGACATAGCGCACCGGGTCCAGGTCTTCATAGGTCGGGCCGGCGCTGATCAGCACCCGGATCCCGTTCAGGCGGCCGGGCACGGCCGCCGCCGGTGCGGCCAGGTTGGCCGCCAGCGCGCTGACGATGGCCTGCGCCTCGCTCAGGCGGCCCGGTCCGGATTCGCCCTCGGCGAGCGGGCCGTCTTCCGGACCGATCACCTGCACGCCGCGCGCGCGCAGCAGGCTGATGTTGGCCTGCGTGGCCAGGTGCAGCCACATGCGGTGGTTCATCGCCGGGCAGACCGTCAGCGGCGCGGTGGTGGCCAGGCACAGCGTGGTCACCAGGTCATCGGCGTTGCCATGCGCCAGCCGCGCCAGCAGGTCGGCGGTGGCCGGCGCGATCACGATGCGGTCTGCCCAGCGCGCCAGTTCGATATGGCCCATGGCCTGCTCGGCCGCGCTGTCCCACAGCGTGGTGCGGGTGGGATGGCCGGACAACGCCTGGAAACTCAGCGGGGTGACGAACTGCTGCGCCCCGGCGGTCATGGCCACCTGCACGGTGGCCCCGGCGTCACGCAGGCGGCGCACCAGTTCCAATGATTTGTAGGCGGCGATGCCGCCACCGACGCACAACAGCAGCTTCTGTCCTTCCAGCGGCCGCAAGGACGCCGGGGTACTCGGGGAAACGCTGGTCACGAGTGGAAATTCCTAGCTGCACAAGAACGATTAGCTTAACCGAAGGGTATCTCCGGGCCGATCCACCTTTTGCTCATCAACACCCAACCTGCCGGCATGCACATTCGTGACTGGCCACGCGCCGAACGCCCCCGCGAGAAGCTGCTGGCACGCGGTGCCGGCGCGCTGTCCGATGCCGAACTGCTGGCCATTTTCCTGGGCTCCGGGTTGCCTGGCCGTGATGCGGTGCAGACCGCGCGCGAACTGCTGCAGGCGCAGGGCTCGCTGCGGGCCCTGCTGGACCGTGAACCGGCCGCGCTGGCACGCCTGCGCGGGCTCGGCCCGGCCCGCGCCTGCAAGCTGAATGCCGCGCTGGAACTGGGCCGCCGCCACCTGGCGACGGCGCTGGAGCGCGGCACGCTGCTCAGCGACCCCGACGCGGCCGGCCGCTACTTCGCCCAGCGCCTGCGCCACCATACGCAGGAGGTGTTTGCCGCATTGTTCCTGGACACCCGGCACCGGGCGCTGGCCTTCGAGGAGCTGTTCAGCGGCACCCTCGACAGCGCCCAAGTCCATCCGCGCGAGCTGGTCCGGCGGGCCCTGGCCCACAACGCCGCGGCGGTGATCGTCGGCCACAACCACCCCTCCGGCGACCCCGAGCCCTCGGCGGCCGACCGCGCCCTCACCCGGTGCCTGCGACAGGCGCTGGCGCTGGTGGAGGTGCGCCTGCTGGACCATTTCGTGGTCGGTGACGGCCCGCCGGTGTCATTGGCCGCGCGTGGCTGGGTGTGAAGCCCGTCAACGCGGTTTTGACAATCCTGACCCCCACCTGCGGCGATCCGGGGGCGGTTGACCCACAGGTCGGGTAAAATGGCCAGTTCCGCGCTTCAAGCAGATAGTCCACGTGAAACCCCAACTCCGCGCCCTCATCGGCCAAGGCATCGAAGCCTTGCGCGCCAACGGCACCCTGCCTGCCGACACCCTGCCGCCGGAATTCGTGGTCGAGCGACCCAAGACCCGCGAACACGGCGATTTCGCCACCAATGCCGCGATGCTGCTGGCCAAGGCCGCGCGCAGCAACCCGCGCACACTGGCCCAGGCGCTGGTCGAGGCCATGCCCGCCAGCGATGACATCGCCAAGGTCGAGATCGCCGGCCCGGGCTTCATCAACTTCAAGCTCGCGCCGGTGGCTTACCAGCGCGAAGTGGTCAGCGTGCTCAAGGAAGGCGCCGACTACGGCCG
>NZ_JAYFUH010000067.1:0-28324 GCF_034961085.1 Stenotrophomonas capsici | reverse complement strand
CCTGGACCGTGCGCAAGGGGGCCACCGCGCCGCAGGCCGCCGCGGTGATCCACACCGACTTCGAGAAGGGCTTCATCCGCGCGGAAACCATTTCCTACGCCGACTTCATCAAGTACCGCGGCGAAGCCGGTGCCAAGGAAGCCGGCCGCCTGCGTCTGGAAGGCAAGGAATACCGCGTGCAGGAAGGCGACATCCTGCATTTCCGCTTCAACGTCTGATTCGCGGACGTTGCTGCATCACAAGGCCCCGCACCGCGGGGCCTTGTTGTTTCTGCCCGATGGTGCATACGTGTGATGTGGTGAATTATTGACCAGTGGTTGAAGCGCCTTGTCGCGCAATGGCTGCAAGCACTTATCCACATGCTTCTCCCATCGCTTTCCACATGGGGTGTGGAAAACCGTCCGAGTGCTGGCATCCATCCCTTCCCTCTGGCGAAGCCAAGGGGAGGGCGGGGGAGGAGGCGCTCGCTGCCGGTGCCGGGATTGCACGCTGGTGAAAATATGATCACGCTTTCGAAACCCTTGCAGCGCAGGGGCTGCACGCGGTTATCCACACGCTTCTCCCATCACTCTCCACATGCCATGTGGAGAACTGCATGCGCACCACGGTTTCCCCAGCAATGCAGCGTCCACGCCGTGATCAGCGACAGGTTCCCGCCTGGTACGCGACAACGCAGACGGCGATCACCGGAACAGATCCGACGCCAGGCAGAACGAGATCAGTTCCTGGTCGGTGCGCGTACCCAGCTTGCGCATGGCGCTGACCTTCTGCGTGCTGACCGTCTTGATGCTGCGGCTGAGCAGGCGCGCGATATCTCCCACCGAGCGGCCGTTGGCGAACAGGCGCAGCACTTCGAACTCGCGTGGCGACAACCGCGCGGCAGGCGTCATGGATACCGCGGCGCGGTCAGCCCATGTCTGCTCCACCGGCCGGTAGATGCGGCGCGCCAGCAGCGCGGACAGCGCGAGCCCCAGTTCGGCGGGATCACCACTCTTTCGGACCACGCCACCCGCACCGGCGCGGTACATCGCAGCGATGATCGACGGGTTGGATACCATGGTCAGTACCAGCAGGCGGCTGTGCGGGAAGTGCCGCAATAGATAGGACACCAGCTTGATGCCATCGCCAAGCGCATCGTTGCCCGGCATGTTGTAGTCGGTGATGACGATGTCGGGGGCATGCGCATGCATCAACGCGACCAGCGAGGAGGGATCCTGCGCCTGGCCGACCACTTCCAGCCGGGGGTCATGCTCGATGGCGTGGCGGATGCCCGCCAGGACGATCGGGTGATCGTCAGCGATCACTACGGTTGCGTGCATCAGCGTCCTCCGTCCCTGCTGCGGGCATCGGCGCAAGTCGCGACGTTACCGGGCCGGCCGTCTCCAGTTGGCGCAGTGCGCCCTCCAGCCGGAAGACGAATGTGTTGGTTGCATCGATGGCCTCCGCCCAAGGGGCGGAGCCGGCCACCTGCCGCTCGGCGAGCTGGGCGGCATCGGCCAGGCCAGTGGCCGAAACAACGACCAGCGCGCCACGGATCCGGTGCAGCAGCTGCGAGGCCAGTGGGCGTTCGGCATCGGCCATTGCTACACCCAGGTGGCTGATGTCCGAACGCATCGTGTCTATGAACACCTGCAGTACGTCCGCTGGCACCTGCAACGCATCCGTCGTGGTGGAAGGGGCAGCGACAGGGGCGAGGGCGGGTTCCTCCAATGCCTGATGGGGGGACAGACCGAGCGTCGCCAACTGGGCCTGCAGCGCCTGCAGGGTGATGGGCTTGAACAGGCAGTCGTCCATGCCAGCCTCGCGGCATAGCGCACGGATTTCGGGCGCGGCGTTGGCGGTGGCGCCGATGATCGGCGTCGAGATGCCGACCGCGCGCAGCCGACGCGCCAATGCGTAGCCGTCGATCCGCGGCATGTTGATGTCGCTCAGGATCACGTCGAAGTCGCGTGCGCGGCAGCAGGCCAATGCCTCGCAGCCATCGGCGGCCAGGGTCGGCTGGCAGCCGAGCGCTTCGAGCTGCTCCTGGAGCAGCAGGCGATTGATGGGGTTGTCCTCGACCACCAGCACCTGCAACCCGAGGGCATGTCCATGACGGGGAGCAGCGGGGGGCGCAGGCAACAGCACCCCCTGCTGCAGTTGTGCCACGCCGGCGGCGATGGCGCGGATGCTGAAGAGGCTGACGATGCGTTCGTCCGGCCGCGCCGGATGAGCGATGGGCTGGTCGCCGGCATCGGGCGTGGTGATCACGCGCGGGCCGGACCAGGACAAGGGCGCCGCGCCGCCGGGATCGCTGTCCACCAGGATGGCGCCCGGTTCGATGGCCTGCATCAAGCCCGGCCATGGTCGTGCCGTGGCGCCCCAGCGTTGCAGCCATTGGCAGGCGCTCTCGGTCAGCTCCAGCACCGGGCAGCGCACATACACCACCGGTTCGGCGAGCAGGCGCGGCGTGTTCCCATCCTCTTCCGCGGCGGTGGGTAGTGGTAGGCGGATGGTGAAGCTGCTGCCCAATCCGGATGCACTGACCAGCTGCAGCTCGCCATGCATCTGTTCGACCAGATGGCGACTGATCGACAGCCCCAGCCCGCTGCCCTCCGCGCGGTGCTGGCCTTCGACCTGCTGGAACGGCTTGAACAGGCGTGCCTGGGCCGCTACGGGGATGCCCACGCCGGTGTCGGTGACCTGCCAGCAGATGCGCTGCATGCCGGCCTCGTCCTGCTCGGGCCAGACCCGCATCACGATCCGCCCACTGTCGGTGAACTTGATCGCGTTGCTCAGCAGGTTGCCCAGGATCTGGCGGATGCGATCGGCGTCGCCGGTGACATGCATCGGCAGGGTCGGGTCGGTGCAGACCATGATCTGCAGCTGCTTGCGCAGCGCTGCATCGGCATAGCTGCGCAGCGTCGTCTCGGCCAGGTCCAGCGGGCAGAACGGTGCCGGACGGATGCCGAGCTGTCCCGATTCGATCCGCGAGACGTCCAGTACGTTGCTGATCAGCTGCAGCAGGACCGCCGAGGACTGTTGCAGGGTTTCCAGCAGGCGCGCCTGCCGTGGATCCAGCGAGGTGCCGGCAAGCAGTTCCAGCGTGCCAAGCAGGCCGTGCAGTGGCGTGCGGATCTCATGGCTCATCGTCGCCACGAATGCGCTCTTGGCCTTGCTGGCGTTGTCGGCCGCCAACTTTGCATTGGCCAGCGCGGCCTGGATCTGGCGGTGTCGGCTGATGTCGCTGAACACGCACAGCAGTACGTCTTCATTGTGGTAGCGGGTGGCGCTGTACAGCACCTGCAGCTCGCGGCCATCATGCGTGGTGAAATCGCGTGCCTGCCGGGCCGCGGTGGAGGCATGGCTGCTGCGGGCGATGCTGCGCCACGCCGCGTTCCAGTCCTCGCTGCGATGGTCTGCGCCCAACCAGTCGCGTGCCAGTTGGTTCTCCAGCATGATCTGGCCATCGTGGCAGCGCAGCACGCAGATGCCGACCGGCGCCATCTCCACGACCGTGCTGCCGAAATGGAAACTCTCCAACAGCTGCCGGTGCTGGTCACGTGCCGGGCCGATGATCTGGCGGTCGAGCTTCAGCGTCAGTGCGCGCAGGGTGACGGCCGCCACCACGCATAGCAGCAGGGTCACCGCCAGGGGCATGCCGATGTCCTTCAGCAGCCGCGCGGGGCGGACATGCTGGACCAATCGCCAGTCGTCCCGGCCGATCCCCTTCAGCAATGTCAGCCCGTGCAGCCAGGCGAAGCCGAAGCGATCACCCTGCAGTTCGCGCAACCATGGCGAGGGCGGCGCTCCCTTGCCAGAGTTTGTGGGAGGCACCGGCTGTCCACTGGCATCGAGTAGCGCGCAGGCGCTGGTGGTGCCGCAACCAACGACGGCGGCGGATGCTGCGGCATCCAGGGCCAGTACCAGCCAGTGCTGCGGTACGGTGGCATCATCGATGGCGCGATAGAGGTGGATCGTGCCCGGTGCCTGCGGCGAGGCCAGCCATTGCACCTGCGGGGGGCTCTGCCCGGGCGCGGCATGCAGGCGCAGGAGGGTTGCATCCACGCCGATGGGGACGCCTGCGGTTTCGGTGTTGATCGGGGAGAGCCAGCGCCCGGAGGCATCAGTGCCCGGGCCCACGTGGATCAGCCGCACCCCCAGTTCCCGCAGGGTGCGCTCGGCCCGTGCGGGCAGCAGCAGTTGCAACTGCTGGCGGCTGCCAACCTGGCCCAGCGGCAGGTGCCGGACCGCGCCTTCGATCACCGGGAGGGGAGTGTCCTCCCGCAAGGGCACCTGCACGACCGAATCGGCCAGGTAGTTCAGCAGCGCTTCGCGTTGGTCGAAGTAGAGCTGGGTGCGGTAGGCGCGGGCGTTCATGTCGCGACGGTGCTGCGACACTGCTTCGTCCAGCTGGCCCAACAGGTAGAAGACGGCGGTTCCGAGCAGGCACAACAGCACACACAGCGAAAGTGCGCGCAGCAGGACGCTGGCGGCGACCACGGGGGCGTCCATGGCATGACGCCGGGGAAGAAGGCGGTGCATCGCTGCATGCTAGGGAGCGGCCACTGACGCGCACATCAGTGGATTCCTAAATTGCCATCCGAGAACTGGAGGCGCCGCTGGATGGCGAAAAAACGAAGCCCGCCTTGCGGCGGGCTTCGGGTACGGCAGTCAATCGATGATCACAGCGGTTTGCCGCCCAGCTTCCAGGTCACCTGCACGAAGTAGCTGCGGCCGATGGTGTCGAACCACGAGGTGTTGTAGTACGGATAGGCCGCCCAGGTGGCATCCTTCGGCGGCATCTTGTCGAACAGGTTGTTGACCGTCAGCGACACCCGCAGGTGGTCGGTGATGTCATACCGCGCCGCGGCGTTGAAGCGCCAGGTGGCCTCGGTCCACGCGTCGTTGTCGTAGTTGGCGACGCGGCCCAGGTAGTTGCCGAACAGGCTGGCACCCCACTGGTCACGGTCCCAGCTCACGCCCAGGTTGGACTTCACGCGCGGCATGGTGGTGTCGACGAAGGTGACGGCCAGCATGTCCTCGGTCGGGTCGCCGGGATACTGCTGGCGGGTGTGGTTACGTGCCCAGGTGTAGCTGCCGCTGAGGTTGAAGTTGCCGATGCGGGTGGTCGGCAGGCGGTAGTTGGCGGTCACGTCCACGCCCGAGGTCTCCTCGCGGGCGATGTTGATCGGCGCGAAGTGGACGCTGGTGATGGTGCCGTCGGCGTCCCGGATGACACGGGCCAGCGCATCGACGCAGGTCGGCGAGTTGATGTCCACCGCCGCACCGCTGTCGGTCACGCCCAGCCGGCAGTTGGCTTCGGTGATGCGCAGCACCTCGCGGTCCTGCGACTGCACCTGGTTCATCACCTTGATCTTGTAGTAGTCCACCGCCAGGTCCAGGCCGTCGATCGGCGACCACACGAAGCCGGCCGTGAACGACTTGCTGGTCTCCACGT
This sequence comes from Stenotrophomonas capsici, assembly GCF_034961085.1. Lineage (NCBI taxonomy): Bacteria > Pseudomonadati > Pseudomonadota > Gammaproteobacteria > Lysobacterales > Lysobacteraceae > Stenotrophomonas > Stenotrophomonas capsici. The sequence goes on along the minus strand of NZ_JAYFUH010000067.1, from coordinate 22,884 downwards.
CCAGCTCCTCGTTGCCGGCATAGACGTCGAGGGTGTTGGTGTCCCAGTCGCCCTCGTTGTAGCACTTGCCGTTGTTGAAGCCGGGTTCATCGGTACGGCACTGGTAGTAATCGGTGGAAACCTTGCGGTAGAAATCATCGCCGGCGAACAGGTAGTGCATGTCCGGCGCGCGGAAGCCGGTGCCGTACGAGCCGCGCACCAGCAGGGTGTCGAACGGACGCCATTCCAGGCCGGCGCTGTAGGTGAACTTGCCGGGGTTGCGGTTGCCGAAGCTGTAGCGGTCATAGCGGCCGGCCAGGCTGGCTTCCAGGTTCGAAGTCACCGGCACGCGCAGTTCGCCCGCCGCGCTCCAGCGGTTGCGGCTGCCATCGCCATCGCCGTACTGCGGGCCGTAGTAGGCATCGGCGGTCAATGCCAGCGGATCGGGATTGATCGCATACGACTGGCGGCCGTACTCGATGACGCCGGCAAAGCCCACGTCACCGGCCGGCAACGAGAACAGCGAGCCATTGTCGGCGGTGAAGCTGACGTTGTCGTTCTTCGCCTCGGGGCGGAAGGTGGACATGGCGGCGAACGAGGCAAACTGCGCCGCCGTCAGCGGGGTGTACAGGCGGGCCGGATCGGGGTTGTAGATCGCATAGCCATCGGCGTCGTAACCCAGGCGTTCGCCCAGGAAGAAGCGGTTGGCGGCGTCGGCCTTGATGCGCGGCATCTTCACGTCGGCCTTGTACTGGGAATGGTTGTAGGCCGCTTCCCAGTTCCAGTTCTCGCCGAACATGCCCTTCAGGCCGGTGGTCACCGCCAGTGTCTTCTGGGTGGTGGTGTTCATGCGGTTGCCCAGGCCGCCCACTTCCTCGGGGCTGAACTGCCGCTGCCAGATCTCGTAGTGGCCGGTGCCGGCGTTGTAGAAGACCTTGTCGTTGTTGTCGGTCGAGGCGGGGTCGTGGAACTCCCAGCCCATGTTGTCGCTCACCGCATTGTTGCCGCCGTTGCCGGTCATCAGCTTGACCTTCTGGTGGCCCAGCTGGACATCGGCGAACCACGACAGCGCGTCGTTGAAGCGGTACTCGAACGAACCGTAGGCGGTGGCGCCCTTGCGCTCGTTGACGATGGTGCGATAGCCGACGACGCGGTCGCTGCCGCAGTATGGCTCGCCATAGCGGTCGGCGGCCAGCGTGGTGCTGCCGCCGTTGAGCGCCCCCAGGTTCGCGCATGCGCCTTCCGGGTCCATCGCCACGTCATCGTCCACGTCATAGCGACGGGCCACCAGGTGCGGCAGCCGGCTGCGCTCGGTCGGGCCATCGAACGTGGAATCCTGGGCCTTGCGATCGCTACCCCACAGCGGACGCTTGTTGATCAGTTCCACGCCGACGATGCCGGTGAAGTTGCCGCGGTCAAAGCCGGTCGTCAGGGTCAGGTCATGCGATTCACCGCCGCCGCGACTGGTGTCGCCGTAGCGGTAGTCGATGGTGGTGCCATCGGTGGATTTCTTCAGGATGAAGTTGATCACGCCAGCCATCGCGTCGGAGCCGTACACGGCCGAGGCGCTGCCGGTGAGCACTTCGATGCGGTCGATCATTCCCAGCGGAATGTTGCCGACGTCGGTGAAGTTGCTCTTGCCGTTGAGCGGGAGGGGGAAGTCGGCGATGCGGCGGCCGTTGATCAGCACCAGCGTGTGATTCGGTCCGAGTCCACGCAGGTCCACGGCCTGTGCGCCGGGCGTGGACTGTGCGCCGGTGGTGTTCTGCTGTCCCTGCGTGTAGCCGTTGTTCTGGCTTAGCGCGCGAAGTACATCGGGTACCGAGGTCAGGCCGGCGGCCTTGATCTGTTCGGCATTGATGACACTGATGGGTGCGGGCCCCTCCACCTGTGCGCGCGGGATGCGCGAACCGGTGACCTGCACGGTATCCAGTTGTTGGGGCTGGCTCCCCGAAGTGGTTTGGGCCATGGCCGGTGCGGTCATGGCGAGCAGGGCCAGCTGTATCGAACACACCATTGCGTGCTTACGCATGAATCAGCTCTCTGATGAAAAGTGTTCTGGAAATCCCCCCGGCAGTTCCTGTCAGGAAACGCCGCCTACCCCTGTCAGAAACTGTGAATGGGGTTCCTGCATCTAACACCTTTTTTACATGCTTGACCACTGCCGAAAAGTCTGGCATTACGCCTGAAAGCGATTACATGTGGTCGGTGGATGATGGGGATGAAACGCGTGAATTTCTGCCTTGGGCGGCTGGCGCTGGTGCTGTTGGCGCTGGGCATCGCCGGTACCGCCGTGGCACAGGCCGGTGCTGCATCGCAGAACGGTTACCGCTATTACCAGATCGGCAACCTCGACGCGCCGCGCCCGGGCAAGACGGAGGCGGCGATGCTGCTGATGGGCGGCGGCGACTGGGCCCCGGAGGCATTCCACTGGTGGGTCGAGCGTGCCGGCCATGGACGGGTGGTGATCCTGCGGGCTTCCGGCGACGATGAGTTGCAGAAGGAACTATTCAACGACGTCGGCGGCGTGACCGCGGTGCAGACGCTGGTGTTCGACAATCGCGCCGCCGCCGATGATCCGGAGGTGTTGCGCGTGGTGCGTGGCGCCGACGCGATCTTCATCGCCGGCGGTGACCAGGCGCGTTACATCCGTTTCTGGAAGGGAACGCAGCTCAATGACGCACTGAATGCGCATGTGCGGGCGGGTAAGCCGATTGGCGGCACCAGTGCCGGGCTGGCCATCCTCGGGGCGTATGCCTATGGCGCGCTGGATGGCGGGAGCGTCGATTCGGTATCCGCACTGGGCGATCCGATGGGCAGCGAAGTCACCATGGACAAGGATTTCCTCACCATGCCCTTCCTGTCCAATGTCGTGACCGACACCCATTTCGCCAAGCGCGACCGCTTGGGTCGGCTGATTGTCTTCGTCGCCCGTGCGGCCCAGGACAGCGGCAAGGGCGACATCGTCGGGATCGGCGTGGACGAGGATACGGCCCTGTGTGTGGAAGCTGACGGGCGTGCGCGGGTGTATTCGCTCAACGGGGGCTACGCCTGGCTGGTGATGCCGCAGCGCGCCGCCGAGCGGCTCACCGACGGCGCGCCGCTGGAGTTCAATGCCATCCCGGTGACCGGCGTGGGTACCGGCAGCCGCCTGCACCTGGACGGCTTCAAGGTGGACAACGCGGCCTTCACCGCGGTGGCCAGCGTGGTCGATGGCGAGCTGCAACTGCGCCCGAACTGAAGTCGCGGTGCGATTGACCGGAAAGAAGGGGCCTCGGGCCCCTTTTTCGTGGGTCACTGTTCAGCCTGTCGATGGCGTGCCTAGAATCGCCGTTCCTACCTGGAGTGATGAAACATGAAGCTGACTTCCGCGGTACTGCTGGGCCTGGCGTCGTTGTCTGCGGGGGCTGCCTGGGCGGCGCCGGCCTCCCCCCTGCTGGTCATCCATGGCGGTGCCGGCGTGGAGCGCAAGGGTTTCAGTGCGGAAGAAGAACGTGCGGCACGTGCGGCATTGACCGAAGCACTGCGCCGCGGCCATGAGGCGTTGATGGCGGGCAAGCCGGCGATGGATGCGGTGACCGCCGCGATCACCGTGCTGGAAAACGATCCCACGTTCAATGCAGGACGCGGTGCCGTCTTCACCCACGACGGAAAGAACGAGCTGGATGCCTCGCTGATGGACGGCGCCACCCTGCGCGCCGGTGCCGTGGCCGGCGTGCATACGGTGAAGAATCCGATCCTGCTGGCGCGCGCGGTGATGGAGCAGTCGCCGCACGTGATGATGGTCGGGGAGGGGGCCGAGTTGTTTGCGGCCGAGCAGAAGATCGAACTGGTCGATCCGTCCTACTTCCGCACCGAGAAGCGCTGGCAGCAGCTGCAGGAGGCACTGAGGGAGGAGGCGGCGGGGCAGGCGCACGCCAACCTGGAGACCGCCAAGCACTTCGGCACCGTGGGCGCGGTGGCCCTGGATGCCCAGGGCAAGCTCGCGGCAGGCACCTCCACCGGGGGCATGACCAACAAGCGCTACGGTCGCGTGGGCGACTCGCCGATCATCGGCGCCGGCACGTACGCCAGCGACCAGTGCGCGGTGTCCGGCACCGGTTGGGGCGAGTTCTACATCCGCCTGTCGGTGGCCCATGAAGTCTGTTCGCGCATGAAGTACCTGCACGAGAGCCCCGCCCAGGCCGGTGACGAGGTCGTGGTGAAGCGTGTGCCGGAGCTGGGGGGCGATGGTGGCGCCATCGTGCTGTCCGCCGACGGCAAGGCGGCCACGCCCTTCAATACCGAAGGCATGTACCGGGGCTGGATCGGTGCCGACGGCGTGCCGCACGTGGCCATCTTCGCGGACGAAAAACTCAAGATGCCGGGCGAATGACGGGGCAGGGTAGGTGGCGCCAAAAAACTTCAACGGATGTGAAGATTTCTGTTGACAGCATGAGGGCATATCACCAGAATAGCGGGCTCACCCACCCCTGACCGGTTCGGCCAAGGTCCTAGACAAGGGAGTGGTGCGGAGGGATACCCAAGCGGCCAACGGGGGCAGACTGTAAATCTGCTGGCTTACGCCTTCGGTGGTTCGAATCCACCTCCCTCCACCAGTTTTACGTTGTGGCAGTTCCCTTGCGGGAGTAGTTCAATGGTAGAACCTCAGCCTTCCAAGCTGATGGTGCGGGTTCGATTCCCGTCTCCCGCTCCATTGAACATTATGAAAAAGCTGCCATAATAGACAACTCGCTCACGTAGCTCAGTCGGTAGAGCACCTCCTTGGTAAGGAGGAGGTCGAAGGTTCGATTCCTTTCGTGAGCACCATCTTGCTGTAAATGCCATAACCAACTTGTTACCGAGAAGAAGCAGCCATGTCCAAGGGTAAGTTCGAGCGTACCAAGCCGCACGTCAACGTCGGCACCATCGGTCACGTTGACCATGGCAAGACCACCCTGACCGCCGCACTGACCAAGATCGGTGCAGAGCGCTTCGGCGGCGAGTTCAAGGACTACTCGTCCATCGACGCCGCGCCGGAAGAGAAGGCTCGTGGTATCACGATCTCGACCGCGCACGTTGAGTACGAATCCGAGAGCCGTCACTACGCCCACGTTGACTGCCCGGGCCACGCCGACTACGTCAAGAACATGATCACCGGTGCCGCCCAGATGGACGGCGCGATCCTGGTGTGCTCGGCCGCTGACGGCCCGATGCCGCAGACCCGCGAGCACATCCTGCTGTCGCGTCAGGTCGGCGTGCCGTACATCGTCGTGTTCCTGAACAAGGCCGACATGGTGGACGATGCCGAGCTGCTGGAACTGGTCGAGATGGAAGTGCGCGAGCTGCTGAGCAAGTACGACTTCCCGGGCGACGACACCCCGATCGTGCACGGTTCGGCCCGTCTGGCGCTGGAGGGCGACCAGAGCGACATCGGCGTGCCGGCCATCCTGAAGCTGGTCGAGGCGCTGGACAGCTGGATCCCGACCCCGGAGCGTGACGTCGACAAGCCGTTCCTGATGCCGGTGGAAGACGTGTTCTCGATCTCGGGCCGCGGCACCGTGGTGACCGGTCGTATCGAGCGCGGCGTGATCAAGGTCGGCGAAGAAATCGAAATCGTCGGTATCCGTCCGACCCAGAAGACCACCGTCACCGGCGTGGAAATGTTCCGCAAGCTGCTGGACCAGGGCCAGGCAGGCGACAACGCCGGTCTGCTGCTGCGCGGCACCAAGCGTGACGACGTCGAGCGCGGCCAGGTTCTGGCCAAGCCGGGTTCGATCACCCCGCACACCCAGTTCGACGCCGAAGTGTACGTACTGTCGAAGGACGAAGGCGGTCGTCACACTCCGTTCTTCAAGGGCTACCGTCCGCAGTTCTACTTCCGTACCACCGACATCACCGGTGCGGTCGAGCTGCCGGAAGGTGTTGAGATGGTGATGCCGGGCGACAACGTGAAGATGGCTGTCACCCTGATCAACCCGGTGGCAATGGACGAAGGTCTGCGCTTCGCCATCCGCGAAGGCGGCCGTACCGTCGGCGCCGGCGTGGTCTCGAAGATCATCAAGTAATAAGCCTGCAGTACCCAGCGGTAATTCTGCTGCTGGTTACGCGAACGGCGGGCCGGGAACCTCGGTCCGCCTTCGCCGTCTAAGGGACGTGTAAACAAGTCAAGTCATACGCCAGTAGCTCAATTGGCAGAGCAGCGGTCTCCAAAACCGCAGGTTGGGGGTTCGAGTCCCTCCTGGCGTGCCACTTGCACCTCTCTATCCAGTGACCTTGGTCGCACCAGCAACAAGAGTCGGATGAACAGCAAGATCGAACATTCCAAGTCCGCTGCTTCCGGCGGCGATATGGTCAAGTATGTTGGCGCCGCGCTGCTGGTGCTGGCGGGTCTGTTCGTCTGGTTCTGGTTCTCCTCGCCGGAAAAGGCGGCTCAGCTGGGTGCCTGGTCGGGCCAGCTGCGTGCCCTGGCTGTGGTGGTGGGACTGGTCGCCGGTGGCGCCGTGTTCATGCTGACCGCCAAGGGCCGTCAGACGCGTGAATTCCTTTCCGAATCCCGTTTCGAGCTGCGCAAGGTCGTGTGGCCGACCCGCCAGGAGGCCATCCGCATGACGTGGGTGGTGATCGTGGTGGTGATCGTGTTGAGCCTGCTGCTGGGTGGGTTCGACTTCGCGATCCAGAAGCTGACCCAGTGGTTCCTGGGTCGTTGAGGAGATAACAGTGAAGCGTTGGTACGTCGTTCACGCCTATTCAGGTTTTGAGAAGTCGGTGGCGCAGGCATTGCGCGATCGCATTGTGCGCGACGAGATGCAGGACCGCTTCGGCGACGTGCTCGTCCCGACCGAAGAAGTGGTCGAAATGCGCTCCGGCCAGAAGCGCCGTTCCGAGCGCAAGTTCTTCCCGGGTTACGTGCTGGTCCAGATCGAGACCCACGAAGAAGCCGGCATCCCGCGCATCGACAACGAAAGCTGGCATCTGGTGAAGGACACTTCCAAGGTGATGGGCTTCATCGGCGGCACTGCCGACCGTCCGCTGCCGATCCGTGACGAAGAGGCTGCAGCCATCCTGGATCGCGTTCAGGAAGGTGTCGAGAAGCCGCGTCCGAAGATCCTGTTCGAGCCGGGCCAGATGGTCCGTGTCACCGAAGGTCCCTTCAACGACTTCAATGGCGTGGTGGAAGAGGTCAACTACGAGAAGAGCCGCCTGCGCGTCTCGGTGCTGATCTTCGGTCGCGCTACCCCGGTCGAGCTCGAGTTCGGCCAGGTCGAAAAGGCGGTCTGAGTTCGCGGCCTGGCCTGTTCAGGTTGAGGTCGAAAAAACTGCTAGAATTGCCAGCTCCCTGTCATGGGGCTGAATCGAAGGCTGCCGCGAGGTGGCCTTTGGTGCGATTCAAGGATTTCAAAACGCGAATGCCGGGACGCGTGATTCCCGGTCCGATGGGGAGCCTGTTGTCGAAAGGCGCTAGCACCCGGAGAGCATAAAAATGGCAAAGAAAGTTGTCGGTTACATCAAGCTGCAGGTGAAGGCCGGTCAGGCCAATCCGTCGCCGCCGGTGGGTCCTGCGCTGGGTCAGCGCGGCCTGAACATCATGGAATTCTGCAAGGCGTTCAATGCCGCCACGCAGAAGCTGGAGCCGGGTATCCCGGTGCCGGTGATCATCACGGCCTACTCGGACCGTACCTTCACCTTCATCACCAAGAGCACCCCGGCCACCGTGCTGCTCAAGAAGGCTGCCGGTATCACCTCCGGTTCCAAGCGCCCGAACACCGACAAGGTGGGCAAGGTCACCCGCAAGCAGCTTGAAGAAATCTGCAAGGCGAAGGAGCCGGATCTGACGGCTGCTGACCTGGACGCCGCCGTGCGTACGATCGCGGGCTCTGCCCGTTCCATGGGCCTGGTGGTGGAGGGTTAATCTGATGGCACAGACCAAGCGTGAGAAGGCCATCAAGGCCGCCGTCGTTCCGGGCAAGGCCTACGCCTTCGAAGAAGCGATCAACATCCTGAAGACCGCCGCCAAGGCCAAGTTCGTCGAGTCGATCGACGTGGCCGTGCGTCTGGGCGTGGATGCCAAGAAGTCCGACCAGCAGGTGCGCGGTTCGACCGTGCTGCCGGCCGGTACCGGCAAGTCGGTCCGCGTCGCCGTGTTCGCACCGGCCGGTGCCAAGGCTGACGAAGCCCTGGCCGCTGGCGCCGAAGCCGTCGGCATGGACGACCTGGCCGAGAAGATGCAGGCCGGCGATCTGAACTATGACGTGGTCATCGCGACCCCGGACGCAATGCGCGTCGTGGGTAAGCTGGGTACCGTGCTGGGCCCGCGCGGCCTGATGCCGAACCCGAAGGTTGGCACCGTGTCGCCGAACCCGGCCGAAGCCGTGAAGAATGCCAAGTCGGGCCAGGTGCGTTACCGCACCGACAAGGCCGGCATCATCCACTGCACCATCGGCAAGGCCAGCTTCGACAACGCCGCGCTGCAGTCGAACCTGCAGGCGCTGCTGCTGGACCTGATCAAGGCCAAGCCGGCCACCTCGAAGGGCACCTATCTGCAGAAGGTTTCGGTCAGCTCGACGATGGGCCCGGGCGTCACCGTCGACCAGTCGTCGCTGACCCTGAAGTGATGTGGTGGCCCGCGTGCCTGCCGGCACGCGGCGCCATGAATGCAGTACCTCCGCGGTAGCAGCACCCGAGCCCGGCCATGCCGCCGGATGCTGCTTCCACGGGACCGCAACAGCAGTGTCACCCGTCAGGGCGATGCTGGACATTTGAAGGCATCGCGCCGGTCCGCCGACGCGATAGCCGTCAAAGACCGCAGGCGCGGTCAGCGCATACCGGCGACGGGCACGGAAGCTCGATCTGGCAAGGAGTCGCCGCCGGCATAGCGGGATCGCTTAATCGATCCACTCGTGGATCACCCTGCGTAGATGGTGATGCCCTTCTGGAGTTTTCTGGTTTAACGCACGTCTGGGGTAACCCGGGTTGGCCCACTCCAGGTCTAGAACGGCCACCACAGGAGCATCGTTCCGATGTTCCCGGCGTCCAGGAAGGATGCTGCCATGGACCGTAAGCGGCAGGGAGCCGTGAGCGGAGTTTGTTTGAAGCAGGGATTCGGGATTCGATGTGGGTGCGGTGGAGGCGGCTTCGCTTCCGGCCGAAACCGGATCACCCTTCCCGGTCCCCGCTTTAACGGAGGAGTGCAATGGCTCTCAATCTGTCCCAGAAGCAAGAAGTAGTCGCCGAACTGGCAGACGTCGCCGCCAAGGCCCACTCCTTGATCGCAGCCGAATACGCTGGCACCACGGTCGCCCAGATGACCGCGATGCGCAAGCAGGCCCGCGAAACCGGCGTTTTCTTGAAGGTTGTCAAGAACACGCTGGCCGCGCGCGCCGTTGAAGGCACCGATTTCGCAGTTGCAAAGGACCAGATGGTCGGTCCGCTGCTGTACGCGTTTTCGCTCGAGGAGCCCGGCGCAGCCGGTCGCCTGATCAAGGATGCAGCCAAGGGCAACGACAAGCTGAAGGCGAAGGTCGTGGCAATCGGCGGGGAAATCTTCCCGGCCAGCCACGTCGAAGTGCTGGCATCGCTGCCGACCCGTGATCAGGCCCTGGCCATGCTGGCCCGCGTCCTGACCGAGCCGGTCACCATGTTCGCGCGCGCCGTCAAGGCTGTCGGTGAAAAGCAGGACGGTGGTGCAGCAGCAGCTGCCGAGCCGGCCGCTGAAACCGCCTAAGTTCGACGTCCCCGTGGTTCCGTCCGGAACCTCAATCCAGAATATTTTCCAAAGGTAATCAAAATGTCCCTTACCAACGAACAGATCGTCGACGCCATCGCCGAGAAGTCCCTGATGGAAGTGATGGAGCTGGTCAAGGCCATCGAAGAGAAGTTCGGCGTCTCCGCCGCTGCCCCGGTTGCCGTTGCCGTTGCCGGCCCAGCCGCTGTGGTTGAAGAGCAGACCGAATTCAACGTCATCCTGAAGGACGCCGGCGCCAAGAAGGTCGACGTCATCAAGGCCGTCCGCGCCATCACCGGCCTGGGCCTGAAGGAAGCCAAGGACCTGACCGAAGCCGGTGGCGTCGTGAAGGAAGGCGCTTCGAAGGAAGACGCCGACAAGTTCAAGAAGGAACTGGAAGCCGCCGGCGCGACCGTCGAGCTGAAGTAATCAGTTCCTTGCGTCGCCATTGTTTCGCGGCGATGCAGCCAGGGCTGGGGGTGTAAACCCCCGGCCTTTGGTCGTTTCAAACGTCGTGATGCCGGGCTTGGCCGGGCACCAGGACGGGTAGGGCCGGGCCACGCCCGGCAGGCTGTAGATGTAGAAAGTCCAACGTGGCAGGTGTCCGTCGCCGCCTCCTCCGGGAATGAGCGAACACGGGCACAAGCGAGTTGGCAGTTGGAAGTAGCGGGAGAAGGCGTGCTGGTGCCGGCAATACCAGCGACTTCCAACTGACAATTTCAAGTTTCCCTACGGGTCGTGGACGCACGGCCCGCACAACAAGGTGGAAGACCTCATGACGTCCTATTCGTACACCGAAAAAAAGCGCATCCGCAAGGATTTCGGCAAGCAGCGCTCGATCCTCGAGGTGCCGTTCCTGTTGGCCATCCAGGTCGACTCGTACCGCGATTTCCTGCAGGAAAACGTCGACCCGGCCAAGCGCACCGACCACGGCCTGCACGCTGCGCTGAAGTCGGTGTTCCCGATTTCCAGCTACAGCGGAAATGCCGCCCTGGAGTACGTGGGCTACAAGCTGGGCGACCCGGTGTTCGACGAGCGTGAGTGCCGCCAGCGCGGCATGAGCTACGGCGCGCCGCTGCGCGTTACCGTGCGCCTGGTCATCTACGACCGCGAGTCGTCCACCAAGGCGATCAAGTACGTGAAGGAGCAGGAGGTCTATCTGGGCGAAATCCCGCTGATGACCGAGAACGGCACCTTCATCGTCAACGGTACCGAGCGCGTCATCGTGTCGCAGCTGCACCGTTCGCCGGGCGTGTTCTTCGACCACGACCGCGGCAAGACCCACAGCTCGGGCAAGCTGTTGTACAGCGCCCGCATCATTCCTTACCGCGGCTCCTGGCTGGACTTCGAGTTCGACCCGAAGGACGCGCTGTTCACCCGTATCGACCGTCGCCGCAAGCTGCCGGTGTCGATCCTGCTGCGCGCGCTTGGCTACAGCAACGAAGAGATGCTGGCCGAGTTCTTCGAGATCAACACGTTCCACATCAACCCGGACGAAGGCGTGCAGCTGGAGCTGGTGCCGGAGCGCCTGCGTGGTGAAACCCTGGGCTTCGACCTGGCCGACGGTGACAAGGTCATCGTGGAAGCCGGCAAGCGCATCACCGCGCGCCACATCAAGCAGCTGCAGGCCTCGGGCATCGCCGCCCTGGCCGTGCCGGACGACTACCTGGTCGGCCGCATCCTGTCGCACGACGTGGTCGATGCGAACACCGGTGAACTGCTGGCCCAGGCCAACGACGAGATCAGCGACGAGCAGCTGCAGAACTTCCGCAAGGCGGGCGTTGATGCGGTCGGCACCCTGTGGGTGAACGACCTGGACCGTGGCGCGTACCTGTCCAACACCCTGCGCATCGACCCGACCAAGACCCAGCTGGAAGCCCTGGTCGAGATCTATCGCATGATGCGCCCGGGCGAGCCGCCGACCAAGGACGCCGCGCAGAACCTGTTCCACAACCTGTTCTTCACCTTCGAGCGCTACGACCTGTCCACGGTCGGCCGCATGAAGTTCAACCGCCGTGTCGGCCGCAAGGAAGTCACCGGCGAAGCCGTGCTGTACGACAGCAAGTACTTCGGCGAGCGCAACGACGAAGAATCCAAGCGCCTGGTCGGCGCCCACGGCGAATCGTCCGACATCCTGGACGTGATCAAGGTGCTGACCGAGATCCGCAACGGCCGTGGCGTGGTGGATGACATCGACCACCTGGGCAACCGTCGCGTGCGTTCGGTCGGCGAAATGGCCGAGAACGTGTTCCGCGTGGGCCTGGTCCGCGTCGAACGCGCGGTCAAGGAACGCCTGTCGATGGCCGAGTCCGAAGGCCTGACCCCGCAGGAGCTGATCAACGCCAAGCCGGTCGCCGCTGCCATCAAGGAATTCTTCGGTTCCTCGCAGCTGTCGCAGTTCATGGACCAGAACAACCCGCTGTCGGAAGTGACGCACAAGCGCCGCGTCTCGGCACTGGGCCCGGGCGGCCTGACCCGCGAGCGCGCCGGCTTCGAAGTGCGCGACGTGCACCCGACCCATTACGGCCGCGTCTGCACCATCGAAACGCCGGAAGGCCCGAACATCGGCCTGATCAACTCGCTGGCCGTGTTCGCACGCACCAACAAGTACGGCTTCCTGGAAACCCCGTACCGCAAGGTCGTGGACGGCAAGGTCACCGACGACGTCGAGTACCTGTCGGCGATCGAGGAAAACGAGTACGTGATCGCCCAGGCCAACGCCCTGACCGACGCCAAGAACATGCTCACCGAGCTGTTCGTGCCGTGCCGCTACCAGGGTGAGTCGCTGCTCAAGCCGCCGGCGGAAGTCCACTTCATGGACGTCTCGCCGATGCAGACCGTGTCCGTCGCCGCGGCGCTGGTCCCGTTCCTGGAGCACGATGACGCAAACCGCGCACTGATGGGCGCGAACATGCAGCGCCAGGCCGTGCCGACCCTGCGCTCGCAGAAGCCGCTGGTGGGTACCGGCATCGAGCGCGCCGTGGCGCGTGACTCGGGCGTGACCGTGAACGCCCGTCGTGGTGGCGAGATCGTGCAGATCGACGCCGGCCGCATCGTGGTCAAGGTCAACGAGAACGAGATCACGGACGCCGCCGACGCCGGCGTGGACATCTACAACCTGATCAAGTACACCCGCTCGAACCAGAACACCTGCATCAACCAGCGTCCGCTGGTGAACGTGGGTGACGTGATCGCGCGTGGCGACGTGCTGGCCGACGGCCCGTCCACCGACATCGGTGAACTGGCGCTGGGCCAGAACATGCTGATCGCGTTCATGCCGTGGAACGGCTACAACTTCGAAGACTCCATCCTGCTTTCCGAGCGCGTGGTGGAAGAGGATCGCTACACCACGATCCACATCGAGGAGCTGACCTGCGTCGCGCGTGACACCAAGTTGGGGCCGGAGGAAATCTCGGCCGACATCCCGAACGTCTCCGAGCAGGCGCTGAACCGCCTGGACGAGAGCGGCGTGGTGTACATCGGTGCCGAAGTGCGCGCCGGCGACATCATGGTCGGCAAGGTCACCCCGAAGGGCGAAAGCCAGCTGACCCCGGAAGAGAAGCTGCTGCGCGCCATCTTCGGCGAGAAGGCTTCGGACGTTAAGGACAGCTCGCTGCGCGTTCCGCCGGGCATGGACGGCACCGTCATCGACGTGCAGGTCTTCACCCGCGACGGCATCGAGAAGGACAAGCGCGCCCGCCAGATCGAAGAGAACGAGATCAAGCGCGTCAAGAAGGACTTCGACGACCAGTTCCGCATCCTGGAAGGCGCCATCTACGCCCGTCTGCGTTCGCAGATCGTGGGCAAGGTGGTCAACGGCGGCGCCGGCCTGAAGAAGGGCGACGTGATCTCCGACGCATTCCTGGACGGCCTGAAGAAGTCCGACTGGTTCACCCTGCGCATGAAGGACGACGACGCAGCCGAAGCCATCGAGCGCGCCCAGATGCAGATCCAGGCGCACGAGAAGGAATTCGAGCGCCGCTTCGCCGACAAGCGCGGCAAGATCACCCAGGGCGACGACCTGGCACCGGGCGTGCTGAAGATGGTCAAGGTGTTCCTGGCCGTGAAGCGTCGCATCCAGCCGGGTGACAAGATGGCAGGCCGCCACGGCAACAAGGGTGTGGTCTCCAACGTGGTGCCGGTCGAAGACATGCCGTACATGGCCGATGGCACCTCGGTGGACATCTGCTTGAACCCGCTGGGCGTGCCGTCGCGTATGAACATCGGCCAGATCCTGGAAGTGCACCTTGGCTGGGCCGCGAAGGGCCTGGGCAAGCGCATCCAGCGCATGCTGGAGCAGCAGCGCGCCGTCAGCGAGCTGCGTGAGTTCCTGGGCAAGGTCTACAACCACGACTCGGCCCTGGCCGGTGAGCGCGTCGACCTGACGCAGTTCAGCGACGAGGAACTGATCAACCTGGCCAAGAACCTGACCGACGGCGTGCCGATGGCAACCCCGGTGTTCGACGGCGCGCTGGAAGACGAGATCCGCGAAATGCTGAACCTCGCCTACCCGGACGGTGCCCCGGAGACCGAGGTGCTGGGCTTCAACGGCAGCAAGACCCAGATGCAGCTGTTCGACGGCCGCACCGGCGAAGCATTCGACCGCAAGACCACCGTCGGCTACATGCACTACCTGAAGCTGAACCACCTGGTCGACGACAAGATGCACGCCCGTTCGACCGGCCCGTACTCGCTCGTCACCCAGCAGCCGCTGGGCGGCAAGGCGCAGTTCGGTGGCCAGCGCTTCGGTGAAATGGAAGTCTGGGCGCTGGAAGCCTACGGCGCGGCCTACACCCTGCAGGAAATGCTGACGGTGAAGTCCGACGACGTGCAGGGCCGCAACCAGATGTACAAGAACATCGTCGACGGCGAGCACGAGATGGTCGCGGGCATGCCGGAATCCTTCAACGTGTTGGTGAAGGAAATCCGCTCGCTGGCCATCAACATGGAACTGGAAGACAACTGATCGGGCAGGCGCTGCTGCAGTGATGCATCAGCGCCGCCAGCAGCGACCTGACAGCCCATCGACAAAGATTTCCTCCTTTCGGAGAACACCATGAAAGACCTGCTCAACCTCTTCAACCAGCAGCGCCAGACGCTGGACTTCGACGCGATCAAGATCGCGCTGGCCTCGCCGGACCTGATCCGTTCGTGGTCCTTCGGCGAAGTGAAGAAGCCGGAAACCATCAACTACCGTACCTTCAAGCCGGAGCGTGACGGCCTGTTCTGCGCCGCCATCTTCGGACCGGTCAAGGACTACGAGTGCCTGTGCGGCAAGTACAAGCGCATGAAGCACCGCGGCGTGGTCTGCGAGAAGTGCGGCACCGAAGTGACCCTGGCCAAGGTGCGCCGCGAGCGCATGGGCCACATCGACCTTGCCTCGCCGGTCGCCCACATCTGGTTCCTCAAGTCGCTGCCCTCGCGCATCGGCCTGATGCTGGACATGACCCTGCGCGACATCGAGCGCGTGCTGTACTTCGAAGCCTACGTGGTGACCGAGCCGGGCCTGACCGCTCTGGAGCGCCGCCAGCTGCTGACCGAAGAACAGTACCTGCAGGCCCGCCAGGAGCACGGCGACGACTTCGACGCCGCCATGGGCGCCGAGGCTGTCTACGAGCTGCTGCGCACCATCGACCTGCAGGCCGAGATGGTCCGCCTGCGCGAGGAAATCGCCTCGACCGGTTCGGAAACCAAGCTCAAGCGCCTGACCAAGCGCATCAAGCTGGTCGAAGCCTTCCTGGAATCGGGCAACCGCCCGGAATGGATGGTGATGACCGTGCTGCCGGTGCTGCCGCCGGACCTGCGTCCGCTGGTGCCGCTGGACGGTGGCCGCTTCGCGACCTCCGACCTGAACGACCTGTACCGCCGCGTCATCAACCGCAACAACCGCCTGCGCCGCCTGCTCGAGCTCAACGCGCCGGACATCATCGTGCGCAACGAAAAGCGCATGCTGCAGGAATCGGTTGACGCCCTGCTGGACAACGGCCGTCGCGGCCGTGCCATCACCGGCACCAACAAGCGCCCGCTCAAGTCGCTGGCCGACATGATCAAGGGCAAGCAGGGTCGCTTCCGCCAGAACCTGCTGGGCAAGCGCGTGGACTACTCCGGCCGTTCGGTGATCACCGTCGGTCCGTACCTCAAGCTGCACCAGTGCGGCCTGCCGAAGAAGATGGCGCTGGAGCTGTTCAAGCCGTTCGTCTTCGCCAAGCTGCAGCGTCGTGGCCTGGCCACCACCATCAAGGCCGCCAAGAAGCTGGTCGAGCGCGAGGAAGGCGAAGTCTGGGACGTCCTGGAAGAAGTCATCCGCGAGCATCCGGTGCTGCTGAACCGCGCGCCGACCCTGCACCGCCTGGGCATCCAGGCGTTCGAACCGCTGCTGATCGAAGGCAAGGCCATCCAGCTGCACCCGCTGGTCTGCACCGCGTTCAACGCCGACTTCGACGGTGACCAGATGGCCGTCCACGTGCCGCTCTCGCTGGAAGCCCAGCTCGAAGCGCGTGCGCTGATGATGTCCACCAACAACATCCTGTCGCCGGCCAACGGCGAGCCGATCATCGTGCCGTCGCAGGACGTGGTGTTGGGCCTGTACTACATGAGCCGCGCCCTGGTGAACAAGAAGGGCGAGGGCATGGTGTTCGCCAACACCGACGAAGTGAAGCGCGCCTACGACAACCGTCTGGTCGAGCTGCACGCCAAGGTGAAGGTGCGCATCACCCAGGTCGAGCGCGACGAGGAAGGCAACAAGGTCACCAAGACCTCGATCCAGGACACGACCGTCGGCCGTGCGCTGCTGAGCGAGATCATGCCCGAGGGCCTGCCGTTCGAGCTGTGCAACACCGAGATGACCAAGAAGAACATCTCGCGCCTGATCAACCAGAGCTACCGCCTGCTTGGCCTGAAGGACACCGTGGTGTTCGCCGACAAGCTGATGTACACCGGTTATGCCTACGCAACCCGCGCCGGCGTGTCGATCGGTATCGACGACATGCTGATCCCGGATGAGAAGAAGGGCATCCTGGGCGAAGCCGAGCAGGAAGTGCTGGAAATCCAGGAGCAGTACCAGTCCGGTCTTGTCACCGCGGGCGAGCGCTACAACAAGGTGGTCGACATCTGGTCGCGCACCAACGAGCGCATCGCCAAGGCGATGATGGAAACCATCGGTACCGAGAAGGTCGAGGATTCGGAAGGCAAGATCGTCGACCAGAAGTCGATGAACTCGCTGTACATCATGGCCGACTCCGGCGCGCGTGGTAGCCAGGCGCAGATCCGTCAGCTGGCCGGCATGCGCGGCCTGATGGCCCGCCCGGACGGCTCGATCATCGAGACGCCCATCAAGGCGAACTTCCGCGAAGGCCTGAACGTGCAGGAGTACTTCAACTCCACCCACGGTGCCCGTAAGGGTCTGGCCGATACCGCGCTGAAGACGGCGAACTCGGGTTACCTGACCCGTCGTCTGGTCGACGTGGCGCAGGACGTGGTGATCACCGAAGTCGACTGCGGCACCGTCGAAGGCCTGACCATGACCCCGATCGTTGAAGGCGGCGACGTGGTCGAGCCGTTGAAGGACCGCGTGCTGGGCCGCGTGGTTGCCGAGGACGTGTTCCTGCCGGGCAACGACGAGGATCCGATCGTGACCCGCAACACGCTGCTCGACGAGCAGTGGGTGAACAAGCTGGAAGAAGCCGGCGTGCAGACCATCAAGGTCCGCTCGACGATCACCTGCGAGTCGGCGTTCGGCGTGTGCTCGCGCTGCTACGGCCGCGATCTGGCCCGTGGCCACATCGTCAACATCGGTGAAGCGGTCGGCGTCATCGCCGCGCAGTCGATCGGTGAGCCGGGTACCCAGCTGACCATGCGTACGTTCCACATCGGTGGTGCGGCATCGCGTGCGGCGGCGGTGGACAACATCACCGTCAAGACCACCGGTTCGGTCAAGTTCAACAACCTCAAGCACGTCGAGCAGGTCAGCGGTTCGCTGGTCGCGGTGTCGCGCTCGGGCGAAATCTCCGTGCTCGACCCGCACGGCCGTGAGCGCGAGCGCTACAAGCTGCCGTACGGCGCCACCATCACCGTCAAGGATGGTGCCGAGATCAAGGCTGGCCAGACCGTGGCCAACTGGGATCCGCATAACCACCCGATCGTGTCGGAAGTGGCTGGCTTCGTGCGCTTCATCGACTTCGTCGACGGCATCACCGTCATCGAGAAGACCGATGAACTGACCGGCCTGGCTTCGCGTGAAATCACCGACCCGAAGCGTCGTGGCTCGCAGGCCAAGGACCTGCGTCCGCTGGTCCGCATCGTCGATGGCAAGGGCAATGACCTGACCATCCCGGGCACCGACCTGCCGGCGCAGTACCTGTTGCCGCCGCGTTCGATCGTCAACCTGCAGGACGGCGCCCCGGTGGGCGTGGGCGACGTGGTCGCCAAGATCCCGCAGGAAGCGTCCAAGACCCGCGACATCACCGGTGGTCTGCCGCGCGTTGCCGACCTGTTCGAAGCGCGCAAGCCGAAGGATCCGGCGATCCTGGCCGAGCGTTCGGGCATCATCAGCTTCGGCAAGGACACCAAGGGCAAGCAGCGCCTGATCATCAAGGACACCGATGGTTCCGAGCACGAAGAGCTGATCCCGAAGTACCGCCAGATCATCGTGTTCGAAGGCGAGCACGTGACCCGCGGCGAAACCATCGTGGACGGCGAGCCGAGCCCGCAGGACATCCTGCGCCTGAAGGGCGTGGAAGAGCTGGCGCGCTACCTGGTCAAGGAAATCCAGGACGTGTACCGCCTGCAGGGCGTGAAGATCAACGACAAGCACATCGAAGTGATCTCGCGTCAGATGCTGCGCAAGGTTGAAATCACCGACCAGGGCAACAGCAAGTTCCTGAACGGCGAGCAGGCTGAACGCCAGCGCGTCATCGAGGAAAATGCCAAGCTGGCCACCCGCAACGAGCTGCCGGCGCAGTTCGATCCGGTCCTGCTGGGCATCACCAAGGCCTCGCTGGCAACCGAATCGTTCATCTCGGCCGCTTCGTTCCAGGAAACCACCCGCGTGTTGACCGAGGCTGCCGTGCGCGGCACCGCCGACAACCTGCGCGGCCTGAAGGAAAACGTGATCGTCGGCCGCCTGATCCCGGCCGGTACCGGCCTGGCGTACCACGCCAAGCGCCGTCGCGGTGCCTCGGGCCTGACGGAATCGGAAATCCAGACCCTGGCCGGCACGGCAGCGGTTGCCGATGTTGAAACCGCGTCGCCGGAAGCCGAGCAGGCAACGGGCGGCGAGGAGTAAGATAGTGGGGCTGGCCGGTCCGCTTGCGGGCCGGCCCGCTCAACCTGAACGGGGTACACGGAGGCGCCCCTGTAACAGTCCTGGATCAGGGCTGGCTTGACGGGTAGGTGTTTGACTGCCTACTTGACAAGTTGCTACAATCGTCTGTCTCAGCAGGCCTAAAATTTGGGCCTGCTTTACATTTTCCGCATCTATGACCGGATTTTCCGGTCCCACTCAGAAGAACCTACTGATGGCGACGATCAACCAGCTGGTCCGCAAGCCGCGGCAAGCGACCACCTACAAGAGTGCCTCCCCGGCCCTCGACAAGTGCCCGCAGCGCCGTGGCGTCTGCACCCGTGTCTACACCACCACTCCGAAGAAGCCGAACTCGGCTCTGCGCAAGGTTGCCAAGGTCCGCCTGACCAACCAGGAAGAAGTGATTTCCTACATCGGTGGTGAAGGCCACAACCTGCAGGAGCACTCCGTGGTCCTGATCCGCGGCGGTCGCGTCAAGGACCTGCCGGGTGTGCGTTACCACACCGTTCGTGGCTCGCTCGACGCCGCCGGCGTCGCCAAGCGTCGCCAGGCCCGTTCCAAGTACGGCGCCAAGCGTCCGAAGGCCTAAGGAGTAAGACATGTCCCGTAAAGGTAATACCCCGCAGCGTTCGGTCCTGCCCGATCCCAAGCACGGAAGCGAGACCATCGCCCGTTTCATCAACATGGTGATGCAGAGCGGCAAGAAGTCGGTCGCTGAAAAGATCGTCTATGGCGCCATGGACGTGATCGGTGAAAAGAACCCGAACGCCATCGAACTGGTGCAGAAGGCTCTGGACAACGTCGCCCCGGGCGTGGAAGTGAAGTCCCGTCGTGTCGGCGGTGCCACCTACCAGGTGCCGGTCGAAGTGCGTGCCTCGCGCAAGATGGCCCTGGCCATGCGCTGGCTGATCGAATCGGCCCGCAAGCGTGGTGAGAACACCATGCCGCGCAAGCTGGCAGCCGAGCTGCTGGACGCGTCGGAAAACCGTGGCGGCGCCATCAAGAAGCGTGAAGAAACCCACCGTATGGCGGAAGCGAACAAGGCGTTCGCCCACTACCGCTGGTGATTTCGAAGGGGCCTTGGAAACAGGGCCCCTGACACCCATCTGGTGTCACTTGTGGCGCTTTGAGCGCCGCTTCAATCCGAAGGCCGCCGCAAGGCGGCGTTCGGCCATCCGAATTCCAAGAAATTTGAGAGGCTCCCCGTGGCCCGTACTACTCCCATCGAGCGTTACCGCAACTTCGGCATCATGGCTCACATCGATGCCGGCAAGACCACCACGTCCGAGCGCATCCTGTTCTACACCGGCAAGAGCCACAAGCTCGGTGAAGTGCATGACGGTGCCGCCACCATGGACTGGATGGAGCAGGAGCAGGAGCGTGGCATCACGATCCAGTCTGCTGCCACCACCGCGTTCTGGAAGGGCATGGACAAGTCCCTGCCGGAGCACCGCTTCAACATCATCGACACCCCCGGGCACGTTGACTTCACCATCGAAGTCGAGCGCTCGCTGCGCGTGCTCGACGGTGCCGTGTTCGTGCTGTGCGCCGTCGGTGGCGTCCAGCCGCAGTCGGAGACCGTGTGGCGCCAGGCCAACAAGTACCACGTGCCGCGCATCGCGTTCGTCAACAAGATGGACCGTACCGGTGCCAACTTCTTCAAGGTCCGTGACCAGCTGAAGGCCAAGCTGGGCGCCGTGCCGGTGCCGATGCAGGTGCCGATCGGTGCCGAGGAAGGCTTCAAGGGCGTGGTCGATCTGCTCAAGATGAAGGCCATCCATTGGGATGAGGCTTCGCAGGGCATGAAGTTCGAGTACGGCGAGATCCCGGCCGACCTGGTGGAGAAGGCTGAAGAAGCCCGCACCTTCATGATCGAGACCGCGGCCGAAGCCAACGAAGAGCTGATGGAAAAGTATCTGGGCGGCGAAGAGCTGGCCGAGGCTGAAATCATCGAGGCGCTGCGCGTTCGTACCCTGGCCACCGAGATCGTGCCGATGTTCTGCGGCTCGGCGTTCAAGAACAAGGGCGTGCAGGCCATGCTCGACGGCGTGATCCAGCTGCTGCCGTCGCCGGTCGACGTGCCGGACGTGAAGGGCGTGGACGTCGACGACGACACCATCGAGATGACCCGCAAGTCGGACGACAAGGCTCCGTTCTCGTCGCTGGCCTTCAAGATCATCACCGACCCGTTCGTCGGCGCGCTGACCTTCTTCCGCGTCTACTCCGGCGTGCTGACCGGTGGCGACACCGTGCTGAACTCGGTGAAGAACAAGAAGGAGCGCATCGGCCGCATCCTGCAGATGCACTCGAACAACCGCGAGGAAATCAAGGAAGTTCTGGCCGGTGACATCGCTGCTGCCGTGGGCCTGAAGGACACCACCACCGGTGACACGCTGTGCTCGATCGATGCACCGATCGTGCTTGAGCGCATGACTTTCCCGGAGCCGGTGATCTCGATGGCGGTCGAGCCGAAGACCAAGTCGGACCAGGAAAAGATGGGTCTGGCACTGGGCCGCCTGGCGCAGGAAGATCCGTCGTTCCGCGTGAAGACCGACGAAGAATCCGGCCAGACGATCATCTCGGGCATGGGCGAGCTGCACCTGGACATCATCGTTGACCGCCTCAAGCGCGAGTTCAACGTTGAAGCCAACGTCGGCAAGCCGCAGGTCGCGTACCGCGAGACCATCCAGCAGGCTGACGTCAAGTCGGATTACAAGCACGCCAAGCAGTCCGGTGGTAAGGGTCAGTACGGTCACGTCGTGATCGAGCTGTCGCCGATCACCGCTGAAGACCGCGCCGATCCGAAGCTGGCTGCCGCCATCAAGGACGACTTCCTGTTCATCAACGACATCACCGGTGGCGTGATCCCGAAGGAATTCATTCCTTCCGTGGAAAAGGGCCTGCGCGAAACCATCACCAGCGGTCCGCTGGCTGGCTTCCCGGTGGTGGACGTCAAGGTCAAGCTGGTGTTCGGCTCGTACCACGACGTCGACTCCTCGGAAATGGCGTTCAAGCTCGCCTCGTCGATGGCCTTCAAGCAGGGCTTCGCCAAGGCCAAGCCGGTGCTGCTGGAGCCGATCATGAAGGTCGAGATCGTGACCCCGGAGGATTACCAGGGTGACGTGATGGGCGACGTGAGCCGCCGTCGTGGCGTGCTGCAGGGTTCGGGCACCACCGGTGACGGTTCGGCCAGCATCATCAACGCGATGATCCCGCTGGGCGAAATGTTCGGTTACGCCACCGCGCTGCGTTCGCAGACCCAGGGTCGCGCGACCTTCACGATGGAATTCGACCATTACGAGCCGGCGCCGACCAACATCGCCGAAACTGTCATGAAGAAGGCCTGAGTCATCTGACTCAGGCTCTCCAAACAAAAATCAGCTAATCAAGGAATAGAAACATGTCCAAGGGCAAGTTCGAACGTACCAAGCCGCACGTCAACGTCGGCACCATCGGCCACGTTGACCATGGCAAGACCACCCTGACCGCCGCGCTGACCAAGATCGGTGCAGAGCGCTTCGGCGGCGAGTTCAAGGACTACTCGTCCATCGACGCCGCGCCGGAAGAGAAGGCTCGTGGTATCACGATCTCGACCGCGCACGTTGAGTACGAATCCGAGAGCCGTCACTACGCCCACGTTGACTGCCCGGGCCACGCCGACTACGTCAAGAACATGATCACCGGTGCCGCCCAGATGGACGGCGCGATCCTGGTGTGCTCGGCCGCTGACGGCCCGATGCCGCAGACCCGCGAGCACATCCTGCTGTCGCGTCAGGTCGGCGTGCCGTACATTGTCGTGTTCCTGAACAAGGCCGACATGGTGGACGATGCCGAGCTGCTGGAACTGGTCGAGATGGAAGTGCGCGAGCTGCTGAGCAAGTACGACTTCCCGGGCGACGAC
>NZ_JAYFUH010000066.1:0-59890 GCF_034961085.1 Stenotrophomonas capsici | reverse complement strand
AACTCCCGCCTGACCGTGCGCGAAGGTGCGCTGGTCCGGGCCGGGCAGGAAGTGGCCAAGGCCGGCTCCACCGGCCGCTCCACCGGTGCCCACGTGCACTTCGAGGTCTGGCAGAACGGGCAGGTCATGAACCCGCGCAAGTTCCTGGGCGAGGGTGGCAACACCCCGGTCGGCCGTCTCAGCCGGGGCTGATGTTTGCCGGGTGCGGGTGGCTTGAATCGCCAAGCCCCCGCCCCAAGCTACAATAGGCGTTGCCATAGACAGGGCGCATTGCGCCCTGTTTCGTTTGTGACGAGGTGAACCCGGGGGGGATCCTGCGTCGCGCGGCATTTCATTCAAACCGGTTCCTTCAATGATCAACAGCCTGCTTACCCGCGTTTTTGGCAGCCGTAACGAGCGCCAGCTGCGCCAGCTCAACCGTATCGTCGCCAAGATCAATGCCTTGGAGCCGGAGATCCAGACGCTCTCCGACGACCAGCTCAAAGCCAAGACAACCGCGTTCCGCGAGCGCATCGCCGGCGGTGAAACCCTGGACAAGGTGCTGCCGGAGGCCTTCGCGGTCTGCCGCGAGGCATCCAAGCGCGTGCTGGGCATGCGCCATTACGACGTGCAGCTGATCGGCGGCATGGTGCTGCACCTGGGCAAGATCGCCGAAATGCGTACCGGTGAAGGCAAGACCCTGGTGGCAACGCTGCCGGTCTACCTCAATGCGCTGGAAGGCAAGGGCGTCCACGTGGTCACCGTGAACGACTACCTGGCCCGCCGCGACGCCGCGCAGATGGGCAAGCTGTACAACTGGCTGGGCCTGAGCGTGGGCGTGGTCTATCCAGGCATGCCGCACGGCGACAAGCGCGAAGCCTATGGCTGCGACATCACCTACGGCACCAACAACGAATTCGGCTTCGACTACCTGCGCGACAACATGGCGCTGACCCGCGCCGACCGTTACCAGCGCGGCCTGCACTACGCCATCGTCGACGAAGTCGACTCGATCCTGATCGACGAGGCGCGTACCCCGCTGATCATCTCCGGCCCGGCCGACGATTCCCCGGAGCTGTACATCCGCGTCAACCGCGTGGTGCCGCATCTGATCCGCCAGGACGCCGAGGACGGCGAGGGCGACTACTGGGTGGACGAGAAGGGCAAGCAGGTCTACCTGTCCGAGGCCGGCATGGAGCATGCCGAGACCCTGCTGCGCGAAGCCGGCATCATCGGCGAGGACAACGACAACGGCCTGTACGCCGCGCAGAACCTGACCGTCGTCCACCACCTCAACGCCGCCCTGCGCGCGCACGCGATCTACCAGCGTGACGTGGACTACATCGTGCGTGATGGCGAAGTGGTGATCGTCGACGAGTTCACCGGCCGTACCCTGGCCGGCCGCCGCTGGTCCGATGGCCTGCACCAGGCGGTGGAAGCGAAGGAAGGCGTGCCGGTCCAGCGCGAGAACCAGACGCTGGCCAGCATCACCTTCCAGAACCTGTTCCGCATGTACAAGAAGCTGTCCGGCATGACCGGCACGGCCGACACGGAAGCCTACGAATTCCAGAGCATCTACGGCCTGGAAGTGGTGGTGATCCCGACCAACAAGCCGACCGTGCGCAAGGACCACCCGGACCAGGTGTTCCTCAACCGCACCG
Source organism: Stenotrophomonas capsici (assembly GCF_034961085.1). Taxonomy (NCBI): domain Bacteria; kingdom Pseudomonadati; phylum Pseudomonadota; class Gammaproteobacteria; order Lysobacterales; family Lysobacteraceae; genus Stenotrophomonas; species Stenotrophomonas capsici. The sequence continues at coordinate 58,250 of NZ_JAYFUH010000066.1, read as the reverse complement.
GCAAGTTCAACGCGGTGCTGGCCGACATCGAGGAATGCGCCAAGCGCGGCCAGCCGGTGCTGGTGGGCACCACCTCGATCGAAACCTCGGAGATGCTGTCCGAGCACCTGCGCAAGGCCGGCGTGAAGCACGAAGTGCTCAACGCCAAGCAGCACGACCGCGAAGCGACCATCGTCGCCAACGCCGGCCGCCCGGGCTCGGTGACCATCGCCACCAACATGGCCGGCCGCGGTACCGACATCGTGCTCGGCGGCTCGCTGGAAACCGAGCTGCACGAGCTGGGCGAGGATGCCACCGACGCGCAGAAGGCCGCGCTCAAGGCGGCCTGGCAGGAGCGCCATGACGCGGTGAAGGCCGCTGGCGGCCTGCACATCGTCGGCACCGAGCGCCACGAATCACGTCGTATCGACAACCAGCTGCGTGGCCGTTCCGGCCGCCAGGGTGACCCGGGTTCGTCCCGCTTCTACCTGTCGCTGGAAGACAACCTGATGCGCATCTTCGCCTCGGACTGGGTGCAGAAGGCGATGCGCCTGATGGGCATGAAGGAAGACGACGTCATCGAAGACCGCATGGTCAGCCGCCAGATCGAGAAGGCGCAGCGCAAGGTCGAAGCGCACAACTTCGACATCCGCAAGAACCTGCTGGACTTCGACGACGTCAACAACGACCAGCGCAAGGTGATCTACGCCCAGCGCGACGAGCTGCTGGACGCCGAGTCGGTCAAGGAGAACATCGACGGCATCCGCGGCGACGTGATCTACGACCTGGTGACCCGCTTCGTGCCGGCCAATTCGGTGGACGAGCAGTGGGACCTGCCGGGCCTGCAGGCCACCCTGCACGCTGAGCTGGGCGTGGAGATGGACGTGGTCGGGCTGGTCAAGCAGCACGAGGAGCTGGACGCCGAGGGCATCGCGCAGAAGGTCATCGCGTTCATGGATGAGCACTTCGCGCAGAAGGAAGTGTCCGTGGGCGTGGAAACCATGCGGGCGCTCGAGAAGCACGTGATGCTGACCGTGCTCGACCAGAGCTGGAAGGAGCACCTGGCCCGCATGGACTACCTGCGCCAGGGCATCTACCTGCGCGGTTACGCGCAGAAGCAGCCCAAGCAGGAGTACAAGAAGGAAGCCTTCGAGCTGTTCTCGGACATGCTGGAGAACGTCAAGCGCGAGGTGATCCTGATGCTGTCGCGCGTGCGTATCCGCAGCGAGGAGGAAGTGGCGGCGATGGAGGCGCTGGAGCGCCAGCAGGCCGAGGCTCGCCTGAAGATGTCGCAGTTCCAGCACCAGGACAACGGAGGCTACAGCGCCGACGAGGAAGCCGAGCAGGCGCTGGCCTCGGGCGAGGTCAAGGTCGGCCGCAACGACCCCTGTCCGTGCGGCAGCGGCAAGAAGTACAAGCACTGCCACGGCCAGTTGAACTGATCCACGAAACGCCCCGCGCAAGCGGGGCGTTTTCGTCATGGCGAGCGGCAGGAACGGCCTGGGCCGCGCCGCCGGTGCGGCCGGCCCCATGCATGCGGTGACCGCCGGGGATTCCGGTGCGGCAGGCTGCCGTGCTTCGCGGCCGCGGTCGCTCCCGCGGCTGGGTTTGATGTCTCGAATCCGGATCGTGGCGCACGGTTCCCGTTGCGCGTGCGGGCGCTTGTTCGGCATGCTCGTGGCATGAATTCCCCCCTGCGTTCAATCCACGTCGTGGCCGCCGTCATTGTCGATGCGCGCGGCCGCATCCTGCTCAACCGCCGCACCGGCAACAGCGACATGGCCGGCCTGTGGGAGTTCCCCGGTGGCAAGCGCGAACCCGGCGAAACCTCCGAGCAGGCGTTGGCGCGTGAGCTGCACGAAGAGCTGGGCATCGAGGCCGAGGTGGGCGAGTGGGTGATGGAGGTGCCGCAGCTCTACCCGGACAAGCGCCTGCGCCTGGAAGTGCGCATGGTGCGGCAATGGAAAGGGACGGCACGCGGCCGCGAAGGGCAGGCGATCACGTGGGTGACGCCGGACAAGCTGGGGCGCTACTCGATGCCGCCGGCGGACCTGCCGGTGGTGGCGGCGCTGCGCCAGCCGGAGTGCTACCTGGTCACGCCCGAGCCGCTGCACGGCGACGCGGCCTGGCTGGCCGGCATCGAGGCCGCCGTGGCTTCCGGCATCCGCCGGGTCCAGCTACGCACGCCGGTGGCCGCCGAGCGCCAGGCACTGGCCCGCAGCGCGGTGCAGCGCTTCGGGCGGGATCTGGAACTGCTGGTCAACCGCGACATCGCCCTGGCGCAGGAGCTGGGGGTTGGCGTGCACCTGGGCGGCGAGCAGCTGCTGGCGTTGGAGGCGCGCCCACTGCCGGCGACGCTGCCGGTGGCCGCGTCCTGCCACGACCTGGCGCAGTTGCAGGCCGCGCAGCGGCTGGGCTGCGACTTCGCGGTGCTCGGCCCGGTACGGGCCACCGCGACCCACCCCGATGCGACGCCGCTGGGCTGGGAGGCGTTCGAACGCCTGCGCGAGCAGGTGTCATTGCCGATCTATGCGATCGGCGGACTGGCGGCGGCCGACGTGCAGGCCGCGCGCCAGCATGGCGCCTTGGGCGTGGCGGCGATCCGTTCGCTGTGGCCGGCCGTGCTTACAGCGTGATCCAGAAGCAGTTGTACTGACGACGCAGCCGGAACACGGTGCGGCTCGGGGTGCTGCTGCGTGGCAGGGTCTGCTCCAGGCGCAGGCCGATGGGCCTGCGCGGCGTGTACTGCACGTTGGTGAGCAGGTGTTCGACCGGTGCCTCGGCGCTGCCATCGGCAGGGTCGACCGGGGTGCCGTCGGCATAGGTGAACGGTTGCGTGGGTGCCGGCGCGTAGGCAGGGGCTTCCGGGAACACCGGCGCGATGTCCACCAGCGGGCGCTGCACGATGTCATCCAGGCGGTCCATCACCCGCGTGGCAGCCTCGTTGGACAGGCCCGTCCACAGGTAGATGCCAGACAGCCGGTTGGGGTCGCGGGCGTCGGCGGCTGACTGGATGATGCCGACCACTTCGCTCAAGCGCCGCGCGCAGCTGTCGCGGTACAGGCCGCTGCTGCCGGCCGCCCGTGCGGGCGGCAACAGCCGCGCGCGGGCGCCCATCACTTCGCAGGGCTTGTCGCCGTACACGGTCTGGCCCTGCGGGTTGGTGCAGCGGTTGATCTGCTGTGCGGGCGCCTCGATGGCAGGCAGGGCGAGGCAGCTGAGCAGCAGGAGCAGGACGGTGCGCATCCGGCAAGGGTAACCACTGCCCCCGCAGGCCGGAAGTGATGCGGCGTGGGCCGGCTCAGCCGCGGTCGAGGCGCTGCAGTACCGCGTTGGTCGGCTTGGCCAGGTTGAGCGTGTAGAAGTGCAGCGACGGCGCGCCGCCGGCGATCAGGCGCTCGCACAGCGAAGCGACCACGTCGGCGCCAAACGCGCGCACCGACTCGGCGTCGTCGCCATAGGCCTGCATGCGCTTGCTGATCCAGCGCGGGATCTCTGCGCCGCACTGCTCGGAGAAGCGGCGTAGCTGGCTGAAGTTGGAGATCGGCATGACACCGGGAATGATAGGCACGTCCACGCCGAGCCGGGTCACCGCGTCGACGAAATGGAAGTAGGCATCGGCGTTGTAGAAGTACTGGGTGATGGCGGCATCGGCGCCGGCATCGATCTTGGTCTTGAAGTGGCGCAGGTCGGCCAGGGCGTCGTTGGCCTGCGGGTGCGTCTCCGGGTAGGCGCCGACCTCGATGCGGAAGGCGTCGCCATGCTCGGCGCGGATGAAGGCGATCAGCTCGGAGGCGTAGCGCAGGTCACCGGGGAAACCCATGCCCGAGGGCAGGTCGCCGCGCAGCGCGACCAGGCGCTTGACCCCGATGGCGCGGTACAGCTTGAGCAGCTCGCGGATCTCCTCGCGGGTGCCGCCGACGCAGGACAGGTGCGGCGCCGCCTGGAAGCCATGGTGCTGGTTGAGGTGGCGCACCGTCTCGGAGGTGTAGCTCAGCGTCGAACCGCCCGCCCCGAAGGTACAGGACACGTACTCGGGCGCGTGGCCCTTGAGCTTGGCGGCGGTGCGGTCCAGCTGGGCGCGCTGGTCGTCGGTCTTTGGGGGGTAGAACTCGAAGCTGATCGCGGTCATGGAGGGGGCCGGGCATGACGAATGCGAGCGATTGTATCTCTCCATCAAGATGGATGTGCAAATGTTTCAGGCGTGACCGCCCCGGATCAGTGCGCGCGCCGCGCGGCCCGCTGTGGCAGCAGCGCGATGCAGGCGACGATGGCGACCAGCAGCACCGCCGTGCCGGCGTAGCGGCTCAGGGCCAGGCCGCCGTGGTCCAGTGGCTTGTCCAGGAAGTCGCCGACCACCGCGCCCAGCGGCCGGGTCAGGATGAAGGCCGTCCAGAACAGGGCGGTGCGCGAGGTGCGGGTGGTCAGGTACAGCGCCGCGACCAGTGCCAGCAGGCCGCCGAACAGGGCGATGCCACCGCCATACCCCAGTCCCTGGGTATCGGCGGCCCAGTCGCCCAGCGCGGTGCCCAGGGTCTGCGAGAAGGTGATGGTCAGCCAGTAGAAGAATTCACTGCGCGGTTGGGTGATGCTGGCCACCGCGATGCTGCCGGTGCTGCGTTTCCACAGCCACAGCGTGGCCAACAGCAGGGCCAGCAGCAGCGCGCTGCCACCGCTGTAGCCAATGCCCAGCGAGCGGTCGACGTAGTCGGCCAGGGTGGTGCCCACGGTGGTGCTGGCGACGATGGCGAACCAGTACAGCCAGGGCTGGAAGTCGCGGCTGCGGATCTGCGCACTGACCGCGATGACGAACACGCCGGCAAACAGCGCGGTACCGACCAGGTAGCCCAGTCCCATCGACAGGGTGACCGCGTCGCCGCCGACCTCGCCCAGCGTGGTTGCGAGGATCTTGACCAGCCAGAAACCGAGGGTGACGGCGGGGACCTTGCTGAGCGTGTGCGTGGTCGACATGGCGCGGGTCATGGACGGGGATGGCCTACCTTCGGAGCGAGCGTGTCGGAGCCACGTCGTAGCCGGGGCGGCTGTTCATGCACCGGCCAGTTGCCGGCATCCGGGGCGTCGGGCGCGCGGCCCGGCCCTCCCCGGAGCGGCCCCGGTCGGCGGCTTCGGCTTGCATTGCGTCCCGGACAGGCGCATGACTGCGTTGCCCGGGTTCACCGGTTGTGCCGGTTGTGGCGGTAGCTGGCTGACCACGACCGATGGCAGGTGTCTGCCCGCCGGGCTTTGCGATGATCGACCTTCCTTTCCGTTGCCACTGCAGTTTCCCGGGAACCCGCATGAACACGTCCAGTGCCATCCGCCGCGACGTCGGCCCCATTGCCCTGATGCTGACCGGCCTGGGCTCGATCATCGGTTCGGGGTGGCTGTTCGGCGCCTGGCGCGCCGCGGGGCTGGCGGGCCCGGGGGCGATCTGGGCATGGATCCTGGGCGCGGCGATCATCCTGACCATCGCCCTGACCTATGCCGAGCTGGGCGCGATGTTCCCCGAGTCCGGCGGCATGGTGCGCTATAGCCACTACTCGCACGGGTCGCTGGTGGGCTTCATCGCCGCCTGGGCGAACTGGATCGCCATCGTCTCGGTGATCCCGGTCGAGGCCGAGGCCTCGGTGCAGTACATGGCGTCGTGGCCGTGGCAATGGGCCCAGGACATGTACGTGCAGATGCCCGACGGGCATGGCGAGCTGACCACGGCGGGCCTGCTGATCTCGGCGGTGTTGGTGGTGGTCTACTTCCTGATCAACTTCTGGAGCGTGAAGCTGTTCGCGCGCTCCAACAGCGCCATCACCGTGTTCAAGCTGGTGGTGCCGACCCTGACCGCGGTGGCACTGATCGCCAGTGGCTTCCACCACGAGAATTTCTCGGTGGGGCTGCACGGGGCCGGCAGCCCGACGCTGGATTTCGCCGCGGTGCTGACCGCGATCGCGACGGCCGGCATCGTCTTCAGCTTCAATGGCTTCCAGAGCCCGGTGAACCTGGCCGGTGAAGCGCGCAACCCGGGGCGCAGCATCCCGATGGCGGTGGTCGGATCGATCCTGCTGGCCACCGTGGTCTATGTGTTGCTGCAGGTGGCCTACCTCGGTGCGGTACCGCCGCAGATGCTGGAAAAGGCTGGCTGGCACGGTGTCGATTTCCGTTCGCCGTTCGCGCAGCTGGCGTTGCTGGCCAACCTGCAGTGGCTGGCGATGCTGCTGTACGTCGATGCCTTCGTCAGCCCCAGCGGCACCGGCATGACCTATACAGCCACCACCGCGCGCATGCTCTACGGCATGCAGCAGAACGGCACCGCGCCGCAGGCACTGGGGCGCATCCATCCGCGCTGGGGCGTGCCACGCCCGGCGATGTGGGTGAACCTGGCGGTGTCGTTCCTGTTCCTGTTCTTCTTCCGTGGCTGGGGCACGCTGGCGGCGGTGATCTCGGTGGCGACGGTGATCTCGTACATGACCGGTCCGATCAGCGCGATGTCGCTGCGTCGCACCGCGCCGGGCCTGCACCGGCCGCTGCGCGTGCTCGCGCTGCCGTTGCTGGCCGGGGTGGCATTCGTGATGGCCACCGAGCTGCTGTACTGGGCGCGCTGGCCGCTGACCGGGCAGATCATCCTGCTGATGGTGGTGGCGCTGCCGGTGTACTTCCATTACCAGCGCAAGATCGGATGGCATGACTTCGGCCGCCAGTTCAAGGGCGCGCTGTGGCTGGTCTGCTACCTGCCGATGCTGGCGCTGGTGTCGTGGCTGGGCAGCACCACCTTCGGTGGGCGGGGCCTGCTGCCGTACGGCTGGGACCTGGTGCTGGTGGCCGCGATCGGCATCGTGTTCTACGTGTGGGGCGTGAAGTCGGGCTGGCGCACGCCCTCGGTGGAAGTCGCCGAGCACGAGGCACGCGCACACGGTTGAGCTGGCGGGTGTCCCCGCGGCGTGGTCGTATCACCGACAATGGGCGCAGGTTTCCACAGGTTCGCCCATGTCGATCTTCCTCACGCCGTTCGCCCGTACCCGCCTGTTCCCGCGCACGCCGCGCCCCAACACCATCCGTGACTGCACCGCCGAGGAGTTCGAGCAGCACCTGAACACGCACGCGGCCGAACGCGTGCTGGACGGCTATGCGCCGTTCTGCAAGCTGCACGTGTACCGCAACTGGACCGGCACGCGCTGCCTGACGGTGCCGGTCACCGACGACAACCGCCACCTGCTGCGTTCGGGCTATGAAGCACGCACGCGCGAGGAATTGCCGGTGCTGGTGCGCTGGTTCGAGGGCGTCGAACCGCCGGTGGCCGAGTACCTGGTGGTGATCCTGTACAGCCGCGAGCAGTTGCAGAAGGAAGGCTCGCCGATCGAAGCCGACTGGGGCGTGGTCGGTTGCCTGTACACGGCCACGCCGGAAGAGATCCCGATGGCGCCGATCACGATGATGCGCAACGCATTGGGCGTGGAGGAGGGGGGCTCGGGCGTGCCGATCGACCGCGCCGCGTACCAGCGCGCGGTCGCGTTCTGGGAAGACAACGCGAACTGGCGATGAGTACCGGCCTGCCGCGGGCGCGTCGGGCGTCGTCGTTGCGTTTCAGCGCGGGCTTCTTCCTGCTGGCGTTGCTGCTGTTCGCGCTGGAAGTGATCATCGCCATGCGCCTGCCGCATGTGTCATGGATCCGCGCCTACCTGGGGGACGTGCTGGTCGTGGTGCTGATCTACGCGGCGGTACGCAGCGCGGTGCGGGTCAACGACCTGGCACTGCTGCTGGCGGTGTTCGCCTTCGCCTGCAGCATCGAGTTCGCGCAGTATTTCACCGTCGCCGAGCGGCTGGGATTCGTGCGCGGTGACCTGATGTACACGGTGATCGGCAATACGTTCTCGTGGGCAGACGTGGCCTGTTATGCGGTCGGCTGCCTTGCAACGGCCGGGGTGGTGGTGTTGTTTCGGCGCTGATCGCCGCAGTTTCGCGTCCCTGTATTGCATGAATGCGCGTCGTGGCGACCTTTAGATGCGCTTAACGGGCACTGGCGTAAAGTAGTCCAGCTTGATGGCCGGCGCGCACCGCGCAGGGGAATTGTCTCCCGGCCATCCGGACAGCTGGCATTCCGCCTTTCCGGGCCTGGTTCCCGGTTCTTTCTGTCCCCGACCGTTCCCGTGGCCGCATGCCGCGGGTCATTCACTCGTGCGCATCACGGCCTGCGCCGGACGTTCCGTGCCCGGGCCTGCACGCATCCCACTCAGTAACGGGAGGACTGGTCCTGTATGTCTGCAGGTGATTCCACTATTCGCAATGAACCGCTCCAGATCGACGACATCACCGTCATCGACAAGGGCAAAGTCAAGAAAGCCGTCACCGCCGCCGCGTTGGGCAACGCGATGGAGTGGTTTGATTTCGGTGTCTACGGTTTTGTCGCCTTTGCACTTGGCAAGGTGTTCTTCCCGGAAGCCTCGCCCAGCGTGCAGACCATCGCCGCGCTGGCGACGTTCTCGGTGCCATTCCTGGTGCGTCCGCTGGGCGGCGTGTTCTTCGGCGTGATGGGTGACCGGTTCGGGCGGCAGAAGGTGCTGTCGGCCACCATCATCCTGATGGCGGTCAGCACGTTCTGCATTGGCCTGATCCCCTCGTACGACAGCATCGGCCTGCTCGCGCCGATCCTGCTGTTGCTGTGCAAGCTGGCGCAGGGCTTCTCGGTAGGTGGCGAGTACACCGGCGCGGCGGTGTTCGTCGCCGAGTTCGCGCCGGACCGCAAGCGCGGCTTCCTCAGCAGCTGGCTGGACTTCGGCTCGATCGCCGGCTTCGTGCTCGGGGCCGGCGTGGTGGTGGTGCTGAGCAGCATCCTTGGCGAAGCGCGCTTCCTGGAATGGGGCTGGCGCGTGCCGTTCTTCCTGGCCGCGCCGCTGGGCCTGATCGGCCTGTACCTGCGTCACGCCGCCGAGGAAACGCCGGCCTTCACCGAGCAGCTGGAGCGCATGGAGAAGGAAGACCAGGATGCGGTGGGCAGCGCCCCGCGCATTTCCTTCAAGGAGATCGTGGGCAGGTACTGGCGCTCGTTGCTGGCCTGCGTGGGCATCGTGCTGGTCACCAACGTCACCTACTACATGCTGCTGACGTACATGCCGACCTACCTGTCGCACAACCTGCACTACTCCGAGGACCACGGCGTGCTGATCATCATCGTGGTGATGATCGGCATGCTGTTCGTGCAGCCGGTGGTGGGGTGGGCCAGCGACCGCGTCGGCCGTCGTCCGTTCATCGCCGCCGGCAGCCTCGGCCTGCTGGTGGGTGCGGTGCCGGCCTTCCACCTGATCACCAGCGGCAACATCGGCCTGATCTTCGTGGGCCTGTTGTTGCTGGCGGTGCTGCTGAACTGCCTGATCGGCGTGATGGCTTCAACCTTGCCGGCGATGTTCCCGACCCGCGTGCGTTACAGCGCGCTGGCCACGGCGTTCAACATCTCGGTGATCATCTGCGGTGTGACCCCGACCGCGGCCGCCTGGCTGGTGGAGGTCACCGGCGACCTGATGATGCCGGCCTACTACCTGATGGCGGTGGCGCTGGTGGGGCTGCTCACGGCCTGGCTGATGCGCGAGACCGCCAACCGCCCGTTGCGCGGGGATACGCCCAATGCCTCCAGCCGCCGCGAGGCGCGCGAGCTGCTGCAGCAGGCCTACGATCACATCGAGGCCAGCGTCGGCGACCTGGATGTACAGATCGAGGGGCTGCAGGCGAAGATCGACGACCTGCAGCAACGCAAGCAGGTGCTGGTGGACCGGCATCCGGATCTAGTGTGACGTTCTGAACCACAACGCCCGCCATTACGGCGGGCGTTGCGTTCCCGACGCCGCCTGCGGAGCCGCTACCGGGACCGTGCTTCGGGTTTGCCGCCTGGCGCTCAGGCAGCCGGTGAAAGCGCCGGCACTTCACCGGCGATCAGGGCGTCGAAATAGTCGCCGGTGAGCCGCAGCTGCGCCTCGGCGCTTTCGGCGGCATTGACCACGGCGCGGAACGCCGCGTTCTCGGGGCGGTCCTTGGCGTACCAACCCAGGTGCTTGCGCGCGATGCGCACGCCTTGCGGCTCGCCGTAGAAGGCGTGCAGGTCGTTGAGGTGGCCGATCAGGATGTCGCGTACTTCCTGCAGCGACGGCGGCGGCAACTGCTCGCCGGTCGCCAGGTAATGCGCGATCTCGCGGAAGATCCACGGCCGGCCCTGCGCGGCGCGGCCGACCATCACCGCGTCGGCGCCAGTGTGCCTGAGCACCTGCTCGGCCTTCCGGGGTGAATCGATGTCGCCGTTGGCCAGCACCGGGATGCGCAGCATCGCCTTGATGCCGGCGATGGTGTCGTACTCGGCCACCCCGGTGTAATGCTGGTCGCGGGTGCGGCCGTGCACGGCCAGCGCGGCGATGCCGCTGTCCTCGGCGATGCGCGCGATGGTCGGCGCGTTGCGCACCTCGGCGCACCAGCCGGTGCGGATCTTCAGCGTCACCGGCACCTCGACGGCCTTGACCACCGCGTCGAGGATGCGCGCCACCAGCGCCTCGTCGCGCATCAACGCCGAACCGGCCCAGGCGTTGCAGACCTTCTTGGCCGGGCAGCCCATGTTGATGTCGATGATCTGCGCGCCGTGGTCGACGTTGTAGCGGGCCGCCTCGGCCAGCTGTTGCGGCTCGGTGCCGGCGATCTGCACGCTGATCGGTGCCGGCTCGCCGGCATGGTCCATGCGGTGGATGGACTTGCGGGTGTTCCAGAAGCGTGGGTCGCTGATGGTCATTTCCGATGCGGCCAAGCCTGCGCCCAGCCGCTTGCACAGCTGGCGGAACGGTTTGTCGGTGACGCCCGCCATGGGGGCGAGCACCACGTTCGGGGCGATGGTGTAGGGGCCGATCTGCATCTGCATATTCTAGTTGCCCGGCTGCGGGGCGGTGCCTGAACGGCATGACGGCCCGTTACCGGGCCGTCAGCGGGTCCAGCGGGGAACGATGACTCAGGCGGCGTCGGCCGGGGTCATGCGCGGCATCGACAGGGCGGCGCCCTCGTGCTCGGTGGAACGGGCGGCGTACTGGTTGGCGAAGCGCACGTGCTTGATGAAGGCCGCTTCCGGGGCATGGGCCAGTGAGGCGGCCAGGGCACCGTTGAAGGCATCGCCGGCACCGGTGGTGTCCACCACCTGCACCGACTCGGCGGCCACGCGGTAGTACGGCTGGGCGTCGCCACGCAGGCGGTCCTCGTCGTGCGAGACGAACACGCCCACCGCGCCGAGCGTCACCACCACGGTGTTGCCGGACAGCTTGCGGCACAGCGCGTGCAGGCTGGCGCCGTCCAGCGCGGCCACGTCGTCGGCCTCCACGCGCTCGCCGACATGGCGGCCGAGCAGGGCGGCGAACTCGGTTTCATTCGGGGTCAGCACGTCGGCCAGCTTGAGCAGGCCGATGGTCGAATGCGCATTGGCCGGGGCGGCGTTGAGCATGGTCAGCACGCCGGCCTCGCGGGCCAGGCCCAGCGCCTTCTCGATCGACTCCACCGGCGATTCCAGCTGCGCCAGCAACACCTTGGCGCCACCGATCAGGGCGGCGTTGGCCTCCATGAACGTCTGGCTCAGCGAAGCGTTGGCGCCAGCGCCGATCACGATCGAGTTGCGGCCGCGGGCGTCGACGTAGATGCCCGCGGTGCCGGTCGGTTCGCTGCTGGCCTCGGCCACCAGTTCGATGCCGTCGGCGCCGGCCAGCTGGCGGGCCAGGGCACCGCCTGCGTCATCGCCGAGCGCGCAGAGGAAGTGGGTGGCGGCGCCGGCACGGCGCGCGGCGACGGCCTGGTTGAAGCCCTTGCCACCGGGACCGGTGCTGTAACGACCGGCAATGGTCGCCCCCGGCGCGGGCAGGGCATCGCAGCGCCAGACGTGGTCGACATTGAAGGAACCGGCAACGACAACAGAACTCATGGAATCTACGTCTCTAAGGTGGCTGATGGATCAGCCGAAATGGGTCAGCACGCCGGCGATGGTAGCGGTCATCAGGGTGGCGATGGTGCCGCCCAGCACGGCACGCAGGCCGAACTTGGCCAGATCCTGGCGGCGGTCCGGGGCCAGGCCGCCAATGCCGCCCAGCTGGATGGCAATCGAGCTGAAGTTGGCGAAGCCGCACAGTGCATAGGTGGCGATCAGGCTGCCTTCGGCGCTCAGCGACACGCCCGGCACCTGGCCGTTGATGATCTTGGACAGGTCCATGTAGGCCACGAACTCGTTGATCACCAGCTTCTGGCCGATCAGCGAGCCGACCGTGGTGGCGTCGGCCCACGGGGTGCCGATGACCCAGGCGATCGGGGCCAGCACGTAGCCGAAGATGGTGGCCAGGTTGGTCGGCTTGCCGAGTGCGCCGGCCAGGCCGGTGACCTCGCCCAGCCAGGTCAGCGGGGCGTTGAGCAGGGCGATCAGGGCGATGAAGGCCAGCAGCATGGCGCCGATGTTCAGGGCCAGCTTGAGGCCGTCGGCCGCGCCGCCGGCGGCGGCATCGATGATGTTGGAGGAGGTTTTCTCCACTTCCATCTTCACCGTGCCACGGGTCAGCGGGGTGCCGGTTTCCGGCACCAGCAGCTTGGCGATCACCAGCGTGGCCGGGGCGGCCATGATCGAGGCGGCCAGCAGGTGCTTGGCGTAGAAGGCCTGGGCGACCGGGTCGCCGCCGCCGAGCATGCCCACGTAGGCCGCCAGCACGCCGCCGGCGATGTGGGCCATGCCGCCGATCATCATGGTGATCAGCTCGGACTGGGTCATCTTGGAGATGTACGGGCGCACGGTCAGCGGCGCCTCGGTCTGGCCGATGAACACGCTGGCGCAGACGCTGGTGGTCTCGGCGCCGGACACGCGCATCACCTTGGTGATGGCCCAGGCCATGACCTTGACGATGGCCTGCATCACGCCCAGGTGGTACATCACGCCCATCAGCGCCGAGAAGAAGATGATGGTCGGCAGCACCTGGAAGGCGAAGATGAAGCCGTACTTGGGCACGTCCATCAGGCTGCCGAAAATGAAGTTGGAGCCTTCATTGACGAAGCTCAGGATCTTGACGAAGCCCTGGCCCAGCCAGTCGAACACGTCACGGCCGCCGGGGACCAGCAGCACCAGCGCGGCGAAGGCGACCTGCAGGGTGATGCCCGTGCCGATCAGCTTCCAGTCCACCGCCTTCTTGTTGTTGGAAAACAGCCAGGCGATGCCGAGCAGCACCGCCAAGCCGAACAGGCCGAAGCCGATCCTGCCCAAACCTTCGACCATGATGAATCCCCGGGCATGCCCGCAAAAGACGCAAGCCTAGTGCAGCGGCCTATGCCGAGCAAGAATCACTGGCCCATATGCGCCCAACGGCCGCGATTGCGCCGGTATCGGCAAGGTCCGGGGCCCTGCCGGGCCAGGGCCGGCGGTTACACTGGCCCCCCGTCTGCGCCAGCCGCGGACTGCAAACCAGGAGCCAGCCATGCAATACCGTCGCCTCGGGTCATCCGGCCTGCAGCTTTCCGCATTGTCCTTCGGTGCGTGGGTGACCTTCGGCAGCCAGATCGGCCGGGATGAGTCCCGCAACCTGATCGCCGCGGCCTGGGACAACGGCGTCAACTTCTTCGACAACGCCGAGGGCTATGCCAAGGGCCGTGCCGAACAGGTGATGGGGGACGTGATCGTCGACCTGCGCCTGCCGCGTGATGGCTATTGCGTGTCCAGCAAGGTGTTCTTCGGTTCGGCCGAGGAGCCGGCGCCCACCCAGCGCGGGCTGTCGCGCAAGCACGTCACCGACGCCTGCCACGCCGCGCTCAAGCGCCTGCGGGTGGACTACCTGGACCTGTACTACTGCCACCGCCCGGACCCGGAGACCCCGATCAGCGAGACCGTGCTGGCCATGGACACGCTGGTCCGGCAGGGCAAGGTGCTGTACTGGGGTACCTCCGAATGGTCGGGCGCGCAGATCGCCGAGGCGGTGGCCTTCGCCCGCGCCAACCACCTGTATGCGCCGAGCATGGAACAGCCGCAGTACAACCTGTTGCACCGCGAGCGGGTCGAGCGCGAGTACGCGCCGCTGTACGCCGATGCCGGGTTGGGTACGACCATCTGGTCGCCGCTGGCCTCCGGCCTGCTGACCGGCAAGTACAACGACGGCATCGCCGCCGATTCGCGGCTCGGCCAGCCGTCGCTGGGCTGGCTGCAGGATGCGGTGCTGGGCGAGCCGGCCGACGACCGGCTGGGCAAGGTACGCCGCTTCAGCGCCGTGGCGGCGGAGCTGGGCGAGTCGCCCGCGCAGCTGGCCATCGCCTGGTGCCTGCGCAACCGCCAGGTATCGAGCGTGATCCTGGGCGCCAGCCGGGTGTCGCAGCTGCAGGAGAACCTGCGCGCGCTGGACGTGCTGGAACGCGTGGACGAGGCCGCCTGGCAGCGTATCGAGGCGATCTTCGCCTGACCCTGGCGGGTCTGGTGCCGCCGTAGACCTTCAATGAAACGCAAGGCGTCCCGGTTGCGGCCGGGGCGTCGCGGGAAGGGCGAGGTGTCCGTCGCTGCCATTCTCTGGAAAGTTTTTGAGAATGGGTCTTGCATTGGTATTGAGAATCATTATCATCAACTCCGTCCCCAGCACGGAACCACGATGATGTCCGCCCAGCCTGTCCTGCTCCGTCCCCGCACCCTCCACCTGCCGCAGCGTCCGGTGCAGCTGTTGTCGCCCGAGGGCGTCATCGACAGCGGCGCCCTGCTCAAGGGCCAGCGTGAAATCGTCATCCAGCACGGCGACAAGTTCTATCGCCTGCGCCATACCAGCAACGACAAGTTGATCCTCACCAAGTAAGCCTTGGTCGCGGCGGCCTGCCGCCGCCCGCCTGCCGGCGGCGTTTTCCCTTCCACGCCCGGCAGGCCCGATCCACCTCTCTCTCCCCCTTGGCCGCGACCGGATTGCCTGGCAATCCGGTCGCATCACCAAGGTTCTGTTTCCCGAACGCCTCCAGGTTCCCATGATCCGTCCAACCCTGTTGAGCGCCGCCCTGTGGGCGGTGTTGCCTTCCGCGCATGCCGAAAGTGCGAGCGCGCCCGCCGACACCCGCGACTTCGACCGCGTCCAGGTCACCGCGACCCGCACCGAGCGCGCGGTCAGCGACGTGGCAGCCACGGTGGACGTGATCGACCGCGAGCAGCTGGACCGGCAACTGGTGCATGACATCGGTGACCTGGTCCGCTACGAGCCGGGCATCTCGGTGACCCGCAGCGCGACCCGCTTCGGCCTGGGCGGCTTCCGTATCCGCGGCCTGGACGGCAACCGCGTGCTGATCCAGACCGATGGCATCAGCATGCCCAAGAGCTTCCTGATCGGCAGCTTCGCCAGTGCCAACCGCGACTTCACCGACCTGGAGACCCTCAAGCGGGTCGAGATCGTGCGTGGCCCGGCCAGTTCGCTGTATGGCTCCGATGCGCTCGGTGGCGTGGTCGCCTTCGTCACCAAGGACCCGGCGGACTACCTGAAGGACGGCAAGGACAGCTACGTCGGCCTGAAGTTCGGCTACGACGGGGACTGGAAAGGCCTGCTCGGCAGCGTGACCACCGCCTTCGGTGGCGAGCACTGGAGCGGCATGGTCAACGTCAACCACCGCCAGGGCCAGGAAACCGACAACAAGGGCACCGTGCGCAGCCAGGACTACACGCGCACCGCCGCCAATCCGCAGGAGCGCGATGGCCGCAGCGTGCTGTCCAAGCTGGTCTATGCGCCGGATCAAAGCCAGCGCTTCCGGTTGACCGTGGAGGGCAACGAGGACATCACCGATACCGATGTCTTCTCGGCGGTCAACGACACCCACCCGACGCCGTCGGCGCGCACCACCACCGGCATGACCGCGCATGACAAGCAGACGCGCGCCCGCGTGTCGTTCGCGCACGAGATGGATGCGGTGGACGCGGCCTTCGCCGACAGCCTGAGCTGGCAGGTGTACCGCCAGGATAGCGAGACCACCCAGGTCACCGATGAGGGCCGTACCAACGGCAGCCGTCGACACCGCCAGTTCAACTTCGACCAGCGCGTCTACGGCGCACAGGCACAGTTCAACAAGACGCTGCAAGGCAACGGCATCGAGCACGCGTTGACCTGGGGCTTCGATGGCGCATGGACCGAAATCCGCCAGAAGCGCGATGGCTACCAGGTGTCGGCGACCGGCGCGGTCAGCAGCACGATCCTGCCAGACGTGTTCCCGGTGCGTGATTTCCCGGTCAGCAAGACCACCGAGCTCGGCCTGTACGTGCAGGATGAAATGCGCATGGCCGACGGTCGCCTGTCGCTGGTCCCGGGCCTGCGCGTGGACCACTACCGGCTCACGCCGGAGCTGGACAGCATCTTCCGCGAGGACAACCCGGACATGGCGGTGGCTTCGCTCACCAAGACCAGCGTCTCGCCGAAGCTGGGCATGGTGTGGCGCTTCGATGAGCAGTGGTCGCTGTTCGCCGGCTATTCGCACGGTTTCCGTTCGCCGCCGTACAACGACGTCAACCTGGGCTTCACCAACGTGATGTTCGGTTACACGGCCATCCCCAACCCGGACCTCAAGCCGGAAACCAGCAATGGGGTCGAGTTGGGCCTGCGCTACATCGCGCCGGTGGCCTACGTCAGCGTCAGCGGCTACTGGAACGACTACAAGGACTTCATCGAGTCACAGCGCTTCGTCGGCACCAATGCACAGGGGCTGATGGTGTTCCAGTCGCAGAACATTTCCGAGGCGCGCATCTACGGCGCCGAACTCAAGGCCGGCGTGGACTTCGGCCAGCTCAGCACCGCGCTGGATGGCTGGTCGCTGCGCAGCGCGGTGGCCTGGTCGCACGGCCAGAACCGTACCGAGGACGTGCCGCTGGATTCGGTCGACCCGCTGCGCGGCACGCTGGGCCTGATGTACGACCGCCAGGCATGGGGCGTGGAACTGGCCGGCACGTTCGCGCGCCGCAAGGACCGCGTTGCCAGTGCCGCCACCTACCGCCCGGCTGGTTACGGCGTGCTCGACCTGATGGCGCATTGGCAGTTTGCACCGGGAGCCACGTTCAACGTCGGGGTGTTCAACCTGGGCGACCGCACCTACATCGACTGGTCCGGCATCACCTCCACGCTGGCCACCGGCAGCACGGTGGTCGACCGCTTCAGCAACCCGGGGCGCACGGTGTCGGCAAGCCTTGCCGTGTCCTGGTAACCCTCCCGCTTCAGGCCGGTTCCTCCAGGGGCCGGTACGAGGGAACGCGACCGGGCCAGGGAAGGCGCCTTTCATCGTGTCACCCACTTCGCCACGTACGAGGAATGCCTCATGACGTTTCATCCCGCCAGCCTGCTGCTGTTGACCGCCGTGAGCGGTCTGGCCAGCGCAGCGCCCGCCAGCATCACCCGTGACCACGACAGCATCCTGGCCATGCAGGGCCAGTACACCGTGGATTTCGCCTTCGACGAGACCGTGCTGCTCAAGCCCGGCTATGAACGTGCGCCGGCCATGCGCAGTGGCGGGGATGAGGTGGTGGTGGTGGTCGAGGACAGCCCGACCCGCATCGTGCTGCAGCATCTGCTGGTCGATGCCAAGAGCGGGCACGTGACCAAGCACTGGCGCCAGGACTGGGTGTACCAGGCACCGAGCCGCTTCGAGTTCAGCGCCGATCAGACCTGGCAGGTGCGGCCGGTCGATGCCACGTTGAACCAGGGCGCCTGGACGCAGTGCGTCTACGAAGTCAGCGACGCCCCGCGCTACTGCGGCACGGGCAAGTGGACCTATGACAACAACGTGCCGACCTGGACCAGCGACACCAGCTGGCGGCCGCTGCCGCGCCGCGAGTACACCCGGCGCAGCGACTACAACGCGCTGGCGGTGGTGAACCGGCACACGCTCACGCCCAATGGCTGGACCCACGAGCAGTTCAACACCAAGGTGCAGCGCAACACCGACGGCAGCCAGGTGGAGATCGCCCGCGAGTTCGGCTTCAACGATTACGTCAGGACCACCGAGGTCGACTTCACCCCGGCGCTGGACTACTGGAAGGCAACTGCCGGCTTCTGGGCGCAGGTGCGCCAGCGCTGGGCGGCCCACCTGGACAAGGCGCCGGGCGTGCACCTGAAGACCAAGCTGGACGGCATGGCGATGATCATCCCGCTGTTCGAGCAGGCCGAGGCCGTGCAGGGCGGTGCGGCCGTGGACACCGCGAAGATCGACGCGGTGTTCGTGCAGTTCGTCGAGCCCGCCCCGTAGGAGCGGACCTGGCCGCGAAGCCGGCAAGGCCTGCACTCGCAGGAATCGCATCGGCCAATGCGGTACCGGCTTCGTGCTTGAAGGCGCTCCTGCCGTCCGGGGCGCCTTACTCCTTGAACATCAACAGCGCCGCGACCACGATCAGGCCGAACGCGGCCCAATGGTTCCACTTCAGCGGCTGGCCCAGGTACACGGCCGAGAACACCGCGAACACCACCAGGGTGATCACTTCCTGCATGCCCTTGAGCTGCGGCGCGGAATACACCGCGCTGCCAAGCCGGTTGCCCGGCACCTGCAGGCAGTACTCGAAGAAGGCGATGCCCCAGCTGACCAGGATCACCGTCATTAGCGGCGCGGTCTTGAACTTGAGGTGGCCGTACCAGGCGACGGTCATGAATACGTTGCTGGCGATCAACAGCAGCACCGGGTACAGGTAGGCGGTGAAAGGCATCGCGGCCATGTGCAGATTCGTCGTGAGGGGCCGATAGCTTAGGGCCGAAGGCCGTGAGCCGGCCTTCATCGGCGGGCTCGAATGGTTTCCGAAGCAACCAATTGGCACATGCCGTCTTCACGCGGTATCTACCCGGGGTACGTCATGTTTCACAAAGCTGAAGACTGAGGAGGCTCCATGCGACAGACAAAGGAATCGTCCGGCCTGGTACTGGTTGTCGAAGACAACCGCAACATCTCCGAAATGATCGGTGAGTACCTGGAAGGCAAGGGGTTTGAGGTTGATTACGCGGTCGATGGTCTGGACGGCTACCGCCTGGCGGCCGAGAACAGCTACGACGTGGTGGTGCTGGACCTGATGCTGCCACGGCTGGACGGCATCGAGGTCTGCCGCCGGTTGCGCAACGAGGCACGCAAGTCCACGCCGGTGCTCATGCTGACCGCACGCGACACGCTGGACGACAAGCTCACCGGGCTGGGATACGGCGCCGACGACTACCTGACCAAACCCTTCGCGATCCAGGAGCTGGAAGCGCGCCTGCGTGCGTTGATCCGCCGCGAGCGTCGCCAGGTGGGTGCCGAGGTGCTGAAAGTGGCCGACCTGGTGCTGGACCCGGTCAGCATGCGCGCCACCCGCGCCGGTAGCGAGCTGCAGCTCTCCCCGATCGGCCTGCGCCTGCTGACCATCCTGATGCGCGAATCGCCGCGCGTGGTGACCCGCCAGGAGATCGAGCGGGAGATCTGGGGCAATGGCCTGCCGGACTCCGACACCCTTCGCAGCCACCTGTACAACCTGCGCAAGATCATCGACAAGCCGTTTGATCGCCCGCTGCTGCATACCGTACAAAGCGCCGGTTACCGCATCGCGGACATCGGCCAGCCGATGGGCTGAGGCACATGCGGTGACCGGACAATGAGCAGGCCGTCGCGCCTTTGGGGGCGCGACGGCCTTTTCGTACCAGGACGCGCGTCGGCCGGTGGGCGGGCATCCTTATAATCACGCGTGCTTCGGGGGGAGGCAGATGCCTTACGGGTTGTCGCGCAAAATCAGGATCGCATTCATCCTTCAGGCGCTGCTGGTGAGCCTGGCGGTCCTGGTGGGCGGCTACCTGGTGACGCAGGTGATCCGGCACGGGCTGGAAGAAGTGAAGCTGCAGGAAGAGGCGGCCCACTACTGGCAGGCGCGGGCCAAACACCCGGGCAAGCCACCTCCCGACACCCACACCCTGCAGGGCTATCTGTGGCTGCAAGGGCAGCCACCCGATGGAATTCCGGTCGCCCTGCGTACGCTTTCCCCGGGGTTCCATGAACTCAAGGCCAGCAGCCAGCGGGTGCTGGTCGACCCGCAGCCGGCCGGGCGGCTGTACCTGGTGCTGGAGCGCTCGCAGACCGAGCGCAATGCATTCTGGTTCGGGGTGGTGCCGGTACTGCTGGTACTGATCGTGATCTACGCGGTGTCATGGCGGACCTACCGGGTCTCGCGGCGCCTGGTCTGGCCGGTGAACTGGCTGGCACGCAGGGTGTCGCAGTGGGACCCGCGCCGTCCCGATGCCGGGGAGCTGGCACCGGAGCGGTTGCCGGCCGAGGTCAAGGGCGAAAGCCTGCAACTGGCGTTGGCACTGCATGCGATGGCCGGGCGCGTCGCCGCGCATGTGGCCCGCGAACGCAACTTCACCCGCGATGCCAGCCATGAACTGCGGACCCCGTTGACGGTGATCCGCATGGCCAGCGACATGGCCCTGGCCGACCCCGAGCTGACCCCGCGCCTGCAGCGCAGCCTGCAGCGGATCCAGCGCGCCGGGCGCGACATGGAGGCGGTGATCGATGCCTTCCTGCTGCTGGCCCGGGAAGTGGACGTGGAGCCGCAATCGGAACGGTTCGATGTCGGCGACCTGGTCCGCTACGAGGCCGGGTTGGCCGAGGAGCTGCTGCGCGGCAAGCCGGTGGAGCTGCGGGTGTCCATCGACGGCCGCCACCCGCTGCTGGCGCCACCGCGGGTGATGCACGTGGTGGTCGGCAACCTGCTGCGCAACGCCTGTACCTACACCGACGTCGGCCTGGTCGAGGTCACGGTGTCCCACGGCCAGTTGACGGTGCGCGACACCGGCGTCGGGATGTCGCCCGATGCCCTGTCACGGGCCTTCGAGCCGTTCGTCCGCGGCGAGCACGGCAATTCGCTGGGGCTGGGCCTGAGCATCGTCCGGCGGCTGTGCGAACGCTGCGGCTGGCAGATCAGCCTGGACAGCCGGGAGGGGCAGGGCACCGTGGCGGTGGTGCGCTTCAGCTGAGCGGCGGCCGGTTCCGGGAAGTGAACGGGCAGATGTGGCAAAATTGCTTATTGCCTATCCGCAACCGGTGTCATCGTTCATGGCAGCTCCCCTGTTTGATCTGTACCCGCCGCGCCGTGACGCGGCGACTGGCAAGGTGTGCCATGGCTGACCAGACCGGCCATATGCCGCGCGGCCCGGGCCGCATCTTCAAGGCGGCCCAGTGGTCCTGGCAGGGCCTGCGCGCGGCCTGGCTGCACGAGTCCTCGTTCCGCCTGGAGGTCTACCTGTTCGTGGTCCTCACCCCGCTGGCGCTGTGGCTGGGGCAGACCCCGGTCGAGCAGGTCCTGATGATCGGCTCGATGCTGCTGGTGCTGGCCATGGAGCTGGCCAATTCGGCCATCGAGGCCGTGATCGAGCGCTATGGCCCGGAGTACCACGTGCTGGCCGGCCGCGCCAAGGACATGGGTTCGGCGGCGGTGTTCGTGCTGATGATGAACGTGCTGGTGTGCTGGGGCTTGTTGCTGGTTCCCCGTCTTTTCTGAAACCACGCGCCGGGTGGCGCGGGGTAGTTGGGTTCTATTGAAGGATTGCGTGCATGTCTTTTGAGTTTCTTGCCGACCCGAACGTATGGGTCACGCTGTTCATGCTCAGTGCGCTGGAAATCGTGCTGGGCATCGACAACCTGGTGTTCATCTCCATCGCGGTGGGGCGCCTGCCCGAGCACAAGCGCCCGCTGGCGCGTCGCGTCGGCATCGCGGTGGCCTGCATCACCCGCATCCTGCTGCTGATCTCGCTGGCCTACCTGGCGCACATGGAGAACAACCTGTTCACCATCGCCGGGATGGGCATCTCCATCCGCGACCTGGTGCTGATCGTCGGCGGCCTGTTCCTGCTCTACAAGGGCATCAAGGAAATCCGCGAGCTGGTCAGTGGCGGTGAAGACGCCGACCCGACCACCACCAAGGCCTCGGCCGCGTTCGGCATGGTGATCGCGCAGATCGCGGTGATCGACATCGTGTTCTCGCTGGACTCGGTGATCACCGCCGTCGGCATCGCCGACCACGTGCCGGTGATGGTCTGCGCGGTGCTGCTGTCGGTGGCGGTGATGCTGCTGGCGGCCAACCCGCTGGGCCGCTTCATCGACGCCAACCCGACCGTGAAGCTGCTGGCGCTGGCCTTCATCCTGATGGTCGGCACGGTGCTGGTGCTGGACGGCTTCGATGTCCACGTGCCCAAGCCCTACATCTACGCGGCGATGGGCTTCTCGGTCCTGGTCGAGTGGCTGAACCTGCTGATGCGGCGCAACGCCAAGCAGCACCACGTACCGGGTTCGGAAGACTGGTAAACGAATCACAAAGGGCCGGCATTGCCGGCCCTTTGCTTTGGCACACGCTGCACCCCGGCCGTGGCATGCTCGGCACTCCGACGTCCAAGGACCCGACCATGCGCCAGTTCCTCCGCTTGATGCTGCTCGTCGTGGCGGCAATCTCCATTTCCGGGTGTGGCTACAACGCCATCCAGCAGAAGGACGAGGCGGTCAAGGCCGGCTGGTCCGAGGTGCTGAACCAGTACAAGCGCCGCGCCGACCTGATCCCCAACCTGGTCAACACCGTGCAGGGCTACGCCCAGCAGGAGCGCCAAGTGCTGACCGAGGTCACCAACGCCCGCGCCAAGGTCGGCCAGATCCAGGTCAACGCCGACGATGCCGACTCGCTGGCCCAGTTCCAGCAGGCCCAGGGCGAGCTGGGCAGCGCGCTGTCGCGGCTGCTGGTGGTCAGCGAGAACTACCCGACGCTGAAGTCGGACCAGAATTTCCGTGACCTGCAGGCGCAGCTGGAAGGCACCGAGAACCGCATCACCGTCGCCCGCGGCCGCTACATCCAGCTGGTGCAGGACTACAACACCTACATCCGCTCGTTCCCGCAGGTGATCACCGCCAAGATGTTCGGCTATGCGGCCAAGCCGAATTTCAGCGTGGAGAACGAGGCACAGATCGCCCAGCCGCCGGCGGTCAACTTCGGCAACCAGCAGCCGCAGCCGCCGGCACCACAACCGGCGCCTGCGCCGGCGCAGTGAGTTCGTGCCGATGACCGGCCTGCTGCCGCGGCTGTGGCTGCTGCTGTGCCTGCTTGGCGTGGGCTGGGCAGGCGTGGCGGTGGCCCAGCAACGGGCCCCGATCCCGCCGCTGGACTCGCCGGTGGTGGACGCCACCGGCACCCTGGACACAGCGCAGAAGCAGGCACTCGAGCAGCAGGCGCTGGCCCTGCAGCAGCGCAAGGGCAGCCAGCTGCAGGTGTTGATCGTGCCCACCACCCAGCCCGAGGACATCGCCCAGTACACCACCCGCGTCTTCGACGAATGGAAGGTCGGGCGCAAGGGCGTGGATGACGCGGTGTTGCTGGTGGTGGCCAAGGACGACCGGCGGGTACGCATCGAGCCCGGCTACGGGCTGGAAGGGGCGATCCCCGATGCCATCGCCAACCGGGTGATCCAGGAGTACCTGGTGCCGCATTTCCGCCAGGATGACTATGCCGGCGGCATCACCGCCGCCACAGGGGTGCTGGTCAAGCTGATTGATGGCGAGCAACTGCCGGCCCAGGTCAGCAGCAACCACGGGCGCAAGGACGGCGGCGAGGACAGCTTCCTGTTCGCGATCGGCATCGGCGTGGTTGCCGCGGTGCTGATGCGCCTGCTGTTGGCGCGGCAGCCCAAGGCCGTGCGCGGCTTGCTTGCCGCGGTGCTGGCCGGGCTTGCCGGTGCGCTGTTGCTGACGCTGGCCAATGGCGTGATGGCGGCCTTCGCCGCGCTGTTCTTCTCCTTCGGCAGGGCTTCGGGCGGCTTCGCCCGTGGCGGGGGCGGGGGCTGGGGGAGCGGGGGCTTTGGCGGTGGCGGAGGATTCGGCGGCGGCGGTGGCTGGTCCGGCGGCGGCGGGCGATCGGGAGGCGGTGGCGCCTCGGGGAGTTGGTGATGCGCTGGTTGCGCCATGTGTTCTCGCCCTCGGCCCATGCGGTTTTCCCGGAAGCCAGCCTGGAGCGGATCGCCCGGGCCATCGCCGACGGTGAGCGCCAGCACGGCGGCCAGGTGATGTTCGCCGTGGAGTCGGACCTGTCCTTGCCGATGCTGTGGCGGGGCGTGGATGCCCGGCAGCGCGCCGAGCATGCCTTCGCGGTGCTGCGCACCTGGGACACCGAGGCCAACAACGGGGTGCTGATCTACCTGCTGCTGGCCGACCACGCCATCGAGATCGTGCCCGACCGCGGCCTGTCGGGCCGCATCGAGGCCGGGCAGTGGCAGCAGGTCTGCGAGCACCTGCGCGTGCAACTGGGCAGTGGCGACCGCGAGGCGGCCGTGTTGGCTGCCGTGGCCGAGGTCTCGCAGCTGCTGGCCCGGCACTTTCCCGCCGACCCGGACCGACCACGCGGCAACGAGTTGCCTGACCGCCCGCAGCTGCTTGGCTGAGTGGGCGGTTGACGCAGGGAATGCAGCCCCGAGAATAGGACTTCGTTCGCCAGACAGTGCCTTCATGATCTATCTCCATGACATAGACCCCATCGCCTTCAGCCTGGGGCCGATCTCGGTGCACTGGTACGGCATCATGTATCTGCTGGGCTTCGGCGCCGCCTGGTGGCTGGGCCGGCAGCGGATCCTCGCCGGGCGCCTGCCGGGCGTGAGCATGAACGGTTTTTCGGACCTGCTGTTCTACGCCATGCTCGGCGTGGTGCTGGGCGGGCGCATCGGCTACATGCTGTTCTATGCCACCGCCGAGTTCCTGCATAACCCGTTGCTGCTGCTGCGCGTATGGGAAGGTGGCATGAGCTTCCATGGCGGCCTGCTCGGCGTGCTGATCGCCGGCTGGTGGTGGACGCGCAAGCAGCGCCAGCACTTCTTCGACACCATTGATTTCGTCGCGCCGCTGGTGCCGCTGGGCCTGGGCTTCGGCCGGCTGGGCAATTTCGTCGGCGGTGAGTTGTGGGGCAAGTTCACCCATTCCGGCTGGGGCGTGGTGTTCCCGCATTCGCCGTTGAAGGACGTGCCGGCGGGCCTGCCGACGATGGAGCAGCTGATGTCGGCCGCGCAGATCAAGCAGGACTTCGCCGCCGGGCTGCTTACCCAGTACGCGCGCCATCCCTCGCAGTTGTATGAAGCGGTGCTGGAAGGGCTGGTGATGTTCGTGGTGTTGTGGCTGTACTCGATGAAGCCGCGCCCGCGTTACGCCGTGTCCGGCCTGTTCGCGTTGATGTACGGCGCCTTCCGTTTCCTGGTCGAGTTCGTGCGCATGCCCGACAACGGCGCCTACGTGGCGTTTGACTGGCTGACCCGTGGCCAGATCCTGAGCCTGCCGCTGATCGCGCTGGGCGTGATCCTGCTGGTGATGTCGCGCCGTGCCCCGGTGCTGCAGCCGGTCCTGCCGCTGGAGGAAAAAGCGTGAAGCCCTACCTGGATCTGCTGCGGCACGTGCTCGAGCACGGCAGCGAGAAGTCCGACCGCACCGGCACCGGCACGCGCAGCGTGTTTGGTTGGCAGATGCGCTTCGACCTCAACGAAGGCTTCCCGCTGGTCACCACCAAGAAGCTGCACCTGCGCTCGATCATCCACGAGCTGCTGTGGTTCCTGAAGGGCGATACCAACATCGCCTACCTGAAGGACAACAACGTGCGGATCTGGGACGAGTGGGCCGATGCCAACGGCGACCTCGGTCCGGTCTACGGCAAGCAGTGGCGCAACTGGGCCACCGCCGACGGGCGCGAGATCGACCAGATGCAGTGGTTGGTCGAGGAGATCAAGCGCAACCCGGATTCGCGCCGGCTGGTGGTCAGCGCATGGAACGTGGGCGAGTTGTCGCAGATGGCGCTGATGCCCTGCCACAACCTGTTCCAGTTCTATGTGGTCGACGGCAAGCTCAGCTGCCAGTTGTACCAGCGCAGCGGCGACATCTTCCTCGGCGTGCCGTTCAACATCGCCAGCTACGCGTTGCTGACCCACATGGTGGCGCAGGCCACCGGCCTGGGCGTGGGCGATTTCGTGCACACGCTGGGTGATGCACACCTGTATTCCAATCACTACGAGCAGGCGCGCGAACAGTTGTCGCGTGCGCCGCGCGCGCTGCCGACGCTGTGGTTGAACCCGGAGGTCACCGACCTGTTCGGTTTCCGTTTCGAGGACATCCGTATCGACGGCTACGACCCGCACCCGGCGATCCAGGCACCGGTGGCGGTGTGAGCCTGGGGATGGGAACGGCGAACGGCGAAGCGGCAACCCCGGTGCAGCTGCGGCTGTCGATGATCGCCGCGCTGGACCGCAATCGCGGCATCGGCCAGGACAACGGCATGCCGTGGCACCTGCCGGATGATTTCAGGCACTTCAAGACGCTCACGCTGGGCAAGCCGATCCTGATGGGGCGCAGGACCGCGCAGTCGCTCGGTCGCGCGCTGCCGGGGCGGACCAACCTGGTGCTGACCCGCAGCGGCCAGGTGCCGTTCGAGGGCATGCAGGCGGTGGCATCGCTGCAGCAGGCGCAGGCCATCGCGCTGGCGCAAGGCGCGTCCGAACTGTGCGTGATCGGCGGGGGTGAGATCTACCGATTGCTGATCGATCAGGCCACCGACCTGTACCTGACCTGGGTGGACGCCGAGGTGGTGGCCGATACGCATTTCCCGGCCGTGGACCCGGCCCAGTGGCAGGAAGTGGACAGCCAGCCGCACGCGGCCGATGCGCGGCACGCCTACGCGTTCCGCTTCGCCCACTACATCCGCCGGTAGGCGCGGCCTAGCGGGTAGGAGCAGCCTCGGCCGCGAAGCCGGCGCCGTTTCAGGTTGCCGGAACAAACAACCCCTCCCCAACCCTCCCCTTGGCTGCGCCAAAGGGAGGGGGCAACAGCGGCTGCGCGATGATCTGAGCGCTCGCAGGGCGGTGATCCGAACGACGCTCGCACGGCGATGATCTGAACGCTCGCAGGATCCGCCCCCTCCCTTTGGCGCAGCCAAGGGGGGGCTGGGGTGGGGTAAGCCTTTGCCTTAACCCGGCATCCGGTAATGCCCAATGATCGTGTGCCGGAACAACAGGTCTTCCTCCTGCGTACCGCGCGCGATGTTGTGCAGCACCAGCGGCGTGCCATCGTCCAGCAGGCGATCGGACACGATGCCCACGTGCAGCAAGCCATTACCGTTGAGCTTCCACGCGACGATGTCGCCGGGCGCGTAGTCGCCCGGTTGCGCGCTGATCGGCAATTCCCAACCCTGGCGCTGCATCCAGCGCATCTGGTTGGGCACGCGCCGGTGGTCAATGTTGCGGTCCGTGCGCGACAGGCCCCATAGCGGGGGGTACTCGGAAAAGTGCGCGCGCATGTCCTCATGGATGCGCGCTTGCAGGTCGATGCCGACCCCGCGCAATGCGCGTACCACCACGTCGGTGCAGACCCCACGGTCCCATGGAGGATCGCCTTCGGGATAGGCCAATGCGAAGTAGGCCGGGTCGTAACGCACGGTCACGCCGACCTGCGCACGTGCCGCGGCCACCAGCGGTACGGACGTGACCGCCGGTACCTGGGCACGCGAAGGCGGCAGTTCAGTGGAGTGGGGGACTTCCTGCCGGCAGGCGCCGAGCAGGACGGAGGCCATCAGCAGCAGGGCTGATGGCCCGCGGATCATTCACCCGGCCCGACGGTGGGCGGAGCGCCGTGGGTGCCGGCATTGTTGCCACCGCCATTACCCGCACCCGGTCGTCGACGGCGCGGGCGACGGCGCGGTTCGCCGCGCGCGGGCTGCTCGCCGCGGGGCTCGGCCGGGCGCTCCGGCTTGGGTTTGCGCGGCGGATGCGCACCGGGGACCAGCGCGGGTACGTCACGGCCCGGCACCTGCACCATGCGCAGGTCCTCGCTGTCCAGCTGCAGCGCGGTGAGCTTGCCGCCCCAGACCGCACCGGTATCGATGGCGTGCACGCCCTGGGTGATGGTCAGGCCCAGCGCCGACCAGTGGCCGCAGACCATCTTCAGCTCGCGCTCCACGCGGCCGGGTACTTCGAACCAGGGGTACATGCCCTGCGGTTGGGTGCCGGGCGTGCCCTTGTCCTCCATGCCGATGCGGCCACTGGGGGTGCAGTAGCGCATGCGGGTGAAGATGTTGATGATCGCGCGCGAGCGGTCATAGCCGCTCAGCCCCGGCGACCAGGCCGGCTTGTCGCCGTACATGTTGCGGAACAGCTTGCGGTAGCCGTTGCCGTGCAGTTGCTGCTCGACCTCGCGGGCATGCTTCTCGGCCAGGGCGACGGTCCACTTCGGCGCCAGCCCGGCATGGAACATCATCCAGCCCAGTTCGCGGTCGGCGTGCACCAGCTTCTGCAGGCGCAGCCAGTCGAGCAGGGTGTCGCGGTCCTCGGCCAGCACGATGCGCTGCAGGTCCGGGTTGACCTTGCGCTGCTCCTCTTCGCTGCGGGCGCCGATGGCCAGCAGCGACAGGTCATGGTTGCCCAGCACCACCACGCTCTGCTCGCGCAGCGAATGCACCAGGCGCAGGGTCTCCAGCGATTGCCCGCCACGGTTGACCAGGTCGCCGCAGAACCAGAGCCGGTCTACGGCGGGGTCGAAGTTGATCTTCTCCAGCAGCGACTGGGTGACGTCGTAACAGCCCTGCAGGTCGCCGATTGCCCAGGTCGCCATCAGTGCAGCGTCCTGGGAATGGACAGCACGAACGGTGCGATCGGCGCGGCGAACTCGGTGCCGTCGTCGGCGAGCATGTCGTAGTGGCCCTGCATGGTGCCGTACTCGGTGCCGATCATGACGCCGGAGGTATAGCTGAACTCCTCGCCCGGGCGCAGCCGTGGCTGTTCGCCGACCACGCCGTCGCCGTCGACGTGCTCGACCCGGCCCTCGCCGTCGGTGATGCGCCAATGGCGGCTGATCAGCCGCGCGGGGACGCTGCCGCGGTTCTGGATGCGGATCGTGTAGGCGAACGCGAAGCGCCCGTCTTCAGGGGCCGACTGGTCGTCGATGAAACGAGGGGAAACCTCGATCTCGATCGCGTAGTGGCGGGATTCTTCCATGGGGGGAGTGTAAGCAAAAGCAGGTGATCGGTTTGCGCAGATGTCGCACTCAGGCGTGCGGTACGTTCGCAAGTCGGATGAAATCGGCCACTTCCAGCTGTTCGGCGCGGGCGTCGCTGCGGACCCCGGCGGCGGCGAAGCCGGCTTCGTCGATGACGCCGTTGAGGGCGTTGCGCAGCGTCTTGCGGCGTTGCCCGAAGGCGGCCTTGACCACCTCGGCGAAGCGTTTGGGGTCATCGATGCCGATTGTGGCGGGGTCGCGCGGCACCAGCCGGGCCACGGCAGAGTCCACCTTCGGCGGTGGCCGGAACGCGCCTGGGGGCACCACGAACAGCGACGTCACCTCGCACCAGGCCTGCAGCATCACGCTCAGGCGGCCATAGACCTTGCTGCCCGGGCCGGCGGCCATGCGGTCGACCACTTCCTTCTGCAGCATGAAGGTCATGTCCGAGATCGCCGCGGCGTGCTCCAGTGCATGGAACAGGATCGGCGAGGAAATGTTGTAGGGCAGGTTGCCGACCAGGCGGATCTTTCCGCCAGCGGCCAGCGCGGTGAAATCGACCTGCAGCACGTCGCGGTGGACGATGGTCAGCTCACCCAGGGGCGCGGCGGCCTCGGTCAACGGTGCGATCAGGTCGCGGTCGAACTCGATGACGGTCAGCTTCGGGTGGCGGCGCAGCAGCGGGAAGGTGATGGCACCCTGGCCCGGGCCGATCTCGACCAGGCGGTCGCCGTCCTTCGGGTTGACCGCCATCACGATCTTTTCGACGTAATGCGTGTCGGCCAGGAAGTGCTGGCCCAGCTGCTTCTTCGCCGGCGCGGTGAAACCTGCGCCGGCGCGCGGGGGATGGGAGGAATTCATGCGGTGATTTTACGTTGTGCGGCCAGCCTGGCGCACAGTTCCGTGGCGGCGAACAGGCTGGAGGGGTCGGCGATGCCCTTGCCGGCCAGGTCCAGCGCGGTGCCGTGGTCCACCGCCACGCGCGGGTAGGGCAGGCCGAGGGTGATGTTGGTGGCCTGTTCGAAGCCGCTGTACTTGAGCACCGGCAAGCCTTGGTCGTGGTACATGGCCAGCACGGCGTCGAAGCCGGCCAGCTTGGCCGGCAGGAAGGCGGTATCGGCAGGCAGCGGGCCGATCAGGGCGATGCCCTCGGCGCGCAGCTGGTCCAGCAGCGGGATCATTACGTCCAGCTCCTCGCGGCCCAGATGGCCATCCTCGCCGGCGTGCGGGTTCAGCCCGAGCACCGCGATGCGGGGCTCGGCCAAGCCGAAGTCACGGCGCAGCGCGCGATGGGTGGTGAGGATGACCTTGCGCAGGCCGTCTGCGGTGATCGCGTCGGCGACCTCGCGCAGCGGCAGGTGGGTGGTGGCCAGCGCGACGCGGACGATGTCGTTGGCCAGCATCATCACCACCTCGACCCCGGCCTGCTGGGCCAGCAACTCGGTGGTGCCGCTGTAGGCGATGCCGCCGTCGTTGATGACGGCCTTGTGCACCGGGCCGGTCACCACGCCATCGAGCGCGCCGTCCAGGCAGGCTTGCCCGGCCCCGTGCAAGGCATCGATCACCGCGCGCGCGTTGCGTGCGTCGGCATATCCAAAACGGCTGGGGACGGCATTGGTGACCGGGCGCAGGCGCAGGTCACCGGGCTGTTGGGCCAGGGCGTGTTCGGGTAGCAGTTGCAGCGGCAGCTGCAGCGCGGCAGCGGCGTCGCGCAGGGTTTGCGGGTCCGCAAACGCCAACAGCCGGCAATCACTGCGCGGCTGTTGGGCAAGGCGGATACACAGTTCCGGGCCGATCCCGGAGGGCTCGCCCGGGACCAGAGCGAGCTGGGGAATCATGGCTTACGGCTTGGCCGGTTCGGCGGCCGGCTCGGCGGTGCCTTCGGCGCGGTCGCCGCTGCGGAAGCTGACGTAGGCATCGCCACGCAGTTCCTGCAGGAAGCGGTTGTACTCGTCGTCGAGCTTGCGGCGACCGATCTGGTCACGGATCTGCGCGCGCTTGTTGTCGTCGGTGACATCGGTCTGGCGCGTACCCACGCGCTGCACGATGTGCCAGCCGGCATCGGTGCGGAACGGTGCGGTCACGCCACCATCGCTGACGCCTTCGATCTGCTTGCCGAAGTCCGGGCCGAAGGCATCGGCCGGGAACCAGCCCAGGTCACCGCCCTGGCCACGGCTGTTGGCATCGTCGGAGGACTCCTTGGCCACGGCCTGGAAGTCGGCGCCGCCGGCGATGCGGGCGCGCAGGGTGTCGATCCTGGCCTTGGCTGCCGCCTCGTCCACCTGGTCGGTGATGCGCACCAGGATGTGGCGGGCGTGGAACTCGGTGACCTGCGCGGCGGAGCCGCCGCCGGCCCCGGCTTCACGCACTTCCACCAGCTTGAGCAACTGGAAGCCGCTGGGGCCGCGGATCGGGCCGAGCACGTCGCCGGCCTTCATGTTCTTGATCTGGTTGGAGAACGCGCTGGGGATTTCATCCAGGCTGCGCCAGCCCAGGTCGCCGCTTTCCAGCGCGTTGGGGCTGTCGGAGTAGCGCACTGCCGCCGCGGCGAAGTCCAGTTCGCCCTTGTCCAGCAGGTTCTTGATGCCGTCCACCTTGCTCTGGCCGGTGGCGATCTGCTCGGCGTTGGCGCCTTCGGGCAGGGCGACCAGGATGTGCGCCAGGTGGTACTGCGCGCCGCCGGCGTTCTGCTGGGCCAGGGCCGCGTCCACTTCGCCTTCGCTGACGCTGATGCGGCTCTGCGCGAAGCTCTGGCGCAGGCGCTGGGTGATGATTTCCTCGCGCACCGAGTTGCGGAAGTCGGTGAAGCCGATGCCGTCCTGGGCCAGGCGCTGGCGCAGGCCGTCCACGGTGGTGCCGTTCTGCTGGGCGATGCTGCCGATGGCGTGGTTGAGCTCCTCGTCACCGACGCGGATGCCGCTGCCCTCGGCACGGGCGACCTGCAGCTTGACCAGCACCAGGCGCTCGAGCACCTGGCGCTCCAGCACCGCTTCGGGCGGCAGCTGGGCTTCGCGGCCGGCGTACTGGCCCTTGATGTTGTTGACCGCCCGCTGCAGCTCACTCTGCAGGATCACGTCCTCATCAACGATGGCGGCGATGCGATCCAGCGGCTGCTGCTGGGCAACGGCCGGGGCGGACACGCCGGAAAGCGCCAGCACGCTGGCGAGGACTGCAGAAAGGGTCTTGGTCATGGAATCTGGTTCGGATCGTAGTCGTCATCGTTCGCCTCGATGTTGCTCGGCGGAACGAGGTACAGGTCGTCTCGGTTGTAGCCGAGAATAGCACGGCGCAAGGTGCGGTCTGTGTCCTGCCCGACCGAGCTCAGGCCCTTGAGCACGAACTCGATCTGGAAGGAGTTGTCCAGGTCGCCGTCGCGGTTGCGGACGTAGCGACGGGCCAGGGCGCGGACCGTCAGGCAGCAGCTGTCCCACTGCACGCCGCCGATGATTTCCAGCGGCTTGTTGTCCAGCAGGGAGTAGTAATAGCGGCCGACCACGCTCCAGGTGGGGTTGATCGGGTACAGGAAGGACAGGTCGGCCTGCTCGAGCTGGTCGGTACCGTTGTTCGGGTTGCGGCGGTAGCGGTAGCTCAGGTTGACCACGCCGTCGCCCGGCATCAGGTAGCGGGCGCGGACGCTGGCCAGGTCTTCCTTGCCGTATTTCGGGTTCCACTGGTAGGTGCTGCCCAGTGTCCAGCGGTCGGTGAGCGCCCAGTTGACGTCGGCCACCCACGCCGAGTTGCCCTGCTCGACCGGCGCCTCGCCACTGTTCAGGGTGACGCGGGAGTCGTCGAAATAGGTGATCTGGCCAATGCTCGCCGACAGCTTCTCGCGGCCATCCTCCTGGCGGATCAGACGCGTGGTCAGGGCGGTGGTCAGCTGGTTGGCATCGTTCTGGCGGTCGGCGCCGGTGTAGCGGCTGTCGCGGAACAGCTGGCCCCAGCTGAAGGTGAACGCACGGGTATCGAACAGCGGCAGGTTGCTCTGCTCGCGGTACGGGGTGTTCAGGTAGAAGATCCGCGGCTCCAGCGTGTTCAGGTAGGACTTGCCCCCGAGCGAGGTCTCGCGGTCGAAGAACAGGCCGGCGTCCACGGTGGTGATCGGCAGGCTGCGGGTCGGGGTGCGGTCCGCGCCGTTGGCGACCATTCCGCGGTCCAACTGGTAGGCGGTGTAGCGCCAGGCCAGGGTCGGGGTGATGTACCAGGAGGCACCGGCCAGCGGCATCGACACGTAGGGCTTGATGTCCAGGCGCGAGCCACCGTACATGGGCTGCACCACGCCGGTGCGTTCGTACTCGCCGTCGGCGTTCTGGATCTTGAGGTGGACGTCGTCGTGGGTGAAGCGCACCGCTTCGGCGTAGACGCCAGCTTCGAACCAGCGGCCGAAACTCTCGTCCCAGGTGCCGAAGAAGCGCGGCTCACGGTTGTAGGCCAATGAGCTCTCGGTCAGGGTGTAATCGGTCAGCTGCCAGTGGTCGGCCATCACCCCGGCGGTCCAGCTCCTCCCGGAGCCGTACAGGCCGATGGTGCTCTGCAGGTTGGACGAGGTCACGCCGAGCAGGCGGTTGGAGAAGTCCTCCACGTAGCGCTCGTCGCTGACCCAGCCCAGGTTGGCGCGGGCCTGCCAGTGGCTGTCGATGTTGTGGTACCCGCTGTACTGGATGCGCCCGCGGTCCTTGTCGCGCAGCGAGTCGTTGGGCAGGTAGGCCGTCTCCAGCTGGCCCTTGCCGCCGCTGTACAGGTAGCGGAACTCGTTCTCCAGCATCAGGCCGCGCTTGCTCATGTAGCGCGGGCTCAGCGTGTCGTCGTAGTTCGGTGCCAGGTTGAAGTAGATCGGCTGCTCGTAGTCGAAGCCATTGCGGCCGGACATGCTTAGCTTGGGATACAGCAGGCCGGTCTGGCGGCGGTCGTCGATCGGGAACTTGAACCACGGCGCGTACAGCACCGGCACCTTGCCGATGCGCAGCACGGCATTGCGGGCGGTGCCGAAGCCTTCCTCGTTGTCCACCTCGATCTGCGGGGCCACCAGCTTCCACACCGGCTGCGAGGGGTCGCAGGTGGTGTAGGTGGAATGGTGCATCTGGCCGACCGAGCCCTGCAGGTCGATCGACTCGGCACCGCCGTTGCCGCGCCGCGAGACCAGCTGGTACTGGATGTTGCTGATCTTGTGGGTGTCGGTTTCCTGGTTGCCTTCGGCCCGCTCGGCGACCATGCGGATCGAGGAGTCCGAATAGCGGACGTTGCCTTCGGCGATGTAGTTACCGCTTTCGGTGTCCAGGCGCAGGCTGTCGGTGCCCATGAACTGGTCGCCACGCTTGAGCACCACGTTGCCCTGGTATTCGGGGATCACGGTGGTGCCGGTCAGCTCGTTGCCCTCGATGTCGGTCGGCAACTGCTCGCGGTTGGCCGCGCTTTTCGGGTCGGCCTGCGGGGCCTCCTCGAAGGCGGGCAGGGACTCGGTGGCCGGGCATAGCCCCCAGTTCACGGGCTTGTCATCGGCCATCGCGGGCAGGCAGATGGCGATACCCAGGGGCAGGGGAAGCAGGCGGAAGGCTCGGCGCACGCGGTTCGGATTCTGGGGGAAAACGGTCGCTAGCTTGCCGCATCGCCTGCATGGGGGCAATGAAGGGCACCCGGCGAAGCCGGGTCGGGTTCATCCATCAGGCCGATGGCAGCAGGGCCTGGACATGGGCGACGCTGCATTCGCGCAGGGCCTGCAGGTCGTAGCCGCCCTCCAGCATCGATACCACCCGTCCGCTGCCGTGGCGCTCGGCCAGGGTGACCAGCTCACGGGTCAGCCAGCCGAAATCCTCGGTCTCGACCATCAGGTCGGCCTGCGGGTCGCGCATGTGGGCGTCGAAGCCGGCGGAAATGAACAACAGCTGGGGCTGGAACGCTTCGATCTGCGGCAGCATGTCGTCGGCCCAGGTGTTGCGGAAGCGGAAGCCGCCGCTGCCCGGCGGCAGCAGGATGTTGCACACGTTGCCCACGCCGCGCTCGCGCATGCTGCCGGAGAACGGGAACAGGCCCGACTGGTGGGTGCTGTAGTAGGCCACCTTGGGGTCGGCCTCGAAGATGGCCTGGGTGCCGTTGCCGTGGTGGACGTCGAAATCGACGATGGCGATGCGTTCCAGGCCGTACTTGTCGCGGGCATAGGCCGCGGCCACGGCGATGTTGTTGAACAGGCAGAAGCCCATCGCGGTATCGGCTGTGGCATGGTGGCCGGGCGGGCGCACCGCGCAGAACACGTGGCGGCGGTCGTCCTCCAGCATCACCGCGTCCACGGCGGCGACCCCGGCGCCGGCGGCGTGCAGGGCGGCGCTGGCCGAGCCGGGCGAGGTGAAGGTGTCCAGGTCGATGCGGCGCAGCGGGGCGACCTGGGCGCGCAGCATGTCGTCGATCAGTTCGCGGCTGTGCACCCGTGCCAGCTCGCCGAGCTTGGCCGCCGGTGCCTGCCGCCATTCCAGCTGGTCCGGGAATTCGGCGCGCAGCGCCGAGATCACCGCGTGCAGGCGCTCCGGGGACTCCGGATGGTCGATGCCGGGGTCGTGTTCAAGGCAGGCGGGGTGGGTGAATACCAGCATGGCCGCACTCTGGACCGTCGGCGCCGCGCGTTGCGCGGCGTCCTGGGAGGGGGAAGGAGGGATCAGCCGCGCCGGCGTTCGTGGTTCCAGAGCACTTCACCATGGCCGTCGGCGCGGGCCAGCACCCGGGCCAGCACGAACAGCAGGTCGGACAGGCGGTTCAGGTAACGCACCGCCTCGCCACGGATGTCTTCCTGACGGGCCAGGGCCACCGTCTCGCGCTCGGCGCGGCGCACGATGGTGCGCGCCAGGTGGCAGCGGGCAGCCGCTTCGCCGCCGGCCGGCAGGATGAAGTCCTTCAGCGCCGGCAGGTCGTCGTTGTAGCGGTCCAGGTGCTGCTCCAACGCGTCGATGTCGGCGGCGTGGATGGCGGCGTGGCCGGGGATGCACAGCTCCCCGCCCAGGTCGAACAGCTGGTGCTGGATGGTGGTCAGCAGTGTCCGCACGTCGTCGGGCAGGGGGACCGCCAGCAGCACGCCGATGGCCGAGTTGGCCTCGTCGACGGTGCCGTAGGCGTTGACCCGCAGCGAATCCTTGCCGGTGCGGCTGCCATCGCCAAGGCCGGTGCTGCCATCGTCACCGGTGCGGGTATAGATCCTGGAAAGACGGTTGCCCATGCCGACGCCGTCCTCAGTGGGCGACGCGGCCGGTGGCCGGCTGCTTGGCAACGGCTTCCACGACGACGTGGACCAGGGCGGCGGCGCCGGTGTACAGGGCGGCGGTGCGCAGGTAAGGCAGCAGCCAGTCGGCGTAGTTCTTGGCCCAGCCGGCGACGGTCGGGTCGGCGACCGAGGCGCTGATCCAGTAGAAGCTGCCCTGCGCGATCAGGTGGCACAGCGCGACCGAGCCGACCAGGCTGGCCACCAGCAGGCCCAGCGACTGCCAGCTGGCAGCCTTGTGGAAGCGGCGCAGCAGCATGCCGCCGGCCCACATCGCGAAGTAGGCTGGCACCAGCATCCAGTAGGCGGCCGAGACGCAGTAGTGCTGCCAGAAGCTCATGCCCTGGTTGCTGATCACCGCCCAGTCGACCACCACCGCCAGTGCCATCAGCAGCGGGAAGGCCCAGCGGGTCCAGTCGCGCAAGTAGAAGCCGCCGATGAAGAACACCGCCCAGGAGGCGTCGGGGATCGGCGCGAAATGGTTGATGCGGGTGCCGGCCATCAGCAGCACGAGCAGGGACAGGATGAAGGCACGTTGGACGTTGGCGGTCATGGATGGTCGGTTCCCGTTAATCAGGGGGCCATTCTAGCCGGACTGGGGGTGAACCGGCGTCCGGCGGCGGACGGGCCGGGGTCGAAGCAGGCGGGCGAGCCCGTATCATGGCGGGATGAGCAAGAACCATGACGTAGTGATTGTGGGTGGTGGCCTGGTCGGGGCCAGCCTGGCCATTGCGCTGGACCGGCTGGGGCTGGACGTGGGCCTGGTCGAAGCCACGCCGGGTGGGGCGTTGCCGGCGGTGTTCGACCAGCGCAACCTCAGTTTCGCCGCGGCCACGGTCAACGCGTTGACCGCACTGGGCGTGATGCAGCGGCTGGGCAACCCGGGCGGGCCGATCCGCCGCATCCATGTCAGCCGCGCCGGGGATTTCGGCCGGGTGGTGATGCGCGCGGAGGATTACGGCCGCGAGGCGTTCGGCCAAGTGGTGGTGGCGCGTGATTTTGGCGATGCACTGGAAGCCCGGCTGGGCGAGCTGCAGCACCTGACCCGCTATCGCCCGGCCAGGTTCGTCGGGCTGGGCGCCGGCAGCGATGGCTACCGGGAGGTGGTCATCGCCGAGGCGGACGGCGAACGTCGCCTGCGGGCCCGGCTGGTGGTCGGGGCCGACGGTACCCGCAGCGCGGTGCGTGAAGCACTGGGCATCGAGGTGACCGAGCACGACTACGCGCAGACCCTGTTCGTGGCCCGCGTCCGCGCGGCCAAGGCACCGGACGGCAGTGCCTACGAACGCTTCACCGATACCGGCCCGACCGCCCTGCTGCCGCGCGGGGACCGCCACTACGGCGTGGTCCATGGCGTGGCCCGCGACCAGGCCGATGCGGTGCTGGCCCTGGATGAGCGCGCCTGGCTGGCGCGCCTGCAGGACGCGGTGGGTTGGCGCGCCGGGCGGCTGCTGGAGAGCGGGCCGCGCAGTGCGTACCCGTTGATCCAGGTGCTGGCCAGGAAGCTGGTCGGCGAACGCGCGCTGCTGCTCGGCAATGCCGCGCAGACCATCCATCCGCTGGGCGCGCAGGGCTTCAACCTGGGCCTGCGCGATGCGCTGACCCTGGCCGAACTGATTGCCGATGGCGCAATGGACCCGGGCGCTGATGCACTGCTGCAGGCCTATGTGCAGCGCCGCGGCCCGGACCGCGAGCAGACCCTGGCCTTCTCCGACGGCCTGGCCCGCTTGACCAGCAATGCCTCGCCGCTGATGCGGCCGTTGCGCAGCCTGGGCCTGGTGGCCGCCGCGCAGGCCGCGCCGCTGCAATCGTTCCTGGTGGGCGGTGCGATGGGATTCCGTGGGCAGGTGCCCGAGTTGTGCAGGAGTGAAGCGCGATGAGCCGGCGCGGACAATGGGATGCAGTCGTAGTAGGCGGCGGCGTGGTGGGCGGTGCCTGCGCGCTGGCGCTGGCGAAGGAAGGCCTGCAGGTGGCGCTGGTGGAAGGCCGCGAGCCGCCGCCGTGGTCGCCGCAACGCCCGGACCTGCGTGTGTTCGCCTTTGCCGCCGACAATGCCGCATTGCTGGATGGGCTGGGCGTGTGGTCACAGGTCGAGGGCGGGCACGCCTATGCCTACCGGCGCATGCGCGTCTGGGATGCCGGCGGTGGCGGCGACCTGACCTTCGACGCGGACACGCTGGGCCGGCGTGAGCTGGGCTGGATCGTCGAGAACGGCCTGCTGGTCGACCGGCTGTGGGCGGCGCTGCCGGCAGCCGGCGTGCAGGTGTACTGCCCGGCCAAGGTGGTGGAAATGGAACAGGACGCCGGCAGCGTGCGCCTGCGCCTGGACGATGGCCGCCGCATCGAGGCGGCCATTGCCATTGCCGCCGACGGGGCCGAATCCACCCTGCGCACGTTGGCCGGGCTGGACGTGAGCCGGCACGACTACGGCCAGCGCGGCGTGGTGGGCTACATCGACAGCGAGCGACCGAACGAAGCAACGGCCTGGCAGCGTTTCCTTGATACCGGCCCGCTCGCGGTGCTGCCCTACGACAAGTACCGCAGCTCGATCGTATGGACCTTGCCCGATGCCGAGGCAGAACGGGTGCTGGCGCTGGAGGATGCGGCGTTCGAGCGGGAGTTGACCAACGCCTTCGCCGGCCGGCTGGGGCAGATGAAGGTGGCCTCACCGCGCGCCGCGTTCCCGTTGCGCCGGCAGTTGGCCAAGGGCTATGTCGCCGGGCGCGTGCTGACGTTGGGTGATGCCGCGCACGTGGTGCACCCGCTGGCCGGTCAGGGCGTGAACCTGGGCCTGCGCGACGTGGCCGGCCTGCGTGAGCTGGTGCGTGATGCCCGGCAACGTCGCCAGGAGTGGAGTACGCCGCACCGCCTGCAACGCTGGGCGCGCACGCGGCGCAGCGAGAACACCGTGGCCGCCTACAGCTTCGATGCGATCAACAAGGTGTTCTCCAACGACGAGATGCACCTGACCTTGGCCCGTGGCGCCCTGCTGGGCATGGCCGGCAGGATGCCGCCGTTGTTGTCACTGTTCTGGAAGCGCGCCTCGGGCCTGTAGGCGCGGCCTCGGCCGCGAAGCCGATAGACAGCAGGCAGCGCGCAGGGATTTCCTCTCGGCCGCCAACCCAGAGGACGGTCCGATGGCCCGCCTCACGCTCAGGGGCGCGCCTACGGTTTCAGCCAGCCGGCGAGCTGCTCGCGTGACAGCTTGCCGCGACGGGCCGTGTCCAGCGCATTGAACTCATCGGCCAGCGCCGGGTTGGCCTGTGCTTCGGCGCGGCTGATGAAGCCATCGCCATCGAGGTCCAGCGCGGTGAAATCAATGCGGTAGTTGCCGGCCACGGTGTCCGGCTGGATCGAGCGGATCGTCACCGGGGCCTGGCCGGGTTCGGTACGCACCTGCACGGCATGGGTGACACGGCCACTGGACAGCGGCTGCTCGCGCACGTTGACCGGCACCTCTGTCAGCGGCGTGCTGACGGCCGGGGCAGGGCGCTGCTGGGCAAACGCGGCGAAGGTGCCAGCGCCCAGCAACAGCGACAGGGCAAGGCGGGCGGGAAACGGGCAGGTCATCAAACGGCTCACGTGATCCAGGGGAGGCAGCCGGCACGCGCGGGACGCGCGCCGCCGCGGTGATGGTAGCCCGCAGGTGCGGGCCGGTGAACCCGATGCCGGCCGCTCAGCCCGGAATGAAGGGGAACACCAGCTTCAGCAGCCCGCGCAGGCCGCCCTCGACGGTGGAGCTGACCGCCTTTGCGCCGAGGCTGTTGAGTGCGCGGCGTGCGTCGTCCCAGCGCAGCTGCTTGACGTCCTTCTTCAGCAGGTCGGCGACCTCTTCGGAGGCCGGCGCCAGCTTCTTCAATGCCGCCAGCGTGGCCTGGGGATCGGGCTGCAGGTAGTTCCAGCGCTCGGCGATCTGCACCAGCGTGTCGAAACGCACCGCCACCACCTCACGGTTGCGCTCGTAGACCGGGATCGCGCCGACGTCGAGGATCGCCTGCTCGAACTGCTGCGCGTCATCCGGGTGCTCGATGCGGATGGCCAGGAAGCCTTCCTTGCGGCTGCGTTCGCTGACGTGCTTGGCGCCCGAGCGCAGGTTGGCTTCGGTCAGCACGCCGGCGACGATGCGCTGCAGCGCGGCCTCGCCCTCCTCGGGCACCAGCGCCCGCCAGCGGGCGTAGCCGTCGCGGCGCAGTCCCTTGACCTTGGCCGGGGTGACCCGCAGGCGCAGCGCCACCGCGGCATTGGACTCGCTGCGGTCGATGCTGCCGTCGCGTTCGAGCAGCACGAAGATCAACAGTTCCAGGTCACGCTTGGTCAGCGACTGGAAGCCCTGCAGCAGCGTCAGCCGCAGGAACTCATTGCCGAACGCCGCCGGATCCTTCAGTTCGATTGCTTGCATCGTGGTCCTCCCGGAAGGACTACAGGATGCCTTATCGCGATGGCACAGGCTGAGACTGGAGCGGTGCCCCGCCGTATTCACGCCCCGGTCGCTCGGCCAGGAAGGTTTCCACCGCGCCACGGTCCTGCAGGGTCACGAAGACTTGGCGGCCGTCAGTGCCGCCAAAGGCCACGTTGGTCGGCTTGCGGCCGGTGAGTGGCACCTCGCGCAGCAGCTCGCCGGCCGGGGACACGATCGCGACCACGCCGGCGTCGTAGCGGGCGATGTAGAGGTTGCCGTCCACGTCGCAGCGCATGCCGTCCATGCCATGGTCGGCGAAGCGGACCAGCAGGCGCTTGTTGGCGATGCTGCCGTCGGCGGCGCGGTCGTAGACCCATACGTTGCGTTGCACGCTTTCGTTGACGTACAGCCGGGCGCCGTCCGGGCTGACTTCCACGCCGTTGGTGGTGCCCATGCCGCGTTCGAGCAGGTGTACGGTGCCGTCGCGGTCGATCCGCCACAGCTGGCCGTTGTCCGGGCGTGCCCAGTCCGGGTCGCTGGCGTACAGCGTGCCATCTGGCGCCTGCGCGATGTCGTTGGGCTGGTGGGCATCGGGCAGGTGCGCGAACACCGTGACCGTGCGCGTGGTCGGGTCCACCTGCAGCACGTTGTGGCCGGCGTAGTCGGCGATGAACATGCGGCCATCGGCGCCGAAGCGGATGCCGTTGCCCACGCTGCCCGTGGGCAGGGTGAGGAAGGTCTCCGCGATGCCGTCGGCGTTCACCCGGCCGACGGTGCCGTCCTTGCCGATGTTGACCACGTACAGCGCGCCGTCCGGGCCGGTGGCCGGCCCCTCGATGCCGGCGGTGAACACCCCGTCGCCCACATGGTCGCGCACGAGGAACGGCGCGGCGGCACAGGCGCTGCCGGCCAGCAGCAGGCTCAGGGAAGCAACGACGCGGGACAGGCGGGCAGGGCGGGTGATGGCGGCATCCTCGGGTTCACGGTCCGGGGCAGTGTGCCAGAGCACGTCGTGCATGCGGGCGGTGGTTGCGGAGGCAACCGCGCGGCATTCCCGCTCAGCGTTGGCCGTCCATCTGCAGTGGCCGCCGCAGTGAACCGGCCTCGGCCTCCCGGGCGGCGCACTTGCCCTGCATGCAGCTGCAGCCGCTGATCTCCCTGAAGCCGCAGACGCTCATCATGCCGCGTGCCTGGCAGCTGGCCTGCACGCCCTTCGGGTCGGTGGGGCTGTTGACGTTGACGCAGGCCGGGTAATAGCCACAGCAATTGCCGACATCCTTCACCGTGCAGTCGGCATCGGTGCGGCAGCTCTGGTCGATCACCACCGCCGTTGCCTGGGGGGGCGGCGTGGGCGCCGTGACAGGGGGATGGGTGGTGGCCGGGGCGCTGCAGGCGCTGCCGGCGAGCAGGGCGACGAGCAACAGGAACGAACGCAACATGGCGGACTCCGTTTCAGGGCACGCCGCCATGGTAGCCGCTGCGGGCTCGCCCGCCTGTTGGAGGAAGGCGGCCCGGGCCCGGGCCGCTCAGCGCGAGGCGGGCGTGACGAAGACCGTGATTTCCTCGCGGTCGTGGTACAGCTGCTTGGCGCGCAGGGTCAGCGGCTTGCCGGCCTGCTCGGCGAACAGGTCCAGGCACAGGCGGGTTTCGTCCCAGCGCTTCTTCATCGGCAGCTTGAGGTTGAAGATGGCGTGCCGGCACCAGCCCTGGCGCAGCCAGGTGGCCATGCGCTCGGCGACGCGGCGGGGTTGTTCGACCATGTCGCAGACCATCCAGTCCAACGGCGTCTCCGGCTGCCAATGGAAGCCGTCGGCGCGCAGGTGTTCGACCAGCCCGGTATCGAGCACGTGCTGGCGCAACGGGCCGTTGTCGATGCTTAGCACCTGGACGTGCTGGCGGGTCAGCACCCAGGTCCAGCCGCCCGGTGCCGCGCCGAGGTCGGCCGCGCGCATGCCCGGCTTGACCAGCGCCTCCCGTTCTTCCGGGGTGAGCAGGGTCATCAGCGCCTCTTCCAGCTTCAAGGCCGAACGCGAGGGCGCGTCGGGCAGCAGCTTCAGGCGCGGGATGCCGAGCAGCCACGGTGCGCTGTCGCGGGTGTCGGCGACGCTGACGAAGGCATGCGTGCCGTCGACGAACACCACGTGCAGGCGCGGCAGCTTGGTGTTGGGTTTGTCGGTGAGCAGGCCGGCCTTGCGCAGCGCCGGGCGCAACGCGTTGCCGAAGCTGCGCGCCAGCCCGGCCAGCGGCTTGCCGGCATCCGAATCGGGGTGCTCGACCCACAGGTCGCCAAAACGCGCCTGGCCTTCGAGCGCGGCGATGATCGGGGTGATGCGGTCGGACGGGTCCAGCTGCGGCAACTCGGCCAGCACGCGCAGTTTCTGGCGCGCGAAGATCAGCTCGCGCCATGCCAGGCGCTGGTCCAGTTCGGCGGCCTGGTCGGTGACGAACACCACGTAGCCGTCGTTGCGCTGCGTGCGCGCATAGCCGGCGATGCCCGCCGCGCCGGCGCGTTCGTTCAACTCGCCAGCGAGTTCGGGTTCAAAACCCTGGCGGCAGTAGCACAGCAGGCCGGTCATGGAAGTCCTTGGTGGAGGGCAGGTGGAGTGGCGGTGGTGCAGCGGTGGGCGAAGGCACTGGCGACGCTGCTGGCAGGTCGCGTCAGCGGTTCATCGCAGCCCCGCTTCCGGTGGGAGCGGGGCGTCGGGAATCAGTAGCGTGCGCCTTCGTTCTGGCCGTAGTGGGCCAGTACCGCGCGTGCGGCGTCACGCTGCAGGCCCTGCACGACCTCGATGCCGCGCTTGTTCAGCTCGCCGACCCAGTTGGCCGGCAGCGGGCCTTCGTCGAACGGGGTGAGCGCTTCCACGTCGGCGGCGCTGGCGCCGATCAACAGGCGGTCGATGCCGGCCCACACGGTGGCGCCATAGCACTGGCAGCAGGGCTGCGAGGAGGTGGCCAGGGTGATGGGGGCAAGCAGCGCGTTCAGGCGCGGCGTGTTGAGCTTCTGCTGGGCCAGCATGTAGGCCATGTTCTCGGCGTGTGCCAGCGAGGTGGCGTGCGGCACCACGCGGTTCACCGCGGCGGCGATGACCCTGTCATCCGGGTCGAACACCACCGCACCGAACGGGCCGCCGGTGCCGTGCTCGACGTTCAGCCGCGACAGCTCCACGGCCAGGGACACCTTGGCCTCGTCGCCGGTATACGCGCGGTCGCAATCGACGGCGTCGTGGATCCAGACGGGAAGAGTGAGGTGAACCTGCGCGTGAAGCATGACGATGACCAACCAGAGGCAAAAACGGCGGCCAGTGTATAGGACTGGGGCCGGGGGCTCACCGACGGGGCCGGGGGCTGTTCATCTGAGGGGAGCGGGGCTGCCTCGGGCGTGTTCCCGCCGCAACCCTCCCTTCTGCGACGCAGAAGGGAGGGGATTCAGGCCGGGCCGTCTGCCGGCTGGTCGTTTGGCCTAGAATCCGGCGCTGAGCGTCATGAACACCTGACGCGGCGCGCTGGCGTGGATGGCGTAGCGGGTGCCGGTCGGGTCGGTCGGGGCGAACGAGCTGAGCTGGCCGGCGTAACGCTTGTTGGTCAGGTTGGTCACGTTCATCGACACCTTCAGGTCCTGCAGGCCCAGTCCGGGGCCGAAGGTGTAGCCGAAGCCGGCGTCGAAGGTGGTCACGCCCGGCACCGACTGGTCGTTGGTGTAGGTGTAGTAGCGCTTGCCGGTGTACTTGCCGCGCAGGCTGGCGAACCAGCCGTCGTGGTTCCAGCTCAGTTCGCTGGAGGCCATCCGCTGCGGCGTATCGACAGTGATCTTGCCGGCCACCGGCACCACCTGGCCGCCGGAGAGGTAGTCGTCCTGGTAGGTGGACTTGTTCCACGACAGCGCGTTGTACCACTGCAGGCCATCGACCGGCTTGAGGA
Source organism: Stenotrophomonas capsici (assembly GCF_034961085.1). NCBI lineage: Bacteria > Pseudomonadati > Pseudomonadota > Gammaproteobacteria > Lysobacterales > Lysobacteraceae > Stenotrophomonas > Stenotrophomonas capsici. The sequence continues at coordinate 13,743 of NZ_JAYFUH010000066.1, read as the reverse complement.
TGAAGGTCAGCTCCGCGCCGTGGCTCTTCACCGAGCCGACGTTGATGAAACGGGTGACGCATTCCGGGCGGGTACCGACCTCGATGCTCGAACACGGGTTGAGCGAGAGCAGGCGGTTGTCGAACTTCACCGCGTAGGCGGCAAGCGAGGCCTGGTACCTCTCGCCGAAGGTGCGAAAGCCGGCTTCCAGCGTCCTGGACTTCTCCGGCTCCAGCCCGGCGCTGGCGGCGAACGATTCCGGCGACACCTGCAGCGGGCCGCCGCTGCCGCCGCCGACGAAGGCGGCGATGTTCTCCGCATACGAGGCGAACAGCTCGTTGTTCGGGGTGAGCTTGAAGCCGATGCCGGCCTGCGGCAGCACCGATTCCCTGGCGGTCAACGTGCCGGAGGCGAGGCGGGTCTCGGTGCCCGGCCTGGCGACGGCGCGCATCCGCGTGTTCGGGCTCTTGATGCCCAGGTCCACGACCAGGCGGTCGTCCATGAAGCGCATGCGGTCCTGCACGTAGAACTGGCGCGTGCGGATGTCGTAGTCCTGGTCGAACAGGCGGCGGTCCGGGTGGTTGAGGTAGACGTCGTCCAGGAACGGGCCGCTGATGTAGTAGAAGTTGCGCTCGACGTTGTGGTCGTTCTGTTCCCACCACAGCCCGGCTTCCAGCTCGTGGATACCCAGCGTCCAGGACAGTGCGGCGGTCACGCCCTGGCGGTTGATGGTGTAGTTGGTGCTGCGGATGGAGATGGGCAGCATCTTGTCGGTGCCCGGATAGGAGGGCTGGCCCGGTGCCCACCAATGGCCCTGGCCACGGTTCTCGTGGTGGTAGGCGAGCAGCTTCAGGCGGCCCTGCTCGGCCACGCGCAGGTCGGCGTCGATCGCGTACAGGTTGTCATCGCGCAGGGCGCGGCTCTGGTAGTACGCATCGTCGATGCTCCTGACGCCATCGACGAACGCACAACGGTCGGCGTTGAAGGTGGCCGGGGCGCAGTAGGCGGCGGCGACCGCGCGGTCCCAATCCGGGGCATAGATGTTCCAGTCCCAGCCCAGGCCGCGCTCGAGCATGCTCTTGGACAGGTAGGCGTAGTTGGCCTGGCTCACCCGCGAGGTGGCGACGAATGCCCCGAAGCGATGGTCGCCGACATTCCACACCGCCTTGGCATTGAACTGTCGGGTGGTCTGGTTCTGGTAGGGCGCGGCCCACATGTCCGCGTCCTGGTGCACGCCGGACACGTAGGCGGCAAAGCCGTTGTATTCGCCGGTGTCCACGCGCAGGTAGCCGCGGCGCTGGTTGTCCTCGCCCATGGTGATGCTGGCGCGGCCACCGAACACGCTGGAGGGGTCGCTGGAGAAATACTGGATGGTGCCGCCCAGGTTGCTGGTGGAGGCAACGCCCAGCGAGCCGATGCCCTGCGCCAGTTCGGCGCCGGTCAGGTTCTCGGCGATCAGGGCGCGGGCGATGCTCAGGCCGTTGTAGTTGCCGTAGCTGTTGTCGCCCAGCGGGATGCCGTCCAGCGTGTAGCCCAGGCGGTTCTTGTCGAAGCCACGCAGGCTGATGGTCTGTGATTCCTCGTTGGCGCCGAAGGCGTCGTTGGACTGCACCGAGACACCGGGCAGCCGGTCGAGGATCTTCTGGCCACTGCTGCCGGGCGGCAGCACCTGCTTGTCGACTTCGCTGATGCGTTGCACCTGGCGGGTTTCGCCGCGTCCGATCACCGAGACCGCGTCCAGGGTCTGCGCGCTGGCGCTGGCGGCGGTTGCCGCGGTGGCGTCGGTGCGTTCGCCCACGTCCTCGGGGGTGGCGGCGTACAGCGGCGCGGAAGTCAGCGCGGCAAGGATGGCAAGGCTCAGGTGTCGGGTCTGCATGTCGGTCCGTGGCGTGGGGGAGGGCGCGGTGAAACAGGTGCGCGGCCACTATGGAAAACCAACATGAAAGCTTGTTTACGGCAGCGCGATGAACGCGCGATGCGTCACTTGCGCTGTCCATGAACACGCTGAAAAAAAGCCGCGCTGAGGAGCAGCGCGGCGTGCCGGGGGCAATGAAGCAGGATCAGTCCATGTGCAGTCCGCCGTTGACCGCATAGTCGGCGCCGGTCACGTAGGCCGCGTCATCCGATGCCAGCCAGGTGCACAGCGCGGCGACTTCCTCCGGGCGGCCAAGGCGACGCACCGGCACCGAGGCGGCCAGCCGGTCGAGCACGTCCGGCGGGAAGCTGCTGATCGCCTGGCTGGCGATGTAGCCCGGCGAGAGCGTGTTGACGGTGACGCCGCGCGCGGCGACTTCGGCAGCCAGGGCGCGGGTGAACCCATGCATCGCGGCCTTGGCGGTGGCGTAGTTCACCTGCCCGATCTGGCCCTTGTGCGCGCTGACCGAGCCGATGTTGATGATGCGGCCCCAGCCACGCTGGCTCATGCCTTCGACCACCTGCTTGGTGATGTTGAACAGGGCGTTGACGTTGGAGGCGATCACCGCGTTCCAGTCTTCCGGGCTCATCTGCCGGAACAGCACGTCGCGGCTGCCGCCGGCGTTGTTGACCAGCACGTCGATCTCGCCGACCTCGGCGCGCACCTTGGCGAACGCCGTGCTGGTCGAAGCCCAGTCGGTGGCGTTGCCCTCGGAGGCGATGAAGTCGAAGCCCTGCTCGCGTTGCTCGCGCAACCAGTTGGCCTTGCGTGGGGAATTGGGCGCGCAACCGGCGACCACGGTGTGGCCGGCACGGGCCAGGCCCTGGCAGATGGCGGTGCCGACACTGCCCATGCCGCTGGTGACGTAGGCGATGCGAAGAGTCATGGTGAGCTCCGTTTCGAGGGCAGGGGGCCGATCAGGCGGCCAGCGGGTACAGGCCCAGCAGCAGGCTGCCGATCATCAGCAACAACGAGATCAGCACCGCCCACTTCAGGGTGAACTTCTGGTGGTCAGCGAAATCGACCTTGGCAAGGCCCACCAGCAGGTAGGTGGATGGCACCAACGGGCTGAGCAGGTGCACCGGCTGGCCGGCCAGCGAGGCACGGGCCATCTCCACCGGGGTGATGCCGTAGTGGCCCGCCGCTTCGGACAGGATCGGCAGCACGCCGAAGTAGAAGGCGTCGTTGGACATGAAGAAGGTGAACGGCATCGACGCCAGCCCGGTGATCACCGCCAGGTACGGACCCCAGGCGTCGGGGATCACCGCCAGGAAGCTGCGCGACATCGCCTCGACCATGCCGGTGTTGGACAGGATGCCGGTGAAGATGCCCGCGGCGAAGATCAGCGACACCACCGACAGCACGTTGCCGGCATGGTTGACCACGCGGCGGCGCTGCTCGGCCAGGTTCGGGTAGTTGATCACCAGCGCGATGGCGAAGCCGACCATGAACAGCACCGGCATCGGCAGCAGGCCGATCACCAGCGCGGCCATCAGCGCCAGCGTCAGCGCGAAGTTGACCCACAGCAGGCGCGGGCGCTTGGTGTCCTCGGCATCCTCCACGGTCGGCAGGGCATCGCCGTCGTCCGAGACGCTGCTGTCCATCCAGTTGCCGCCCTCCGGCAGGCTGACCACGCCCAGGCGGCGACGCTCGCTGATGCCCAGGTACCAGGCCAGCGCGAGGATGCCGGCGCAGGCCAGCACCATCGACGGGATCATCGGCACGAACACGTCGGCCGGGTCCACGTGCAGGGCGGTGGCCGCACGTGCGGTCGGCCCGCCCCAGGGGGTGAGGTTCATCACGCCGCCGGCGAGGATGGTCACGCAGGTCATGTTCAGCGCGTTCATGCCCAGCCGCCGGTACAGCGGCAGCATCGCCGAGACGGTGATCATGTAGGTGGTCGAGCCGTCGCCGTCGAGCGAGATCAGCATCGCCAGCACCGCCGTGCCCATTACGATCTTCAAGGGATCGCCCTTGACCACGCGCAGGATGATCCGCACCAGCGGGTCGAACAGGCCGGCATCGATCATCACCCCGAAGTACAGGATGGCGAACATCAGCATCACGCCGGTGGGCGCGATCTTCTTGATGCCCTCGAGCATCATCTCGTCCAGCCCGTGGCCGAAGCCGCCGATCAGGGCGAACACGATGGGGACGGTGATCAGGGCTACCAGCGGCGACAGGCGCTTGCTCATGATGAGGTACATGAACGTGAGCACCATGCCGAAGCCGAGGATGGTCAGCATCATCTGCAGACTCCTAAGGGTCAGGACGTGGGAAAGGGGATCAGAAGTCGAACTGCAGCCGGCCGGTGACCGCGCGGGTGCGGTCGACGGTGGCGCCGGCCAGGCGGTCGCGGTTGCGGCTTTCGATCAGGTTGAGCATGAAGCGCAGGTTGTCGCGCAGGTACCAGTTGCCGCCCAGCGTCCATGCCTCGGTGTTGCCGCGGCGCAGGTCGGGCTGGCCGTCCAGATGCTGCGCGCCGCGCATCTGGTCGTAGCGCAGGGCCAGCTCGAACGCGCCGGCGGTGTGGTGGATGTCCTTGATGCGCGCGAAACGGCCGGTCTTGCGGTCATACGCGCGGGTCTCGCCGGTAACGAACCAGCTGACCAGGCCGTAGCCGGCCATCACGTTGCCGCGTTGCGCACCGTCATCGAAGGTGGCGCCGCTGAATTCGCCCTGCCATGACCAGGGGCCGCGCACCTGCGCATACTCCAGCGACCATTTGTCGACGTCGGTGTCACGGCCGTCGGCGAAGCTGACCAGGGTCAAGCGGCTTTCATCGGACAGGTGGCCGGCCGGGCGCGGACGGATGCGCAGCGCCGGCACGCCGTTGGCACCGGGATTGTCATAGGCCTCGCGCGCCAGCGACAGGCCCAGGTGCAACACATCGCCTGCCTGCGGCGCCGGGGCCCAGGTGACGCGGCCACCGGCCGCACGGCCCTTCACCTGCCAGGCGTCGATGCTCTCCAGGCTGTAGATGCTGGCCGCCCAGGTGAAATCGCCCGGGTTGGCCTGCCACGACGCGCCCAGGCGATACAGCGGCGCCAGCGTGGTGGCGGCATTGCCACGCTCCAGCAGCGGTCCGTAGTTGGAACTGGTGCGGTCGTCCAGCGAGTAGTACTGCTTGAACTGGCCCACGGTGAGCTTGCCGGCATTGCCGAAGCCGCGGCTGACGTAGACGTCCTTGGCCTCGACGCGGTCGCCGGAGAAGTCGGCTTCCAGCTTGTAGTCGACCGCGAAGAAGCGGCCGGATACGTCCACCCATGCGCGACGGATCTCGGTGTCGTCCTTGTTCGGGGTGCCGCGCGGGTCGTTGTCGAAGCTGGCGAAGTCCAGGTGCAGGCGGCCGCCGAGCGTGGCGGTGACCGGGCCGTCGTCCTCGCCGTCGGCGGCCAGGGCCGGTGCCGTGCAGGCAGCCAGCGCCAGCACGGCGGCGCGTTGCCGCCACGTGTTGTTGTTTGCCACAAACCCTCCCAGGTTGCGCGCCAGGCGCGCGGCGTGGGCACCGGATGGTGCGTTGGACCAGAGTCTGGTGCGGCCAAGCTGTCATCCGCCTGTCAGCGCCTTGTGCGGCGCAGCGCGGTGGCATTCCTGCTGCGTGGACGGGGGGCGGCGCGTTAGCATGCCCGCAGCTTCCTGCTGCTCCTGCCCATGCGCCTGTTGCTGGTCGAAGACAACCCGGACCTGGCCGATGCGATCATCCGTCGCATGCGCCGCAGCGGGCATGCGGTGGACTGGCAGTCCGACGGCCTGGGCGCGGCCAGCGTGCTGCGCTACCAGAGTTTCGACCTGGTGGTGCTGGACATCGGCCTGCCCAAGCTCGACGGCCTGCGCGTGCTGGCCGGCATGCGCGAGCGCGGCGACAGCACCCCGGTGCTGATGCTCACCGCGCGCGACGGCATCGAGGACCGCGTGCAGGCGCTGGATGTCGGTGCCGACGACTACCTCGGCAAGCCCTTCGATTTCCGCGAGTTCGAGGCCCGCTGCCGGGTGCTGCTGCGCCGTGCGCGTGGCAATGCCAGCGAGGTGGTGCAGGTGGGCAGCTTCCAGTTCGACAATGCGGCCCATCGCGTCAGCGTCGATGGCGAGCCGATCGAGCTGCCGAACCGCGAGTACCGCCTGCTGGAGATCCTGGTCGGGCGGCTCGGGCAGGTGGTGAGCAAGGACGAGATCGGCAATGGCCTGTTCGGTTTTGATGACGAGGCCGGGCCCAATGCGATCGAGCTGTACATCGGTCGCCTGCGCCGCAAGCTGGCCGGCGCGCCGTTGCGCATCACCACCGTGCGTGGCGTGGGCTACCTGCTGGAGCCCGGCGAGGGCGCGGTGGATGGCGATGACTGAGGAGCGCGCGCCGGGTTCGCTGCGGCGCACGCTGCTGCTGTACCTCGGCGGCCTGCTGGCGGTGTTCGCGGTGGTGTTGCTGTTCGCCGCGCGCGAGTACGGGCAGCGCGCCGCCAACCGCTCCTATGACCACCTGCTGGTGTCCTCGGCGCTGTCCATCGCCGATTCGGTGGCGCTGGTGGACGGGCAATGGCAGGTGGACCTGCCGTACGCAGCGCTGGACCTGCTGTCGATGGCCGAGGAGGACCGCGTGTTCTATCGCATCGCCGATAGCCGTGGTGCGCTGATCACCGGCTACCCGGACCTGCCGGCATCGCCGCAGCTCGCCGATGGCCGGCCGCAGCTGTTTGATGCCGGCTACAGCGGCGAGACGGTGCGCTTCGTGGTGGTCGCGCGCAGCTTTGCCGCCGCCTCCGCGCAGGGTGAAGTGCAGGTGCAGGTGGGGCAGACCCGTCGTGCCCGCGAGGCGCTGGCACAGGAGATGGTCAACCGCGCGCTGCTGGCGATCGGGGTGCTGTCGGCACTTGCCTTGGCGCTGGTCGCGTTCGGCGTGCATCGCGCGTTCCGCCCGCTGGTGCGGGTGGAGCGCGAGTTGTCGCGGCGCGAGCCGTCGGACCTGAAGCCGCTGGACGCGCGGGTGCCACGCGAGATGGACCAGATGGTCGGTGCGCTGAACCGTTTCATGGAGCGCCTGTCCAGCAGCAACGAGACCCTGCGTGCGTTCATGGCCGACGCCGCGCACCAGATGCGCACGCCCTTGGCCGCCTTGCGCGCGCAGGCGCAGCTGGCGCTGGATGAGGACGACCCGCAGGAGATGCGGCGCAGCCTGCGGGCGATCGAGCGCAACGCCACCCACATGAGCCGTCTGCTCAACCAGCTGCTCAGTGATGCCAGCGTGATCCACCGTTCGCACCTGCGCAGCTTCGCCACGGTGGACCTGGCCGAAGTCGTGCACCAGGCCCTGCACGAGGCCTTGCCGCAGGCGGGCCCGGCGCCGCGGGTGCAGCTGGCGATGACCAACGCGGTGGTGTCGGTCAACGGCGACGCCCTGCTGCTGCGCGAGGCCATCAAGAACCTGATCGACAACGCGGTGAAGTACGGCGGTGCCGGCGCGCTGCAGATCGCGTTGACCGTGGAGGCAGCCGATGCGGTGCTGACCATCGCCGACCACGGCCCGGGCATCGCGGCCGCCGACGCCGAGCGGGTGTTCGAGCGCTTTGGCCGCGGCGAGCACGCACCGGCCGGCGGCGCCGGGCTGGGTCTGGCCATCGTCAAGCGGGTGATCGACAGCCATGGCGGCCGGATCGATCTGGCCAACCGGCCGGAAGGCGGCCTGGTCGCCACCCTGCACCTGCCCAGGAGCAATGCATGAAGTCCCTGTTGATCATGATGTTGTGCTGCCTGCTGGTGCTGCCGGCGTGGGCCGCGCCGGGGGATGTGCAACGCTTCCCGGCCAAGGGCGCGGCCACCGCACAGCTGCGCATCCACGGCACCACCGATATCGAGGTGTTCGCGCGGGTGATCGCCGACTACCAGCGCCTGCATCCGGGCACCGAGGTGATCTACGAGGACATCATCACCCAGGACCTGCATGCGCGTTTCCTGCGCACCGGCAAGGGCCCGAACGGGCCGGACCTGTTGATTTCCAGCGGCATGGACCTGCAGACGCAACTGGTCAATGACGGTCATGCGCTGCCGCACCAGTCGGTGTGGACCGAGGCGGTGCCGGCCTGGGCACAGTGGCGGCACGAAGCCTATGGCATCAGCTACGAGCCGGTGACCATCGTCTACAACACCCGCGCGCTGCCGCCGGCACGGGTCCCGCATACCCGCCGCCAGTTGCTGGCGCTGCTGCGCGGTGAAGGCGCGCCGTTGCGCGGCAAGGTCGGTACCTATGACATCGAACGCAGCAGCGTGGGGTACCTGCTGGCCACCCAGGACGCGCATCGCGGCAGCATCGCCGGCGCCCTGCTGGGGGCGCTGGGGGACAATGCGGTGGTCCGCGAGGAGCGCACCGGCGTGCTGCTGGACAAGGTCAGCAGCGGCGAGTTGTCGCTGGCCTACAACGTGCTGGGGTCGTATGCGCAGGCACGCATCGATGCCGGTGCGCCGCTGGGTATCGTCGAGCCGGAGGACTACACGCTGGTGGTGCTGCGCACGGCGATGATCCCGCGCAGCAGCCGCAACCCGGCCGAGGCACGCAGCTTCCTGGATTACCTGCTGTCCCCGCGCGGACAGCTGGTGCTCTCGCGCGAGGCGCGGCTGATGCCGATCGTGGGTGCGGCAGGGCGCGATGGCACGCCCGGCCGCAACCGCCGGCCGATCCAGTTGGGGCCGGGTCTGCTGGTGTACCTGGACGCGCTCAAGCGGCGGCAGTTCCTGGATGCCTGGCGCAGCAGCGTGGAACCCGCAGGTCAGCCGCAGGCTGTCGACGTGCAGCGGTAGCGTGCAGCCAGCGACGGCCAGGAGGGGAAAACAAGAACGCCGGGCGTTGCCCGGCGTTTTCATTGCAGCGGCGTTGGATCAGCCCGCCCAGGTGTCGCGCAGGGTCACGCTGCGGTTGAACACCGGCTTGCCGGCGGTGTGGTCGCGGCGGTCGGCGACGAAGTAGCCGGTACGCTCGAACTGGAAGGCCTGCTCGGGCGCGGCAATGGCGGCGGCCGGCTCGACATAGCCGGTGACGACCTTGCGCGATTCCGGGTTGAGGTAATCGCGGTAGGTCTTGCCTTCGGATTCATCGTCCGGGTCGGCGACCGAGAACAAGCGGTCGTACAGACGCACTTCCGCTTCCACCGCGTGCCGGGCGCTGACCCAGTGGATGGTGCCCTTGACCTTGCGGTTGGCGCCTTCCATGCCCGGACGCGATTCCGGGTCCAGCCAGCCGCGCAGCTCGACGATTTCGCCGGCGTCGTTCTTCACTACCTCATCGACGCGGGCGATGCCGGCGCCGCGCAGGCGCACTTCGCCACCCGGTATCAGCCGCTTCCAGCCCTTCGGCGGGACTTCGGCGAAGTCCTCGCGCTCGATCCACAGCTCGCGTGCGAACGGTACTTCGCGGGTGCCGAAGCTTTCGTCCTTCGGATGGTTGCTGAAGGTCAGGGTTTCTTCGTGGCCTTCCGGCAGGTTGGTGAGCACCAGCTTGACCGGATCGATCACCGCCATGCGGCGCGCGGCGGCACTGTCCAGGTCCTCGCGCAGCGCGCCTTCCAGCACGCTGAAGTCGATCATCGAGTTCTGCTTGGAGATGCCCACGCGTTCGGCGAACAGGCGCATCGCCGCCGGGGTGTAGCCGCGGCGGCGCAGGCCCTGCAGGGTCGGCATGCGCGGGTCGTCCCAGCCGTCGACCAACTGCTCGGTGACCAGCGCCATCAGCTTGCGCTTGCTCATCACCGTGTAGTTGATGTTCAGGCGCGAGAACTCGATCTGGCGCGGCTTGGCGGCTTCACGCGGCAGGCCCTTGTCGACCAGCGGCTGGGTCAGCGCGTTGTCGTGGGCGAAGTCGACATTGTCCACGCACCAGTCGTACAGCGGGCGGTGGTCCTCGAACTCCAGCGTGCACAGCGAATGGGTGATGCCTTCCAGCGAATCGCCCAGCGCATGCGCGAAGTCGTACATCGGGTAGATCGGCCAGGTATCGCCGGTGTTCTGGTGCTCGACGTGCTTGATGCGGTAGATCGCCGGGTCGCGCAGGTTGATGTTGCCGCTGGCCATGTCGATCTTGGCGCGCAGGGTGCGGGCGCCATCGGGGAACTCGCCGGCACGCATGCGCGCGAACAGGTCCAGGTTCTCCTCGACGCTGCGCTCGCGGTACGGCGACGGGCGGCCCGGTTCGGTGAGGCTGCCCCGGTAGGCGCGCACTTCCTCGGCCGACAGGTCGCAGACATAGGCCTTACCGTCGCGGATCAGCTTCTGCGCGGCCAGGTAGTAGGCATCGAAGTAGTCCGAGGCATGGCGCAGCTCGTTCCACTCGAAGCCCAGCCAGCGCACGTCGTCCTGGATGGCGTTGACGTACTCGGGGTCTTCCTTAGCGGGGTTGGTGTCGTCGAAGCGCAGGTTGCACACGCCGCTGAACTCGCCGGCGATGCCGAAGTTCAGGCAGATCGACTTGGCATGGCCGATGTGCAGGTAGCCGTTGGGCTCGGGCGGGAAGCGGGTCTTGATGGCCGTGTGCTTGCCGCTGGCCAGGTCCTCGCGGACGATCTGGCGGATGAAGTCGCGCTTCTCGGCGGGAGCGTTCTCCGGCGTGGCACCGGCGGCAGGCGTGTTCTCGGACATGGGGGACGCAACGTATTGAAATAAGCCGCAAGTTTAGCCGAGCCCGGCCTCGGCTGCCGGGACGGGGCTATGCTGGGGGTTCCCGCCCCGTGGACCGTAACGATGGACCGCCCCGTTCTGGTGATAGGCAACAAGAACTACTCGTCCTGGTCGCTGCGCCCGTGGCTGCTGCTGCGCCATTTCGGCGTGGCCTTCGACGAGGTGCGGCTGGCGCTGGACAGCCCGGATTTCACCCGCCAGGCCCTGCGTCACTCGCCGACCGGCAAGGTGCCGGCCCTGCGTGACGGCGGCCTGCACGTGTGGGACTCGCTGGCCATCTGCGAGTACGCCAACGAGCGTTGGCTGGACGGGCGTGGTTGGCCGTCCGACCGGGCCCAGCGGGCCGTGGCGCGGGCGGCGGCGGCCGAGATGCATTCAGGTTTCACCGCCCTGCGCACCCAGTTGCCAATGAACAGCCAGCGGAAGCCGGACGGCTACCGCTGGGATGCCGCGGCCCAGGCCGACATCGGCCGGATCTGCGCGCTGTGGGCCGAACTACGTGGGACCTACGGTACCGGCGGTGACTTCCTGTTCGGGCAGTTCGGCATCGTTGATGCGATGTTTGCACCGGTGGCGGTACGTTTCGATGGCTACGGGGTGCCCGTGGATGGCGGTGCGGAACCGTACCATCGCGCGCTGCTGGCCTTGCCGGCGCTGCGCGAATGGCGCCAGGCCGGCGCGGCGGAAACCGAGCGACTGGCCGCCACCGATGCACTGCGCGTGCCGCTGTGAAGGGAGAACACTGATGCAGCAGATCTACCAGACCAACAACCTGTTCGACGCCCACCTGGTCAAGCACGCGCTGGAGGACGCCGGCATCCCGGCGTTCGTGTTCGGCGAGTCGCTGCTGGGTGCTGGCGGCGAACTGCCGCTGTTCGGCCTGCTGCGCGTCTGCGTGCCGGATTCGGCCCAGCCGCAGGCCGAGGACATCGTGGCCGCACTGGCCTTGGACGAGGGCCCGGGCGACCCCATTTCCGATGCAGATGAGGCGCCGGGACTGCTCCCGGCCTGAGGAACTGACCATGTTGGGAATCGGCCAAGGTTTGCTGGGTATCGGTGCGTTCAAGCAGCGCCTGCCGCGCCCGGAAGAGGCATTGCCGGGGCGCGAGGCTCCGCTGCCGCTGCACAACGTGCATTTCGTCAACGGCCAGCCGTTGCAGGGCGATCTGGCCGGGTTGCAGGTACTGGACGTGGGCCTGGGCTGCTTCTGGGGTGCAGAGCGCAAGTTCTGGCAGCTGCCGGGCGTGGTGACCACCGCGGTGGGCTACCAGGGCGGGCTCACCCCCAACCCGACCTACGAGGAGGTCTGCTCCGGGCTCACGGGCCACACCGAGGTCGTGCGTGTCGTGTTCGACCCCGCACAGGTGCCCCTGGAGACCGTGCTGCGCACGTTCTGGGAGAACCACGACCCTACCCAGGGCATGCGCCAGGGCAACGATACCGGCACCCAGTACCGCTCGGTGATCTACTGCCATACGCAGGCGCAGTACGACGCGGCCATCGCCAGCCGCGCGGCCTACCAGCAGCAGCTGGAAGCGGCCGGCTACGGGCCGATCACCACCGAAATCGCCCATCCGGCACCGGCGTTCTTCTACGCCGAGGACTACCACCAGCAATACCTGGCCAAGAACCCGAACGGCTATTGCGGCATCGGTGGCACCGGCGTGAGCTGCCCGATCGGGCTGGACGTCTGAGTGATGGGGGCCACGCCGCGGCGTCTGCTGGTGGTGTGGCACAGCTTCACCGGTGCGACCGAGGCCATGGTCGGTGCGCTGCTGGAAGGCGCACGCGCGGCGACGGATGATGCCGTGGACGTGAGTGCGTTGCGTGCGGCCGATGCCGGCGCGGCGGATGTGCTGGCGGCCGATGCAGTGGTGTTCGCCACGCCCGAGACGCTGGCCTCGATGAGCGGGGCGATGAAGGACTTCTTCGACCGCAGCTATTACCCGTTGCTGGGGCGCTGCGAAGGCAAGCCGTATGCGCTGCTGGTGTGTGCCGGTTCGGACGGGCAGCCGACGATCGCACAGTTGCGGCGGGTGGCCCTGGGCCTGCGCCTGAAGGAGGTGGCCGAGCCGGTGCTGGTGTGTACGCAGGCACAGACGGCGGAGGCGATTCTGGCGGCCAAGCAGGTGCCGGCCTCTGCGCTGGCGCGTGGCCGCGAGCTCGGTGCGTTGCTGGCGGCGGGCCTGGAGCTGGGCGTGTTCTAGTTTCCTGCTCAAGCCCCTCTCCCGCATAGCGGGAGAGGGGTTGGGGTGAGGGCGCCTTGAAAGCACGTAAACGCTACGGCAAGGCAAAAACGCCCTCATCCGCCCCTTCGGGGCACCTTCTCCCGCAGGCGGGAGAAGGGAGGCTCTCGGGCATTGCGTGCCCTGGTTTTCTGCTCAAGCCCCTCTCCCGTGAACGGGAGAGGGGTTGGGGTGAGGGCGCTGTGGAAGCACGTAAACGCTACGGCAACGCAAGAACGCCCTCATCCGCCCCTTCGGGGCACCTTCTCCCCTGCAGGGGAGAAGGGAGGTTTGCTGGTACTACGTGTGAGTCTGCTTACTTCGCCAGTTCGTCGGCAATGCGCTGGCGCAGCGTCTGCAGGTCCTTGGCGAACGCGTCGATGCCGGTGGCCAGCTTCTCGGTGGCCATCGGGTCGGCGGCCAGGTCGGCGTCGAACTTGGCTTCATCGATGGCGGCCACGTTGACGGCTTCGGCCGCACCGGCCACCAGCTTGCGCGGCAGCTCGCCGAAGTCGGCGTCCAGCTTCTCCAGCAGGTCCGGCGAGATGGTCAGGCGGTCGCAGCCGGCCAGCGCTTCGATCTGCGCGGTCGAGCGGAACGAGGCGCCCATCACCACGGTCGGCGAGCCACGGCGCTTGAACTCGGCGTACACGCCGCGCACGAACTGCACGCCCGGGTCTTCGTCGATGCTGGCCGGCGCCTGGCCGTTGGCCACGTACCAGTCCAGGATGCGGCCGACGAACGGCGAGATCAGGAACGCACCGGCTTCCGAGCAGGCCAGCGCCTGGGTCGGGTTGAAGATCAGGGTCAGGTTGCAGTCGATGCCTTCGGCCTGCAGTACGCGCGCCGCTTCCACGCCGGCCCAGGTGGCGGCGATCTTGATCAGCACCTTGCTACGCGGCACGCCGGCCGCTTCGTACATGGCGATGAACTCGCGCGCCTTGGCGATGGTGGCAGCGGTGTCGT
>NZ_JAYFUH010000065.1:0-21555 GCF_034961085.1 Stenotrophomonas capsici | reverse complement strand
GCTCATGTCGGCCGGGCCGAGCTTGCCGTCGCGTGCCTTCTTCGCCAGCTCGCCGGTTTCCTGCGCGATCTGCACCACACCCTTCTTGTCCACGTCGCGGATCACCGGCACGACCAGCCCGTTCGGCGTGTCGGCGGCGAAGCCGATGTGGAAGTACTTCTTCAGGGTGAGGTTCTCGCCGCTGGCATCGAGCGAGGCGTTGAACTCGGGGAACTTCTTCAGCGCCGCGGCGCTGGCCTTGATCAGGAAGGCGAGCATGGTCAGCTTGATGCCGGCCTTCTCGTTTTCCTTGTTCAGCGCCACGCGCAGGGCTTCCAGCTCGGTGATGTCGGCCTGGTCGAACTGGGTGACGTGCGGGATCATCGCCCAGTTGCGGGCCAGGTTGGCGCCGGAGATCTTCTTGATGCGCGACAGCGGCTGCACCTCGGTCTCGCCGAACTTGCTGAAGTCCACCTTCGGCCACGGCAGCAGGTTCAGGCCACCGCCGGCGGGGGCCGGTGCGGCACCGGCCACGGCCACGCCACCGCTCAGGGCGCCCTTGACGAACTTCTGCACGTCGGCCTTGGTGATGCGGCCGCCCTTCTCGCTGCCCCCCACCTGGGCCAGGTCCACGCCCAGCTCACGGGCGAACACGCGCACCGCCGGGCTGGCATACGGCACCTTGGACGGCAACACGCCTTCGGCGTTGAACTGCACCGGCGGGGTCGCCGGGGTGCCGGCCGGCAGCGCGTCTTCCTGCTGGATCTCGCGCTGGGCCAGCTTGTCGGCCACCGGGGCAACAGCCACCGGCTCGACCTTGGCACCGGTCTCGGCGGTCGGCTCGACCTTGGCCGGCGCGGCCGGGGCAGCTGCGGCGGCCGGCTTGGCGGCGCTCTCCTCGGCCACTTCGATCACGGCCACGACCTTGCCCTCGGACAGGGTGTCACCCACCTTGACCTTGAGTTCCTTGACCACGCCGGCATAGGCGGACGGCACTTCCATCGTGGCCTTGTCCGATTCCAGCGTGACCAGGCCCTGGTCCTTCTTCACCGTGTCGCCGACGGCAACCAGGATCTCGATCACCGGAATGTCGCTGTAGTCACCGATATCGGGGACAAGTGCTTCCTTGATTTCGGCCATGAATAACTCCAGCAACAGTGAGGGAATCTCCTATTGTGGCGTCCCCGGGCCGCAGCGCCAACCGCCTCCACTGAATTCGCCTACGTATGTCCCTGGACAGCCACGCCCCAAGCCCGGCCGGGCGCGACGGTTGTCCCAGCCAGGCCATCAATACTGACCCGAACGGTTGTCCCTGATGTCCTGCCCGTCAACGGCCACGGGCCGTTGGGGCAGCTTGCGCGCCGGTTTCCAGCCACGGCTGAAGTGGCGCCCAGGCCGCGCGCAGGCGCGGCAATGTCCATGCCGCGTTGGCCGGACTGGTGGAAGGCAGCGCCAGCACCGGCAGCGCAGCCGCCAAAGGCGGCAAAGCCGGGGACACCCAGCGCCGGAACGCCGCGGCGGCGGCACCGCCATTGCAGGCGATGGCGCGCAGCCCGGGCAGGCCCTGGATCAGCGCCGGCAGCGCATTGGGCACTTCGCTGCCCCGCTCGATGGCCGCATCCAGGCTGCCACTGCGCCGGCACTGGCCGATCACGTCCCAGACACCGACCCCGGACTGCAACAGGCAATGCAGGCGCTGCGTGTACTCCTGCGCGGGATCGAATCCGCACAACGCGCCCATCAACGGCCAGAAGCGGTTGCGCGGATGCGCGTAGTAACGCGCCTGCTGCAGTGACACCGCGCCCGGCATCGAACCCAGCACCAGCACCCGGCAATCCGCATTCACCTGCGCAGGCAATCCCTGCAGTAGCTGTTCGTCCATCACGCGCGCCACAACATCGTGAACGGACTTTGGGTGGTTTGTCCCGATTTCATGGGGTTTCGTCCATTGCTTACTGAACGCATGCACAGAAAAAACCCCATGCGTACAGAGCGATTCATCTTCGCATCGCTAGGGTTTGCCACGCCCCGCAACGAGGGCCTCGAAAACAACAATGTCCCGATAGAGAGACGAGGAGTTTGTCATGCGTTCGATCAAGATTCTGAGCCTTGCCACCCTGGGCGCACTTGCGCTTTCTTCCACTGCGTTCGCGCAGGACGGCACGGCTGACACTGCATCGGGCAAGCATTTTGCCGTGGTTGGCGGCGTTGCGCTGCTGCAGCCCAAGAGCGATCCGGTGGACGGCATCGACAAGTTCGATGGCGGCCCGGCCCCGACGCTGAGCGCCAGCTACTACTTCAACGACAACATCGCCGTGGAACTGTGGGGTGCTGCCGACAAGTTCAACCACCGCGTGCGCACCGATGGCGGCGCCAAGGCCGGCTCGGTCGAGCAGCAGCCGATCGCGCTGAGCGCGCAGTACCACTTCGGCGCGGCTGACAACGTGTTCCGCCCGTTCGTGGGCGTGGGCTACTACGAGTCGAACTTCAGCAACGAGAAGATCGATGGCCTGTCCGGCACCGGCGACCACGTCGCCGTGGAAACCGCCAAGGGCGCCATCGGCACCGTCGGCGTGGACATGAACATCAACTCCACCTGGTTCGCCCGTGCCGATGCACGCTACATGCACGCCCGTCCGGAACTGCGCGTCGCTGGCGCCGGCACCGGCCAGGACCTGAAGCTGGACCCGTGGACCGTGGGCTTTGGTATCGGCGCCCGCTTCTGATTCATCCAGAACAAAGCAGCGGTTGATTCAACAGGCACGGACCGTTCGCGGTCCGTGCCTGTCTTCGTTCACGCAGCCGCAGGGCGGCTTCACGGGGTGCCGTCTTCGCTCCATTGCAGGGCGAGGTAGTCGAAGCCGGATTGCAGGCGTGGCTTGATCACGTCGAAGAACGGCGAGACGTCGAAGTCGCGCGGCGTGTACAGGCTGTAGTTGCGGATGTGCAGGATCTCCAGCCGCTGTTCGCGGCCACCGGCCTGCTCCAGCACCGTTTCGATCTCGGGCAGGATCGGGTAGCGGATCGACTCGAATGCCTGCGCCAGCAAGGTCGAGCAGATCGCCTTGGTCGGTTCGCCGCTGCCCAGCGCGATCAGGCGCCGGCGCATATTGCCGGGCACGGGCGGCTGGCGGATCAGGTAACGGGCCAGGTCGAACACGTTCTTCAGGTCGTAGCTGTAGCCCAGCCGTGCACGCATGAATGCGACCAGTTGTTCCACCACCATCGGCGCCAGCCCCTGTGGACGGCAGATGCGCGTGTGCTGGTGGGCGAACTCGCTGAGCGGAATGCGCCGCACGCCCTGCTCCACGTCCACGTCGATCAGCATCGGCTGCGGCCGCCCGCCTTCGTGCAATGGCTCCTCGCCGATGTACAGCGCGGCGTGCGACCAGGTGGACTGGGTGAGGTACTTGATCGCCGTGGCGAAGCGGCTGTTGCCTTCCACCAACAGCACGTCGCCGCGTCGCAGCGTCCGCGCCAGCAACGCCGGGTCGCTGGTGGACGGCCGCATCTGGCGACGCCGTGGCTGGGCGAGGAAATGCGCCATCCGGCGTCCCAGCAGGTTCAACACGCCCATGGATACCCCCGGCAGGATCGTTGCACCAGCCTACCGGCAGCCCGGCGTGGCCGCCATGGATCAGCGCACGCTGCGGTCGTGGCGACGATAGCGCAGGTGATGCCGTACCCGTCGCCGCAGCAACAGTGCGTACATGCCGGCATAGCCCAGCAGCAGGGCCGCCATCGCCAGCAGGCCGGCATGGCTGAGCCAGCCGCTTTGCGGCCAGGCCACGCCGTTCACCGAGGCCTGCCATCCCTGCACCAGGCCTGCCACCAGGCGCACCACGATCATCAGGGTCAACAGCAGCACCAGCGCCGTGCTGGGCTTGTAGAACAGCACGTCCGGACCCGGGTCGAACTGCGTGAGCCGGTAGCCCAGCACGCCGACCAGCAGCCCCACCAGCCATCCCAGAGCGGCATAGGCCCAGGCGTTGGTCCACCAGAAGCCGGCGATGGCGGTGAACACCACGAACATCACGGTCGAGACCAGCGTGCCCCAGAAATTGAAGGTGATCAGCCAGGGCCGCGCCTGGCGTCGCGCGCCGCCGTTGCGCACGCGCTGCCACAGCGACAGCGGCAACAGCAGCAGCGTGATCGCAACGAAGACCAGCAGCCCCAACGGCAGGGCGAACAGCATCGGCATGGTGTCAGGGTCCGTTCGTGATGCAGCGGGAACGGGGAGCATAGGCCGGCACGCGTGATGGCCGGTAGAGCGGAGCCACGCCCCTGCCGCGCGTGGCCCGGCACGAGCGGTGCGCGGGTCAGAACGCCGGCAGTACCGCGCCCTTGTACTTCTGCTCGATGAAGGCCTTCACTTCCGGGCTGGTCAGGGCCTTGGCCAGCTTCTGCACGCGGGCGTCGTCCTTGTTGTCCGGGCGCGCGACCAGGAAATTCACGTAGGGCGAATCGCTGCTCTCGATGGCCAGCGCATCCTTGGTCGGGTTCAGGCCCGCATCCAGCGCGTAGTTGGTGTTGATCAGGGCCAGGTCGACCTGGTCGAGCACGCGCGGCAGCATCGCCGAGTCCAGCTCGCGGAACTTCAGGCCCTTGGGGTTCTCGACGATGTCGCGCTGGGTGGACAGTGCGTTGGACGGGTCCTTGAGCTTGATGACGCCGGCCTTGTCCAGCAGGATCAGCGCGCGGCTGTTGTTGCTGGGGTCGTTCGGGATCACCACGTCGGCGCCGCTGGGCAGTTCGGCCAGCGAGGTGAAGCGACGCGAATAGGCACCGAACGGCTCGATGTGCACGCCGGTGACGGTGACCAGCTCGGTCTTGCGGTCACGGTTGTAGGCCTGCAGGTAAGGCTCGGTCTGGAAGTAGTTCACGTCCACCTGCTTCTGCACCAGCTGGTCGTTGGGCTGCACGTAGTCGTTGAACACGCGCACGTCGAGCGTGACGCCTTCCTTCTGCATCAGCGGCTTGACCACTTCCAGGATCTCGGCGTGCGGCACCGCGGTGGCCGCGACCACCAGCCTGGACTCATCCGCGGCCGGCTTGCCGCAGGCCGAAAGCGCCAGCGCGGCGGCGAACAGGGGGAAGGCGAGCAGCTTTTTCATAGGAATCAGGATCCCGTGGGGAAGGATGGTGGACGGCATACCGTAACAGGCCCGCCGCGCGGACGACGCACGGCCGGGCGCGGCTTACTTGCGGCTGTAGTGCGCGACCAGCCGGTCGCCGGCCATCTGCAGCAACTGGACCAGCACCAGCAGCAGCACCACGGTGACCAGCGCCACGTCGGTGTGCGAGCGCTGGTAGCCATCGCGGAAGGCCAGGTCGCCCAGGCCACCAGAACCGATCGCACCGCCCATCGCGGTGAAGCCGATCAGCGCGATGGTGGTGACGGTGGCGCCGGCGATCAGGCCCGGGCGCGCCTCCGGCAGCAGTACCTTGAACACCAGCTGGCGGGTGGTCGCCCCCATCGCCTGGCTGGCTTCGATCACGCCACGGTCCACTTCGCGCAAGGCGGTTTCGACCAGGCGCGCATAGAACGGCGCGGCGCCGACGACCAGCGGCAGGATCGCGCCGCGCACGCCCAGCGAGGTGCCCATCAGGCCCAGCGTGACCGGGATCAGCACGATCATCAGGATGATGAAGGGCACCGAGCGCAGCAGGTTCACCAGCAGCGCCAGCACGCCGTAGACCACCGGCTTGCGGTGCAGCTGCGGCGAACCGGTCAGGAACAGCAGCACGCCCAGCGGCAGGCCGATGGCCATGGTCAGCGGCAACGAGCCGGCCAGCATCAGCAGGGTGTCGAGGGTGGCCTGGCCGATGTCGGCCCACTTGCCGGCATCGAGGTGGCGGAAGAAGCCGCCTGCGGTCGCGAACATCATTGGCGCAGCTCCTCCACGTGTACGCCGGCGCCGACGAACACCGCCAGCGCCGCGTCCTGGTCACCCCCGACCAGTGCGACGGTCAGCTGGCCATAGGGCGTGTCCTTGATCCGGTCGATGCGGCCGGACAGGATGTTGTAGTCCACCCCGGTCTCGCGCGCGATGCGGCCCAGCAGCGGTTCGTAGGTGTCATTGCCGAGGAAGGTCAGGCGCACGATGCGGCCGTTGACCGCGGCGTAGTCGCGCAGCTGCTCGCCTTCGTCCACGTGCTCGGACTCGGACACGAAGCGGCGGGTGGTGGGATGCTGCGGGTGCAGGAACACATCGGTCACCGGGCCCATCTCGACCAGATGCCCGGCGTCGAGCACGGCCACGCGATCGCAGACACGGCGGATCACGTCCATCTCGTGGGTGATCAGCACGATGGTCAGGCCCAGCTCGCGGTTGATCTTGCCCAGCAGCGACAGCACCGAGGCGGTGGTCTGCGGGTCCAGCGCGCTGGTGGCCTCGTCGCACAGCAGGATCTGCGGGCGCGTGGCCAGCGCACGGGCGATGCCCACGCGCTGCTTCTGGCCGCCGGACAGCTGCGCCGGGTACTTGCTGGCATGGGCTTCCAGGCCCACGGTGCGCAGCAGTTCGGCGACGCGCGCATCGATCTCGGCCTGCGCGGTGCCGGCCAGTTCCAGCGGGAAGGCGACATTGGCCGCCACCGTGCGCGAGGACAGCAGGTTGAAGTGCTGGAAGATCATGCCGATACGGCGGCGCAGCGCACGCAGGCCGGCATCGTCCAGCGTGGTGGCGTCCTGCCCGTCGATGAGCACGCGGCCGCCACTGGGTTCTTCCAGGCGGTTGATCAGGCGGATCAGGGTGGACTTGCCGGCACCGGAATGGCCGATGATGCCGAATACCTCGCCGGCCTCGATCGTCAGATCAAGCGGATGCAGCGCGGTGATCGCGCGACCATCGACGACATAGGACTTCTGCAGGTTCTGGAACGCGATCACTGCCTGGGCAACCGGGGGGACAGAATGGGGGGCGTGCAGCCTAGCAGCGCCGACCGCCCGGCGCGCGTGCTGATGGACGGAAGCTTATTCCTTTTGGTTCTAAGCTGGCATCTCCGGGGCTGCGGCTGGCCCACCGGGCCCCATCCCGACCCGGGTACTGCCCTGCCCCTCCCCTGGACGCAGCCCAAGGGGACGACGGGGAAGATGCCTTCGGGTCCCGCCGGAAAGGCCCCCGGGATTCCCCCGCCTACGTGCCGCCGGCGCGGGCTCAGGGATGGTCGACCGGACCGGCCCGATGGGCCTGCTGGACCCGCTCGCGGTGCAGCAGGTACAGGCCGCTGGCGACGATGATCGCCGCGCCGATCCAGGTCCAGCGATCGGGCAGCTTGTCCCACAGCATCAGGTCCCAGCCGATCACCCAGACCAGCCCGGTGTACTCCAGCGGCGCGATCAGCGAGGCCTGGCCGAGCTGGAACGCCTTGGTCAGCGCGATCTGGCCCAGCGCCCCGGCCAGGCCCATGCCGGCGATCAGGGCAGCGTGCTTCCACTGCAGCGGTTGCCACTGCGGCCAGGCCAGCAGACCCGCACCCACCGCCATGATCAGCAGGAACCACACCACCATCGACTGCGGGGTATCGGTGCGGGTCAGCAGGCTGACCGTCACCGCGGCGATCGCGTAGGCCGTGGCCGCGATCAGCACCATCAGCCCGGGGAAGGAAATGAAACCATCCACGCCCGGGCGCAGCACCACCATCACGCCGAGCAGGCCGATGCCGATGGCCACCCAGCGGCGCGGCCCCACGTACTCACCCAGCAACGGCACCGACAGCGCAGCCACCAGCAGCGGGGCGACGAAGTAGATCGTGTAGGCGGTGGACAACGGCAGCGTGCGCAGCGCGTAGACGAAGCAACCGATCATCACCATGCCCAGCACGCCGCGCAGCAGGTGCAGGCCCCAGCGCACCGGGATGATCGAACGCGGGCCGGCGGTCATCAGCACCCACACCAGCACGAACGGCAACGAGGCCGCGCCACGCAGCGTGGTCACCTGCAGGGTGGGATAGCTTTCGGCCAGCATCTTCATGCCGGCATCCATCAGCGAAAAGAAGGCGACGGCGGCCAGCATCCAGATGATGGCGCGCGCGGGGGATTTGGTCACGGACATGGATCGATTATCCGCTGTCGCGCGCATTATCGGTAACCCCGGCCGGTGCGCTATGTTCAGCCCACATCGTGCCGGGAGATTCCCATGCAAGCGAAGTGTCCGCGGTTGCCCGTTCCCCTCCGCCCGTTGCTGGCCTGCCTGTTGGCCACGCTGCCCTGGCCGTCGCTGGCCGGCGAAGTTCCCGACCCGCTTGCGCTGGCCCAGCTGGACGGCTTCGCGCTGGGCGTGGAAGCGGCCGGCAAGTTCTCCGGCGTGGTGCTGGTGGCCAACGGCGACACGGTGCTGTTCGAGAAGGCCTACGGCCTGCGCGACGAGAACGGCGATGCGCCGCTGCAGGCCGGTGACCGCCTGAACTTCGCCTCGGCCGGCAAGATGTTCACCAGCGTGGCGGTGCTGCAGCAGGTGGCCGCGGGCAAGCTCGGCCTGGACTCGCCGGTCGGGCAGGTGCTCAAGGACTAT
The DNA here is from genome assembly GCF_034961085.1 of Stenotrophomonas capsici. Lineage (NCBI taxonomy): Bacteria > Pseudomonadati > Pseudomonadota > Gammaproteobacteria > Lysobacterales > Lysobacteraceae > Stenotrophomonas > Stenotrophomonas capsici. Next base: position 13,060 of record NZ_JAYFUH010000065.1, on the reverse strand, counting down.
CCGAACCGGGCATTCGCCGACGGGGTAACCGTCCGGCAACTGCTCACCCACAGCGCCGGCGCCGGCGACATCGAGGAGCTGTTCGGTGCCACGCATTCCGCAGAGCGCGCCCGGCTGCGGACGCTGGCCGACATGATCGCGCTGCACGGTGGCCGTGCCCCGGAGTTCACGCCCGGCACGCAGCAGAAGTACGGCAACTACGGCTACATCGTGCTCGGCAGGATGGTCGAGGTACTGTCCGGGCAGGACTTCGAAAGTTACATCCGGCAGCACGTCCTCGCACCGGCCGGCATGACCCGGACCGGCTTCGTGGACTGCAGCGACCCGGCCCCCGACCTGGCCGCGGGCTACGTGGAGGTCGACGGCAAGCGCGTGCGCAACTGCGCCACGCTGCCGGCGCGCGGTTTTTCCGCCGGCGGCGAGGTGGGTACCGCGCGCGACCTGCTGCGCTTCGTGCAGGCGTTGAACGCAGGCAAGCTGCTGCCTCCTGCCCTGCTGGCCGAGGCCACGCGCACCCAGCGCGAGTTCATGGGGCTGGGGTTCTTTGCCACCGGCTATGGCGAAGGCGTGCCGGAGCGCGATTTCCGCTGGGGCCACGGCGGCAGCGCCGACGGCATCTGCACCGACGTGCGCCACTACCCGCGCACCGGCGAGACGGTGGTGGTGTTGTCCAACAAGGACGCCCCGGCCTGCTATGCGGTGTCCAACCTGCTGCATGCGCAGTGGAAGGGGCCCTGAACGCCGGCGCATCATGGCGGTGCTCTACCGGGGTGCAAGGCATCGCCTAGAATGGCGGCGGTTTTCATTGAACGGAGTTACCCCCATGCCTTCTTTCGACGTCGTTTCCGAAGTTGACAAGCACGAGCTGACCAACGCCATCGACCAGGCCAACCGCGAGCTGTCCACCCGCTTCGATTTCAAGGGCGTGGATGCCAAGTTCGACCTGGAGGACGAGAAGCTGATCAAGCTCACCGCGCCCACCGACTTCCAGCTCAAGCAGATGGCCGACATCCTGCGCCTGCGCCTGTCGGCGCGGAACATCGACTTCCGCTGCATGGAGTTCGGCGACATCGAGACCAACCTGGGCGGCGCGCGCCAGCAGGTCACGGTCAAGCAGGGCATCGAGCAGAAGCTGGCCAAGCAGATCGCCGCCAGGATCAAGGAAGCCAAGATCAAGGTCGACACCCAGATCAACGGCGACAAGCTGCGCGTGAACGGCAAGAAGCGCGACGACCTGCAGGAAGTGATCGCACTGCTGAAGAAGGGCGAGTTCGAGCAGCCGCTGCAGTTCGACAACTTCCGCGATTGATCCAACGCTACGGCAGGGTCAGTCGCCCTGCTGCAACTTGCGGTACAGCGTGGTGCGCGAGATGCCGAGCCGGCGCGCGGCCGCGCTGACATTGCCCTGGTGCAGTTGCATGGCTTCATGCACCGCACGCGTGCCCTGCGCACGCAGCGAGCCCTGCCCCGCCTGCCGCGCCGCCTCCGGGATGGCGATGCTGCCGCGCCGCGGCACCGGCGGGCGCAGGTACTGCACGTACACCGCCCGGTCCCCGCTGACCGGCACGCGTCGCGCCGCCCCGGCCTGCAGCAGGCGCCGCCGCTGGTGCACGTTGGCCGCGGCGAACAGGCCTTCCAGCATCAGCGTCGGCAACGGGCCACGCCGTGGCAGGTCAAGCAGGCGCCGGGCGATGCGGTTGGCGGCACGGACGCGCCCGTTCTCCTCCACCGCCAGCAGCCCCTGGAACGGGGTGTGCAGCCAGCGTGGATCATGCTGCAGGGCCAGCAGGTGGCACGGGCGGCATTCGAGCATCAACCGGTTCTCCACCGACAACGCCGCCTGGCGGAAGTAGTCCAGCAGCAGCGCGGCGTTGCGGTCGCCGTTGCCGGTGATGTCCAGCGCGCCCAGCACCTGGCCTTCCAGCCCATGCAGCGGCACGCTCAGGCAGAAGGTGTGCGCGAAGTGGTCCAGGTAGTGTTCGTTGCCTCGCACCAGCACCGGCAGATCATCGGCCAGCGCGCAGCTGGGGGCTGTGGTGCCCAGGTGCGACTCGCGCAGCCGCCGGCCGAGCTGGATCGAGCGCAGCAGCGGCGAATCGGTCAGGCCGTGCTCGCGCTGGGCCACGATCCATCCCTGTGCATTCACGCAGAACAGGGTCCAGTGGCGGCCGCCGAACGCGGCCCACAGCCGGTCCAGTTCCTGCTGCACGCAGCGTGCCAGGCGCCGGTCGTCCGGGTGTTCCGGCGGTGATGGACGGGCGATGCGCGGCTGCAGCAGCGGGGCCTCGCGCGGCGCGAGGCCGGCCTGCCGCGAGCGTTGCCACGAGCGCAGCAGCGGGGGCGGCAGCAGGTGGACGGGCAGCGGCCCGCCTCCGGCGAACGCGTGGCGCGCATGGGCCAGCTGTTGCTGGCGCTCCTGGATGATCCCGGTCATCACGGCGACTCCTGCGGCTGGGCGCGGCGGCGGCCTGCCCGTGTTGTGTGCATTCCCGACACCTCGTCCCGCCTTCAGCCGCCGATACGCAGGATCGGCTTGAGCGTGATGCCACGGCGGCTGTCCTCGGCCGCCTGGTTGATCTGCGCCAGCGGGTAGAACGTCACCAGCCGGTCGAACGGAAAGCGCCCCTGCAGGTACAACTGCACCAGTTGCGGGATGAACACCTGCGGCACGCTGTCGCCTTCGACCACGCCACGGATGCTACGCCCGCCCATCAGCAGGTTGTTGACGTCGAAGCTGGCCTGGGTGCCCATCTTCGAAGCACCGACCACGCCGATCACGCCGAGCTTGGCCAAGGCGGTGACGCCCTGCTCCAGCACGTCGGCGCGGCCGGTGGATTCCAGCGCGTAGTCCACGCCACCAGGACTGATCTGCTGCACCGCCGCGACAATGTCCTGCGTGCGGCTGTCGATGACATGGGTGGCGCCCAGTTCCCGCGCCAGCGCCAGCCGCGACGGCACCACGTCCACGGCGATGATGATGGCCGCACCCGCCACGCGCGCGGCCATCACCGCGCTCAGGCCGACCGCACCGGCCCCGTAGACGGCGAAACTGCTGCCGGGCGTGACCTTCATCGAGTTGATGACCGCCCCGGCACCGGTCTGGATGCCACAGCCCAACGGCCCCAGCAGTTCCAGCGGTGCGTCGTCGGGCACCTTCACCGCGTTGTTCTCGCGCGCCAGGGCATAGGTGGCAAACGAGGACTGGGCGAAGAAGTGGTCGTGCAGCGGGGCGCCATCCGCATCCTGCAGCGCGTTGGAACCATCGGCCGCGGCGCCGCCGAAATTCTGCGCATAGAAGTCGACGCAGTACGCGCCGTGGCCGCTGCTGCACGGCTTGCAATGCCCGCAGGCACCGTAGGCCAGCACCACGTGGTCCCCCACCGCGAGCCCCTTCACTTCCGGGCCGATCGCTTCGATCACCCCCGCGCCTTCGTGGCCAAGCACGATCGGCAACGGCACCGGGTAGTACTGGTCGCGCACGATCAGGTCGGTGTGGCACAGGCCCGTCGCCACGATCCGTACCAGCACCTCGTCGCTGCGCGGGCCGCGGATGCGCGCCTGCTCGATACGGAAGGGCTGTTCCTTGCCGCGCACCACCGCCACGGTGATCTCGCGCGTTGCATCAATCGCATTCATGCCGGTCTCCTGGCTTACAGCGGATAGGCAGGGGCATCGGCCTTGATCGTCAGCCACTGCCACTGGGTGAACTCGTCGAGGTTGGCCGGGCCACCAATGCTGGTGCCGTTGCCCGAGATGCCCACGCCCCCGAACGGGTTGAGCACCTCGTCGTTCACGGTCTGGTCGTTGATGTGCAGCAACCCCGTGTGCAGCCGCTCACCCAGCTTCAGCGCACGCCCGACGTTGGCGGTGATCACGCCCATCGACAGGCCGTAGGGCGTGTCATTGGCCAGCTCGACTGCTTCATCGTCACTGTCGAAGGGCACCACCACTGCCACCGGGCCGAAGATCTCCTCGCCGAACGCGGGATTGTCACGCCCCACGTCGGCCAGCACGGTCGGCGCGAAGAACAGGTCGCGGAACGTACCGCCGGCCGCCAGCGTGGCGCCGGCCGCGCGCGCGGCGTTGACGATGCCGATGGCGTGGTCGCGTTGCTGCGCATTGATCAGCGGCCCCAGTGCGACGTCCTCCTGCGCGGGGTCACCCACCTTCAGCTGCTTTGCCCTGGCCACCAGCTTTTCCACGAACGCCGCGTACAGGCCACGCTGCACCAGCACGCGCCCGGTCGCCATGCAGATCTGGCCCTGGTGCAGGTACGCACCCCAGGCGGTGTTGGCCACGGCCAGGTCGATGTCGGCGTCGTCCAGGATGATCAGCGTGTTCTTCCCGCCCAGTTCCAGCGACACCTTCTTCAGGTGCTGGCCCGCGGTTTCGCCGACCTTGCGCCCGGCGGCGGTGGACCCGGTGAACTGGATCATCCGCACGTGCGGGTCGCGGCAGAGCGCCGCACCGGCGGCGCCGTCCCCGGGCAGGACATGCAGCACGCCTTCCGGCAGGCCGGCCAGTTCGAACAGGCGGGCGATCACCAGCCCACCGCACACGGCGGTGCGCGGGTCCGGCTTGAGCACCACCGCATTGCCCAGCGCCAAGGCCGGCGCGACCGCGCGCAGGGCCAGGTACAGCGGGAAGTTGAACGGCGAGATCACCCCGACCACGCCCAGCGGGCGCCGCCGCGCCAGGCTCAACCGCCCCGGCTGCGATGGCAGTACCTCGCCCACGGCACGGGAGGGCAATGCCGTCGCCTCGTGCAGCACGCGGACAACCACCTTCAGCTCGGAACCGGCCTTGAGCCGCGTCGACCCGCCCTCGCGCACCAGCCAGTCAACGATCTCGCCGGAATGGGTTTCGGCCAGCACGGCGGCACGACGCAGCACACGTGCGCGCACTTCGTGCCCGGCATTGGCCCATGCACGCTGCACGTGCGCGGCCCGCGCCGCCGACGCGGCGATCTGCTCGGGCGAGGCCATCGCCACCTGGCCCAGGGCACGCCCGGTCGCCGGCTCGCGTACCTCGCGCAGGATGCGTCCGTCCTGCCACTGCCCGACGAACTGCTTGCCCGACCAGAGTGCGGCCGGCAGGAAGGTCTGTACGCTCATCACACACACTCCACGCATCGCTTGCGATGCATTGGATACCCCCACCCCGGCGTTGGCTATTGGCCGTGCCCGACAATCACGCAGACGCCCGCGCAGGCCGTCATTGCGGGACTTGCGGGTGTTTCATTACGGGACAGCCGGCGCTGTACCCGGTCTCATCAAGGGACAGCAGGCGTGCTGGAACCTCTACAATCGGCCCCCCAGCCAGCCCAAAGGGCCTGCCATGACCGACTTCACCGACCACCTTGCCCCCGATCCCATCGCCGTTACCCGGAACTGGCTGGAGAAGGCGGTGATCGGCCTGAACCTGTGCCCGTTCGCCAAGGCGGTGTACGTCAAGCAGCAGGTGCGCTTCGTGCTCAGCGATGCGACCACGCCCGAGGCCCTGCTGGAAGAGCTCGCCGAGGAGCTGGTGCTGCTGCGCGACACCCCGGCCGAGCAGATCGACACGACGCTGATCATCCATCCGGACGTGCTGACCGATTTCCTGGAGTACAACGACTTCCTCGACAACACCGACGCGGTGCTGGAAGCGCTGGACCTGCCGGGCATCCTGCAGGTGGCCAGCTTCCATCCGCAGTACCAGTTCGAGGGCGTGGCCCCGGACGACGTGAGCAACTACACCAACCGCGCGCCCTACCCGATCCTGCACCTGCTGCGCGAAGACAGCGTGGAGCGCGCGGTGGCGGCCTTCCCCGACCCGGACGTGATCGTGGAACGCAACATCGCCACGCTGGACAAGCTGGGCGTGGACGGCTGGGAGCGGTTGTTGTCGGGCGAAAAGCCGCACTGAAACCTACGTGCGGCGCATGGCGCCGGGATTGCATCCCGGCCTGCGGGAGGGTCACCGGGCGAACCGCTTGCCCGCGCTGCCGTGAGGGAACCTGGCCGGGTTCAGCCCAGCCAGGGTTGCAGCATCTGGTGCACGTCGTGCAGCGAGCCGGTGATGCGGTGGCCCAGCGCGCGGACGTCGTCGTCCGGCTCGAGCAGGTCGGGAATCTGGATGGTGGTCATGCCCGCCGCCAGCGCCGCGCGCACGCCGGTCGGCGAATCTTCCAGCGCCAGGCAATGCTGCGGCGCCACGCCCAGCCGCGCCGCGGCGAGCAGGTAGATGTCCGGTGCCGGCTTGGAATGGGCCACCTCGGTGCTGGTGGCCACGGCCTGGAAATACGCCAGCAGGCCAGCCGCTTCCAGTTTGCGCTGCGCCAACGGCGTGCGGGTGGCGGTGGCCACCGCGCGCGGCACCTGGTGCGCGTCCAGCAGCTCCAGCAGTTCGAGGATGCCCGGGCGCAACGGCACGCCGGCTTCGACGATGCCGTCGTAACGGGCATAGGAATCGGCCAGCAGCGCGTCGGTGCGCTCCACGCCCAGTGCATCGCCCAGCCTGCGGCGGGTAACCGCATCGGCCGAGCCCACCAGCGACAGCAGCAACGCGCGCGGCACCTCGTAGCCATGCGCGCGCGCGGTCTGTTCCAGGCAGCCGAGCAACGCGCGTTCGCTGTCCAGCATCAGCCCGTCCATGTCGAAGATCACCGCCTGCGGACGTGCCGGCAGCCCCGTCATCAGGTTCACTGGGCCGCTCCGAACAGCGTCTGAAGATCGGCGGCCTGCAGTTGCCGCCATTGCCCCGGCTGCAGCTGGCCCAGGTCCAGGCCGCCAATGCGCACGCGCTGCAGCGCCTGCACGTGGTTGCCGACCGCGGCGAACATGCGCCGCACCTGGTGGTAGCGGCCTTCGTGCAGGGTCAGGCGCACCTGGCGCGGGCCCAGCACCTCCAGTTCGGCCGGCAGCAGCGGCTTGTCGTCCGATTCCAGCAGCAGCGTGCCGCTGGCGAACTGCGCCGCCTCGTCACCGCGCAGGTCCTGCGCCAGCTCGGCGACGTAGACCTTGTCCAGGCGTGCCTTGGGCGAAACGATGCGGTGCAGCAGCTGGCCGTCGTCGGTCATCAGCAGCAGGCCGGAGGTATCGCGGTCGAGGCGACCGACGCTGGACAGCACCGGGTCGCGGTCGCGGAAACGCTCGGGCAGCAGGTCGTAGACCAACCGCCCCTGGTCCTTGGTCGAGCAGGTGTAGCCGGTCGGCTTGTACAGCATCAGCGCCAGCCCGGGCGGCGGGTCCAGCGGTTCGCCGTCGACGCGGATGGCGTCGTGTTCAACCTTGTCGTCGGCATACAGCACCTCGCCGTCGGCGTCGGTGATGCGGCCTTCGCGGAACATCCCCTGCACCTGCTTGCGGCTGCCGTAGCCAAGGTTGGCGATGTGCTTGACCAGCTTCATGCGCGGCCCCCGCGGGTGCCGACGATCACCTTGAAGCCATCGCGCTCGGCCGCCACGCGCACCTGGCCGAAGCTCTCGTTGAGGATCTGCTCGTACGGCAGGTGGCGGTTGGCCACCATGAACAGCTGCCCGCCCGGGCGCAGTGCCTGCGCGGCCACGGCGATGAAGCGCTGGCCGATGTCGGGGCGGTCTTCGCGCGCCGGGGTGTGGAATGGCGGATTGGAAACGACGAAGTCATAGCGGCCGTCGATGCCGGCGGTGACGTCATGCCAGCGGAAGTCCAGCTTGGCGCTGCTACCGGCCAGGTTGCGGCGGGCCAGCGCCAGCGCGCGTGACTCGGCTTCGTACAGGTCCAGCGCGGTGACCTTGGGGCAGCGCGCCAGCACTTCGGCCGACAGATACCCCCAGCCGGCGCCGAGGTCGGCGCCACGCCCGGCCAGGTCGACCGGCAACTGTTCGACCAGCAGCGCCGAGGCCGGGTCGATGCGGTCCCAGGCGAACACGCCGGGCCGGCTCTGGAAGCGCCCATCGACGATGCCACGCGGCGCGTCCAGTGCCGCCCAGCGCTTGCGCAGGGCTTCGTCGTGACGGCCATCAGCCGGCGCGGTCCAGTAGGCACGGCAGTGGTTCTTGGTCAGCTTGCCGCCCAGCCCGGCCAGCTGCTGCAGGTCGCTCTCGCCCGAGCGCGCGCCCTCGTTGTTGGACTGGCAGGCAACCACGATGCCGCCCGGCGCCAACGACGACAGCGCACGGGCGAACAGCGCGCGGGCCTCATCACGCTGGCGCGGCGGCAGCACCAGCACCAGCGCATAACGCGTGTCGTCGGCGTCCAGCGCGTCCTCGTCCACCACCTGCCAGCCACTGCGCCCCAGCGCGTCGGCGAACGGGCGGAAGCTCTGCGCGCAGACCAGTTGCCCCGGCGCGGCGTGCTCGCGCAGCGGCCAGCCATCGCGGGCACGCAGGAACAACACCGGGCCGGCCGGCCAACGCAGGCCGGCATGGGAAAAGGGCAGGAACAGGGTTTGCAGCGGGGCGTCTTGCAGGGCGGGCATGCCGGTACTTCTTGGAACGGGCCGTCCATTCTACCGGGGCTTGGCCCCGGCCCACCGCAACGCTACAGGACCTCGCCCGGCCCCGGCTCGCCCAGCCGCAGCACCTGGCGGACGCTGTCCAGCCAGATCACGTGCTGCTGGGAGATCCGCGCCAGGTCGTCCAGGCGCACCATGGCGTTGACCCCGGCCTGCTCGGCCGGGTCGGAAAAGTGCTGCAGGCAAGGCCGCATCACCACCGTGCCGGCGACCCGGCTGCCGTCCTTGAGCACCAGCATCACCCGCGCCTGCCCCGGCAGTTCCCCCGCCAGGGTTTCAAGCGCGGCAATGGTCAGCGGGTCGGAATAGACGTGGGGCGCGTAGAGGGCCATGCGAGCGTCCAAGAGTGCTCGTCATCACATTAGCGGGGCGGCGCGTGAAACCGGCGCAAAGATTCAGCGTGGCAAGCGGGCATCGCGGATGGCGCCCACCAGCTGGGCCACGCTGTACGGCTTGGCGATATGGCCCTGGAAGCCGGCCGAGAACGCACGGCGCCGGTCGTCCTCGCGGGCCAGCGCGGTCACCGCCACCGCCGGCAGTTCGGCCCCGCCGATGCCCAGCGTCTCGCGCAGGGTGGTGACCAGCCCGTAGCCGTCCATGCCGGGCATGCCGATGTCGCTGATCAGCACATCGAAGGCCGCATGGCCACCCATGCCCAGCAGTTCCAGCGCTTCGGCGGCGCTGCTGACGGCCACCACCGAAGCACCCTGCTCCTCCAGCAGGCGCTTGAGGTAGACCAGCATGTCCGGCTGGTCCTCGACCGCGAGCATGCGCAGCCCGGCCAGCGCGTGCGCAGCCACCACCTGTGCGCCGATCGGGCCACGCTGCACCTTGCGCCGCGGTCGCCCGTCCGCCTCGCGGGCGCGATGGACCGGCAGCCGCAGCCGGAAGGTGGCCCCCCGGCCCTCGCCGGCACTCTCGGCCGACACCGTGCCGCCATGCAGTTCGGTCAGCTGCTGGACGATGGCCAGGCCCAGCCCGAGCCCGCCATGGCGCCGGGTGGTGGTGCCATCGGCCTGGCTGAAGCGGCTGAACAGCTGCTGCAGGAACTCCGGCGCGATGCCGTCGCCGTCGTCGCTGACCCGTACTTCGTAATGCTCGCCGTCGCGCAGCACGCGGATGTGGATATGGCCTTCGACGGCGGTGAACTTGATCGCGTTGGAGAGCAGGTTGGAGAGGATCTGGCGGATGCGGGTGGCATCGCCCAGCACCTGGCAGGGGTGCTCGGGCAGCGACAGGGTCAGCTCCTGCGCCTTGCCTTCGGCCACCAGTTCCTGCGCGCGGACGGTGTCGCGCACCTGCTCGGCCAGGTCCAGCACCTCCACCTCCAGCTGCACCTTGCCCAGCAGCATGCTACTCAGGTCGAGCATGTCCGACATCAGGTGCTTCTGCGTCATCGCGCTGCTGGCGATCACCTCCAACCCCTTGCGCATCGGGTGGTCGGCGTCCATGCGCTGCAGCAGCAGCTCGCTCCAGCCCAGCACCGTGGTCAACGGCGTGCGCAGTTCATGCGACAGCGTGGCCAGGAATTCATCCTTCATCCGCGCGGTGCCTTCGGCGGCGTTGCGCGCGGCACGCTCGGCGGCGAGCAGTTCCTCGCGCGCCATGTCGATCTCGCGGCGCTCGGTGACGTCCGGGCTGTTGCCGGCCAGGCCGATGAAGCGGCCGTCCGGGGAGAATCGCGGCACGGCATTCATCTCCAGCCAGCGCCATTGCCCGTCGTGGCGGCGCACGCGCACGCTCATGTGCAGCTCGCGGCGCTCGGCCAGGGCCGCTTCGAGTTCGTACCCGAACGGCGCCAGGTCGTCGGGATGCAGCAGCTTCTGCCAATGCCCGGGGCCGATGTCCACGTCCGGGGCCAGGCCGAAGTAGGTGCCGAAGGCGGCGTTGACGAAACGTACCTGGCCCAGGTCATCCAGCACCCAGACCGGCATCGGCAGGCCGTCGGCCAGCGCGCTGAAGCGCGCCTCGCTTTCGGCAAGCTCGATTTCCACCCGCTTGGCCTCGGAGATGTCGAAGAACAGCATCGCCACCCGGCATTGCTCCGGCGCACCGACGCGCACGGCCTCTACCGAGTACCAGCGGCCGAGCTCGCGCACCTCGCGCTCGAACTGCACCATCCGCCCTTCACGCACCACGTGGCCGAACAACTGGAACCAGTACGGCTCCACCCCCGGCAGCACCTCACGCACGCGCCGGCCGGTCACCTCGGCCAGGCCGGTGATGCGCTCGAACGCGCGGTTGACCTTCAGGTAACGGAAATCGACGGCCTCCTCGTTCTCGAACAGCAGCTCAATCACGCAGAAGCCGGTTCCCACCGCATCGAACACCTCCCGGTACAGGGAGGCATTCTCCAGGTCCAGGTCAGGCAGGTTGGGAAGCTGGCGGCGGATTTCGTGGTCGAAGGGGAGCATCGGCGGGGCGTTCGGGGGGCGTACTCGGGCTGGCGGCGGCGCTGCTGCAGTCTGCGCAGCGGGCGATCCACAGGACGTGATGATGAACCATCACGCAATCCGGGGCTGGCAGGTTGACAGCGTTCATTGCCGGCTCTCCCAACCCCGATCACACTTGGTCCATCCCAATCCACAGGAGTACGTGCCATGAGAACCCTGACCGTCACCGGACTTGGCCTGGCCTGCCTGCTGGCGGTTGCCGGTGCCCATGCCAAGCCGCGCAACGTGTCCGACCCGGAAGCCCCGCGTGCCCTGCCCACCGAAGGTACGGTGCAGGTGCAGTGGACCGACCCGGCCCAGTTCACCGAGCTGCGCACCAGCCGCAACCGCTGGGAAGCCCAGCGCGGCGACTGGGTGGTGACCTTGGCCGAGCACCTGCGCAAGCAGGCCGACAAGCGCCTGCCCGAAGGACAGAAGCTGGACGTGACCATCACCGACATCAAGCGTGCCGGTGACTACGAGCCGTGGCATGGGCCGCAGATGGACGACGTGCGCTTCCTGCGTGACATCTACCCGCCACGCATCAACCTGCAGTTCACCCTGACCGATGCCAACGGCCAGGTGATCGACCAGGGCGAGCGCCGGCTGTCGGACACCGGCTACCTGTTCAACAGCAGCCTGCCCAGCAACACCGATCCGCTGCGTTACGAGAAGCGCCTGCTCGACGATTGGCTGCGCCGCGAGCTGCAACCGGAACGCAAGACCGCCGGGCTGTAACTCCACCCGAACCGGGTATTACCAGGAAGGGCCGCGCATGCGGCCCTTCTGCATGGGTGGACGGCGGCGCGGCTTACTCGCTCAGGTAGACGCGCGGGGTGCGCTTGAGGCTGCACGGCAAGCGGTAGGCGCTGGTGTTGCAGCGCGGGGCCAGCTCGGAAATGGTCGGCGCGTTGCCCCACAGCTGCACGATGCTGCCGTGGCCCGCCTGCGGGTGGTCGGTGAGGTCGATGGTGAGCATGTCCATCGACACGCGGCCGATCAGTTGACCGGGCACGCCATCGATCAACACCGGCGTGCCATTGGGCGCGAACTGCGGGTAGCCATCGGCATAGCCCATCGCCACCACGCCGACGCGGGTCGGGCGCTGGGCGATGAACCGCGCGCCATAGCCCAGCGGCTCACCGACACCCAGCTCGCGCACCGCGATGACCCGCGACTGCAACGTCATCACCGGGCGCAACTGCGCCGCGTGCGGGCTGGGCTGCGGGTACAGCGGATCGGCGCCGTACAGCATCAGGCCCGGGCGCACCCAGTCGCTGCGCACGTCCGGCCAGCCCAGCAGCGCCGGCGAATTGCACAGGCTGGTCTCGCCAGCCAGGCCGGCGATGGCGTGCTGGAACACGTCCAACTGCTCGCGGGTTCGGTTGCTGTCCAGTTCGTCGGCGCGCGCCAGGTGGCTCATCATCACCAGCGGTCCCACGGTGGGCAGCGCGCTCAGGCGCGCGTGCGCATCGCGGAACTGATCCGGCGACAACCCCAGCCGGTGCATGCCGCTGTCCAGCTTCAGCCAGATGCGCAGCGTGGCATCGGTGCGGAAGGCTTCCACCGCCTCCAGCTGCCACGACGAGGACACCACCGTCCACAGGTCATGCTCGACGATCAGCGGCAACTCGGCCGCATCGAAGAAGCCTTCCATCAGCAGGATCGGCCCGCGGATGCCGGCCTGGCGCAGCTCCAGCGCTTCCTCGATGCAGGCCACGCCGAAACCGTCGGCCTCGTCCTGCAGCGCGCGTGCGCAGGTCACCGCACCGTGGCCGTAGGCGTCGGCCTTGATGATCGCCAAGGCCTTGCCGCCCCCCAACTGGCGGGCCAGCCGGTAGTTATGGCGCAACGCCTCCAGGTCGATCAGTGCCTGTGCCGGGCGCATCAGTGCTGTCCCTTGCCGTAGCGGAAGATGTCCAGGCCTTCGCTGCTGATCTGCGGCGTCCTGCCGCTCATCAGGTCGGCCAGGTAACGGCCCGAGCCGGCGGCCATGGTCCAACCCAGCGTGCCGTGGCCGGTGTTGAGGAACAGGTTGCGGTACGGCGTGGCGCCGATCACCGGGGTGCCGTCCGGCGTGGCCGGGCGCAGGCCGGTCCAGAACGTGGCCTTGGACAGGTCGCCACCCTGCGGGTACAGGTCGTTGACCA